>NZ_BAABWW010000001.1:0-680292 GCF_040362795.1 Thalassotalea sp. SU-HH00458
CTATTGTATTTAATCAGGATAATGTTGAGATAAACTTTGTAGAAGTGGTCGGTGATGCAAGATTCGAACTTGCGACCCCTTGGACCCAAACCAAGTGCGCTACCAAGCTGCGCTAATCACCGATATATTCTATTTTTCATCGAAGGTAGAAGAAAAATGGGGTGGCTAATGGGACTTGAACCCACGACAACCGGAATCACAATCCGGGGCTCTACCAACTGAGCTATAGCCACCATAATTTCTTTGGCACGCCTGTGTTATATGGCACGCCCTAAAGGATTCGAACCTTTGACCCACGCCTTAGAAGGGCGTTGCTCTATCCAGCTGAGCTAAGGGCGCACAGTACCTTATAACAGGTTACTTTCAACTTTTTATAAAAAAAGAAAGTGGTCGGTGATGCAAGATTCGAACTTGCGACCCCTTGGACCCAAACCAAGTGCGCTACCAAGCTGCGCTAATCACCGACATTCGTATAATCACAAACTTTAAAACATGCTTGCTTTCAACGGGTGCGGATATTACCTAGTTGGCTGTTCTGCGTCAAACGTTTTTTACAAATAAATGTCCGTTCGCTCACTTTTACAGCAACCTTTACTTATCGTGAAACTATTTGGTTATTATTAATACTAACAACTAAATAATAGACGAATTAACTTTTACCTCAAAGATGATAACCAATATCTATAACATATCAAAAAATTCACCTACACCTACGATTGAATTTATGAGAAAATGCGTTGTTTTTTCATATCGACACCTTAGGAATTATGACTGCATCACTTATTGATGGCAAAGCCATCGCTCAACAATTAAGAACTTCGGTTAAAGAAAAAGTTAGTGCACGAGTAGCACAAGGTTTAAGAGCTCCGGGTTTAGCCGTTATTTTAGTCGGTAGTGATCCTGCTTCAGAAGTGTATGTCGGCAGCAAACGTCGCGCTTGTGAAGAAGTAGGTTTTGTTTCTCGGTCTTATGATTTGCCGGCATCTACAACAGAAGCAGAGTTATTAGATCTTGTATCCACATTAAATAATGATGATGAGATTGACGGAATTCTTGTACAACTCCCCCTACCTGTTGGTTTAGATGCAAATTTAGTGATTGAGCATATTGCTCCCAATAAAGATGTTGATGGTTTTCATCCTTCTAATGTTGGCAAGCTTGCCTTACGTTTACCAGGATTAAGACCTTGTACGCCTAAAGGCATTATGACGTTAATTCAATCTACCGGAGTGAAGCCTCATGGTTTAGACGCTCTAGTCATTGGTGCATCAAATATTGTTGGCCGCCCGATGACCTTAGAATTATTATTGGCTGGTTGCACCATTACTACGACACATCGTTTCACTAAAAACTTAGAAGAAAAAGTACGTAATGCTGATTTAATCGTGGTTGCCGTCGGTAAACCTAAATTCATTCCTGGCGAATGGATAAAAGAAGGTGCAATTGTTATCGATGTCGGTATTAATCGTTTAGACAATGGAAAACTAGTTGGTGATGTTGATTTTGATGTCGCGAAAGAAAGAGCCTCTTTTATTACCCCAGTTCCAGGAGGTGTTGGCCCGATGACAGTAGCTAGCTTAATTGAAAACACGTTAATAGCTTGTGAAAAATTCCATAGTTAGTCGCCGCCACTAAATCTAAATTAACCTCATAAAAAAACCAGCATATTGCTGGTTTTTTATTACTTATAATTAACCTTCAATAAATAATGACTACGCTTTACGCCAGGTGGTTTTTCCTGCGCTGTCTTCTAAAATAACGTTCAACGCTTTTAGTTTATCGCGCGCATCATCAGCGCTAGCCCAATCTTTATTAGCTCTAGCATCATTTCGCTGCTTAATTAAGGCTTCAATTTCTGCAACCTCATCATTATCACCACCGCCTTGAAGAAAGCTAGCAGGATCTAGTTGAAATAGACCTAAAATGTTTCCTAATGCTTTTAAGTTACCAGCAAGATATACACTTTCATTAGAACTGAGTTCATTTTTCGCTATTAAACTTTTTGCATGATTAAGCTGCTTAGCTAAATCAAATAACACTGACAATGCTTGCGGTGTATTAAAGTCATCATCCATTGCTTTGATAAACGCCAAAGCATGCGGTGATGATTTATCAAGTTGAAAACCTGTTGGTACATCAACATCACGTAATGCGGTATATATACGTTCAACAGATGCACGTGCTTGCTCTAAATTTTCCGTAGAATAATTTAGTTGGCTACGGTAATGCCCCGTGGTTAAAAAGAAACGTGTGGTTTCTGCATCATACTGTTTCAATACATCACGAATGGTAAAAAAGTTACCAAGAGATTTAGACATTTTCTCTTGGTCAACCTGCACCATCCCCGTGTGAATCCAATAATTCACGTAAGGGGTATCAAGTGCACAACAACTTTGTGCTACTTCATTTTCGTGATGCGGGAATTGTAAATCTGAGCCACCACCATGAATATCGAAATGTTTACCTAACACTTTGGCATTCATTGCCGAACATTCGATGTGCCAACCGGGACGACCAGCTCCCCATGGAGAATCCCAACTTGGCTCTTCTGGTTTTGCCGATTTCCATAAAACAAAATCCATAGGATTACGTTTTGTTTCATCGACTTCAACACGAGAACCTGATTGTAGTTGCTCTAAATTTTGGCCACTGAGTTTGCCGTAATCTGCATAGCTTGAAACATCAAATAACACATCGCCTTGTTCATTATCGCCAGCTATGTAAGCATGTTTTTTGGCGATTAACGTTTCGATCATTTCAATGATCTCTGGCATATGAGTTGTCACGCGCGGCTCAAGATTAGGGCGAGCCATATTTAATGCATCAAAATCTTCATGCATTGCAGCAATAGTACGTTCGGTTAATTGCTCGGTTGTTTCATTATTCTCAATGGCACGATTGATAATTTTATCTTCAACATCCGTTATATTGCGAATGTAATTAACGTCGTAACCAGAAAAACGCAGATAACGGGCAATATTATCAAAACTAATATAAGTTCTCGCGTGACCAATATGACATAAGTCATAAACAGTACAACCACAAACATACAAACCTACTTTACCGGGTTGAATTGGTGTAAAAATTTCCTTTTTACGGGTTAAAGTATTGTATATCTGTAACATGAGGTTGTCTGACTCCGAATTGAAAAGAATAATTTGAGATAAAATTTTCGATAATTGTACCCGAACTATTAACTATGGTCATCACTTCCCTTTACAGATTCTTGCTTTAGGTTACAATTCCCACATTATTTCTTATGAGTACATTAAAATGATCACATTTAAAACGACACTAGGTGATATCAAAATTGAATTAGATTTTGACAAAGCCCCCATCACCGCTAAAAACTTTCAACAATATGCTGAAGATGGCTTTTATAACGGCACTATTTTCCATCGAGTGATCAAAGGCTTTATGGCGCAAGGCGGTGGGTTTTCATCAGGTATGGGCGAAAAAGAAACCCGTGAATCGATAGAGAACGAAGCAAGTAATGGTTTAAGCAATAAACGTGGTACGTTAGCGATGGCTCGTACACAAGATCCACATTCAGCATCGGCTCAATTTTTTATAAACTTAGTGGATAATAACTTTTTAGATTTTAAAAACGAGTCTGTACAAGGTTGGGGTTACTGTGTTTTTGGTGAAGTGGTAGAAGGCATGGACATCGTTGATAAAATGACCTTAGTTGATACTGGTCGTTTAGGTCATCATGATGACGTACCAAAAGAAGAAATTCTGATTGAAAGCACGATTGTAGAATAAGTATCATGACAACACCTGATAAATCAGCCGTGACTTATTTCATAGCTGATTTACATTTAGCACAAAACAGGCCTGATATTACGGCCTGTTTTTTATCATTTTTAAAAAACGAAGCGGTAAACGCTGAAGCTTTATATATTCTCGGCGATTTATTTGAATATTGGATTGGCGATGATGATACGAGCGATTTTATTCATGAAATTGCTGCCGCCCTAAAAAGCCTTGCCGATAAAAATATTCCTATTTTTTACATACATGGTAATCGCGATTTCTTGTTAGGAAAACGCTACGCGAAAATGTCAGGCATGACGCTTTTACCGGAAGTCACTTTAATCGATTTATATGGTGAACCCGTAGTTATCATGCATGGTGATACTTTATGCACACGAGATGTCGACTATCAAGCATTTCGAAGAAAGTCTCGTTCGTGGTGGTGGCAAGCAATCATTAAAAGTTTACCCTTGTTTGTGCGAAGAAAAATAGCAGAAAACTACCGCTCGCAAAGCGCTGCCGCTACCGCGATTAAATCACAAGATATTATGGATGTTACTGAATCTGAAGTGGTGACATGCCTAGAGCAATATCAATCTCAAGTGTTAATCCATGGACATACCCACCGACCTGACACGCATCAACTAACCGCTAATAGTCTCCCAGCTCAAAGAATTGTTCTTGGTGATTGGTACGAACAAGGGGCTTGGCTTAAAGTAACACCTCAAAAAAAAGAACTGTTGTATAACCCACTATAAAGACGAAATGATTCACAATAATGCGTATCCTGTTGTACATATAACCTAAACGCACAAGCTTTTCATTTTTATACAAAAGTATAATTTACCTAACGACAAAATTCATCTAGACTATAAAAATGCTATTAGTAAGTTAGTGAGTTGTTAAAAATTAATTAATAGCAAAACGAGTATATAAGGAAGTTACGCTCATACTTAGCATTACTCATAGTATCCATTCTTCCTTACCAACAATGTAAATGATCCGTTCAATCATTTTTATAGAGTTTGGTTGTCGCTTATAAATGTTAACTGTTATCGGTAATAATTTTATCGTTTGTTGCCAAAGTTAGAGTTATTTTTAAGGAAGAGAAATGAATACTCAAGATACTTATCCCTCTGCTGTCAAACTTAGTGAAGAAACAATTAAGTTCCTCAGTAATTATGAAGTGGCGCCTACACCAATAAATTTTTCCGTCATTTATTATTATTTATCGAAAAAAGATGAAAAAATGAATCTTTTACTTGATGAATATATCAGTTGGAATGGCTCATTAGACGCCGTATTTATTGAATCAATCTTTCTCGAGTTTTTTTCAAATTCTGAAGATGTTGAAAAAGTATTTTTTACCCCTTTTGAAAACACTTTAACATCTACAATAGAACAGTTAGAGCGCCAAGCGATAAATGGCGAACAAATCACCAAAAATTTCAAAAAAGCGGATCGCGTACTCGCAAATTCTGATCAAGCCAATTCATTAAAACCGCTAGTGAATTTTATCAATTCCACTTTAATAGATTCCCAACAACAGCATAGCGAGCTGGCCTGTGAGCTTGAAAAAACTTATAAGCAAGTGAATCAATTGAAGTCACAATTAAAAGCCTCTCGAGAAGAAGCCATGCGAGACTCACTTACGGGGTTATACAATCGTCGAGGCTGTGAAGAAAAACTGAAAGATTTAACACTTGAAAGCACACATAGTTCTGTTTCAATTGATATTGATCATTTCAAGAAATTCAATGATGATTTCGGGCATACTATTGGTGATAAAGTCATTCAAAGAGTCGCCACTACCATTGAAGAACATATTAGTGCAGATGACTTTGCTGTACGCTTTGGTGGTGAAGAGTTTATGGTGGTATTAGCTAATAAAACTAAAGAAGAAGCTAGAAACATTGCCGAGAAAATTCGAATTGCTATTACAAATTTGAAATTAAAGAAGAAAAATTCGAATACCTATTTACCCTCTATTTCCATCTCAGCTGGTATCGCTGAATATCAAGAGTATCAAAATTGGAAGTCAGTATTTGAATTGGCTGATTCTGCGCTCTATCAAGCGAAACACGCGGGAAGAAACTGTTGTGTAGTTTTATAGGTGTTAATGCAAAACACGGTTATTTATCGCAACAAAAAAGTCAGCAATTACGCTGACTTTTTTACACTTAGCTATGAAATCACAAGTAACCGTATGATTTATTTATCAAGTTAACAATAAAATCAGCTTGTTTTCATGCTATCGATCCAATTGGAAACACGTAGCTCCAATGCTGATAATGGCAAAGCACCACCACTTAATACGGTATCGTGAAAACCTCTAATATCAAATTTGTCACCTAACATTTTTTCTGCAAGTGCTCTCAATTCCATTATTTTTAACATACCTATTTTATATGACGTCGCTTGTCCTGGTAATACAAGATAACGTCTAACTTCAGAAACAATCGCTTCTTCAGCAATAGGTGTTTTTTCTTTAAAATATTCAATCGCTTGTTGTTCAGTCCAACCTTTGGCATGCAAACCTGTATCAACAACCAACCTTACTGCACGCCACATTTCATTGACTAATCGGCCAAAATCAGAATAAGGGTCTTGATAGCCCCCCATTTCTTTGGCTAATAGTTCGGCATATAACCCCCAGCCTTCACTATAAGCAGTAAAGTTAGCTTGTGTTCTAAATTGAGGGATTGAGGTTAGCTCTTGCGCAATAGAAATTTGCATATGATGGCCTGGATTACCTTCATGATAAGCCACCCCTTCCATTTCATTTTTTGGCATTGCACTCATATCTGAAAGATGCGCATAGTAAACACCGGGTCTTGAACCGTCGGGGGTACCAGGAAAGTAATGTTGTGCAGCCCCATCTTGCTCTCTAAAAGGCTCTACACGTTTTACCACTAATTCAGCTTTAGGCAAAATACCGAAAAAATTTGGTAGTTGTTGATTAATTTCCGCTAAGTGTTTTTCGGTTTCGCTAATATAACCCAACCTTCCTTCATCTGTATTAGCGAAGAAAAACTGCTCATCAGTTTTAATGAAAGTAAAGAAGTCTTGTAAATCTCCTTCAAAAGCTACTTTGTCTTTAATTGCATTCATTTCAGTTGTAATACGAGCAACTTCTGAGAGCCCTAAACTATGAATTTCATCAGAAGTTAAGTCGGTCGTCGTTGAAGCTTTTAACATGAAATTATAAAAGTTATCACCATTAGGCTGACTCGACACCCCTTTTGAGTTAGCATCGGTATTGGCTAAATCTTTTTTGAACCAGGCAATGAGTGCTTGATAACTTGGCAAGAAACTATTATTTAATGCTGATTTTGCTTGCTCTTTAAGTTCTGCAGCACGTTTATCATCTATCTTGTTACTTGCAACTAAACTAGCAATTTTTCTTTGCGCATCAGCCCATAAAGGCACATCGTTATCACTTTCGACAAAAGGTGCACCATCAATTAAATTATTTGCTTGCTCAATAACTCCTTGATAGGCAAAACGAGGAGGTCTAACACCTTGACTAGCATTGACTTTAGCTCGAGCTAATAATTGTTCAATTGCCTTGGCCACGCCAGATATACGCTTATTATACGCTATCATATCCTGTTCATTTTCTACTTTATGAAAATTGATCAGAAATTGTGCGGCAAATGCCTGAACACCATTAAACTGGGTGAATATATATTGATTATGTTTATACTTTTGACCCGCTAACGCTTGCTCATATTGGTGTAACCAAACGCCATAAGAAGTTTTAGCTTCATCATCTAACTTTTCAAAATCAAACTGACTTTTTAAATCTTTTACCGTTTGTGCTTGCCACTCTAGTTGCTTTTTTTCTGCCGCTTCTGACATATCATCAACTTGATCATACTTTTCTTTTCGCCCTAAAAACGTCAACATCATTGGGCTCATTTGCAAACTTTCTTCATATTTAACGGCAAACCATTCATTTAAACGTTCACTTTCCGAAAGCGAAACTTCCTCAATGCTTGATATTTCCTTGGCAGTTGAAGCTTTGCTAGTGTCTTGTGAGGTAGAATTAGGCTGGCAGGCTGTTAAGAGACCTAATGCAACTAAGGTTAGTGCTATTTTCATGTATTCATTCCCTATTTTATTTTTATATCAGCGGTAAAAAGGCAAGCGGTTCTGTTCAATCCTTTAAGATAATAAACAGAACTTAGAAAAAATGCGAACATGTGGCAAAGTTCAAGCAGGTGAGCCACTATGAAACTTAAAATCATTGTCTGGAGAAGAAATTAAATCGGCTTCTATTTCCGCAAAAAATTGTATGCGTTCAGAAATATCTTGTCCTGATATTTCTTCTGCTAAAGTTAAATAATCTTGATAATGTCTTGCTTCACTGCGCAATAAAGAGAGATAAAAATCTCCTAATCGTTTATCAACATGCGGTGCTAACATTGCAAACCGCTCACAAGAACGCGCTTCGATAAAAGCGCCGACGATTAACTTGTCAACTAATGCGTCAGGCTCAAAAGTTTTCACATTGCGCAGCATGCCTTTTGCGTAGCGACATGGCGTAATACTTCTATATTCAACACCATACTCATCCATAATTTCTAACACTTGATAAAAATGATGTAACTCTTCTTTGATTAACACCACCATTTTATCGATGAGATCTTGACCGTATTTTGAATCTGACTTTGGGATCACCGCTTTGGTTAATTTGTTTTTCAATGGTAATTCCCGCCAATCCCCTTCCCGTTTATAAATAAACGTCTCAAAAGGTTCAAGCCACGCTAACAAGGCGTTCGCACTTTCTTTATCAACCGCATATTTACGAATTAAAAACATTGCACTTTGCGCAGCCTTTAACTCACAAATTAAGTGATCAATTAAAATTATGGCTAAATTTTCTTTCTTTATCGCTTCATCAATCCACGCTTGCGGGGTTGGACATTTTAGAAAAGATAAAATTGGCGTTAATAATTCCTGAGTCGACATCTGTGATCATTTTTCTTTTTAACTTAACAGTATGCGCCAATTTTATCATACGCTTTATAGCTTCACGTCATTTTTTTATATTAAATTGGACTTAAAAATATAACCTCGAATAACACTAAAAAATAACAAAGGCATCACAGTTTTCTTTTTGTCTTACCTTCAAATCGCACTAATGATAAAAATTTAAATTATGTTTTTCACATTAAACTTATGTTAAAAATATAGCTAATACATTAAAAAACAAACTAAAAATAAACTATTGTCTTTAGTTATACTAATATGAGTATTATGAATTTAAGAACTTACCTCTATTGTTTTTTCATTGCTGCCTATTTATGCAGCCTTAACGTATTAGCAGAAGAAGAAACAAACAAAGACAATATTCCTTTACATATCATTGCCCTAGAAAACAATTTTCCTTTTAGTTTTAGGTTACCCAATGGCTCTCCAAGTGGGCTGTATGTTGAGTTTTGGCAATTATGGGCAACAACTAACAATATCCCGATTAAAATATCATTGCTTTCTCTTGAAGAAGGTTTGCAATTAACCAAACAAAAAAACACCTTGCACGCAGGGTTATTTAAAAATAATGAGCGAGAACAGTGGTTAGACTTTACTTCACCTATTCATAATGTTCAGACCGGCGTTATTTACAAAAGAACTTTTGATAAATCCACGAAACTCAGTGAACTTGATGGAATAAAAATATCAACTAAACGCCTGAGTTTTCAAGAAGCTTATGTGCAAAAGAAATATCCCAATATTGACTTTGTTCAACACGAAAACTTTAATCAGGCGATCACCCGCTTATTAGCTGATACCAACAATGAAGTTCAAGGTGTTATCGCTGAATTACCCCATGCCATGGCAGAATTAGCAAAAATGGGGGTTAGTGGCGTTTTCGTTATTTCAGATGAAGTAATATTATCTAACAATGTTTATGGCTTAATAGCAAAAGGACAACCAACATTATTATCAAAAATAAATAAAGGCATCGACAGTATTCCCGTCGAAAAAGTCGTGGCGTTAGAAAAGCAGTGGTTCCCTACCCTAAAGCCATTTTTTGATTCATTACCGCATGTTCCATTATTAACCGATGAAGAAAACCGATGGTTATCTGAAAATAACCAATTCAGTTTAGGAGTTGACGTAAATTGGGCCCCTTTTGAATTTTATGATAATAAAGGTAACTACAGTGGTATTTCAGCTGATTATATCAAGCATGCTGAATCTCTTCTTAAAGTAAATTTATCTCCTCAAAAAAAGTTGTCTTGGTCACAAGCTTTTGACGAGTTTAAACAAGGTAAAATAGATGTAATGCCGGCTATTTTTTATACCGACGAAAGAGCTAAAAACATCAACTTTACAAACCCTTATTTTGAAATATCCTTGGTACTAGTCAGTAAAGCGAATGCGTTTTATGCCGAAAGTCTAAGCTCACTAGCCGGTAAAAAACTTGGGTTAATCACCGATTATGTCTATGACGAACTTATTCAACAACAGTATCCTAATATAGAATTAGTCAGTGTTAAATCTGTTGAAGAAGGATTAAAGCTATTGCAAACGGGGAAAATAGATGCCTTTATGGACTCTATTGCCGCTATTAATTATCAAATCAATAAAAATAAAATCAACGATATTATCATCACGGCATTTACCCCATACAGACTTGAGTTAACCATGGCGGTTCGTAAAGGGCTTGAACCTCTGATCCCTATTTTAAATAAAACGTTTCTATCTATGTCAGAAAAGCAACGTGCCGCCATCGCAAATAATTGGTTATCTATTCATGTGCAATCAGGTGCAAATATCACGACGATTCTTTTTTGGTCGCTACCAACCCTCGCCTGTTTAATCGTGATTATTTTCTTCTTTTATCGAATGAACCGCCGTCTAAAGAAAGAAGTGTCTATTCGCCAAGAAAATGAACAGCAATTAATTGCGACACAACGTGATTTAGCCGCTCAGAAAAAAGCAATGGACGTACATTCGCTCGTTTCAGTTTCAGATATCAAAGGAAATATAGTCTATGCAAACGACAAGTTTTGCGCGGTTAGTGGCTATACTCAACAAGAACTAATAGGTAGAAATCATAGTTTACTAAAGTCGGGGCAGCACCCTTCTTCCTTTTGGCGCGGCATGTACTTGATTGTTTCAAAAGGTGGTCATTGGAATGGTGAAATTTGCAATAAAACTAAAGCTGGCGAACGCTTTTGGGTTGATACAACTATAGTTCCATTCTACAACAATGAAAATAAACTGACCGGTTACATTTCAGTACGAACAGACATTACCCATCAAAAAGAAGCCATATCACGTTTAGCTGAAGCAAAAAAACAAGCGGAAGTTGCAAATGAGTCGAAAAATGAATTTTTAGCAAACATGAGTCACGAGATCCGTACACCAATGAATGGCGTAATAGGAATGACCAACCTTTTACTTGATACCGAATTAACCCAAGAACAAATTAACTTTGCTTCGACCGTAAAATACAGTGCTGAATCTTTATTAATTATCATTAACGATATTCTAGATTTCTCCAAAATTGAAGCGGGTATGTTAGATCTTGAACCACTTGAATTTAATTTAGGCTTATTATTACATGAACTTGGTAGCAGTATTGCTTTTCAGGCTCACGATAAAGGCCTGGACTTTATCTGCCCTGGCAATAGCATGTCCAAGCAGTCTTATATCGCGGACCCTGGTCGTATCAGACAAATACTCAATAATTTAATCAGTAATGCTATTAAATTTACTGACAAAGGTGAAGTTTCTGTATTTTGTCATGTCGTTGAACAGTCAAAGCAACGAACTAAATTATGCTTTGAAATTAAAGATACTGGCATAGGGATCAGTAAAGAGAAACAGCACCACCTTTTTGAAAGGTTTAGTCAAGCAGACAATTCAACGACTCGCAAGTTTGGTGGCACAGGGTTAGGTTTAACTATCAGTAAACAATTAGTTGAACTGATGGGTGGAGAAATTGGTGTAAAAAGCAGCCCAGGAAAAGGCTCAACATTTTGGTTCACATTAAATGTTGAAAATGCCAACTCCACTGTATCTAAAGAAACTTTAGTTAGCTTACAAAATCAAAAAATCTTAATCGTCGATGACAACTTAACAAACAGAACTTTATTAACACAATTATTAAATAAATGGCAGGCAAAAAACAGCGCTGTTGATTCAGGTAAAAATGCTTTAATAATACTTAATGAAGCGGCAGATCAAGGCACTCCATTCCAAATCGCTATTTTAGATATGCAAATGCCTGAAATGGATGGTGTTCAGTTAGGAAAAGCCATTAAAAACAGTAAAAAATTGGCAGATACACGCCTAGTAATGCTGACTTCTCAAGGGCTAAGAGGCGATACCGATACACTCAAAGCTATTGGCTTTAATGGTTATTTAAATAAACCAATTGATGAGACAATTTTGTATAAAACACTAAAAAAAGTGTCGGGTGTGCATGCTTCTGATAAAAAACTGACGAACCATTTAACTGCTCATCAAATTCCTCAATTTCAGGCTAGAGTACTCGTTGTTGAAGATAACGCCATCAATCAAAGAGTAGCGCAAGGCTTACTGGAAAAATTCGGCATACAAGTTGATCTAGCAGCAAATGGCAAAGAAGCGTTAACGTCTTTAAAAACGTTACCGTTTGATTTAGTGTTAATGGACTGCCAAATGCCAATAATGGATGGTTATGATGCAACGAAAAAGATACGAGAAGAGCACTCAGAAGTACTTAATAGAAAAATTCCAATCGTCGCGATGACAGCAAACTCAATGAAAGGAGATCAAGCTAAATGTATTGCTGTGGGAATGGATGATTTTATTTCGAAACCTGTTAACCCGAATAAATTGGAAGAAGTTTTAACCCGTTGGTTAAAATAGAATAACTAGGCCGATTCATTTAAAGTACCGCTTTTTTAAAAGCCTTCATTTGCCATTACTCACTCACAATAGTGCCTAAATTAATTCAAAAAAACGCGGTTAAGGTTACCCTGCTATGCTGTGTACCTTAGCAGGCAAGATTAACATGCTGAAATCTTATTTCTTGCTCCTATTTCGCAATAACTATCAAAAGTAAAAATCGAGATGAATTGACGTTCATGACACATATAAAAAAGGAGCGATTATTCGCTCCTTTAAACTTAGTGGTTAACGGCATTAATCAAAACCGTTTTCTAATAAAGTTATTTACTTTCATTTGGCACAGGAAAGCCACGTTTTTTCAAGATATACTTAACTTCAGGGTCACGACCACGGAATTTACGATACGCTTCTTTACGATCTGTTTCGTTACCTGTCGCTAATATCACAGAGCGGAAACGTTCAGCGGTTTCTTTATCCCAAACATTTCCTGCTTCTTCAAACGCTGCCCATGTATCTGCATCCATAGTTTCAGACCATAAATAGCTGTAATATCCTGCTGAGTATGAATCAGAAGAGAACAAGTGATTGAAGTGTGGCAAACGATGACGCATAACAATCTCTTTTGGCATATTAATTTTATTCAAGGTTTCACGCTCAAAGGCATCTGGATCAGTAACCGGCTCTTCGCGATTGTGCAACATCATATCGACAATAGCTGAGGATAAATATTCAACGGTGGCAAACCCTTCATTAAAGGTTTTAGATTTATTGATTTTATCCACTAATGCTTGCGGCATTGGCTCACCCGTTTCAGCATGTTTTGCGTAATTATCTAAAATGTAACGAGTCAGTAACCAGTTTTCATTTACTTGACTAGGATATTCCACGAAATCTCTTGGTGTGCCACCTAAACCTGGGTAAGTAATGTCATAGTTTAAGTAATGTAACGCATGACCAAACTCATGGAACAGGGTTGACGCATCATCAAGACTGATAAGTGTAGGTTGACCTTCACCGCCTTTAACAAAGTTATTGTTATTTGACGCTAACACATAACGGTTTTTACCGCCTAAATCATGCTGACTACGGTAAGTTGTCATCCAAGCACCGGAGCGTTTCCCCTCTCTGGCAAAATTATCAAGGTAGAAAAGTCCAATGACTTTATCACCACGTTTTACCTCAAACGTGCGCACTTCTGGATCAAAAACAGGCACATCACCCGTATTCTCTTTAAATGACATACCATATAGCTTACCTGCCGCATCAAACATCGCATTCACCATGTTATCCAGCTTAAAGTAAGGTTTAATTTCCGCTTCATCTAAGTCATATTTTGCTTTACGGACTTTTTCCGCATAAAAGCGATAATCCCAAGGGGCGATGGTAATATTTGCGCCTTCAGCATCTGCCACTTTCTGCATGTCAGCCACTTCTTCTTTTACACGACCAATTGCAGCAGGCCAAACTTTCATCATCAGATCCATAGCTGCTTCAGGATCTTTGGCCATTGTATCGGCCATGCGATAATGAGCGTGAGTTTTAAAACCTAACACTTTAGCGCGCTCAGCACGTAACTTTAAAATTTTCGCGATAGTGGCATTTGTATCGTTAGCATCACCATTATCACCACGATTAATATAGGCATTATATACTTTCTCGCGTAAATCACGTCTGGTTGAGTTTTGTAAGAAAGGTTGCATAACTGAACGAGTATTTTTCAGTGCCCAACCTTTTTTACCTTGTGCTTGTGCAGCACCCTGAATTGATGAAATAAAACTTTCAGGTAATCCTGCTAAATCAGCTTTATCAGTCAAATAAATATAGGTTTCTTCATCTGCTAATACTTTATTTGAAAATTCGTTAAAGGCTTTTGCTAACTCAGTATTAAGCGCAATAAGCTTTTCTTTATCATCACCTTTTAATAGAGCACCATTTCTGACTAATTGTTCATAATTACGCTCTACTAAACGTAATTGTTGCGCATTTAAATTCGCTGTTTTTCTGTTGTCATAAACCGTTTTCGTTTTTTCAAGTAACTTAGGGTCAAGCGTTAACTCATTAAAAAATGCGGATACTTTCGGCATCCATTCCCCTTGAATCTTACGCACTTCTTCATTGGATAAATTGCTAGAATGTACCCCCCAAATAGAGAACACTTCATCTGCGACGCTGCCAGCAAGTTCCATTGGTAAGGTAAAATTTTCAAAAGTTGCTGGTGCAGGATTATCGCGAATTACATTAATTTCTGATTTAACTCTTTCCATAACCGCTTGAAAGGCACCTGGAAAATCAGCAACGTTAATTTTATCCCAAGCAGGAACACCATCATAAGGTCCTTGCCAAGTTTGCAATATACTATTGTTTATTACGGCTGCGCCTTTTTCTTTCATTGCTGCAACTTTATTTTTGGCATTGGCCATTGTCTTTCCATGATCGTCAGCTATTGCTGGTGTGGCTGCTATGCCTAACATCGCAGCACTAGAAACGCTTAATAAGAGTTTCCGGCTTAAAATAGTGAATCGCATTGATACCTCTCTAAGTAATTAGCCTTTAAAATTTGGCCTTAAAAAAACGCCATAGGCGCATTCAGTAATTATTGAGAATAAACTATGCCAATGACCGTTACAATAACTGAGATCCGTTAAAGGTGTTTCTAAACATGTCTGGTTTGACATGGAAGTAAACATTTTTGAACATAATCCTCGTCTTATGCTTTAGGGTTTTAACGAGTAAAGACTCACAGCCCAACACTTAAAAAATCAATCTTAATAAAGAAAGCGAAAATGATATGTAAATTGGTGCTCAATCTTCATTCGATTGAAATTTTTCAACTATCATTGAAACTTCAACGACCATTGAATAAGCTTGAATAAATGTTCAATTTTACTAGGAGAGTTTCCATGCGTATTCGTATTTTATTAAAATCGATTTTGTCTGGTATTGCGTATTTAATTGGGGTAGCTAGCGTTAATCAAGCATTGGGAGTAGAACTTATCGAAGATAACGAGCAGTTGAAAGGTAAGGCGTTAGTTGAGCAATATTGTACCAGCTGCCATCGCATCAATATGATCACCCGCAGCTCTGGTTACAGTGTTAAGGATTGGAAACTCTTAACCCGCACCATGATTGATTTATCAAACCAACCGAAAATTGAACAGAAAATTTTTAACTATTTAGCAACACACTACTCGCCAAATACCCTACGTACTCCTACTCTCCTCGGTGGTGATACAAAAATTAGCTTTACTCAATGGCAAACGCCTACTTTAGGTCAACGATCACGTGACCCTATCGAGGCCGATGACGGGACTATTTGGTGGGCGGGTCAACGGGCAAATTTAATTGGTCAAATTAATCCCAAAACAGGTGAAATGAAAGAATACTTTTTGCCAGATAACGCCATGCCCCATTCAGTTACCACAGATCAGGCTGGTAATATTTGGTATACAGGCAATAAAAACGGCAGTGTTGGCAAATTAGATATTAACTCCAAAAAAATCACAGAATATAAAATGCCGGATGAAAATGCTAGAGACCCTCACACCGCGATTTTTGACGATAAAGGCATATTATGGTTTACCTTACAACACAGTAATATGATTGGCCGATTAAACCCTGAGAGTGGCGATATAAAACTTGTCACCATGAATGCACCTCGCTCAAAACCTTATGGTATTAAAATAGATAAAAATGGTACGCCTTGGGTGGCTTGTAACGGTAGAAATTGTTTAGTTAAAGTTAATCCCAAAACCATGAAATTAACCGACGTGATGTTACCAAATGAAGCAACGCGTGTCAGACGTTTAGATATCGCCAGTGATGGCATGATTTGGTATGTCAATTCATCACAAGGAAAATTGGGGCGGTATAACCCTTACACAGAAGAAATAAAGGAATGGCCATCACCTAGTGGCAGCAAATCGCACCCTTATGCAATAGCCGTCATAGATAAGATGGTTTGGTATAATGAATCAGGTATGCGACCAGATGCCTTGGTTAAATTTGACCCAACAACTGAAACATTTCAAAGTTGGGCAATTCCTTCAGGTAAAGTATATGCCGGTATTATCAGACATATGCGCGCTACTCGCGATGGCGATTTACTAATTCATCAAAGTAGCACCAATAAAATTATTAGAGTAAATATTGAATAAACAAACGCTAATTCGTTTATAAATCGCTCAGTTAGAATCCCTTTATTATCATCCGTGGGATATTAACTGAGCGATAAAATCAACTGATTATCGCTAACTTTGCTGATCGATAAACGCAATGGAATGCTCATTAAAGGCTGCCGGATTTTCAACGTTACATACATGTCCACAACGTTGAATAGTGTGCAATAAACTATTTTTATGCTGTTTAACCATGTCTTTGACGGGGCCAAGAAACATATGATCTTCTTTACCCATAATATATAAAATAGGTATATCGATTTCCTTTTCTTTAAAGTATTGCATTAAAGGATTTACTTCCATGGCTAATTTAAACCAGCGAAGAAACTCTTTTTGGCACAACCGTTTCGCTTCTCTAACGAACAATAATCGCGACTCTTTATGACGTTTTTTCGGCATCATAATAAAAGCAAATAACCGATATAACCACATATATGGCACACAATATTTAAAAGCATTACCTAAATAAACCAACGAGTTACTGCGAGTATTAAAGCGAGTAATTGCCCCACCAAGCACCATACTTGAAACATATTCTGGGGCTATTTCAGCTATGTTACGTATGATGATAGTACCTAATGATATCCCGACAAAGTGTGCATGTTTGATCTGGTTATAGTCCAAAACATCAATAATGTCTTCTGAAACACGATTGAAAGAATAATTATTATCGACAAACGATTTCACTAAGTTAGTTGATTTTCCATGTCCGCGAAGATCTAACAGAAGAATATTATATTTTTTCTGATATGCTCTGATTTGCCTAAACCAAATAGCAGAACTACCACCCGCACCGTGGATAAACACCACCCAAACTTTACTGGTTTTATGTGGGTAAATGGTATGAAAAAGAATTGATTTTTCCATCAACGAAAACGACCTACTCGAGATAAATGACAACTTAAGATCTTAAGTATAACGAATTATCAAACATTCTGAGAGTAAGTTTTTAAAAAACTAGCCTCCACCACACTAAATAAAGTAGTCGCTTTAATAAGTAGCTAAAAAAAGTGATAAAGAATACTTTATCACTTTTTATAACCTAAATTTTATTTTCCGCTTAATAGCTAAATATATTGGTTAAAATTCATTAAAATTTAGCGCTGATCCATAACCAAAGTTTATCCGTATCTACTTTGCCTGTTGCTACATCACCGGCAGAATAAGCTGAATATTTAATTCCTGCAGTATAATGTTTCGAAAACTTTTTAGTATAAACCGCATTGATTTCTGAACCAAAATCATCAACAGTATCACTTGCTTTATCGGCATTAAAATTATGATAAATAACCGCCCACTTCCCTTCCAACACCTTACCACTAAGACTGGCATATAAATCAGTTAACCCTTCTTTTGGCGTTGTTAAAAATTGATCCGACCAACCATTAAACTTATGTAATGTCGCTAATGGTGTAGAAAAGCCATACATACCTTCATCAGAACCAAGTAGTTCATAACCAACTTTTAAGCCTAAACCTGATACATGTGTGCCAAGTTCAGCAGATAAATAATGACTGGAAAAGCTCGTTCCTGCACTCTCAGTATCTTGTAATGCATAGTCGAATGAATACGTGAATTTTTGACTGTCGAACTTACTCGCACCATTAAAGCGTATTCCGTATGTATCAAGGGCATTGTCAATATCATTATCAATTTCTAGTAGATAGCTATACGCAGTTACCGTTCCTGCGCCTGTTTTGTAACTGGCATTGATTAAATGATCTTTTGAATCGATATCTTTAGCATCAGCAAAAATTCGATTTCGTTGCGTTATATAGGCGTACTTCAACGATAATTTTTCTGATGCTTGATAATCAAAGCTAATACCGTCGAACGTTTGTCTATCTTGTCGCCAGCCAACGTGACCAACAAATCGATGGTTATCCATGGTGATCACTTGACGACCCAGTTTTGCGGTAAAATTTGCTTGTTTGTATTGTAAA
This sequence comes from Thalassotalea sp. SU-HH00458, assembly GCF_040362795.1. Lineage (NCBI taxonomy): Bacteria > Pseudomonadati > Pseudomonadota > Gammaproteobacteria > Alteromonadales > Colwelliaceae > Thalassotalea > Thalassotalea sp. SU-HH00458. The sequence goes on from NZ_BAABWW010000001.1 coordinate 18,725, forward strand.
AGCATCTGATCAAGCTCGGTTGTTTCTGGATCGGCAATCACTGAATAATCATTATTTCTACCTAAGGTATTTTTATAATCATTTATACCTAAAACATTACGTGAATCTTCAAATTCTACCAATGACGAAAAGCCATTCACTGCTTTGCTAGCATAGCTTAATCGGGTACGTAACGTTAATGCACTTGCCTTTTTTAAGGCGTTATCTTGGTCAACACTTTCATAGCGTAAATTTAAGTCAACGGTTGCTTTGCCATTAGCTAAAGCAGTAGAAATATCATTTGCCATAACTGTCGTTGAATATGAACTCGCTAATGCTACAGCAAGATATAAAGTGGTTTTATTGAGTTTCATGCGTTATTTCTCTTTAGGGTTTTATTAAAATTCTTGCCGCTGATATTCATCAACAAAGGCACTGTTCTTTTAGTTATTATTTAATCTAAGCGCCTGTTAATTAATACGATAATAATGAATATACTGAACTGAGCTCTTCACTTGAAATATATCGATTCCTGACACTTTTGTGAGTTGTTTTTAGATCCGCGTATATTGAATAATTGAATATTATCATCGTTGGATTATGGCAAAGGATGATCACGATCAAGATATTGTTCTATTGTTTTTATTAATTAAAACAAGGTTATAAATTCTTGTATCCATAGCATATTGCATGAATTATATTTTTTATTTACAACCTTACTTTCCTAATAAAATTACTCGAAAAAATTAAATACGTTGCTCAATGACCATAAAAATTATGATCTCGCTGGCGATAACAACTGACAAACATCAATAATATTTTTTGCCACTATTGCTATTGAACAACTTTGATCGAGTGCCATTTTTCTTAGTGTCTTATGTGCCTCATTCGCACTCATTCGTTTTTGCTCCATCAGTAAATTTTTCGCTCTATCAATATACTTTTTGCTTTCAAGTTGCACTTTTGCTTGTTTCAATTCATTCCGTAAAGATTGCTCAGCTTTAAACCTTTCATTTGCCACTGAAATAATACTTTGGATTCTTTGCGGTAAAATCTCATTCACCACATAAGCACTGACTCCTGATTTAATCGCTTGTTGAATAACATTAGGTGAATCATTTTCAGAAAAAATAACAATAGGCAAAGGATGTAATTTATTTACTTCCGCTAAATTTTTTAGCACTTTATCACTGGGTGAATCTGTCACTAAAATCAATACTTCCGGAGAACATGTATCGATCAATTCCAAAATATTGTCACTGGCCGAAATATGTTTTATTACGTGATAACCAAAATCAATTAATGCTTTCTTTAACACTGAATGATTACTTGGGTGTTTTTCGATTAACATTACCGTGATTGATTTTTTCGCAAATTCAATCGGTAATATTTTATTTTTTAATGTTTGTTTCATAGTATGTCTCAATTGAGTTACCTGAATGTGTTCCCCATATATTTAAATATGGCATTACCTTTGGTATACAAAATCCGCACCATTATGAATAACCAATAAATATCAATAGGTTAAATAAATTTAACTCAAATAGGACAACGCGTTGCACCAAAATAAAAGTGCAATTGAAATAAAACAAACCAATTCACAAAATATTTGAATACGGCTGTTTATCACGCATAGATAGTAAAATGACTGACAGTTAAATGAATCATCAAACGAGGGTAATTAACACGGTAATATCGCTAGCGGCTTAACTATTCACTGAAAGTTCCGTAATATAAAACAATGTTTCCTGTTCAGATCATCTCAAATCAATAATTGAAAACGATATGTCACCAAAAAATAATATTAAAAAGCTGATTGATAAGCACCAAGACCTTGTTCATAGTGAGCATATAAAAGTTAAATCTCATGTACAGCGCGAGGAAGACGATTGGGTATTGAACACCATCATGATCGAGAATATTGATGTACCTTTTAAATATAAGCGAAAAAAGTTATATCGTTCGTTAAAAGGGCAACGCGTCAATATGACGTATTACCCAAGTTCTGAAACCATCGCAGGCTTTAATATTGAAGTGATGAATGTAGTCAGGATTAAGCTCAGTTAATAGTATTTTTAACTATATAAAAATTACATTTTTGCTCTTTTGATTATAAAAATATCCGTTTTTTTAAATTTCTTGGCTAAATTTCAATCTCTTCTTGACGTACGCTTTCAGTTATTTCATAAATAAGGTATCAACTATAAAAAAATAAAAAAGTTGAACGTAGATGTTGGAGCGGAAAATCAATCTCCGCAAACAACATATTTTGGGGACAGCAAGAGGTAATATTATGATCTTAAATCATATCTGGGGGCTTTATGCTCATCCAAAAGAAGAATGGCAAACCATAGAAAAACGTCATGAAAGTTTAATGTACAGTTTTGTCCATATACTAACAATTGCCCTGATTCCAGCAATTTGTAGTTATTATGCTGCCGCGCATATTGGTTGGACTATAGGAGCTGGAGATGCGATAAAAATATCTGAATCAAGTGCATTAGCAATGTCTGTTGCTATGTATGCTGGATTAGTGATTGGCGTATTTGCACTCGCTTATTTGATACAATGGATGGCAAAAACATTTGATGCAAAACCCGATTTCACACAAGCACTAGAACTTGCCGCTTATACAGCGACACCATTGCTAATGGTTGGTCTAACGGCACTTTATCCAGTGTTATGGTTTGTTACTTTAGCAGGTTTAGCTGCGCTTTCTTATTCCGTTTATTTACTCTACTCGGGGATTCCTATCATGATGAATATTCCAGAGGAAAAAGGCTTTATCTATGCAAGTTCAGTGGTTACCTGTGGCTTGGTATTATTAGTCTCACTAATGGCGATTAGCGCAATTATGTTTGGAATGGGCTTTGGTACTGAATATATTTCATAGCTCAATGAGCTAATCCTAAAGAGTAAGCACAAAAAAGGCACCTAAGGTGCCTTTTTTAATGAGCTAATAACACTTAACAGTCGTTATTCAGCACCTTCATTGTGCATATCAATAATTGAATCTGCATTTTTATCTGAGGTTTCTTTTGTTTCGTTATTACGCAATGCATCTAATCTTTCTAAATAACCTTGATCGATATCTTGTGTAACATATTGGCCATTAAAAACTGATGTTTCAAATGCTTTAATATCAGGATTCGCAACCGATACTGCGCTGACTAAATCTTCGATCGTTTGGAATATAAGTTTATCGGCACCAATTAAATCACAAATATCGTCTAATTCACGGCCATGAGCAATTAACTCTGTTGCACTTGGCATGTCGATACCATATACATTTGGAAAACGAATTTCAGGAGCTGCAGAGGCAAAATAAACTTTTTTAGCACCTGAGGCTCTAGCCATATCAATAATCTGCTCAGAAGTTGTGCCACGAACAATAGAGTCATCTACCAATAATACATTTTTACCTGCAAACTCAGCACCGATAGCATTAAGCTTTTGACGAACAGACTTTTTACGTTGCTCTTGTCCTGGCATAATAAAGGTTCTGCCAATATAACGATTTTTTACAAACCCTTGGCGGTAAGGTAAATCTAATGTTTGGGCAATTTGTAAAGCGGTATCACACGATGTTTCAGGGATCGGAATAACTACATCAATATCTTCATCCGCCCATTCTTGCTTGATTTTAGCCCCTAATTTTTTCCCCATTTCAACACGTGATGCATAAACAGATATTTTATCCATAGTAGAATCAGGGCGAGCAAAGTAAACATATTCAAAAATACACGGACTAAACCTAGGATTCTCTGCACATTGTTTGCTGAAAAACTGACCATTTTCAGTGATATAAATTGCTTCACCTGGTGCAACATCACGAACAAACTCAAAATCACAGGCATCTAAGGCGACTGTTTCAGAAGCAACCATGTACTCAGTGCCTTTTTCGCTTTCTCTTTTACCAAAAACAAGAGGACGAATACCATTAGGATCACGAAATGCCACCATGCCATTGCCAATCACTAATGCAACGGTTGCATAGGCACCACGAACACGTTGGTGAACATTAGCAATAGCAGTAAAAATATCATCCGGTGTTAACGTGAAGTTACCGATACTTTGTAATTCATGACCTAAAATATTTAGTAATAATTCAGAATCAGAAGTTGTGTTTACGTGACGACAAGCTTCTTTATAAAGCCATTCTTTCAATTCTTCAGCATTAGTTAAGTTACCATTGTGCGCTAAAGAAATACCGAAAGGTGAATTGGCGTAAAAAGGTTGTGCTTCTGAAGAACTCGACGTCCCCGCGGTTGGGTAACGGATATGGCCGATACCAATATTACCTTGTAATCGCAGCATATGACGCGTATGAAAAACGTCTTTAACTAAACCATTGCCTTTTCTTAGGCGAAAGGTGTTATTTTGAATCGTTACAATTCCTGCAGCATCCTGACCGCGGTGCTGTAGAACTGTTAAACCGTCATATAAATATTGACTTACCGGTGTATTACCAACAATACCAACTATACCACACATGGTGTTTTTCTCCGCCGAACTAAGCTTGTTTTAGAAAACTGGATGATTGTTTGAGGTATTCAAAAAACCATTCAATTATTAATTTGAATTCTGGGATTAACTGCGAACTTTGCCACCAATCACTTGATGTTGACGGAGTGAATGCATCCATAAAGAATAATACTGCACTTACGATCAATACCCCTCGTAGGGCACCAAAGACAATCCCTAATACTCTATCTGTACCTGATAGGCCTGTTTTGGTAACCAATTGACCAATAACGTAATTAACTAAGGCCCCTAAAATTAAGGTTGTTATAAATAGAATAGTAATTGCTGCGCCATTGCGCAGGAAAGGATCAGAAATATTAGTTAATAACGTGGCAAGTTTGGCATAGAAAGTACTCGCGATAAAAAAGGCACTGATCCAAATAATTAGCGACACAGCTTCTTTGACAAAGCCACGAACTAAACTAATTAAAGTGGAAATACCTATGACAGCCAAAATGGCATAGTCTATCCAAACCATAAATCGAGAGTTCTCAATTAAATTAACTAATAAATAGTGGCGCGCATTCTAACAGAACCACAAGCAATTTAGCTAATATTTTTATTATCTAGTTGGTGTAAATCGGGCAACTTTTCCTTGCACATTAGTTAACGTCTTTAATGCAGGGATTTTTTTCTCAAGACTGCTTTTAATTAATTCAGGTCCAACAAACACTTTCGTTAAGGTTCCATTTTTAGTTTTAATCGGTCGTGTAAAAACGGTATAGCCAGCTGCTTCTAGCTTTTTTACTAGTTCATTGACATTTTTCTTATGCCTAAAGCTACCAAGCTGTATTGCCCATGCTTGTTGAGAAACTGCTTTTTCCGGCATACTTTTTTTCACCACAGCTTGTGGCTTCACTTCATCGGTTTTAACACTCGCTAAAGGCTTTTCATCATTGAATGCTTTATTTTCTTGCACCCCACTATCAATAGCCGCAGTTGGTATGTCTTTATCTCCAGCATCGTCATCTAGCGCTATTTCTTCACTTATTTCGTCTTTGGGCAAACCCGCTAGTTTGTCATTAGGAAATGATTGGTTTTGCGGCTTAAAGTCGACTTTCGGTGCGGTTGGAATTTTATCAAATTCTTCTTGGTAGGTTTTTTTATCGCCATCAAGTACATCAGGTAAAAAAATAATCGCAACGGCTGCAACTATCATAGTACCGACTAATCTATTTTGAAAAGGTGTAGACAAGATAACTCCTAATTTAAAAAACCTTTAACTTGAGCAACAGTAAAAAATGATCCAAAAACAAGGATTAAATCACTTTCTTTAGCTTGTGAAAGAGCCATTTTATAGGCATCAATGACATTGTCAAAAGTTAATATTTGATTCGTGCTATTTGATATGTGGCTTTTGAGCTGTTCCGCATTAGCGCCTCTTGGCATATCTAGGCTTGCCATATACCAGCAATCAACTGCAGCCAATAATGGATTGAGCGTATTAAAGATATCCTTATCCGCCAACATTGCAACCACAGCATGAACTTTTGTCGCTGACAATAAAGGGATTTGTTCGACTAAGTATCGTGCAGCTAATGGGTTATGGCCAACATCTAGCATAATTTTACAATGGCCTGCGATCAATTCTGTTCGACCTGCAACTTTAGTCGATGTTATCAATGATACAAGTTTTGTCTCATCCACATTAATTCCAAGTAATTCAAGCACCATAATCGCGGTAGCTATATTATCTCGAGGAATAAAGGGTTGAGGTAAACGGTTAAAGGTATAATTATGACTTTGCCAACCCCAACCATGAGTGAGTTCGTTAAAATCAACATTAAAATCTACACCTCGAATATATACTTGTGTGTTAAGTTGTTTAGCATGTGCTAGAACAGATTGAGGCGGATGTTTATCACCGATAACTACGCGTTGGCCTGCCCGCATAATGCCGGCTTTTTCAAAACCAATGCTTTCTCTATTATCGCCAAGGAACGCTTGATGATCTAAATCTACCGTGGTGATCACAGCAATGTCTGCATCAATAATATTGGTAGCGTCAAGTCTGCCACCTAAACCAACTTCTAGAATGGCGAAATCAGGTTTTTCAACCATGATAATAAGTAAAGCTGCTAAGGTTGTATATTCATAATAAGTTAACGAGATATCACCACGCGATTGCTCTATGTTTTCAAAAGCAAGGATAAACGCTTTATCATCGACATCTTGTTTGTTAATGCGTAAACGTTCATTAAACTTTTCAATATGGGGAGACGAATAGACAGCAACTGAGCGATCTTCAGCTAATATAGCGTTTTCAAGAAAGGCACAAGTAGTGCCTTTACCATTAGTTCCTGCCACGGTTATAACCTGAGTAAATTCAAACTCAATAGCTAAATTTTCAGCAACCTTTGATATGCGCTCTAGACCCATATCAATTTCTGTACTGTGAATACTTTCTAAATAAGAAAGCCACTCATCGAGATTTCGACTTGAGTGGCTTTGAACGGTTTCTTTCATAAATGTATTGGACTTAATTAGTGTTTATTTAAACAATTAACTCACTTTTAAATCGTATCCAGTAAATTTAGCTAATAAACGCGCTAAGGTATCACGCATTTCACGACGATCAACAATCATGTCGATTGCACCTTTTTCTAACAAGAATTCACTACGCTGAAAACCTTCGGGTAACTTTTCACGAACAGTTTGTTCGATAACTCTAGGACCAGCAAAACCAATTAAAGCTTTAGGCTCAGCCACGTTAACATCACCAAGCATTGCTAAACTCGCCGAAACACCACCCATAGTTGGATCCGTTAATACCGAAATATAAGGTAAGCCTTTTTCACTCATTTTAGCTAATGCAGCACTGGTTTTAGCCATTTGCATTAACGAAAACAACGCTTCTTGCATACGAGCACCGCCACTTGCTGAGAAACAAACAAATGGCAAGTTATGTTCGAGACAGTATTCAACCCCTTTAACAAATCTAGCACCGACAACAGATGCCATTGAACCACCCAAAAATGAAAATTCAAAAGCTGCAGCTACCACAGGCATACCGTGTAATTCACCTTTCATCACTACTAATGCGTCTTTTTCACCCGTGCTTTTTTGTGCCGCAGAGAGGCGATCTTTATAACGTTTTGAATCTTTAAATTTAAGAATATCTTGCGCTTCAAACTCTTCGCCTAATTCAATACGTTCACCAACATCTAAAAAGCCTTCGATACGTTTGCGCCCACTGATTCTCATATGATGATCACATTTTGGACAAACCGACATTTGGCGCTCAAGTTCAACTTTATATAATACCGCATTACACGAATTACATTTACTCCAAACCCCTTCAGGGATATTACGCTTTTGGGTAGATTTTGCTTTCGGGAGAATTTTTTCAATCCAGCTCATAATTTCACTTAGCCTATGCACGAAAATCATTTAACAACTCATTTTGAGCCATTAAATATTAAAATTTTAATATTATCTAAATATAACCACTAATTAGAGCATATTTTACGGTATTTTGAATACAAAAAACTGGTCTGTTTTGTGTGTTTTCCTGTTATTCTAAAAATAAAGGACCTAATTGTCGTTTTGGGATATTAAATTCAGCCGGATAATCAACATCAACAAAATACAAGCCCTCGGCGGCGGCTGTCATCCCTGCAACACAACGATTCTTTGCTGCTAGCACTTCACTTATCCAGCTTACGGTTTCTTTTCCTTGCCCCACTCTCATTAAGCTTCCTGCAATATTCCTGATCATATGGTGCAAAAAAGCATTGCCTTTAACATCAAGAATTAAATAGTCACCTTGCCTACTTACATTACAGTGGGATAACGTTCTTACAGGTGAATGTGATTGACAATGCACTGTTCGAAAAGAGGTAAAATCATGTTCCCCAACCAAATATTGCGCGGCTTGGTGCATTAACTTTTCATCTAACGGGTAATGACAAAAGCTTAAACCATGACTGAGAATGGCAGAACGGAGCCTTTTATTATAAATAATATATCGATAACGCCTTGCTGTGGCACTAAATCTCGCATGAAACGATTCACTGACTTCCTGCACCCAAGAAACAGCTACATCTTGCGGAAGATGAGTATTAACACCTAATGTCCATGCCACATCTTTGCGCTTATTGTTGGTATCAAAATGCACCACTTGATTAGTAGCATTTACCCCTGTGTCTGTTCGACCAGCACAAACCACTTCAATAGGTTCGTTGGCAATTTTAGATAACGCAGTCTCTAATGTTTGCTGAACACTGACTACCGATTTTTGTCGTTGCCAGCCGCAATATTTACTTCCGTCGTATTCAATGCCTAAGGCATAGCGCATAACTTTCAAAACCTGTGTTAATTTTCGCGCATTATCTACTATTTTTAATGGTATTGCGAGTCGCGACTATCACGTTTATAACATTTATAACAACGACGACTATTGGATAATAAAAAACGGATATTAGCTCATAGCGAGGAAAGAAAAAGACAGGTGATAAAATTACTTTTTGATCACTAACGGTAAACAAAAAAGCAGCTATTTAAGCTGCTTTACTTCTATAGTTTAAACAAGTGTTAATTCATACTATCTAACAATTGTTGTGCTTCAAATTGTTGTTCTGCATCACCTATTTTAACCACATCTTGTAGGATCACTTCAGCATTTTCATTGTCACCAATTTCGATATATACTTTTGCTAAATCAAGTTTTGCAGCAACTCCGTTATCATCTTCTTCATCGACATCTATTTGATTTATATCACTGGTAAACTCAGGGAAATCACCTAAACCAACATCAATATTGGTTTGATCATAAGGCTCTTCTTTTTCAGTTGAGTCTGAAAGTGTATCTGATATTAATGAATCGACGGAAATAAAATCATCCTGACGCTTTTCTACTTGCTCCGATGTTTGCTCAGTGGTGTCATCATCTAAACTTTCAATACTGTCTGCAATTTCAAAATCATCTGATAAATCAAAGTCTTCATCGCTTGAAGTTGGTGCTTCTTCTTCAATATTAGCCAGAAGCTCGTCGAAATCTAAACTGTCTAACTCTTGAATATCATTGATTTCAGTTGCTTCAGTTTTTTCAACAATTTGTTCAGTTTCTTCTTCCTGATTGTCATCCGCCAGTAAATCCGCTAAAACGTTGCTATCAGTAAAATCTGGAGAAAGCTCAACTTGTGAGGTTGTTTGTTCATCATCCTCATCATTTAATAACTCGGTTAATGTCGACTCATCAAAATCACTTGAAATATCATTTAGAATTTCATCGTCAATAGGCGCATTAACATCAGCTGATTCATCCGTTGTAACCTCATCACTTATCGTATCGCCTAAATCATCGCCAATATCTAAAGATGAAAGTTCATCCTGATGATTATTATCGGCAACATCGGCAATCAGCGCATCTATGTCAATATCATCCTCGTCAGATATTGCTTCTTCTTGATGGGTAGCTTCGTTTGTAATTTCTTCTTCAGCTGAAGTCAAATCACTAAAGTCTGCAGATAAAAATGGCGCAACATATTCTTCAGAAAAATTGTCTATCTGCTCGTGATTTTTCGTATCTAATTCCGAATCATTATCACTTTCATCATTGCTCTTATCTTCTGCAGACTCTTCAATAGCAGAAGATTTTTGGGGTTCAGGAGCTGAATCCCCCGTCATTGAAGCCAGTAGCGCATCTATATCATCTGGATCGGTTAATTCGGCATTATCAGGTATTTCATCCACCGCACTTTCAGCTGCTTCGCTGGCAGTTTCAGACTCAGGCGCACTTGCCATTGAATCCATCAGCGCGTCAATATCATCTGGGTCGGTTAATTCGGCATTATCAGGTATTTCATCAGCCGCACTTTCAGTTGCTTCGCTGGCTGTTTCTGGCTCAGGCGCACTTGCCATTGAATCCATCAGCGCGTCAATATCATCTGGATCGGTTAATTCGGCATTATCAGGTATTTCATCCACCGCACTTTCAGTTGCTTCGCTGGCTGTTTCTGGCTCAGGCGCACTTGCCATTGAATCCATCAGCGCGTCAATATCATCTGGGTCGGTTAATTCGGCATTATCAGGTATTTCATCCACCGCACTTTCAGTTGCTTCGCTGGCTGTTTCTGGCACAGGCGCACTTGCCATCGAATCCATCAGCGCGTCAATATCATCTGGGTCGGTTAATTCGGCATTATCAGGTATTTCATCCACCGCACTTTCAGTTGCTTCGCTGGCTGTTTCTGGCTCAGGCGCACTTGCCATCGAGTCCATCAGCGCGTCAATATCTTCTGGGTCGGTTAATTCGGCATTGTCGGGAATGGCATCCACCGCACTTTCAGTTGCTTCGCTCGCAGTTTCTGACTCAGGCGCACTTGCCATCGAGTCCATCAGCGCGTCAATATCATCTGGGTCGGTTAATTCGGCATTGTCGGGTAATTCATCGGCAGACTCTGAGGCTTTCGTCGATTCAGGCTCATCAGTCTCAATTTCATCAATAATACTATCAACATTTAGCACATCATCAGTATCTTGACTTTCATCTTCATCACTAACATCAAGCAATAAATCATCTAACGAGCCTTGATCTAACATACCGCCTTCAAGAGGTTCAGCTTCTTCCGCTTTTTCATCTGTAAGATCATCGTCTATATTTGATAGAAGTGAATCTAAATCGCCTTGATCTAATTCTCCGCCTTCAAGCTCTTCAGCTGGTTCATCAATATCTAACGATATTTCTTCTAAATCATCGAGATCATCAAGGTCATCAAGATCACTCAAACTATCATCTAAATGAATAACTTCATCATCATCAAGAAGATCATCATTGAGTGAATCTAAATCAGCACTTAATAAGTCATCACCACTATCTTCCGATAAATCAATAGATAACTCATCATCTAATGATAATTCGTCATCTAACGACAGCTCATCATCTAAAGATAATTCATCGTCTAATGATAAAGAATCCTCAGCTTCTTGAGTGGGTTCAGATTTGGTTTCTTCTTTTGCTTTACTCTTTGCTTCAACCGATTTTTCTGTGTCGTTGCCTTCATGCTCTGTTTTTTTCTTTCGACGTAAGAAAAATACGACAGTGCCGATAATAATGGCCGCAGGGATACTCCCCATTAAGACAAGAAACCATGCACTCGTCATAAAGTTATTTTTTTCTAATTCGGCTTGTTGTTTTTCTAATAATAATTCTTGCTCTCGCGCCGCGGCTCTTTCTTCTTGTTTTAAAAGCAAAGCTTGCATTGCAGACAGTTGTTCTTTTAATTCATCAACTTCTTTAGCGGACTCTTGTTGAATAACTTCTAACTGTTCATTAAAGTTAGACAGTTGTTTATCAACCACTTGATTTTCTTTGAGTAATGCTTGTAAACCATCGATTGAATCAGAAACGTCATTTTGAATATTTTCTAAACGTTCTTTTTGAGAGTTATCATAGGTTTGTAATTTATCGTTAATCTCACTTTTTGCTAATTCTAAATCTTTTTTCTGGACACTCTGCTCAGGTGGTTTAGTCTCCTTTATTTTTTCAACGACTTTTGATTGCCACGTTTGATCGTCTTGATCAGATTTTTGTCGCGCAGTATAAGGGTTAATTTGTGCAATTTCAGATTTTGATGGTATGGCAAGATATTGACCATCAACTAAATGATTTAAATTGTTATCTTTAAAAGCCGCAGGATTTTTTTGATACAGCGCTTGCATCACTTGATAAATAGTAAGGCTAGGATCAGGGCGCACTTGTAAAGCTATATTCCATAAAGTATCGCTTGAACGAATAGGTCCATATCGTTCAAAAGGAAAAGCGTCCATACTTTTAGGACCGCGAATACGAATACCGCCTTCTTCTAACGCGAATGAATTAAGGCTGGTTGTACTAATGCTGATAAATATAACCTGCCACAGGCACAGGCGTAACAGTCGTTGCATTAAGATTTCCTAATTATTTTTATAGTTAGCCAATTGTTTGACTCGTCCAAGTACTGAAAAAACAAAGCAAAAATTATTCCAATGTCAAAACAGCGTATTTTTTATATCAATAGGTTTTATTTATTGAACCCTTTTTATAACAAAAAAACTCGTCGTTAACTATAACGACGAGTTTTTATTTTTCTTTAATAAATCTTGAACTTAGCAATAGCTAAGTGATTTCAGCATAATAGATTTTATTATAGATGCTCTTTTATTAATAATTCTGCGATTTGTACGCTATTTGTTGCAGCACCTTTACGAACATTATCGGCAACAATCCACATATTTAAGCCATTGTTATGGCTAATATCTTCACGGATACGACCAACATAAGTGTCGTCTTTACCGCTCGCATCACTAATTTGAGTTGGGAAGTCTTCGTCATTTTCACAAACAACAACACCAAGCGCCTGTTTTAATAATTCTTTCGCTTCTTCAGCCGAAATTGGAGACTTAGTTTCAATATGAAGCGCTTCAGCATGGCCAAAAAATACCGGTACACGAACCGCTGTAGGATTCACACGAATGCTGTTATCACCTAATATTTTATTGGTTTCCCACACCATTTTCATTTCTTCTTTGGTGTAGCCATTATCTAAAAACACATCAATTTGCGGGATCACATTAAAAGCAATTTGACGAGAAAAGTTTTTCGTTTCTACCGGCTTACCACTTAATAAATCAGCAGTTTGTTTAGCTAATTCATCCATTGCAGATTTACCGCCACCCGACACTGACTGATATGTACAAACATTAATTCGGTCAATACCAACAGCGTCTTGAATTGGTTTAAGCGCTACCATCATTTGGATGGTTGAACAATTTGGGTTGGCTATAATATTACGGTTACGATAATCCGCTAAAGCACTAGGGTTTACTTCTGGAACAACTAATGGAATATCATCTTCGTAACGAAATTCTGAAGTATTATCAATCACCACACAGCCTGCTTCACCCGCAATAGGGGCAAACTTTGCAGAAGTACTACCACCGGCTGAGAAAAAACCGATTTGGGCAAGACTAAAGTCAAAGGTGTCAGCATCGATCACTTCAATATTTTCGCCATTGAACTCAATTATTTCACCCGCAGAACGAGCACTTGCTAATGGATATAATTTATTAATAGGAAAGTCTCTTTCTTCAAGAATTTCCATAATTGTTTTACCAACTAAACCTGTTGCACCTAATATGCAAACATCAAATTTCTGTGTCATGCCCTTCTCTCTTTTACGCTTCTATTTACTGCTTACTGCTTTTTCGAAAACCGAGTTGATATAAAACATCACTCTCTATTTGTTTTGTCATCGCTATTTGAATGGCCGAAAATTCCCTGCGAGCTGGGTAAGTTTTACGAATATAATCAAATGAATGACAATTTACATGTTGATAGCCTATTTGTTGACGGAAAAGGCCATCGTCACGACGCACATCGTAAACTATTTTCACCAGTTGGTTTAGTAAAATTTCATCAAATTGTTGGTTTATTTCAATTTGATTGATACCTGATTCAGGTAAGAAATTTTCTAATGATTTTTCTTCACGAACCTCCAAATGTTGACATAATGCACGATAAAGCATTTCCGTACCACGAGCTTTTCCTTCTAAGCTATAACCAGCAATATGAGCAGTGGTGATTTCACAAAACGGAATTAACTCTTGCAAAATATTAGGCTCATTTTCCCAAACATCTAAAACAAGTTTCAGTGGATGTCCTGATTGCTTTAATCGCAATAACGCCTGATTATCTATCACTTCACCGCGACAGGCATTTATCAAAATTTGTTCGGCAGTTAATGCGGCTAAACGTTGTTCATCTAGAAGATGATAAGTTGGATGTTCGCCTTGGGTAGTTTTAGGTACATGTAATGAAATAACATCACAGCTTAACGCTTCCTCTAAAGTAACAAAATTTCGCTTATCAGAAGCATCTTGCTCAAGGTAAGGATCAAATAAGACATGCTGGATCCCTAATGCGGTTAATTTTTCACTCAATCGACTGCCCGTATTACCTGCACCAACAATACCTACCGTCATATCCAATAGTTTGAATTGATAACGTTCAGCCAATACAACTAGTGCAGACAGGACATATTCAGCAACAGACACAGCATTACATCCAGGGGCGGAAGTAAAGGCGATATTTCTCGAATCTAAATAATTTTTATCAATATGATCAAAACCAATGGTCGCTGTCCCTACGAATGTTAAGGCATGATTTTGCTTTAACAAGGTTTCATTAACCTGAGTAATAGAGCGCACTAACAGCACATCAGCATTGGCAACTTGCTCTGCAGTAAGGTCACGACCTGAAAATGGCGTTAACTCACCAAAGTCTGCAAAAAATTCTGCCGCAAACGGCATATTTTCATCATAAAAAATATTCATTTAAGTAAACACTTATTTTAGTTTTCACTACTAACTTGTTTCAACATTGTATTTTTCAAATCGACGTGCATAAATGCACTAATGGTTTGAAAGGCAGGAAGCATGTACATACACGTTCCTGTTCATCCATGAATCCGCGATATACCGTACATCCTGTACATACACGCTCCTGTTCATCCATGAACCCGCGATATACCGTACATCCTGTACATGCACGCTCCTGTTCATCCATGAACCCGCGATATACCGTACATCCTGTACATGCACGCTCCTGTTCATCCATGAACCCGCGATATACCGTACATCCTGTACATACACGCTCCTGTTCATCCATGAACCCACGATATACCGTACATCCTGTACATAAAAAAGCCACTGTAAAGTGGCTTAATGTAATAACGAATGAATTCGCAGTTATTTAAGTCTGTAACAAAGAAGAAACACGGAATTGATGACTATCAATGAGTATTTCTGATGCTGTTACAACGAAAAATAGCAAAGAATTAATCGTTATTTATATTTTTTCATTACTAATGTGGCGTTAGTCCCACCAAAACCGAAACTATTTGACATTACTAAATCAAGTTCAGCTTCACGAGCTTCAGTGACAATATCTAGGCCTTGTGCTTTTTCATCAAGCGTATCGATATTAATAGAAGGTGCTATAAAGTTATTTTCCATCATTAATAAAGAGTAAATCGCTTCATGAACACCCGCAGCACCTAAAGCATGACCTGTCATGGCTTTAGTCGCACTGATTGCCGGAGAATCATCACCAAACAATTCTTGAATAGCACCTAATTCTTTAACATCACCTACTGGCGTAGAAGTACCGTGAGTATTTAAATAATCCACTTTACCTTCAACACCTTCCATCGCTTGTTGCATACAGCGCACTGCGCCTTCGCCACTTGGCGCAACCATATCGTAACCGTCAGAAGTTGCACCATAACCGACGATTTCAGCATAAATATGTGCGCCACGTGCTAATGCATGTTCTAATTCTTCAACAACAACCATACCGCCGCCGCCTGAAATAACAAAACCATCACGGTCAGCATCATAAGTTCGAGAAGCTAACTCTGGTGTATCATTACGACCCGCTGATAATGCGCCCATGCCATCAAACATCATTGCTAATGACCAATGTACTTCTTCACCACCACCAGCAAAAACGACATCTTGTTTGCCTAATTGAATCAGCTCAACAGCATTGCCAATACAATGGGCACTTGTTGCACAAGCTGAACTAATTGAATAATTCACACCTTTAATTTTAAATGGGGTTGCTAAACAAGCAGATACTGTACTACCCATTGTTTTAGGTACGGCATAAGGGCCAACACGACGAATACCACGATTTCGTAAAGTGTCAGTTGTTGCAACAACATTTTCTGATGATGCGCCACCTGAGCCAGCAACAATACCGGTACGGAAATCAGAAACTTGTTCTTCTGTCAATTTAGCATCAGCGATCGCTTGCTCCATTGCAACATAAGCATAACCAGCAGCATCTCCCATAAAACGGAAGGCTTTACGATCAATATGATCTTTTGGTTCAAGTGAAGGTTTACCCCATACTTGGCTACGTAAGCCTTGTTCTTCAAAGCTGTCCGCTTTAGTTATACCTGAACGGCCTGCTTTCAAAGACGCTAAAACTTCTTCAGCGTTATTACCGATACTTGATACAATTCCTAATCCGGTGATGACTACTCGTTTCATTTAATTAACCATTTAAAATTTATAAAAATCGGGCATATCATACAGAAATTTACCCGGAAACTGGTCTGCTGAGTGTACACGTGTACTCTCATTTATTCAAACCATGACAATGTTGATGAATTATAGGTAAAATAGTCCTTGTGTATAGTGCTATTTATAAAAATTGATCATAAAGTGACCTCTATCAATAAAATAACGTTTCGAGACGACGGCTCTCCTTATTCTGAAAAATTTAACGACATATATTTTGATACCGAATCAGGATATCAGCAGAGTGAACACGTGTTCATAAAAGGCAATAATATTGCTGAAAATTTAATCAGAGGAGCAAAAGAATTTACCATTGCTGAAACTGGTTTTGGCACAGGGTTAAACTTTTTACTAACGTTAAAATTATATAAAAAGCTCGCGCAAAGTCACCAATTGCCTGTGTTGCATTTTATTAGCACTGAAAAATATCCACTCACGAAAAAACAATTAGTAAAATCACTAGCCAGCCTAAACGCTTTAACTGATGAAAAAGTCGAGCTGATTGCCTGTTATCCTGATTCGCCCGTGTATCTATCTGAACTTCAAGGCGAGCTACAACCTAGGCAAAAAGCAGAATGTTTGTTTTTTGATAATAGAATAAAGTTAACCATTTTCTTTGATGATTCCACAGCTGCGCTTAACGCGATAAAACTACCTAGAAAACAACAAGGACTCGTCGATGCATGGTATCTCGACGGTTTTTCACCCGCTCGAAACCCAGAAATGTGGCAAGACGCACTATTTGCCGAAATGGCTCGATTATCAAAACCACAAGCAACCGTCAGTACCTTTACTATTGCCGGTTTTATTCGACGAGGGTTAGAGCAAGTTGGTTTTCGGTTAGAAAAAAAACAATACTTAGGCAATAAAAATGAAATTTTAACCGGGAAATATCAGCAAAATAAACTTCAAGGTAAAGGTTACCAATTAAGACCACAGATCACTAAACCACAACATGTCAGCATTATTGGCGGAGGGATAGCATCAGCATGTGCGGCTTATTTATTAACGAAAAACGGCATCAAAGTTACCCTTTATTGTAAAGATATAAAAATCGCGCAAGGAGCGTCTAGCAATGCTATCGGAGCTTTGTTTCCACTTATTCATCAGCAACAAGACGACATTAGCCTGTTCTATCAAAAAGCCTTTTCGGTTGCATTAAACTTTTATAATGAACTTGACGCTCAAGGATATCATTTCAGCCATAATTGGTGTGGTTTACTCGAAATTTCATATAAATCGTCTTTTGAAAAGCGTCAACAAGCATTTGACAAAATTCAAGCTTGGCCAAATGAATTAGTCACCAGTATGGATAAATTACAAGCGAGCCAACAAGCACAAATTCCTTTAGAGCATGGCGGGTTGTTTTTTCCTCAATCAGGTTGGATAGCCCCACAAGAATTAGTCGAACAATTACTCAAAGCGGCGGCTCACACGAATCGTTTACGCATTGAAACCTCGACGCAAGTTTCGAGTATTTCACAACAAGATGACGACAGTTGGCGATTAAAAACCAATAAAGGCGAGTTTAATGCTTCTGTTCTAGTGTTTTGTGGTGGTGCTGACGGCATAAAAATAAACACAATCGATGACTTGCCTTTAAGTTCAGTAAGAGGCCAAATTACCTCAATGAAAACCAATAAACATCTTGGCAAATTGAATACGGTGATTTGTCATAAAGGTTATTTAACGCCTGAACATAAAGGAATACATTGTATTGGCGCCACTTTTGATAAAAACAGTTTTGATACTGTACCTCGAGACGAGGATGACCTGTATAACTTAACCATGTTAGAAAAGTGCTTACCCGAATTAAGCGCTAATATATCATCATGGCAGTTATCTGACATAGTAACCCGAAAAGCACGTTTACGCTGTATGACGCCTGATCATTTGCCAATAGTTGGCGCCATGCCAAATATAAAGGAACATATCGCAAATTATCAGCATTTAGCGAAAGATAAAAATTGGCGATTTTATCAACCAGCACCCCAGATTAAAAATCTGTATCTGTTAACGGGTTTGGGTGCTCGAGGGCTTTGTACTGCCCCTTTATTAGCACAAATTTTAACCGCTGATTTGACGGGCGCACCCTATCCAATTGATAGTGACATGCTCTTTAACCTCTCACCGAATCGTTTTGTGATCCGAGATATTATTAAACGAAAATATAGCTAAGCAAAAATTGAATTTTGTCTATATGACAGTCCAAAGCAGTTAATTTCAAAGGGATTCATTTGGCAGCTCATTGACAATAAAATCAATAAAACACCTAATTTTAGGCGACAAATATTTGCGACTTGGGTAAACCACAAAAACATCAATGGCAGGCTCTTGATAATCACTAAAGAGCACTTCTAACTGGTTATTTTTCAAAGTATCTTCTAATGCAAATTCTGGCAAACGTACTATTCCATGACCATCTAACGCCATTTTTAATTCAAGTTGTGCGCTATTACAAAGCAGTTTAGACTTCACATCAACCACAATCATTTTGTCATTCAATGTGCGGTAAACCCATTTATGTGGCAAGCGTAAATTACTATAACACAAGCAGTTATGTTCAGATAATTGGCTAGGATTTGTAGGTCGACCATATTTTTTAAGGTATTCAGCTGAAGCAACGGTTACTCCTTTTGATTGAAATATTTTTCGACAAATCAGGCTTGATTCTTCGAGCTGTTGAGTCGCCCTGATCACTAAATCGAATCCATCTAATACCACATCAACTTGTCTATCATTAAAATCAATGTCTAAGCTCATTAACGGATAGTGCTGAAGAAATTTCGATAATACAGGCTGAAGATAATTAAGGCCAAAACTAACAGGACAGCTGATTTTTAAAACACCTTTAATGGTTTCTTGGCTTTGATCTAATTCGCCTAAAGCTTGTTCGGCATCGTTTACCATTTGCTGACATTGTTGATAATACACTTCCCCTTCAGAGGTCAAACTAATAGATCGCGTAGTCCTGTTCAATAACCGCACTCCTAATCGAGCTTCTAATTTATTGACTTCTTTACTGATATATGAACTTGAATGCCCCGTTTTTTCTGCGGCAGCACTAAAGCCACGACAATTAACCACCTGGGTAAAAATTACGATACCATCAAATAAATTTGTATTAGAAGCCATTTGGAAACAGTTTATCCTTAAAAGTGATATTAATTACATATAACACTTAATATATACTAGCGCTAGTTTACAAAACAACCTGAATAACTTAAGGAGTTAACTATTATGAAAATATTAACCTTTGCCGCGAGTAGCAGTAGTAAGTCTATCAATAAAACCTTAGCTACCTATGCAGCTTCTTTGGTAAAAAGTGCAGATGTTGAAGTGTTAGATATCAATGACTATGAAATGCCTTTATTTAGCGAAGATAAAGAAGCTATATTAGGGCAACCGAAGGAAGCAAAAGCTTTCTATCAAAAAATAACGCAAGCAGATGCACTGATCATTTCATTTGCCGAGCATAATGGTTCATATACTGCTGCTTACAAAAATTTATTTGATTGGACGTCGAGAATAAATCAAAAACTTTTTCAAAATAAACCTATGGTTCTATTAGCGACATCACCGGGCCCTGGAGGTGCTGCAACCGTATTAAATGCAGCTGTAACATCAGCGCCATATTTTAATGGCGATGTAAAAGCCTCTCTTTCGATACCTAGTTTTTACGATAACTTTGATGTAGCAAAGAATACATTCTCGTCACAAGAGCTACTCACGAAACTAACTGAAGCGGTATCAAGTCTGAGTAAATAATTTGTCAGATTATTTCAGGTAATAAGAAACTCTTAAACGAGTAAAGTTTTTTGTAAACTTAACCAGTAATTATTCACAATGGCATTGTCTTGGGGAGTCAACTCAGTTTTAGCTTTGCTGAGCTCCTCGCTGACACGATCACAAAGTTCAACACTAATGACTTGGTTTTCATCGCCAAATTGAGCGGCGACTAAGGCGATAAAACCTCGAATATAACTACTGGCAAATAAAGTATCACTGTCAGCTTCTTCTGCTACTAATTCATCAAAATATTGATATAACGCTTGTAAATTCATCGCTTTCACGCATGTATCCTTTGTATGATTATTTTGTTAGGTTGACTTTTATTGTGGGCTAGCAACAGGATATAACACTTGATCATGATACCCTGTCGTTACTGTCATAAAACCAGCGAGTAAATTATCCACATCACTATCTCCGGTATCAGCAATCAGCGGTCTTGATTGCAGAGCGCTAAGTTTGGTTTTTGTGGCAATAATGATAATATTTTCTTTACCAATCGCTTTTATTACGCGAGGACTCAATTGCTGATTACCACGTCCAAATATATGACCTTGACCACCAATTAAGGTGATCACCAACTTAACGTTTGTCGCTGAGTTATCTTGAAGGTATTGCCATAATTGAGGTTCAGTAACATCATTTGCCAATAACCTTTGTTGTTGAACCAAATCAACCCCTAAAAGGGTATTTTCTAATCCTAACTCTGCCATTAAATAAGCGGTTGTTGATCCTGAGCCAATTATAAATAACTGTTCATCCATTTGATTAATAACATCAGCAGCAATGTCTTGTAACACCAATTCATCAGACTCTTTCCCACCCGATTTAACCGCTTGAATATAACGTAGCTCACATGGCACTTTCATTTCACCAAATCGTTTGGCTTTTACAATACCTTGACGAAATAATGATTCGTCAATATCCATCACATCCGCTTCTGTTAATGTAACCAACTGGTTTGTCACCATCATTTCAACTACTCGCCCTGCCGCTTTCGGTGTAACAGCATAAACACCTGAATGTATTTTACAGCCTGCAGGCACCCCTAATACAGGAAAAGTGCCACCAACCATATGACAGACGTTTCGTGCAGTGCCATCACCACCGGCAAATAACAATAAATCTATATCTTCCGCTAATAAAGCTGTTACGGTATCTTCAGTATCTTGCGAAGTTGTATCAACTGACGGGGCTTGATAAACCACTTTGACTTTAAAACCCAAAGTACGAGCGATGTCTTCCCCCATCAATGCATTTGCAGTGTAAATTTCAATATTCTCTTGATAAGGGACTAAAATTTCTAACGCTAATTTAGCTCTGTCATTTGCTTTTGCTTGAGCACCTAATAATTTAGCTTTATCAGCAATCCCTTCCCCGTCACTCCCTTTTAAGGCAACACTACCGCCAATACCGGCAATAGGATTAATAATTAAACCTAGTTTAAATAGACTCATATGACTCTTTTTCATAAATAAATTGTTCTATGCTAAGTGGTAAAGTAACCTGATAAAAAGTCGCCAATGCCTCGATAAATTGTTGCGCGCGTGATGGAAAGCCTTGTTGAATATACACTTTAACTTGTTGGTAAACCGCATGTTTAAATTGAACCGTATTCGCCTGTGCACCGTTTAAATTATCCGCAGAAACAGAAAATGCTTTTCCTGAAGCGACACAAAAAGCCCATTCAATTGCTTGTGGCTTAATTTCAACTTGCTCAAACCGTTTTTGTTGCTCGGCATTTCGTCCATCAGGTAAATACCAATAACCAAAATCTTCTAACAGGCGACGAGCCTCACCCGCTAAACACCAATGAGAAATCTCATGAAGTGCGCTCGCAAAAAAGCCATGAGCAAAAATAATTTGATGATAACTACATTGTTCACTCGAAGGTAAATAAAGCGGTTCATCACCACCTTTTACTAATCGAGTATTATACGTTTGATAAAAGCATTGCTCGAATAACTTTATCAAATCCTGATAGTCGTGTTTCATACGGCAAATGAATCGAAGAAAATTGTCGGTATTTTAACGAAAATTGG
Organism: Thalassotalea sp. SU-HH00458; assembly: GCF_040362795.1. Taxonomy (NCBI): domain Bacteria; kingdom Pseudomonadati; phylum Pseudomonadota; class Gammaproteobacteria; order Alteromonadales; family Colwelliaceae; genus Thalassotalea; species Thalassotalea sp. SU-HH00458. The sequence goes on from NZ_BAABWW010000001.1 coordinate 41,125, forward strand.
CGACAAAAAACATCGCCAATTTTATCACTAAAGATTTATTTTTTTTCAGGTGAATTAGGTAAGTGTTTTACCGCGCTATTAATTAATAGGTAGCCGCTGATCCCAGAGATAAGGGAGCCGACAACTATGCCTAATCTATCTTGAAAAAGCGGACTTGTCGCGTCTTGCTCGAAAGCAAGTGAACCAACAAATAAACTCATGGTAAAGCCAACGCCACATAACATAGCAACGCCATATAACAAGGTCCAATTTACATTATCAGGCAACTTTGCCATACCGAGTTTAATTGCTATAAAACAAAAACCAAAGACACCAATTTGTTTGCCAACGACTAAACCTAAAATGATCCCAAGCGGTACAGGGGATATAATTTGTTCTAGACCGACACCGCTGAAATTGATCCCTGCATTAGCAAAAGCAAAAATTGGCAAAATAATAAACGCAACTAACGCGTGTAAATTATGTTCAAGAGACTTTAACGGTGAAGGCTCGCCTTCTTTGCCTTTAATAGGAATAAATAATGCTAATATAACCCCAGCTAATGTGGCATGAACACCTGATTTTAACACGGCAACCCATAAAATAATGCCGATAAAAATATAAGGGGCGGTATCGGTAACCCCTTTACGATTTAACATAAATAAAAGTGTTAACATTACTGCCGAAATACTCAACGATAGCAACGACAATTGTTCCGTGTAAAAAAATGCGATAACAATTATTGCGCCTAAATCATCAAAAATCGCCAGTGAAGTTAAAAATACTTTCAGCTGTAAAGGCACTTTCGAACCAATAATCGCTAAAATTCCTAATGCAAAAGCAATATCAGTTGCCGTAGGTATTGCCCAACCATTTAACGCAACTGGATTATCATAATTAAGCATGGCGTAACAAAGCGCCGGCACTAACATACCACCGATAGCACCTATTGCTGGCAAGGTAATTTGTCCTGGCTCTGATAAGTCACCTTCTAGAAATTCTCTTTTCAGCTCTAAACCTACTAAGAAGAAAAATAACGCCATCAGTCCATCATTAATCCACAATAATAAAGGCTTAGCTATTTCAAAGGATCCAACGGCAATTACTACAGGAATATTTAGCAGCATGTCGTAATAAACTGACCAAGGAGAATTAGCAACAATCATGGCAAAAATTGCCGTAACCATCAGAATAATCCCACTTGATGCTTCTAACTTTAAAAAATCTTGAATTGACTTAATTGGCATAAAACCTCAATTTTCCACTGCTTTTATTTGCGACATAATATGTCACAAATACGCGTGATGATCATCCATTTTTTACTAAATAGCTTAGTTCAACTCAATAAGAAAAAACAATGGCGCGTCTTTAATTCGGAATAAACTGACTTTATCGATAATAATTTCTTTTATTATCTGTTTTCACTGGTTTTTCAAACAATAATAAGTGTAGTATGCAATTAATAATCAGATGTAAATGAATGAGTAAACAATAACAAATGAAAAAATTAGACGAAATCGATTTACGAATACTCACCATTCTTTATAAAAACGCAGATATCACCAATAAAGAATTAGCGTCGCAAATAGGCATTGCGCCATCTACCTGTTTAGAGCGTGTGAAACGAATGAAAACAAATGGCATTATTAAAGGTGCTTTTGTTGATATTAACTTTAAAAGTATTGGCGGGAATATAGAAGCGATTGCCGCGATACGGCTGCAACCTTACTCAGAGGAAATCGTCAATAAATTACGAGACGACTTATTGAAACTACCAGAAATAGTCAGTTTATATCATATGGGGGGGAGTTATGATTACTTTATCCATATGTCCGTTAGAGATAGTGAACACTTACGTCAATTTGTCTTTAATGCCGTAACCTCAAGAGATGAAGTGACAACTGTTGAGACCTCTTTAATTTTTGAGCATAGCCGAAGTGGCGTTTTACCTAATTTTGAAGAGGAATAGTTATTCTCAATAACAACAAAATCTTATTCTTTTTTTGCTTGGTGAGTATAAGTGTATTTGGCTAAAAGTTTATCCATCTCACCACTTTCTTGAAGCGCTCGAATATGATCATCTAATAATTGTTTTTCACGAGTAAATTCAGGCCGTAAAATAATATTGAGGGGTACACTGCTTATTGGTTGATTGGCATGATAAAGTTGTTTGCCCTCAAAGAAGGGCAATTGCATAATATTGATGGCATTAAATTCGTTCATCACTAAATAATCACAGCGTTTTTTAAACAGCATTTTTAACATCGATAAATGGTTTGATGCATCGACTCTCATTAGTCGTTTACTGTCAAAATAAGAATTTAGCTTTGGATAAAAATAACTTTTTCTCGTACATACAGTGTTAATTTTTTTAGACTCGGCAAGAGAAAAGTTTTCGGGGAATTCACGAGGACTGTATAAAAAACTTCGGTGCTGATGAATTGGAATCGTTGATATCACCTTTTCTGGTTGTTTCAGCCAAGCCACACTTAACATCATCATGTCAGCTTTGTTAGCATATATTTGTTCTTCACTTCTTTTTCGACTATTTGAAACAAACCGATAATTGAGCGATTGCATGCCATGTAATATATCAGGGATCACTCCTACGTATGAATTTTGATCATGATCAAAATACAAGTAAGGTAGTGACCCAGGATCATTTACCACAAATAAAAGTTGCTCATCTGCTTTAGCCAATAAAGTAAATAAACAACTACAAAACACCATAAATCTAAGCAAAATATTCTATTCCCTTAAATAAAGATTATTGGCACTATTTTCAGTAAAATTTCTAACGATAAAAGTGACAAAATCTATAAAACAGAAAAGTCTTGGCTCTCATAATACAAAGGCGTCATAGTTCCACAATTGACAAATTTATACAGTAATTCATTTTCTTTAGGAACGGCAGAGCTGGTATTAAAACGGCCTAAGCAGCCCGCTTCTACATCAATATGAAGAATATGATCATAGCTAGGGGCTTTCTGGATGCGATGTATATATAATTTATTATTTTTATTTATGTTTACAACATCATACTCTTGTTTATTCGAAGAATCGGTTAAGTCCACCATGTCTCTGACATACATCAATTTAGCAAAGGTAAGTGGGATATTTTCATAGACAAGCATGCCATCTCGCTCAAAATGCCCTGAATATACATCGGCATTAATCACCATTTTTTCACCGCGCATAAGTCGTTGCAAGTTAAATGGTTTAGGTTTAATAGTGACTAAATCCCCATCCCTGACACTTTGTAAAAGTGCTAAATCTTTATTTTCAAGTTTATAAATTAGTTGTACGTTATGAGGCTTATGATACAAGGGAAGATGAGAAGCATAAATACTCGATGATTTCGTAAATAATACCATACCATGAACTCCTACATAGCCTGGATCTAACGGCGGTAATTCCGCAGCTTCCTCTGCAGACAAAGTAAAAGAACACATGAAACTTACGACAATAAATAATATTTTGGCCATGAAAAATACTTCTGTAGGATTACTAATTTATATTAAATTATCCAAATATTCCCTTAGCAAAAATAGGCAACATTGGAAACATTGGAAACATTCAACGATTCAAGATTGAGTATAGAACAATTTAATACGCTAAAAAAAGCCATAGAAAATTTATTTTCTATGGCTTTAATTTTTTGACTATTTCTGAAAGACTTAACTTTTTAAATCATCAAAAAAGTTTTTTACGCTGTCGAAAAATCCAGTTTCTTTTGGGTTATGCTTGGTTTGATTTTTACCCATTTTTTCTTCAAGTTGACGCAATAAGTCAGCTTGATCACCGGAGAGATTCACGGGAGTTTCAATTACCGCTTTACACATTAAATCGCCCGTCGCATGACTTCTTACTGATTTAACACCTTTACCTCTTAAGCGGAACATTTTACCTGTTTGTGTTTCTTTAGGTATTTTCAGTTTAACTTTACCGCCAAGGGTTGGCACTTCAATTTCACCACCTAAAGCTGCAGTCGTAAAACTAATTGGCACTTCGCAGTATAAGTTATTTTCTTCACGAACAAATATCGGATGATCTTTAACATGCACTTGCACATACAAATCACCAGCTGGCGCACCATGCTCACCTGCTTCACCTTCACCTGATAGCCTAATACGATCGCCTGTATCAACACCTGCAGGTACTTTCGCATTAAGGGTTTTAGTTTTTTCTACTCGACCTTGACCACGACAAGAAGTACAAGGGTCGCTAATGACTTTACCTTTACCTGAACAAGTTGGACACGTTTGTTGCACTGCAAATAAACCTTGGCGCATTTGTACTTGGCCGTGGCCATGACAAGTCGAACAAGTTTTAGCACTTGTGCCTTTTTTCGCTCCAGAGCCATCACATGGCTCACAAGCGACATAAGTCGGTACTTTAATTTCTACAGATTTACCTTTTACGGCATCTTCTAAGCTCATTTCAAGGTTGTAACGTAAATCACTACCACGACGTTGACGAGATTGACCACCGCCACGTCGACCGCCACCAAAAATATCACCAAAGATATCACCGAAAGCATCACCAAAGTCTTGACCACCGCCAAAGCCGCCACCACCGTGACCACCTTGTTCAAAAGCAGCATGACCATATTGATCATATGCCGCACGCTTTTGATCATCACTTAGAATTTCATAAGCTTCTTTAATTTCTTTAAACGTCTCTTCTTTCGATTTATCACCTTGAGTACGATCGGGATGATATTTCATCGCTAAACGTTTATAAGCTTTTTTTATTTCTCTTTCGCCAGCATCTTTTGTAAGGCCAAGCGTTTCATAATAATCGCGTTTTGACATAATTCTCTTTACTTCACATCTATTGATATCAATTTGGTTAATTACTTATTGGATAAAAAATAACTAATAAAATTAATACGTTAGCAAGAATAATAAAACAGAATAAAGCGCCGATAACGATCGACGCTTTATTATTTATCAACCTTAATGAACTAAGGTTGTAAAGCTTTAAGCTAGTTAGTTTCAGTACAAGGCGGAAGCACGGAGCTTGGTTTACCAAGTGAGTACTTCCAACGCAGTAATGGGACTAACTAGCGATAAGCTTTTCAGCCGACTTATTTGTCGTCCTTAACCTCTTCAAACTCAGCGTCTACTACATCATCAGCTGGAGCTGCGTCGCCTTCAGGAGCTGCACCTTCTGGTGCGCCACCTTGTGCTTGAGCTTTCGCTTGTGCAATTTCCATTAACTTAGCTGAAGCTTCGATAACCGCTTGAGACTTAGCTTCAATCGCTTCTTTATCATCGCCTTTTAAAGCAGTTTCAAGTTCCGCTAATGCCGCTTCGATTTTCTCTTTATCTTCTGCAGGTAAATCATCACCGGCTTCTGTAATTTGAGTACGAGTAGCGTGGATCATGCCGTCAGCTTGGTTACGTGCTTGAACTAGTTCTTCAAACTTCGCATCTTCATCAGCATTTGCTTCCGCGTCACGTACCATTTGTTCTACTTCATCGTCTGATAAACCAGATGAAGCTTTAATGGTGATTTTTTGTTCTTTACCTGTGTTCTTATCTTTAGCCGTTACATGTAAGATACCATCGGCATCAATATCGAAAGTTACTTCGATTTGTGGTGTACCACGTGGCGCTGGATCAATACCTTCAAGGTTAAATTGACCTAAAGACTTGTTAGCCGAAGCTTGCTTACGCTCACCTTGTACAACATGCACAGTTACCGCCGCTTGGTTATCGTCAGCTGTTGAGAATGTTTGTGATTGCTTCGTTGGGATAGTGGTATTTTTATCGATAACTTTCGTCATCACACCGCCCATTGTTTCAATCCCTAATGATAATGGCGTAACATCTAAAAGAAGTACGTCAGTCACATCACCAGAAAGTACACCCGCTTGAATTGCTGCACCAGAAGCTACTGCTTCATCAGGATTTACATCTTTACGAGGCTCTTTACCAAAGAACTCTGACACTGCTTTTTGAACCATTGGCATACGTGTTTGACCACCAACCAAGATAACATCATTCACATCACTTACTGATAAATCAGCGTCTTTAAGTGCTTGTTTAAGTGGTTCTAATGTAGCTTTAACCATATCTTCAACAAGTGATTCTAGTTTTGCACGCGTCACTTTAATGTTCATGTGCTTAGGACCAGAGCCATCTGCCGTAATGTAAGGTAGGTTTACATCAGTTTGTTGTGCAGAAGAAAGTTCACATTTCGCTTTTTCTGCAGCTTCTTTCAAGCGTTGCATTGCTAATGGATCTTTTGTTAAATCCATGCCTTGGTCTTTTTTGAATTCTTCAACTAGGTAATTGATTAAGCGGTTATCAAAATCTTCACCACCTAAATGCGTATCACCGTTAGTCGCTAATACTTCAAAAGTGTGCTCACCTTCAACTTCATCAATTTCAATAATTGAAATATCGAATGTACCACCACCTAAATCATAAACAGCAACAACTTTATCGCCTTGTTTTTTATCCATGCCGTAAGCAAGAGCAGCAGCCGTAGGCTCGTTAATAATACGTTTTACATCTAAGCCCGCAATACGGCCAGCATCTTTCGTTGCTTGACGTTGTGAGTCATTGAAGTAAGCAGGAACTGTGATTACCGCTTCAGAAACGGTTTCACCTAAAAAGTCTTCTGCCGTTTTTTTCATTTTCGCTAAAACTTCTGCTGAAACTTGTGGTGGAGCTACGTTTTTATCACGTGCCGTTACCCAAGCATCACCGTTGTCTGCTTTAACAATACCAAAAGGCATAATGCCGATATCGCGTTGCACTTCACTATCATCAAAGCGACGACCGATTAAACGCTTAATAGCAAATAATGTATTTTTAGGATTTGTTACTGATTGACGTTTAGCTGGTTGACCCACTAACGTTTCACCATCTTCTGTATAAGCGATGATAGAAGGTGTTGTACGATCGCCTTCTGCATTTTCAATAACACGTACTTTGTCGCCATCGAGTACAGCAACACATGAGTTTGTTGTCCCTAGGTCAATACCAATAATTTTGCCCATCTTGAGGATCTCCGAATACTAAATTAAATTAATCTGTTGTTGAAAACTAAATTGGGGGCGAGAAAATTGTTTTCAACTCTTTTTGTTAAAAAAAGTAAAAAAAATGACATATTTTTTGAAAATAACAAATAAAGCAGAATTACAGGCAAATTTACACAAATCCTGCGTGCTTTTCTCGAGCGTCTTATTCAATGTAAACCCATAAAAAAACCAGACATCATGTCTGGCTTTTCTGGGTGCTTATACATTGAATTTATGCTGAAGTATCTACGGCAGGGGCAGCTTTAGATACCATCACCATTGCTGGACGAATTAATCGACCATTTAATTCATAACCTTTTTGCATTACCGCAATAACAGTATTTGGCTCAACACCTTCAACTTCTTGCATCGACATCGCTTGATGAAGCTCAGGGTTAAAAGGTTGATCTTGAGGATCAATCGCTTTAACACCAAACTTCTCTAGTCCTGACAATAAACCTTGCAGAGTTAAATTAACGCCTTCAAAAGTAGCTTTTTGCTCTTCAGCTTCCGCATCAATGGTTGCTAAACCACGTTCTAAGTTATCCACGACAGTTAACATTTCAGCGGCAAATTTTTCTAATGCAAACTTGCGTGCTTTCTCAACGTCTTGTGCACTTCTTCGACGCACATTATCAACTTCTGCTTTTGCTCGAATCACCGCATCTTTTTGATCCGCTACTGTAGCTTGAGCTACTGATAAAGAGAGCTCTAATTCATTTATTCTTTCTTGCTCAGGACTAATATTATCAGCGGCTGCATCTAACTGCACTTCAACTTGCTCTTCTGCTTCACCAATAATTTCTGCGGCTAAATCTTCTGCTGAAATTTCTTCAGCACTCTTATTCTCTGTAGACTTGTTAGTCATGAAAAACTCCAAGATAAATCGTAAAATGCGACTAATTAAAACTAATATTGTGCTAATTATGGGGGCTTGTTTAAATGATTCAAGAACAAATGTGAAACATTTATAAAAAAGTCAACTTTACAAGTTTCCAAAATAGCGCCAAACTGCTGTTAACCGTGTAAAATCCCTAATTATAGCGAATATGAGTAAACTATATAAAACAATCGGCTTAATTGGTAAGCCAAACCATAAGGGAGCAGGCATTACTATTAATGCTCTGTACCAATTCCTTTCAACGCAAGGTTATCAAATTCTTGTGGAAAATTCGGTAGCGAGTGCTCTCGAATTTAATGATATTAATATTCGTTCAGTCACTGAAATAGGTGATCAAGCAGATCTTGCCATCGTTGTCGGTGGCGACGGTTATATGTTAGGTGCCGCACGCGTTTTATCTTGTTATAACATCGGTGTTTTAGGGGTTAACCGCGGTAATTTAGGTTTTTTAACTGATTTATCGCCGGATGATATCAACGAACCATTAACTAAAATATTAGCGGGTGAGTCTCGTTCAGAACAACGATTTATTATCGAAGCTGAAGTCTATCGCCATGGCAAACTAAAAAGCTCTAATAGTGCGGTTAATGAGGCAGTATTGCATGCGGGTAAAGTTGCTAGCATGATTGAATTTGAAGTGTATATCGACGGCAGTTTTATGTTTAGCCAACGCTCAGATGGTTTAATCGTTTCAACACCTACTGGTTCAACGGCTTATTCAATGTCTGCTGGCGGACCTATTCTAACCCCAAATTTAAATGCATTGTCCTTAGTGCCAATGTTCCCCCATACATTAACTAGTCGTCCGATTGTAGTTGACGGGAATAGTGAAATTAAATTAGTGCTCGCTAATGAAAATTACGAAAACTTACAAGTCAGTTGTGACGGCCATGTTATTTTAGCTGTGATGCCTGGTGATGAAGTGATCATTAAAAAGAGTAAAAATACCCTTCGATTAGTGCATCCCCTCGATCATAATTATTTTAATGTTTTAAGAAGTAAACTAAGTTGGGGACATAAACTTTATTAAAAAAATAAACACTCTGCGTGCCGCCAGTCTTTTCCTCGTTCTACTTGTAGGATTTACTTCAGGTATCGCCAAGTGTGGTCAATCACCAAAGATTGATATAATTTGGGCTACTGACTCGTGGGAAGGTTTTACAAATCGCGACGGCACGGGTATTTATCATGAAATTTTTAATAAAGTTTTTGAGCACTCCCCTTACAACGTATCCGTACAGTATTTACCTTGGAAAAGAGCATTAAACCAAGTCGCCATTAATCAAGCACAAGTTAGTGGCGCTTTACCTAAAAGTGACAAATATCTTTTTGCCGACCTTCCTATTTTAACTCAGCCTTTAAGTATTTTAACACGCGCAAAACAACCTTTATCGTTAACTCAGATTAAAACCTTAGTTGGTGTATGGCCTTTGACATATACCGAACAATTGATGCAATCTGATATCTCGCAATTTTTAGACGGAATTACTGCACATTATAGGGCTGATGCAATGGCTTTGTTGCAAAAAAACAAAGTAGATTATTATTTGGATATTAGATCCATCCTAGAACTTCATTTAGCTAGTTTGCCGATAGAGCAGCAAAGTCATTATCAGATTCAAGATTTATCAACATTAAATTTATATTTAATTTTTAGTAAGGATGAACAAGGTATCGCGCTAAAAAAATATTATGATACAACCACAAAACAGTTATTAGAGCATAATACCCTCCAAGCTATTTATAAAAAATATAACCTTTCTATAAAAGTTGATGATAAAACCATCACGGAAAATTAAAATAATTATTGCAAATAATCTAAACACTGTATAAATTAACACCTAAGTATTTATACAGTGATTTGGGTTGGTTATGTTATTACATTTAAACATTCAAAATTTTGCAATTGTCCGAGCGTTAGATATTGACTGGCGTAATGGGATGACTACCATTACAGGCGAAACCGGCGCAGGTAAGTCGATTGCCATAGATGCATTAGGGTTATGTTTAGGCGATCGTGCAGTCACTGATGTTGTTCGACCTCATTGTAAAAAAGCAGAGTTGTCAGCCACTTTTGACATCAACAATAATAAAATAGCAAAGCAATGGTTAGAAAAAAATGACATTTCATTTGACGATCAAGAATGCATACTTCGCCGATTGATCTCTGCCGAAGGAAGATCTAAAGCATTTATAAATGGCAGCCAAGTACCTTTAGCGCAACTGAAAGAAATCGGACAATACTTGATCAACATTCATGGCCAACATGAACATCAATTAATAGTCAAAGCTTCACAACAACGTCAGATATTAGATGACTATGCAGATCATAAAAATTTAATCGAAACCTTGCAGTATTATTTTAAGCAATGGCAAACATTAAATCATGAATGCAACAAGTTACAAGAAAGCCAATCTCAACGAAATGCCCAACGTCAATTATTACAATATCAAGTCAATGAACTGGATGAATTTGCCTTAGCTGAAGGCGAATTTGAACAACTAGAAACGGATTACAAACGACATAGTAATAGCCAGCAACTATTAGATATTTCTTTACAAGCATTACAAGATTTGTCCGAAAATGAACAATTTAATATTACAGATAGTTTAAGAACGACTTGTGAACAAATTAATCATCTCGCTAGTTTAGATCCAAATATTAAGCCGTTGGCTGCACAACTTAATGAGAGTTTATTACAACTAGAAGATGTAAATAGCGAACTAAGACATTATTACGAGCGTTTAGAGTTAGACCCACAAACCTATCAAATCATTGAGGAGCGATTTTCAACCGCGGTTCAATTAGCAAAGAAACATCATGTTCCCCCAGAGAACTTAACTAAATTTCACCAGCATTTAAAACAAGAATTAGCATTGATCTCAGGCGATGAGTCACGTTTAGATAATATTTATCAAGAAATTGAAACCGCAGAAGCTAATTACATCTCTAGCGCAAAAGCGTTAACTCAATCTAGAGTTTCAGCTGCCAAGACCTTAAGTACAAAAATTACGGAAAGTATGCGCGAACTAAATATGGAACACGGCCAATTTCAAATAAGTGTGACTCAAAACGAAAACGAAAAACTCACCTCTCATGGCTTAGATGATATCAACTTTTTAATTAGTTTAAACCCAGGTCAACAATTAGCCGCCATGAATAAAGTAGCCTCAGGAGGCGAGCTATCAAGAATAAGCCTAGCGATGCAAGTGATCCTTGCAGACAAAGTTATAACGCCAACGTTAATATTTGATGAAGTTGATGTTGGTATTAGCGGACCAACAGCCGCAATGGTTGGCACAAAACTGCAACAATTGGCAACCAACACCCAAGTTATTTGTGTAACTCACTTGCCCCAAGTTGCGTCTAAAGGGCATCAACAATTATTTGTGACGAAACTTACTGATGGTGAACATACAGAAACAAAAGTTACGGAACTAAGTAACGATGGCCGAGTCCAAGAAATTGCTCGCTTGTTAGCCGGTGATAAAATTACCGATAACAGCATTGCAAATGCCCAAGAATTACTAGCAAGCTGAACAGAAAGTGAAATAAACTAAAAAACTTTTGTATCTGATGGCTGGCTTAGTTATTATCCCCGTTCACAGTTTATAGGATAAATACATCATCATGTTGTTTCGAGTTTTAGCTTTAAGTTTAGTTTTATCAATTTCTGCCTGTTCAAGCTGGGTCTTCCGGATTGATATTCCACAAGGAAACTATTTAGAGCAAAAAGATGTCGACAAGTTGCAAGTGGGTATGACCAAAGAACAAGTAAAGTTTGTACTCGGTAGCCCGGTAGTTTTAGATGCTTTTAATAAGGATACATGGCATTACGTTTATCGTTTTAAGTCAGGTAGAAGTGAAAATTTAAACGCGAAAAAACAATTTACCGTGAAATTTGAAGATAACAAACTAGTTTCTGCTGAAGGCGATTTCGAATTACCAGAAAGCTACCACACACCAATGGTTAACTAACCTAAAACATTTAATCCCCTTTAATCGAATTCACAGGAGCTTAATATTATGCTCCTGCAATATCGATATACCGCTAACTACAGTGATATCGATAATACAATAATGTTATTCGGATTTAGCACGTCGAGGATCAACCCGTCCACCGGTTACTTTATCAGCTCGACCTTCTTCTTTGGCTTTTTCAGCACGACGTTTACGCACTTCTTTTGGATCAGCAATTAACGGACGATAAATTTCAATTCTATCTAAATCATTTACCGTATCAGTGAGCTTAGCAGTTCGATTCCAAATCCCGACCTTATTTACCGTTAAATCTATTTCTTTGAAACTTAACAAAATGCCTGATGCGATAATAGCCTGCTCAACCGTTACTCCCTCTTCAACCTCTAAGGTTAATAACGCTTGCTCCGTTGGTGTGCCATAAACTACTTCAATCTTTATTAATGTTTGTTTTTCATCAGCTTGTGAGCTGTTTATGTCTAAACTATCCAACTTTTGCTCCATAAACATCTTTTGCACGTTGCGTAAACGCTTGAACCATATTATTTGCTAAGCTATTAAATACTCGACCAAAAGCTAAATCAAATACCTTACTCGAAAATTCATAATCTAAGTGTAAACTTATTTTACATGCTTCATCTGATAACGAAGTTAATTGCCAACTTCCGGTTAAAGATTTAAATGGACCGTCGACGAGCGTCATCTTAATTTCACTATTTGATATTAGCGTATTTTTAGTGGTGAACCATTTTTTCAAACCGCCTTTGGCCACCAATAAACCTGCAACCATTTCATGCTGATCTTCAGAAATAATTTTACTATCGCCACAATCGGGGATAAATTGCGGATAAGCAGCGATATCGTTGATAAGTTGATACATTTGCTCAACACTAAACATGACTAACGCATTACGACTAATTGACGCCATTTAACCCCCTAAAAATAAAGCGATATCATAGCAAAGCTTATCAAAAAAGGCATTAACCTAAATCAAGTTTGGAAAAATCAAAAATAGTCATTTAATTAGCGATAATTCTCCGTATAATGTCGCCGTTAACAATGGAAAGATAATGGCAAAAAAGAAATTAAAAAAATCAAATAGCAATACGATTGCACTCAATAAAAAAGCGCGTCATAACTACTCTTTAACGGATAAGTTTGAAGCGGGATTAAGTTTGCAAGGTTGGGAAATAAAAAGTATCCGTAGCGGAAAGGTAAACATTTCCGATTGTTACGTGCATATTAAAAACCGCGAAGCTTATTTACTGGGTGCTGAAATCATGCCCTTAAACGCGGCTTCAAGCCATGTAGTTTGTGATGCTAATCGGGATCGTAAATTATTATTAAATCGACGCGAGTTAGATAAACTTATTGGCGCGGTAGAACGTGACGGTTATTCATTAATTGCAACAGCAATGTACTGGAAAGCTTGCTGGGTAAAACTTGAGTTTTATTTAGGTAAAGGCAAAAAAGATCACGATAAACGTGCAGATATCAAAGATCGTGAATGGGCCGTTGATAAAGGTCGCTTAATGAAAAATAAAAATTTAGACCGTTAGCACGCCACCAGAAAACAGCGTAGCCAATCCTCTGGACAATTTTTATCAACTCCCTAGCTCAGATAAAAATTGTCCACAATAACCTTTCACCAGTTTTCATCACAAATATGGGGATTCTTCCCATGAAATATTCCCGTCGACTAAAACCGATAAAGTTGGACAAAAAGTCAATATCCTTTCTGGCTCAAGGTGAAAAATGATGCTACTTTTAAACCTTAATCATGCTTATTCCTTCTAGCTAACAAACTGTAAAGGCCACTCATATGAAAGAACAATCGACTCAAATTCCACAAGAAGCGTTTGATTGGTTTGACGATTATGCCCATGGCGGAATGGACCGTCGTGACTTTATGAAAAAATTAACCACTTTAGTTGCCTTAGGTTACTCAATGACAACGCTAACTTCAGCCCTATTGCCTAATTATGCTTTAGCTGAGCAAGTATCTTTTAATGATGATGATATTATTGCAAGTTACCAAGAATTTGATTCTCCTCAAGGCCATGGCAAAGGCCGAGGGTATTTAGTAAAGCCAACAACTAAAAAGAACACTTATCCAGTGGTATTAGTCATTCATGAAAACAGAGGTTTAAACCCATACGTAAAAGACGTAGCAAGGCGATTAGCAAAACAAGGTTTTATCGCCTTTGCACCTGATGCACTATTCCCTGTAGGTGGTTACCCTGGCAATGATGATGACGGTAGAGCAATGCAACGCAAGCTAGACCGAGGTAAAATTCAGCATGATTTTGTTGCTGCAGCCAACTTTTTAAAGTCACAACCTTATAGCAATGGTAAATTAGGTGCTGTCGGTTTTTGCTTTGGTGGTTATATGGTGAATTATTTAGCCGCTGTCGATAGCAAGTTATTAACGGCTGGTGTACCTTTTTATGGAACTCCGGCAACGAAAGAACTGAGAAAAAATATTAAAGCATCTATGATGATCCAACTAGGTGAGTTGGATGAAAGAGTCAATAAATCTTGGCCAGAATACGAACAAGACTTAAAAGCGCAAAATGTAGATTATCAAATGTATATGTATAAAAACGCTAAACATGGCTTTCACAATGATTCTACGGCCAGGTACGATAAAGAAAATGCTGAATTAGCATGGCAACGTACAACGGCATTTTTTAAAGAGAAATTAACTTAATGATAAATAACCGTTGGACTTGAGTTTGGCGGTTAATTTTTTGCTGAGTGACTAAGTATTGATATAACAATTATTTAAAAGAAAGGTACTCTAAGTTGCATTTGGACCTGGGGGGAATCGAACCCCCGTCCAGAAAGCCTAGACCTTCGGTACTACATGCTTAGTCGATTATTTATTTAACCAATTAGACGCCAACCGACAGGCTTCGTCATGGTGAGCTTAATACTATTTCGCGGTTCAGCCTTAAGCGTGCTTCCCTCGCTATCCTATTTGGGGTGACCATCAATCCTCTAAACAACAGGACAATTTATGAGGTGATGGCTAGCCTTAAGCGGCTAGTGCGAACGTTTCGTCGTTTGCAATTATAGTTTTGCGGCTTTTTACCAGGCCAACCGCCCCTGGGCATGCACCTCAAGCTTCGTGAATCCTGTCGAATCCTAGATCAAGCCCGTTGCAACGGAGCACATGTCATATATAGTTATATACATGTCAGTGCAGGTCCAAATGCAACCTAGATGTCCAACTATTCTATCACAGTAAATTTAGCCGACAACGGTTATTTAACAATTTAACGCTATTCGACTAATTTACGAACAATGTTACCCATCGTAGTTTATATGACTATTGTCTATTTTATAAAATGTCGCTTGAACATAGTCTTTCGGATCACCTGAATTGTTTTGATTATAAACACCGGCTTTAAAATACATATATTGGCCACCTGAATCATATCCGCTGTTGCTCATATCAATGACTTCGGTAATATCTGATTCGCCAGATCTGGTTAATGTGAATGTAAGAAAATTGCCAGACACCGAAATTTGATAGCCAAATCGTTCATTTAATTTGATGCCATTGGCTGGGTTTTCGGCACTTTTAGACCGCGTACCAATTAATTCGTAATAAGTATCATCGCCATCTTTAATTTCATGCGCTAAATAAATGGCACCTTTCTCGTTGTTAGGTAATTTTCGATAATAAACACGAATGGGTTCGTCATCATTTGCATGTATTTGACCTATGATAACCCGTCCTACTTGTGAGCTATCCCCTGTTTCTGTAACGAAATTTACCGACAACTCAGCAGTTAGCGTACCATCCACTCCTCCGGCCGCAGATTGATCACTTGCTGGTGCACTGGAGAACACCCAATTGTTTTTGTTCACCCCTTGGGTACTTATATTTGTATTCCCGCGTCTTAGCATCTCTCTTAATTCCGTGCGGGTATATTTGGTATTTGACGACGTTTTAGCGCCTTCGATAGGCGCTCTAAAAACCATGCCCCCTTCTTTATCTAAAAAGAAGAATTCAGCATTAAAATAATTATCGTTGAGTGTTGATTCATAAATACTTTTCGCTTTTGAATTGGTGCTTTCATCAACAGGAATACTTAAATACCAATCGTTTAGTTCTATCGACGAAGTTATGTTCTCCCGACAACCAAACGCTTCAACCTCAACGATATGATTACCATCACTTTTATCACTGCCATTGGCAATTATTTTAATATACTTGGCAGAACTTTCGGTTACCGCTATATATTCACTACGGTTTGTTTGTGAGTTACTTATTGCCGAAGTTAATACCGGTAACCATTCTTCTTTATCTTGAGAAGTTGCTATATCAAAACTATAGCTTCTTTCATCAGTATTTAACCAGGCGATTGAAATCCCTTTTACTAGTGAAGTTTCATCGAGGGTTAGAATTAAATCATGTTGTTCATTAGAGGTAGACCAGCGATTCGTTTCTAAAAATGAACCATCTATCGCTTTACTCGCTTCAAAGCCTTGCATTTGCGACTGAACCGATGCTTGTGCTAATTCGAGCTTATTTAAACTTGCACAAGTAATAAGCTCAATTTCAACTTCTGGCGTTTCAGGTGTACTTGGTTGCTCTTGAACGGGGGTTTGCACTACTTCGTCAGATGATGATGAACCACAGCCTTGTAGAAAAAATATGATGCTAAGAAATATAAAATAGTGTCGTAAAAGCACTTAAGCCTCCAACATTGTAATAAACAATGGATATTTTTTGATTGCTGAATATAAAAACTTCATTGGCGTCTTCTTGCTACATTTTAAATAAAAAGATCGGCAACGTTTTAGTTATTATTGATTAGTACTGCTGAAATAATTTTCCAGCAGTATGTGTTCATTTGTTTAGAAAAGGTTTAATCCGTAAAAATTAACGTTTTTTATGGCTGTTTTCTAATTGATAAAAGGTAGCTTGTACATAGTCTGTTTTGTCACCAGTATTGTTTTGATTATAAACACCGGCTTTAAAATACATATATTGATCACTTTTGTGGTAACCACTTTCACTCATATCAACTTCTTGTACGACATCGGCTTTACCTGGACGCATAATAGTAACCGTTAATAAATTACCATCAACATGAATCCGATAACTGAAAACTTCGTTAAGCAGCACTCCATCAGGATCGTCTTTGGCATTACTCGCACGAGAGCCAATTAAGTCATACCACTGTTCATCCCCCGTTAAAGGCTCATGAGCCATATAGATTGCACCACGTTCATTGTTCGGTAATTTTCGGTAATACAAACGAACAGGTTCATCATCTTTGGCATGAATTTGTCCGATGATGACACGACCAACTTGTTTCTCATCACCTGTGGTTGTGACATGGTTAACGGCGAGTGTCGCATCAAGCGTTCCATCGACACCGCCTGATTTTTTTCTTACGGATCTTTTTACTGTGCTAAATACCCAATTATTTTTGCTAATACCTTTTGTTTTGATCCTAAGGTTACCGGCTCTTAACATTTCACGTAATTCAGTCCGAGTATATTTGGTATTTTTAGACGTTTTAGGGCCATCAATTGGCGCAGTAAATACCATTCCACCATCTTTTGCCGTATAAAAAATAGGCGCAATAGTTAACCCCTTTGATAAATAATTTTCCGGAATATTATCTGCAATTCCATCCTTATTGGTATCAACAGGTAAGCTAATACTCCATTGGCTCAAATCAAAATTTTTAGCGGGTGTTAAGCTAGGATCTAACTTAATGATTTCGCCTCTAGTGTTTCTCAGCTCATTACTTTCAGCATAACTCTGTCCCGTTAAAGTTATTAATAACAGTAAACTTAGCAATGTTTTAATTGAAACCAACATTTTTTCACCTTATTTATCCTCGACTAATCATTGATTAGTACAAGTTTACCTCTGTAAAACTCAATTTAATTTTTCGTCAGTTGTCGGTAGAACATTCAGACTTAATATAAATAGAATAAAAATAGCGCCAATATAAGCGCTATTTTTGTATCTTGATTAATGACTTAACCAACGTTAATTATACTTTTCGCTTTTATAATCTGTCAGCAACAACCGCTTCTGCAGTGCTTGAATTATAAGGCGAGTCAGGGTTATCTGTATCTAAAGAATCACCTACTGTATAACTTTCAAAGTCATCTGCAAATACTTCTGTAGTACCTTCCATATCTGAATATAGTTTAAAATCATCGACTAAGAATGCAGCATCAGTTACGCCACCATTGTCACCAATTTTAAAGATCACCGTTGAAACCCCATCAGTCGTTAAGTCTGGACCTTCTTTTGTAGATGAAAGAAAAGGACCATACATAACATCATCAATCGTTAATGTTAACGAAGTCACTTCCGTGGTACTTGAAGAGTCCCAGGTCATTTCAACATCATGCCACTCGCCTAAGGTGTAAGTAACTTCACTTAAAATAGCGTCTTCATTATTACGAATTTGGAACACGCCATTTTGAATGCGTAAATCAATCACAGCGTTATTTGTGCTAGTTGAGCTACCGTATAAGCCGATATAGGCATCTTTACTATCATCCATTGTTTTATTAAATGAAACGGTCAGTTTACCTTGCTCTAACATTGAATCTTTGTAACGTAATTCGCCCGCATCATCGGTCATAGTATCGGTAATTGAGGCAACATTGAAATTAGGCTCAGCCGGTTCTTCTGGCTCTTCTTCAACTAAACGCTCAGCTTCTGCAACTACCGCTTCAGCAGTACTAGAGTTATATGGAGAGGCCCCGTTATCAGTATCTAAAGAATCACCTACTGCATAACCTTCAAAATCATCAGAGAATACTTCAGTCGTTCCTGCAGTATCTGAATACAGTTTAAAATCATCCACTAAGAATGAAGCATCAGTTAAGCCACCGTTATCACCTAATTTAAAGATGACCGTAGATACACCGTCAGTGGTTAAGTCTGGACCTTCTTTTGTAGATGAAAGAAATGGACCATACATTACGCCATCAATCGTTAATGTTAACGTAGTCACTTCTGTAGTACTTGAAGAGTCCCAAGTCATTTCAACATCATGCCATTCATCTAAAGTATAAGTAACTTCACTTAAAATAGCGTCTTCATTATTACGAATTTGGAACACACCATTTTGAATGCGTAAATCAATCACAGCATTGTTGGTACTAGTTGAGCTACCGTATAAGCCGATATAGGCATCCTTACCATCATCTAATGTTTTGTTAAATGAAACGCTCAGTTTACCTTGCTCTAACATTGAATCTTTGTAACGTAATTCGCCCGCATCATCTGTCATGCTATCGGTAATTGATGCAACTTTCGTGATCTCTACAGCTGGAGGAACAATAATTTCATCCGTAACAGGTCCAACGCCTTCAGACGTTGCCATCTCATCAAATCCGTCATTATCTGTATAAACAACAGAAACGGTGATAATCGAACCTAGTTCAGCCGCAGTTAAGGTGTAAGTTGAAGCATTTGAATCAGCAATATCTGAACCATCAACCATCCAAGTGTAAGCAACTGGCGTTGCTCCCGTGCCATTAGGATCTGTGATTGTCGCTTTTAGCTCACCGTCAACGACAGCATCACCAGAAATAGCAACAGTCCCTTCGGTATTCACCGCAGGAAATTCTACTGTGCTAGAAGGATTAGATTTAGCTACCTCATCATAACCATCATCATCAGTATATGAAGCCGACACGGTTATTTTTGTAGCAGCATCTGCCTCTACTAATGTGTATGAACTTGAAGTTGCACCCGAAATTACCACATCGTTTGCCATCCAAGAATAAGTTACCGCAGCAGCGTCATAACCATTAGTGTCAACCAAGTTTGCTGACAATGATGAACCAACTATCGTGTCACCAGAAATACTTATTGAGCCAATTGAGTTACCTTCTTTATTGCCTTCAAAGTCATTATCACATGCACTTAATGCCAATAGAATTGGCAAACTCATTAATAATTTCGTTTTCACAATCATTATTCCCCTAATAAATTATTGTATGAACCATTTAAGTACTAAAAAGAAAACTAATTTTGTTATTTATATTTCTTTTGTACTAAATACTAGATACGATACTCTCAACAGCTTACCAATTTGTCAACCAAAGTTTTTAAAAATATCTTAATGAGAACACAAAATCGGTAAACCAACTCGGTTAACAATAGAAATATTTCAGTCCATTAATTCACATTGTATTTAACATAGTAAAAGGATTGAAATTTATACAGATTGGTCATCAATTTTTCATTATTGTTCTGAATAATTGTTTATTTCCATCTCACTTTCACCACAAAATGATAGGCAATAAATTAAGTTGATTTAATTTAGGTATGATTAACTTGCTATAGAAAGGTTTATTACAGAAAAACAAAAACGAGTAATAAAACACTGCATTTATAAATGGTAAATTTTTTTATCAAAAGGCTCGCAAAAAAAACATTACCAATTTAAAGGGTATTGGTAATGTTTATTTTAAATAATTAAGGATGATGTGTAAGTTTAACATAAGCACTTTTTCTACAAAGTGCTCTAAAAACGTTGAATTTTAAGAGTTAATTATTTTCCAAATATGAAAAAACTGTTTGGAATGCCGTCTCTTGAAGATTTTTTAAACCTGTGTCTCTAAAATCTATATTCACTTGAGATTTTGCTAACGTATTTTTGACATAGCTTGCCGATAATATTTCTACCGGTAAATTATTAATTAATTGAATGGCCGCTTCTAATTTAAAACCAACAGGCCCACCAGAAAACTTACCTTTTAATGCACGACCTTTAATAACAACTTTATCAATTTTATAATCTTCAACCAACTTAGCAAAAGCAAATTGAAAATCTCGTAAATGATCGGCATCGCCTGCATCTTTAATGGATATTTTAGGCACTCTAATGTGTGGAATATCATATAAACCATTAGCTTTAGACATCACACAAATAATGGCATCACTACCTTTTAACTCTACACCACAAACTTTCATAATTTTCCTCACGTATAATCTCGCGTTATTATATGTGAGATTACCGTGATCTGCTGCTTTTTATTAAAATAATTAATAAATAATTACCCTACTTTAAATAACACCGCTTAGTTTTCTTTTTTCAACTTTATGATTAAATCAATGTGAGGAATCAGTTCTTCAATTTCTCTGATATGATCACGCAGTGATTTCCACTGACTTAACTCTAATTTACCTGAATCTAAAATAGCTCGTTTTAATTCACTCACTAAAGAATTTTCATCTTGTTGGCCAATAAATTCATTAATTCGCAATAAATCATCAAGATCTGATTGTGAAAGAATTTCTAATTCTTGTTCAGCTACCACAGCAAATACCTCACTTTACAAAGAAAAACTTATATTTATTAAAGACAATAAATAAGTATATGATTGAGTATAGCTTAGCTTATTTTATTCACACGTTATCATTAGGGTAAACAATACTTTGCTGAGCTCTCACTTGCTCTAACACTTGTAATACAAGCAATGATAATTGCCATGAGTTAACCGGAGACTCAATGCGCTTTGCAGCAATCAAATCCAGAAAGTGCTGACATTCATACACCATTTTGTTGCTATTTTGCTCAACGGAGAGTGTTTGTTCTTCACCATCATTTAATAGTAGCTTTACTTGATTAAATTCAGATGAATGTTGCCAAACAATCCGACCGTTTTCACCTTGTAATTCGCCAATGTTTTCACCAGAGCTGACCTTTGAATGACTGATCACCGCTTGCAATTGCCACGATTTTTCATAACTTAATAACACATCACCACAACCATCAACACCAGATGCTAATTTAGTACACTGACTCTGAACATTATCCGGCTCTCCAAACAATGAAATAGCAGCATAAAGCGGATAAATACCGATATCGACTAACGAACCGTTAGCGAAGGCTAAATTAAAAGTATTGGGATTATCTCCATGTAAATAGGCCGGATAACGAGAAGAATACTGGCAAAAACTAGCCGTGAATTTTCTTAATGGTGAGATTTTATCTAATGAATTTTTAATGGTTAAAAAGTTTGGTACAAATGAACTTAGCATAGCTTCCATTAAGCAAACATTGTTTTGTTTAGCACTAGTTACCATCGCCTGAAACTCATTGCTATTCACGGCAATCGGTTTTTCACACAATACATGCTTGCCCGCATTCATCATTTGAATCGCTTGTTGAGCATGGTAGCTATTGGGTGAAGCAATATAAACGGCATCAATTTCTTGGCATTGTCCTAGCGCTGACAAATCAGTGAATACATGCGCTGCGTTATGATCTTTTGCAAACGCTTGTGCGGTTTCTTTGCCGCGAGAATATACGGCATGTAGTTCAAAACGTTGATCTTGTTTAGCTGCTTCAATAAACATTTTAGTAATTTTACTGGTGCCTATTACGGCAAATTTTACTTTCATTTGAGACCTTAAACTTTACTGAAACTATTCGCTCAAAACAAAAAACAGCAACCCCATAATTACTCTTTCTATTGATGTTTGAACAGTACTTTTATTTGTGTTCCCTAAACACCTGTACTTTGGCACAAGTCTATAGATGTTTTCACACTTTAATGATTAATATTTCAAAGTCACAGATGACTGTTCCTAAAATTAACCATCTAACGACTCTTACTCACCAGTAAAAAATACTGTCAAGGGTAAGCGTTATACCAATAAATTTTAAACGTTAACGAGCAAAGTCTGTTAACGTTTTTCCTGACATTCTATAACCTAACCATTCATGTTGTGGTTCTGCGCCCAGTGATTCATAAAACTCGCGAGAAGGAGTATTCCAATCTAAACAACTCCATTCAAAACGACCACAGCCTTCATTTAAAGCGATGTTGGCTAATGCTTTTAATAAAGCAATGCCTGCACCTTGCCCGCGATACTCGGGCGAGACATATAAGTCTTCCAAGTAAAGTCCCGGTTTTGCTAACCAAGTAGAATAATTATAAAAATACACAGAAAAGCCGATTGCTTTACCATCAAGCTCACAAATCAAACCATGTACACCACCTTTCTCACCAAACATACTTGATTTGATCGTCTCTACTGTAGCTAGCACCTCATGTTCAGCCTTCTCGTAAATCGCAAGTTCACGAATAAAGTATAAAATGGTTTCTGCATCGTCAATCGTTGCAGTTCTGATGTTTAAATTTGACATATATTACTCTATAAAGTGGGGGTTATTTATTAAAACATAGGGATGACAAATGTATTTCAAACGTGTAGAAATTTCATTTAGTTCCATATGATCATTTTTTAAAACTTTAACTAACTGTATAAGTTTATTTTTTTATTTATTGTAGCTGTTTTTACCTTGAACCAGTTAATATATTAACGGTCTACGTTATCAGTTTATATTTGAGTTAATCGATTACATTCAAATGATGTATGTTAGCTGATTTGTTACTTTACTTATATCTGAAAGGAAATCTTGTGTTAAAAAATCTGAAAAAATTATCCTTACTATCCCGAACCGTATCGATAGTAACCATGCTCATATTTTCTGTTAATGCTATGGCTAACACTGTGAGTGTTCTTGCAAAAGATACCGCACAATACGCGGTAGAAACCTACAAAAAAGACATGATTAACAGCCTCAGCCAACTCGTAAAACATAATACGGTTGCTGTTGAAGGAATTAAATCTACCGATAATCCTGAGCATATCGCCTTTAAGAAAACCTTAAAAACTCAAGCTGAGCAGTTAGGTTTAGATTATCAAGATGACGGTTATGTGGTAATAATCGGTTTAGGTGATAGCCAAGAAAGACTAGGTATTATCACCCATGGTGATATTCAACTAGTTAATCCAGCTAAATGGGCTAAATCTCCTTTTGAATTAGATAGCACCACCGAACCGGGAAAGTTAATTGCTCGAGGCAGTGAAGATGATAAAGGGCCAATCTCTTCTGTACTATATGCCATGAAAGCCATTAAAGACAAACATATTAAATTATCTAAACGTATAGAGCTCTATGTATATATGGCGGAAGAGTCAGACTGGGGACCTTTACAAGAATATGTGAAGAATAATGATCTCCCGCAGATAAACATTACTACTGATGCAGAATATCCTGTTGTTACTGCAGAAAAAGGCTATGGCACATTAAAAATAGCCTTTAATAAACAAGATAAATCTAGCAGCTTAGATCCATATATTAGTCATTTTGAGGGGGGATATTTTGGCAGTCAAATTCCCGAAGATGCTAAAGCCATTATCGAAAATGCAGACATTACATTGCTACAGAAATTAATGGACAAGGTCCAGTTTTATCAAGGGATCTCTTTTGATTTAACCTTAAAAGACCAGCAATTAATAATTACCGCTTTAGGGAAATCAGCCCATTCTTCAAAACCTCAAGAAGGGGTAAACGCTATTCCCTATTTAGCAGACTTATTGTCCAATACCCGTTGGCCCAATAATGGTGCCGGCACGTTAGTTAATTTTATTAACGATAATATTGGCTTAGGATTAGAAGGAAAAAAATTCGGCAATATCGCATACACTGACGACTTTATGGGTCCGATGACGGTGTCTCCAACGGTAATCAAACAGAATAAAAACAATCTTGAATTAAATATCAATATAAGACGACCGAGAGGTAAGAGTGAACAGCAATTGCGCAATGAAATCAATCATGCCATTGCCAGCTGGAAATTAAAAAATATGGCTGATATTACTGAGTTAGATCATTATATTGGCGAACCCTTTGTACAAAATAAAGCCCCACAAATCGAGACATTATTAGCTGTTTTCTCTCATTTTACTGGCATAACAGATGCCAAGCCCATTTCAATTGGCGGTGGTACAAACTCTCGTTTATTCCCTAATGCGGTATCTTTTGGGCCGTCAATGCATGGTGCAGAATATACTGGACATTCTGAACATGAGTTTATTACCGTAGAACAATTTGCTCTTAATTTAAAAATGTATACCGCAGTTATGGTTGAATTAGCCAAATAACGATAGGTAATTAACTTAACAAGTAAAATGCACAGACAAAAAAGGCGAGTCAACTGACTCGCCTTTTCTATATATTAATACTGTCTAATATTGGTGCTTAGTTTGCACGTCTTGGACGTTCAGTTCTATTTGAACGACGAGGACGATCTTTTACCAATGCTGCATCTGACACCGAAATCTCTAACGCTTGACGTCGAATGCGAACATTCTTTAATTGTTTAAATGACTTATCAGGCATACCTTTTGGTAACTGAACAAAAGTATGACGTTCATGTAAGTTGATTTGTCCAATGTAGCTACTATCAAGTGAAATTTCATTAGCAATGGCACCAACAATATCACCCGGTTTAGCACCATGCTCTTTACCAACTTCTAAACGGTAAGTCTGCCAATCTACATCGTTACGCACTTCTTTCGCTTTACGAGGCGCACGTTCGCTGCGGTTATCCCTACCACGGCCTTCACCACGAGCATCACGACGACTATCATTACGACCACGACCGTCTCTATCATTACGGTTATCTGAACGCGCATCACGACGAGGCTTAGGATCTTCTTTCGGCTGTAAAGGTTGCTTTAATTGTTTTTGGAACAATAATGCTGCCGCTAAATCAGTCATCGAAAGTTCAGACTCTGCCGCCATACCTTCAATAATTTCGCGCATTGCCGTTAAATCTTTTTCAGCAATAATTTCAGCTATTTCAGTGCGTGTTCTTTCGATACGTTTTTTACCAATTTCTTGAATATTTGGTAAATCATAAGGTTTCACAACACCTGAAGTTAAACGTTCATAATGACGTAATGAATACATTTCGCGCGGACGAACAAACGATATAGATGTACCTTCACGACCGGCACGACCAGTACGACCAATACGGTGAACATAAGATTCATTATCACTCGGTAAATCGTAGTTAATGACTAACGAAATACGCGGAATATCTAAACCACGAGCAACCACATCTGTAGCGACTAAAATTGAGGAACCACCAGATTTTAATTGATCAATAGTTCGTTCGCGTTGCTGCTGGTTCATATCACCGTTTAACGCCAATGCAGGGTAACCTGCACGCTCTAATTTTTCAGCAACATCAACAGTATCGTTTCGGGTGCGTACGAAAATAATCATCGCATCATAATCAACAATTTCAGCAATACGTGTTAATGCAGTAATTTTTTGAATTCCGCTAACTTTCCAAGCATATTGCGTAATATTCGCTTTTTCTTTCTTAACCGCGGCAATTTTTACATGCACAGGATCTTTTAAGAAACGATTGGCAATTTTACGAATGCCAGCAGGCATTGTTGCTGAAAACAAACACATTTGTGTAGATTCAGGCACATGATCTAGTGTCCAAGTAATGTCTTCTAAAAAGCCCATGTTTAACATTTCATCAGCTTCATCAAGTACACAAACTTTTAATTGATCTAATTTAAGGCTCTTACGACGTAAGTGATCCATTAAACGACCAGGTGTGCCAACAACCACTTGCGCACCGCGCTCTAATTGTTGAAATTGTGGACCATAAGATTGACCACCATATAAAGTAGCAACCTTAAGACCTTTAATATTTTTCGCAAATGATTCAATGGCTTCAGCCACTTGCATCGCTAACTCACGAGTTGGTGCTAATACCATCAATTGTGGTTTTCTAATTGATGTATCAATTTTTGCTAAGGCAGGTAAACCAAAAGCAGCTGTTTTACCTGTACCCGTTTGTGCTTCACCTAAAACATCGTAACCTTCTAATAAAGGTGGAATTGTTTTTGATTGAATAGGCGTTGCATTCTCAAAACCAAGTGTTTTAAGGGCAGATAACAAGTTTTCAGGCAAACCAAGGCCATCAAAGCCTACAGAGGCATTGTCAATATTTAACATAAATTTTGTCTTCTCAATGGCAGGTATAGTTGTAAACTAACAACCCCTGCGTTCAATAACGAGGAAACCACCGGAAGACTCAAGGCACATTCTAAAGCTTAGTTAGGAAACTAGCTGGGCAAGTCTATTGGGATAACCCCACACTATAAATATATCAAGTACATCCAACGACTTGATATCGAGGCGCGCATTATACAGAGGTTAAAATTAGAAGCAAGGAAAACTACAAGAAACGTAAAAAATAACGCTAAATTATCGCAATTTAACGTTATTTACCGGCAAAATTGTGCTATTTATCGATTAGCTATCAATATTAAAACCACCTTTAACATTCTTGACTTTTAAGCCACCTGAGCCTGATTCTAAAATTTTCAAACCGCCTGCATTATCGACCGTTATACTACCTGAACCATCATCAATGGTTACCATACCGGTAATTTCTTTAACCGTTAAATCGCCAGAGCCGTCATCAAAGTCGGCACTTCCATCAATATTGCTCGCATAGATCGTTCCTGAGCCATCATCTACGTTAAGATTACCTTTGATTTCATGGATATTTATTTCACCAGAGCCATCAATAATTTTTAAGTTGCCAGTAATTTGACTCACATCTATTTCTCCTGAGCCATCATTAATATTAATATCGCCATTAATATCTTTTACCAACAGTCCACCAGAGCCATCTTTAATATCTAATTGACCGTTTAAGTTTTGCACGTCAATATCACCCGATCCGTCATCAATGGTTAACGACATAGATTTAGGAAGTTGTATAACCACATCAATATGTGGCGAGTCACCCACCCAAAAACCAGATGTACTATGGTTTTTAGCAACAAAGTAACCTGAATTCCCCGACTTATTTAGGGTAAGTTCATAATTGTCGGTATACTTTTTATCCGTATAAATATCCGCTGTTACTCTAATTTCAGTTAACTCTGCATTGCCTATCACGCTGAGTGAACCACTGCCGGTTTCAATATCTAAAGCGGTTAATTCACTCGCGTCTATAGAAAGTTCTTTTTGCATATGAAAATCTGCGCGAGAAGGTGACGAAGCAATGACTACGCAACCACTCATTAAAGTAGTAAGAGTTATGGCTGAAATTATTTTTATATGTTTCATCTACGATATTCCTTGAATAATAAATAAAAGATCAACGTTCTGATCCTTTTTAGCAAGAATATATACAAACATCACGCCAACATATTTTTTATAAGATTAACAATACGTTAGTAATTTTTTTACTATTAAGTATGTTGTTAAATGACATATTAGTCGTCAAGAAAACAATTAGTTTGTGAAATTAACCAAGCCGTTATTTTATAAAAGGGTTAAATCGCCTGTAAAACACTGCCGATAGCATTAGGGAAAATACCAATCGCTAAGCCGGTAAAAATCAATAATATAACCGCACACTTTTCCAGTATTGACATTGAAGCCGGAGGCAAAACATCACGAGGTTTTTCCAACGAAAACAATGAAAATATAACCGGTAAATAATACGCTAAAGCAATACCGCTGCCGATAATTAACGCGGCTAATAACGCCCATAGTGCCTGATTTGCCGCTAAAGTGATTAAATAAAACTTACCGATAAAACCTGCAGTTAAAGGGATGCCAGCAAGGCTTAACAAAGAAAAAATGAGTAACGTGGCCCTCAAAGGTTGTTGCCAAAATAAACCACGCCAATCATTAATCGTAATGTCTTGATACACCTCACTATCGCGATTCATCAAGGTAATAACTGTGAATATTGATGCATTAGCTAAAAGATAAGCCGTTAAATAAAACAGCACACTTTGCCACGCCATATTTAAACCTTTGCTGTCACTGATCAGCAACACGATTAGAAGATACCCCATATGTGCAATAGAAGAATAAGCCAATAAGCGCTTAATAGATTGTTGTTTTAATGCCAAACTATTCCCAACTATCATCGATAAAATGGCAATCCAAGCAATAAATTCAAACAGTTTATCATTTTGTAATAACATTAAATTTGTAGCGGTATAACAGCATTTTAATAACACAATGAACATCGCACATTTAGAGACGGTCGCCAATAACATAGCCACAGGGGAACTCGCCCCTTGATAAACGTCTGGTGTCCAAAAATGAAAAGGCACTAAAGATAACTTGAAGGCAACTCCTGAAAAAAACAGCATAAAACCAATTTGATATAGCAAAGATATTTTCAATAAAGTGACATTTTCCAAGCCAGTTTGTGTAAAGCTTAAATCCCCCGTTTGGGCATACATAAACGCAATACCAAGTAACATAAAACTTGATGCACTGGCACTTAATATTAAATATTTAAATCCAGTTTCTACGGCATTGGGCGCTTTTCGACAATAACCAACTAATCCAACAATGGCGATGCTTAATAATTCAAAACCTAAAAACAAACTAGCAAAATGATCACTAACAACTAAAATTCCAGCACCCAATACCACTAGTAATAATAATAAATAGTATTCATCATGAACGTCTTCGACTTGTTTAAGCATAATTTTACTTAAATACAAACAAACGATACTGGCCGATAACACTAAAATAAAAGCAAAGCGGCTATAGTCATCAACCGCTAACAACATAGTTACCGATATTTTATCAAAACCAAAACCATGAATAGTTGCGACCAAAGAAAGGATTAAAGTGAACAAAGTAAAGTTTGCGATAAGTTGCTGACTTCTTCGCCATGCAACTAACAACATAGCAAGAACAATGCCTGCGGCAATTATTAATTGTGGGACAATCATACTAAGGGCAAATAAATCCATGGTTATAGCCCTCCATTAAACGAATATTGCAAAATTAAATTGGGAAATAATCCGAGCACTAACAGAAAGATAAACAGACTTGTTGCAATAAACCTTTCTCTTATCGATAAATCAATAAAGCTATTTTTTACCGGGCCTTGAAAACTAGATTGAAACAGTAACATGCCATAAATTGCTGATCCGATAATGCCTAAGGCCGCTAAAATTGTGATCAAAGGGAACCGTTGAAAAGCGCCGATTAAACTATAAAATTCACCAATAAAATTCGCTAAACCTGGCATACCAAACGCTGCGACTACAAATGCCAAAGCAAAGCCTCCCATCACGGGGGAGGCTCGCCAAAAGCCTCCCATTTCCCTTAAATCTCGTGAATGGATCCGCGCATAGATCATGCCTGCAAAGGTAAATAATGCCGCACTGCTCAAACCATGAGCGACCAAAGTAATAATCACCCCTTGAAAAGCATTCGCATTAAACGCGAATAACGCCAACATCACAAAGCCCATATGACTGATACTGCTATATGCCACCAAACGTTTAAAATCAGTTTGTGCAAAGGCCATTTTGGCGCCATATAAGATGCTTATTAAAGCTAATACAGCGGCAATAGGCGCAAATTCCTCACTAGCTTGTGGAAATAAGACGATAACAAAACGAATGAGTCCATAAGCTCCTGTTTTTAATAAAATGCCGGCAAGTAATACACTACCTGCCGTTGGGGCTTGTGTATGAGCATCAGGCAACCAACTATGAACAGGAAAAGAAGGTAGCTTCACGGCAAAAGCAATAAAAAAACCTAACATTAAATAATAACTATAATCAGCAGGAAGGGTTAATGTTAACCAGTCTTGATAAGCGAAACTTAGTTGGCCTTCTTGCTGTTGATGAATAAAAGCCATTAATATAATGGCAATAAGCATTAATAAACTACTTACTTGCGTAAAGATGAAAAATTTAATTGCTGCAAAATGACGGTTTTCATGACCCCAAATTGCAATCAGTGCGGTCATAGGTAATAACATCACTTCCCAAAAGAAGAAAAACAAAAACATATCTACCGCGGTAAAAACCCCAATAATGCCAGCGATGGTGGTTAATAAATTAAAATAATAGAAACCTTGTCGGTGCGTGATCTCACGCCATGAAATTAAAATGGCAACCACAGTGAGTATGAAAGTAAGTAATAATAGCAAGATACTTAAATGATCTAAGGCAATCATATAATGGATATTAAAAACAGAAATCCATGTAACCTTAGTGAGTAACACTAACTCAGCATAACTTTCTGGCGAGGTGGCGATGTAAAGTGTAAAACAACTTCCAAGTATGATCGTGGCTAACAACGCAATAAACTTTGCTTGCCCTGTCCGTTTGGTTTCCATATACCACGCGAAACCACCTGAGAAAACAAGTCCGATCATCAGTAAAGAAATGATCATAATAACCAGCCTCCTATAAAGCAGACCAAACCAATAGCAAAAGCCGCAGCATACCAACGCATCAAACCATTTTGACTATAAACTAAGATATCTCGCCATAGGCCAACATACCATGTAATACTCATGATGCATTGATCGACCACATCACGTTTATTTAAGCGTGCGATAAAAACAAAAGGTTTAATAAACACTAATTCATATAAATGATCAAAACCAAGCCCTGAAAAACAATAGCGAACAATCGGGTTTTGATTTTCCTTTAGTTGGGCCTGTTGATAAATATTAGGCTCTGCACTGCGGTACTGACTAAAATAAAACCAGGAAAATACAATGCCAACAATTGGAGTTGCAATCGCGACACTGTGTAACCACTCTGGCTCAACGACATTGTTTACACCTTGAGTTGCGTTAACAAACACTCCAGACAAATCAGGTACAAGAAAACCACCAACAAGTGATAATAAAGCTAAAGTAATTAACGATGCTTTTAACCCCTTATTTGATAAGTTTGTCACTGAATGACTAAAACGTTCTTGACCAAGAAAAGCAATGAAAAATAATCGACAACTATAAACACTGGTTAAAAAAGCGCCTAAAATTGCACACCACCATAATGCTTGTCCTGCCGTTGTCGAGGACCAAAGTTGGCCAATAATAGCCTCTTTTGAGAAAAAACCTGACGTTCCCGGTAACGCCATCAGGCAGATCAAACCAATAATAAACAAACTTGATTCGAACGGTAAACGCTTTAACACACCACCCATTTTAAAAATATTTTGTTGGTGATGTAGTGCATAAATAACCGCGCCTGCCGTTAAAAACAACAAGGCTTTGAAAAAAGCATGGGTCATTAAATGGAAAATCCCCGCAGACCAAGCGCCAGCACCTAAACCTAACATCATATAACCAATCTGACTCATGGTGGAATAAGCTAAAACCCGTTTGATATCAGTTTGTACCAGTGCCGAAATACCGGCAAGAAGTAAGGTAATGGCTCCTATCCAAGCAACATAATTCATCACTTGAGGAGACAAAATAAATAATCCGTTCATCCTAGCAATTAAATATACACCTGCCGTGACCATAGTAGCGGCATGAATCAAGGCACTGACAGGTGTTGGTCCAGCCATAGCATCAGGTAACCAGGTTTGTAATGGCAGTTGTGCTGATTTTCCTACTGCGCCGCCCAACAATAATAAACAAATCCAATAAGCGTCATTATTACCTACTTGCCATTGAGCGCTGGCAAGTTCACTTACATCAACAATATTTACACTTCCTAACGCATTAAAGAGCATAAATAGCCCTATAGCCATAGAAGTATCGCCAATACGCGTCACAATAAACGCTTTTCTTGCTGCTAATACATTGGCTTTTTCTTGATACCAAAAGCCAATCAATAAAAAGCTACATAAGCCAACACCTTCCCAACCTAAATACAGTAAAACTAAATTATCAGCTAAAACTAAAATAAGCATCGCTACGATAAATAAATTCATATAGGCCATGAAACGGCCAAAATTTTCATCTTCCTTCATATAAACTGCGGCAAAAAGATGAATAAGAAATCCCACGCAAGACACGACACAAATCATCACCGCAGACAAAGCATCTAAGTAAAAAGAAAAATTGACACTGACAAAGCTATCGCCATCACTGAGAGAGAACCAACGCCATAAATGTGAAGTTATCACGCCATCTGGGGCTTGGTTTAAAGCATTAAATAACACTAAACTCGTGATAGCACACAACAACATAGCCCCGACACTCAGCACACTGGTTTGCCACCACGACAGTTGTTTTTTTAATAAAATGATCAACAAGAAGCTGATTAATGGGTAAAAAGGCAAAAAGCTTAATAACATAATATCTCCTACCCTTTTAACTGGCTTAAACAGTCGATATCGAGCGACTTAAATCTTTGCTGTAAACGAATAAGTAACGCGAGGCCAACGGCTACTTCCGCAGCGGCCAAGGTTAAAATTAAAATAAACATGACTTGTCCATCAGCTTGTTGCCAAACGCTGCCTGCTCCAATAAAGGCAACCCCAACTGCATTTAGCATCACTTCTAAACTCATCAACATAAAAAGCGTATTTTTTCTGACGATCACACCAAAAAATCCAATGCTGAAAAGAATACAAGCCAAAATTAAAACGTGCTCCAGTGGAATTGCTGTCATAAATGACCTCCTTGGGCGTCAGGTTTTGCATAATGATAACCAGCCACAAGACCGGCTAATAAAAGAAAAGAAGCAATTTCAACAGCGAGTAAGTACGGGCCATAAAGCAGAATGCCTACATCTTTGGAACTAATGACGGTTGCATTAAGTTGCTGTTGAATGTCAGCACTATCAAAAGAAAGCAATAAGGCCAACAGCAAAAATACAGCTAAGAGACAAGGACCAAGCCAAATAGTTAATCCCGTACTTTGAGGGGCATATTTGGTTTCATCATTTTTTAAACCAAACATCATAATAGCAAAAACAAACAGCACTAAAATGGCGCCGGCATAAACAATCACTTCTAAACCGGCAGCAAAAGGAGCCCCCATTAAATAAAAACAAACAGCAACGGCGAGTAAAGACACCACTAAATACAATAAAGCATGAACGGTATTTTTTTGTGTGACAACTTTTAAACTCGCGATAATGGCAATTAAAGCAGCAAGATAGAATAAGGTTTCAATTGAAGCAAAGCGTGTAATCATGGCATTAACCCCTTCACATCTATCGGCGGTTTCTCTTGGAGCCCCTCCCCTTTGTCTTTGTCTTTTATTTTGATGCCTGACTGTTGATAAAAACTATAATCAGGGTATTTACCAACGCCTTTAATTAACAAATGTTCTTTTTCATACACTAAATTTTGACGGTCATATTCAGCTAACTCAACATCAGGGGTTAATTGAATGGCATAGGTAGGACAAGCTTCTTCACAAAAACCACATAAAATACAACGCGAAAAATTTATCCGAAAAAATTCAGCACGTTTTCTTCCGTCATCATCAATCGTTTGCTGAAGAGCAATGCAATCAACTGGACATGCAACTGCGCATAAATTACAAGCAACACAACGCTCCTCACCGTTAGGCTCTCTTGTGAGAACAATACGACCTCGGTATCTTGGCGCGAGATACGGTTTTTGTTCGGGATATTCAACCGTATCTGCCTTCGTAAAGGTATGTTTTAACACCAACCACATGGTTCTTAATTGACTAAGCATTACAGCACCTCCATCAGTTTTAATGCAGCGGTGACCAATAAATTAAAAAGCGCCAGAGGTAACATAACAAGCCAACCAAAGGCTAATAACTGATCAAATCTTGGCCTAGGTAATGAGGTACGAAGTAAAATAAAAAATAAGATAAAAAAAGCAATCTTCACGACAAACCACACTATTGGCGGTAACCAAGTATCTAATGGTGCAGGCATTAACCAACCGCCAAAAAATAATACCACTGACATCGCAGAGATTAATGTGACCCCTAAATATTCACCTAAAAAGAATAAGGCAAATTTTAAGCCTGAATACTCAGTATGAAATCCTGCTGTTAATTCAGTTTCCGCTTCAGGTAAATCAAACGGCAAACGATGACTTTCAGCAATCCCTGCCACTAAAAAAACAAAACAACCGATAAATTGTGATTGAATAAACCAACCATCCGATTGTGCCAACACCACTTCGCGTAAGTTAAAGCTTCCTGAAAGCAATACGACTCCCATAACAGATAAGCCCATAAAAACTTCGTAACTTACTGTTTGCGCTGCCGCTCTCATCCCGCCAAGTAAGGCATATTTAGAATTAGAAGCCCACCCCGCTAACACCACGGAATAAACTGCCAGTGATGCCATGGCCAAGAAAAACAACAAACCGATATTGAGATCAGAAACCCCTACATCAGGAGCAAAAGGGATGACCGCAAAACTCATCAACACACATACCGCACCAATTATTGGCGCTAATACAAAAACGAACTTTTCACTAAAAGGTGGGATCCAATCTTCTTTACCGAGAATTTTTAATAAGTCGGCAAACGATTGCAAAATACCAAATGGCCCAACACGATTTGGCCCTAAGCGATCTTGCCATATTCCTATCATGCGTCGTTCAACCCACACCAACATGGCAGCCATTGGGATCAACAAGGCAATAATGATAGATATTTCAACTAGCTTCCATATCATTTCAGGCATTATCTAACCCTCCAGAGACTAATCGAATTGGAATATAAGCATCTTGTGCTTTGAGTTTTTCAAGGATTAACGCTTTATCTTGAGTCGCTTTTTGTTGTAAATGCTGACATTGGTTTTGATATTTTTCTACTTGATGCGCACTTGCAATGGAAACAGCAACTTTGCTATAGATTTGATTAGGTAATTGATCAATATCACCATAAATTAAATCTCCCAATAGATTTTCATCTAACAATAGTTGTGCAATATATTGTCTTTTCTCACCCGTGCTTGCAGCCGTAAGATCAACACTCACCCAGTGATTTTCAACTAACTGTCGTTTAGCTATTTCAGTAGATGACATAAATATCTTGTTGACTTTATGCAACAAAGCAAACTCCGGATTTAACCCCGATTGCCAACCACTACGATGCCAAGGTATTTGAGGATGAAAACATTGCTGATGCTCGCTTAAGGGTGCTCGTCGCTCTATCACCGCTTTAATTTGGCTGAAATCAAAAAACAAAGCGTCGGCTTGATGGGTTAAATGACCCGCCACTTTTTGTTGATATTGATGTATAGATTGATTGGAATTCCACCCGGGAGACCAAGTAAAAGGCATTTCAGTGGCATGATTTAAATCGCTACCTTCCATTGAAAAACGATAATCGCCTTCGCTTTGGCTAACTTTCGCTTCGTGTACACTAATATTGGCCATCTTAGCCGTACGACCACTAGCACGATGAGGCTCCCTAGCAATCGGTTTAATCGCGTTAGCTTGATAAGCCGTCGACTTCGTAATTGGCCAATTATCGTCATGTTGATGAAAAAGTTGGTGAAGCTCAGTAAGCGAATGTACCTCTTGGGACAGAGCATGTTTAGGATACATAGCTTTGGCAATTAATGTTAACCAACGCCAGTTCTCTTGCACAGGTAAAACACAGGGGTGCACTTGATAAAAAGCTTGGATTTGACCTTGATAGTTAACGAAATGTCCATCGCTTTCCGTTATCGGCGCAGCGGGAAAAACAATATCAGCCAACGCCGTTATTTGGTTGTCACTATGATCTAAACAAATAATGGTTTTATCTGTCTCTTTTAAACAATTAAGCTGTGATTGATTCATCACTTCAAGCTCGTTTTCTAACAAGATAATCCCATCGATATCACTATCATTATCGGTTAATTTATAAATAACTTGTTCAATCGATAAACTGCTTTCATCCATCAAAGCTAATTGCCCAACGCTATTAGCTTCAGGCGGCAATAAAAGTGATCGCAAGTTTTTTTTAGCTCGAGACAAAACGGTCATGAATTCAATTGATGCGTTAAATAATGCGGGTGATTGGTGACTCCAACCGCTAATTATTAAAGGTTTTTTAGCCGTTAATAATTTATTCAGTAAAGCAACATTATCATCACTGACTTTGGCCAATTCATGGTTGTTTTGAATTAAGGTCGAAAATAAATGCAGCAGTTCAATGCTGTCTTGCGTGTTTTGCATCAGCACAGCTTCAGCAACATCGTCTAATTTGGTTGCTTTACTTTGCAGTAAGAATAATGGTGACAGTGCACTCCCCCCTATGGTTCTCACTGCACTGTCTTGCCACGAAGGTACGCCTAGTTTATCTGCTTTTTCAATGCTTGCATTGCGCAATGCTTGACGCACCGCAAGCGCAATTCTTGGTGCTGTTTGTGTGATATCTTCATCAATAATAAGCACAAAATCACTTTGCTCAATTTCAGCTATACTTGGCGCTTTATGGTGGATTAAAAATTGTTGATGTAGTTCTGCAAAAACCATTTCATTATGGCTATAACCTAAAGAGAAATGACTTTTACCGACAAGTTGTTGCAAATAATAGTTAGCTTCAAACGAGGCACGCGCAGAACCAACACCGATAAAATTCTTTCCTTTGTAATGCACTAACGCTTTACTTACCTCTAAGCGGGTCAGTTTCTCAGGAGACTGTTGCGAAATACCTTTGGCTTTGCGCAATCGTATTAACCCATTGACAAAACCGATGCCAAATCGTCCTTTATCACACAAAAAATATCCATTTAAGTCATAATTATAACGATTCATTACCCGTCGAACGCTGCCATATCTCTCGCCTACACTGGTATTACAGCCCACAGAGCAAAAAGCACATATTGAAGGTGCCGATTGTAAATCCCATTTTCGAGTGTAATGAGCAGAAAAAAGTTTATTGGTAAATACGCCTGTTGGACAAACTTCTATTAAGTTACCACTGAATACACTTTCTAATTGCCCTTCTTCTTGGCGACCAAAGCAAACTTTATTGCTGGTGCCGTAAACACCAAAGTCAGTACCTCCCGCATAATCTTTATAAAATCGAACACACCGATAACAAGTGATACAACGGTTCATTTCATGACCAACAAATTCACCTAAATGTTGATTAACAAAGGTTCGCTTATCACCTTTATATTCGCGAGTACTATGCCCTGTCATGACAGTCATATCTTGTAAATGACACTCACCGCCCTCAGCGCAAACCGGACAATCATGGGGGTGATTAGTCATCATGGCTGAGATGACTTGCTCTCTAAAAACTTCGGACTGACTGTCTTTTAAACTAATGCGCATGCCATCGGTTACAGGTGTTGTGCAGGCCATGACTAAACGGCCGCGTTGATCATTTTCGTCTTGGTATTGCGTCACAGCGCATTGTCGGCATGCCCCCACAGATCCCATTGAAGGGTGCCAACAAAAATAAGGCAGGTTTAATTTTTGAGAAAGCACGCCAGCGAGTAAATTGTCGTCACTGCTTACTTGATAGGGGAGATCATCAATATACACTGTGACCATAGTTGGCGTGTTGTTATCAGCACTCATCTTAGTAAGCTCCATGATAAGGGCAACAACCTTGTTCTATGTGTTGCATAAATTCATCATTAAAATATTTTAACGCGCTTTTTAATGGCTCAACTGCTCCTGGGGCTAATGCACAATGGGTTTTGCCTATCCACATAAAATCACATAACTTTAACAGAGAATCGATATCGTCAATCGTGCCTTTCCCCTGTTCAATGCGAGTTAAAATTTCAACCGCCCAGGGAGTACCATCACGACAAGGTGTACACCAACCACAGGATTCTTGTGCAAAAAATTGTAATAGGTTTAACACCATTGCCACCGGACAATTCTTATCGTCTAAGACAATTAATCCCCCAGTACCTAAACGGCTTCCAGCTTTAGCGATAGAGTCATAATCCATCGGTGTATCTAAATGTTCAGGCAAGAGAAAATCAGTTGATGCACCACCGGGTAACAAACCTTTAAGTTTCAAGCCTTCTTGCATACCTCCGGCGTGTTTATTTAAAACTTCATCTATCGTCGCTCCCATGGGTAATTCCCACAAACCTGGATTTTTTATTCGCCCACAAGCACCATATATTTTGCTGCCAGCATCGCTATTTGGGGCAAGGTTAATAAACCATTCAGGGCCATTTTTTAAAATATGAGGAAGGTTACATAAGGTTTCGACATTGTTCACGATCGTCGGTTTGCCAAATAATCCCGCCACCTGTGGAAATGGCGGTTTTGCACGAGGATTAGCGCGTTTACCTTCCAGCGCATTAATCAACGCAGTTTCTTCGCCACATATATAGCGACCGGCACTCGTATGTAAATATAAATCTAATTGATAATCACTGCCTTGAATATTTTTCCCTAGCCAATTGGCTTGATATGCCTCTTTAAGTGCAGTTTCGATACGTTGTGCCGCGAGATGATATTCTCCACGTAAAAAGATATAAGCTTTATTAGCGCCTATGGTATATGCCGCGATAATCATTGCTTCAATTAATTGATGAGGAACCCCTTCCAGTAATAAACGGTCTTTAAATGTGCCTGGCTCCATCTCATCAGCATTACAAACTAAGTACTTATTTTCTTGGCTACGAGGATCTGACTCATCATAATCGGGTACAAAACTCCATTTCATGCCGGTAGGAAAACCTGCACCTCCTCGGCCCTTTAACTGAGATTTTTTTACAATGTCGAGCACCTGTGACGGACTATATTCTTTCAATGCTTTTTCAGCGCCTAAATAACCACCTTGTTGATAGTAATCTTTTAAATTAAGTGGGGACTGTAGGTTCACTAAATGCGTTAATGGGTGTGTTAAGGCGTTCATAGTTCTACCTCAACGTTTTGATTTTCATTTTGTAAAGCGGTAATTATTTCAACTGCTTTTTCCGGGGTTAACTGCTCATAATGTTGCTTACCTATCATCATAACAGGCGATTTATCACAACCGCCTAAACAAACATTTGATAGTAATGTAAAGCGATTATCTTCCGTTGTTTGTCCATAACCAATATTAAGATGTTGTTCAATGGCGTGAAGCACTTGTTGATAGCCGGTTAAATGGCAACTGACACTATTACAAAGATGGATCACATACTTGCCAACCGGTTGTCGATAAATCAAATTGTAAAATGTCGCAACACCTTCTAACTCTGCCGATGACATTTTTAAATAAGCAGCGATAACATGTAACGATTCATCACTGATCCAGCCGCGATGTGATTGCACCACTTTTAAAGCTTCAATACCTGCCGCCTCGCGAGTTTCCATAAGACTAATTTCATGCTCAATGTCCGCCAACTCTTGTGAGGTTAAGTAATCTGTTGGATGTACTGTAATTGTTTTAATAATTTCCAATGCAACTTCCTCCGCTATCTATCGACATCAGCCATGACATAATCAACACTGCCTAGCGTGGCAATTAAGTCAGCCACCATTTGCCCCTTGCAGATCACCGGTAACATTTGTAAATGTG
Organism: Thalassotalea sp. SU-HH00458; assembly: GCF_040362795.1. NCBI lineage: Bacteria > Pseudomonadati > Pseudomonadota > Gammaproteobacteria > Alteromonadales > Colwelliaceae > Thalassotalea > Thalassotalea sp. SU-HH00458. Next base: position 81,058 of record NZ_BAABWW010000001.1, read on the forward strand.
CGAAGCTTGGTGTGCGAATTCGGGTACGATAGCTCATGGTTGAGCCATCACTAATCAAGTGATAAGCCATAATGCCTTTAGTCGCTTCAACGCTCATCGAAACTTCTCCTACCGGAATGGTTGGTCCCCATGAAACATTGATAAAATGCGGGATCAAACTGTCGATATCTGTCATGGTATTAGTTTTATTTGGAGGTGTAGTTTGAGGGTGTTCAGCTTTATAAGGCCCTTCTGGCATATTATTTAGGCATTGTTCAATAATACGAATGCTTTGACGCATTTCTTCAACTCGGACACGACAGCGATCGTAGCAATCTCCTTTATGACCAAGTGGTACTTCAAATTCAAATTGATCATAGCCGCCATAAGGGCGTTGCTTACGCAAATCCCAAGAAAAACCCGTAGCACGTAATCCAGGGCCCGTTACGCCCCACTCAATAGCTTCTTTGGTTGAGTACGCGCCAACATCAACCGTTCTTTTTTTCAATAAGCTATTTTGCATCACCATTTTTTCGTATTCATCGAGTCGCTTGGGCAAATAATTGACGTAATCACGCACTAAGCTATCCCAACCTTTCGGTAAATCAGAAGCGATGCCACCAATACGAAACCAGCTTGGGTGCATTCTTGCACCAGTAAACGCTTCAATGATACCAAAGAGTTTTTCTCGATCGACAAACATATAAAATATCGGCGAAAGAGCGCCAATATCTTGTGCAAAGGTGCCATAGAAAAGTAAATGAGAAAGGATGCGAAACATTTCAGCGGTCATAATGCGGATCATTTTCGCGCGCTCAGGTACTTCAATGCCCGCTAGTTTTTCCACGGCCATGACATAAGGATAATTGTTCATCACACCGCCGAGGTAATCGATACGGTCGGTATAAGGAATATAACTATGCCAAGATTGACGTTCACCCATTTTTTCAGCGCCACGATGGTGATAGCCTATATCTGGGACACAATCGACAATTTCCTCTCCATCCATTTGTAAAACAATTCGAAACGCGCCATGAACACTCGGATGATTAGGGCCAAGATTTAAGAACATAAAGTCATTATCTTGACTTTGACGTTTCATCCCCCATGCCTCTGGATTAAACTGTAATGCTTGTTGTTCTTCATCTTGCTTCTGGGGGGGAAGTACAAAGGGATCCATTTCGGTCGCACGAGCAGGATGGGTTTTCAATAGCGGATGGCCTTGCCACGTATTGGGCATTAAAATACGCGTTAAATGCGGATGACCTTCAAAAATAATGCCGAACATGTCCCAAATTTCTCGTTCATACCAGTTAGCATTGGGCCAAAATGAACAAGCACTGGCTAACGTTTTATCATCATTAGTCAGGGCAACTTTAATGCGAATGTCTTGATTTCGTTGATAAGAACGCAAGTGATAACTCACGGTAAAATCACTCACATGACCTGCGACATGTTGCCTTTCAGTTTCATCAATAGCGCTTATATCAAAACACATATCAAATGGCTCAGATAAGTCATACCTAAGTACTTGCATCAATTGTGTTAATTGCTTTTTATCGAGCCAAAAAGTGTCTATGCCATCAACAATGTTTTCAATCACCGTGACTGGGGTTAACACTAAATGATCAGCAACTGCCTGTATTTCGTCGCCAATAGGTAAAACGTGAGTCGGTTGCCAGTCTTTACTGGCTTGCAAATCTATCTTCGCCATTAAATTGAGTCCGGTTCATCGAGGTTGGTGACATTCATACGATGTTCGTGCTTTATATCCCGTAGTGAAGGCTTTGCGATTTGTGACACAGATTGTTCGCCAACTACCCAACTTAAAGGTCTTGGTTGATGGGCAATGGAGTTTTGTAATAATAATAATGCTTCTAATAAAGCTTCAGGTCTTGGCGGACAACCGGGAACATAAACATCCACAGGGATAAATTTATCAACCCCTTGTACAACACTATAAATGTCGTACATACCGCCAGAATTTGCGCAAGATCCCATTGAGATGATCCAGCGAGGTTCTAATAATTGTTCATACAAATGTTGGATCACTGGAGCCATTTTTCGAAAACAAGTACCTGAGATCACCATCAAATCGGCTTGTCTTGGTGTTGCCCGAATGACTTCTGCACCGAAACGCGCAATATCATGCCGAGAAGTAAAACTCGTAGCCATTTCAACATAGCAACAACTTAGGCCAAAATTAAACGGCCAGACTGAGTTTTTTCTGCCCCAATTCACCATATCATCAAGCTTGGCCATAAACACATTTCGTTTTAACTCTTCTTCCGAAACTTTCTGAGCTTGCTCCATTGCTTCATCTAATTTCGCTTTTGTTAACGACCACTCCATTAAGCACCTCTCGAACTATCAGTAAATTGATGCGATGATTTCGCTGTTTTGGGAGAATTCACAGTGAATTGTGTTTGCCGAAAAGGTAAATGACGCTTTTTCAGTGATAGGCCACCAATACGCCATATATAGAGTAGTGCGACCAATAAAACGATAATAAAAATACTCGCTTCAATAAACCCTAACCAACCAACTTCATCAAAAGCAATCACCCAAGCAAATAGATAAATAGTTTCTAGATCGAAAATAACAAAGAAAATAGCATAGAGAAAAAAGTGACTAGTAAAACGTGTTTTGTTGTCTGACACTGAAATGATGCCAGATTCATAAGGCGTGTTTTTTGCGCGGCTGTTAGTTTTAGGCCCAAGAAAGTGAGACAATAACATCATCACGGCCAACATTACCGCTAATATTAAAAAATAGGCCGCAATAGGCCATAACTGATCTATTTGATTCGATTTATCCACAACGCCCTCACTGCTGACAGTATTCACTACTGACAAAAACGATAGACAGCTGACTTATCGTACTCAAAATAAAGAATGCTACTAATTTATAATTGAGTATTCGTTTACTTTTTAATCATCTTTATTAAATCATAAACCAAAGTAAATAAATTGCAAAATATTCTTAAATTTCAATAACTTTAATTAATTTACGGCATGCGTTAGTCGGGGCGTCAGAGCTAAAGTGACGTCAAATGATGCGGCAAAATGGACATTGCCATAACTGAAATTGACCTTAAAACGTTTCACTGAAAACAGTAATAGCGCGTTACTCAGTTTACAAACAGTTAAGGGTATTGTTTTTTTATTATTTTTATAAACGATCCTTCTCAACAGAGTATGAATAATAATTTGTTGGCTAAATTAACGATTAATTTATATGTTGATCTCAGTATAGAAAGAAAAACTTTATTTGCTTAATTTTTAAGCAAATAAAGTTAATAAAGTGTTTAAACTAGCATTGAAAATTAAATGAAAAGCTACGTGTAACTATTGATAGCGCTTACGCTTCACCGCCTTCTAATAATTCTGATAAATGAGATAATTTATTTAACACGAGTGCGTGGATTGATTTTCTAGGATAACGCCCTACGCTATTTTTCACACCGGCGCTTAACCCCATTAATATTTCTAACGATTGGTCAACATTATCAACCGCATAAATATGAAAATCGCCATTTTTTACGGCATTAATCACTTCATCACGTAGCATTAAGTTAATCACGTTAGTGGTAGGAATAATTACCCCTTGTTCACCTGTTAAGCCTTTATCTTTACATAATCGATAAAAACCTTCGATTTTTTCATTCACTCCACCGATAGATTGCACCTCGCCATGTTGGTTCATTGAACCGGTAATGGCGATACTTTGATCAATTGGTAAGTGAGAAATGGCAGAGATAAGAGCACAAAGTTCGGCCATTGATGCGCTATCTCCGTCGATATGACCATAAGATTGTTCTATGGCTATATTTGCCGAAATAGCTACAGGTAAGTTTTGTCCATACTTATGACCAATATACCCCGATAATAACAAGACACCTTTCGAGTGAATCGACTTCCCTAAATCCACTTCTCTTTCAATATCGGTTATACCATGGCTACCGGCATAAACAGTCGCGGTAATTCTAGCTGGTGTTCCAAAAACACTATCGCCAATTTCAAGTACAGTTAAACCATTGACTTTACCAACTTGCTTACCTTGTGTGCTTATTAATACTTGCTCTTCTTTTATTTCAGAAAGCCAAGCTTCGCTAATTCTGCCGGTTCTACGTTGTTGTGCATTTAACGCTTGAATAACAAATTCGGGAGTTAACAAGCTTTGTTCCGTTTGCTTTTTCCAGAAGTATACCGACTCATCCAGTAAATCATTGACCTGCACAATATTGGAAGATATTTTATGTTGATGCTCAGCTCTTCTTAACGCATATTTCACTAATTCTTTAATGGCAGCATCGGAGACGTTAGGGTAATCATATTTTTCTGCACGCTGTCTGATCAATTGCGCATACTCAATTAAATTTTGATCTGTGCTATCTAAGTAGCGATCAAAATCGGCTAGTACTCTAAATAGCTCAGTAAACTCTTGATCGTAATCTTGCAATGTATAATAAATTTCAGGATCACCTAATAATATCACTTTAACTTTCAAAGGAATTTTTTCAGGTTGTAAACTAAATGCACCTGGCTGTGATATTTCGAAGTAAGGGTTTTCAATGGTTATTTCTTGAGTTTTAAGTGCCAATTTTAAACGTGACCAAACCAAAGGTTGGTTCAGCAATTTTTCCGCTTCTAATAACAAATAACCGCCATTGGCTTTATGTAAAGCACCCGGTCTAATTAACCGATAGCTAGTATATGAACTTCCTTGAAAACTGGCAAAATCAACATGGCCAAATAAGTTTTGAAAGGTGGGGTTTTGTTCATAAACAACTGGAGCCCCCTCTTCAGGTTCACGAGCCACAAGAAGGTTTGGTAAAAAGCGTTCTTGCATTAATTTACGAGAATCTTTATCGTTTTGATGCTCGCTGCCTTCATCGACCAAAATTTCTAACACAGCATCAACCACATGTGTTTTAACTTTTGATAGGTATTTGAGCACACCAATATTACTGGCAAACTCATGTTCCAATTCTTTTAAAAATGGCCGAATACTTTGCTCAGCGGTTTCATGTTTAAGTTTCCGCATTTTATCGGAAGAAATACGCTTCCATAACGGTAACTCCAGCAATTGCTCGGATAATAAGTTTTCTAGTTTTGCTAATAAAACATAAAAATCATTACGCTTTTTTTCATCTAAATTAGCAAATTCTTTATCGCCTAACGGCTTACCATCAACTAATAACGAAAAACCAATTTCACCATTCTCTTCAAATAAAATGACATTATTTTTTAACGCCGTATCTTCAACTTTACTTATCGCTTCGTCATACTTTTGATTAAACTCGCGATCTATCGCTGCTTTTTGTCGCTGATAGCCAGGGTTGTCAAATATTTCTGGAAATAAATCTAATAACTCATCTATAAATGTATTTATTCGAGTAAGTAACTGCTTACCATCTCCAGGACTAACATAAAGTTTATATGGCGCATGCACATCATCAAAGTTATTAATGTAACACCACTCAGGAGGAGTTGGTTGCACACTTGCTTTGGCATTTAACATTTGTCTAATTAAGGTTTGACGACCGGTACCATGTTCCCCCATGGCAAACACATTAAATCCGCGTGATTCCATAGACAAGCCAAAATCAAGGGCTTCTTTTGCACGGTGATGACCAAGAAAAATATCGCTGTCATTACTGTTTTGTTCCGATAACGAAAAAATATCATCACGTAAATCGGCCGTTAATTGTTCTGGGGTTAAACGCCACTGCGTTGAATGTTGGCTCATGAATGCATCACCGTAAGCACCTAAAGAAAATTGTGCGGTCATTGTTAATTATGGATGATTGTACTCGTTAACCGTTTTAATTGGAAAAAGATCTTAAGCTATTCAATCAATTAAGGCGTTAAACTTTTTCTTAAAAATAGATTATGTCCACAATGCAAACAATTATTCACTTTGGAAAAATGAGTAATTTGTTGTGTCTGGTGACAATTTTGACATTCAAGTAGGCCAAAACCAATCACGTCATTGGTTTGATAAACCCCATCATGATGAAAATCTTCACATAATTCAGCCCATTCCACTTGAGATTTATCGGTAATATTAGCCATAACAGCCCAAAAAGACTCTTTCATTAAACCTAAATAAATAGAATGTTTTGCTTGCTCTTGGTTTTGTTGATAAAACTCATGTAAGTCATATTTAAAATTTTCAATAAATTGTTTAAATTTTTCTTCGGGTATTTCTTCTGCTGCTTTCATAATAGTTTTTGCATGTTCAATAAGCTCAACCACTTGGGTGACTTCATGCTTTTTAACATCGGTTAGCCATTGCGCTAAATCTTGATAAAAATCAGCTAGTTTCTTTTTCTCTGTCATCACTCGCTCCTCTATCGTCTTTAACTAATTTATAGCTTATATATTTCACTATTACCTAACTATTATCGAACTAAGGGCAATGATTAAAATTAAAAGCAATTAAAATGACGGATATTCAACTAATATAGCGGATTAAACTTGTCGACTATAGGGGTGTTCATGTATTCTATGGCGATTATTTTACTCGCCATATTTCCTGACTGTTAACACCTAAAGTCATGAGTGGCTCCCACATCAATTTTTGAGAAAATCGTTAATGGAATCCATTTACAATCCCCAAGCAATCGAAGCTGAAGTGCAATCTTTTTGGACTACTAATCAAACGTTTAAAGCGGTTGAACAACCCGGAAAAGAAAAGTTTTATTGTCTATCTATGTTTCCTTACCCAAGTGGTAAATTACATATGGGTCACGTACGCAATTATAGTTTGGGTGATGTTATTTCTCGTTACCAACGCATGCAAGGTAAAAACGTCATGCAACCAATGGGATGGGATTCTTTCGGTTTACCTGCTGAAAACGCGGCTATTAAAAATAACTCTGCCCCTGCTAAGTGGACGTATCAAAACATTGATTACATGAAGAACCAATTAAAATCATTAGGTTTTGGTTATGATTGGGATCGTGAATTAGCGACGTGTAAAAAAGATTATTATCGTTGGGAGCAATGGTTTTTCACCCAACTTTTCGAAAAAGGCTTAGTGTACAAAAAAAATGCCACGGTAAACTGGGATCCTGTTGACCAAACTGTTTTAGCTAATGAACAAGTCATTGATGGTCGAGGATGGCGTTCTGGCGCGATTGTTGAGCGAAAAGAAATTCCACAATGGTTTATCAAAATTACCGACTATGCCGAAGAATTATTAACTGATTTAGACCAACTTGAAGGCTGGCCTGAACAAGTTAAAACCATGCAAAAAAACTGGATTGGTCGCTCTGAAGGCGTTGAAATGACCTTCCAGGTTGCCGACTCTGATGACAGTTTTGATATTTACACAACTCGACCTGACACCTTAATGGGGGTCACTTATGTCGCACTTGCAGCGCAACATCCTCTTGCACTTGCTGCAGCAAAAAATAATGCTGAACTAGCTGAATTTATCAACGACTGTAAAACCAATAAGGCCACTGAAGCCGATATGGCAACCATGGAGAAAAAAGGGGTTGATACCGGTCTGAAAGCGGTGCATCCATTAACGGGCGAATTAGTACCAGTATGGGCGGCTAATTTCGTGTTAATGGATTATGGTTCAGGTGCCGTAATGTCTGTTCCTGGCCATGATCAACGAGATTACGAATTTGCCAAAAAATATGGTTTAGCAATCAAACAAGTAATTGAAGGCGCTGACGGTGATGATATTACTCAAGCTGCTATTACCGAAAAAGGTAAATTAATTAACTCAGGCGAGTTTGACGGTTTAAACTTTAAAAAAGCATTCAAAGCAATTGCCTATAAACTAAAAACAGAAAAGAAAGGCCAAATAAAAGTTAATTACCGATTGCGCGACTGGGGCGTATCACGCCAGCGTTATTGGGGAACACCGATCCCAATGATCAATTTAGCCAATGGTGAATCTGTACCAGTTCCAGCAGATCAACTTCCTGTAGAGCTACCTGAAGATGTCGTGATGAATGGTGTCACGTCGCCGATTAAAGATGATCCAGAATGGGCAAAAACCACATATAACGGCGAAGCAGCATTTCGTGAAACAGACACGTTCGATACATTTATGGAGTCATCATGGTATTACGCACGTTATTGTTCACCTAGTGATGACAAGCAAATGCTTGATCCAGAAAAAGCCAATTATTGGTTGCCGGTAGATCAATATGTAGGTGGTATTGAACACGCTATTTTACATTTGTTGTATGCTCGATTTTTCCACAAGTTATTACGCGATTTCGGTTTAGTAAATAGCGATGAGCCATTCAAAAGCTTGTTATGCCAAGGGATGGTTTTAGCCGATACATATTATCGTGAAGCAGATAATGGTGCACAAGATTGGGTTGCGCCAACCGATGTTGAAGTTGAACGTAACGAAAAAGGTCAAGTAACTTCTGCGATAAGCAAATTAGATGGACAACCTGTTATATCAGCTGGTATGAGCAAAATGTCTAAGTCTAAAAATAATGGTATTGATCCTCAAGAGGTAATTAATCAGTATGGTGCTGATACCGTACGTTTATTTATCATGTTTACTTCTCCACCTGAGCAAACGTTAGAATGGTCAGATTCTGGCGTTGAAGGTGCTCATCGCTTTATTAAACGTGTCTGGAAATTAGTGCATGATTTTTCCCTTAACCATGAAAAAGGTGAAAACCCTGTTTCACTTGAAGGCTTAACGCTAAATAGCGCACAAAAAACATTACGTCGAGAACTGCATAAAACCATTCATAAAGTCAGTGATGATATCGGTCGACGAAATACCTTTAATACGGCGATTGCAGCCATTATGGAATTAATGAATCACTTATCAAAAGCGAGCATGGATAGCACTGAAGACCGCGCTGTAATGCACGAAGCGATTCAAGCATTAGTGTTAATGCTTACGCCAATCGTACCGCATGTTTGTCATCACTTATGGCAAATTATTGGCGATGGTAATCCCGTTGAAAATACGCTTTGGCCACAAGTCGATGAAGCAGCATTAGTGGAAGATGAAAAGCTGATAATCGTACAAGTAAATGGTAAAGTTCGTGCAAAACTAACGGTTGCAGCGGATGCGAGCAAAGAGCACGTTGAAACATTAGGGTTGAATGAAGAAAATGTCGCTAAATTTATTGATGGTAAAACGGTCCGTAAAGTGATTTATGTACCAGGTAAACTGTTAAATATAGTTGCGAATTAATCGATTTCTATTAGCGAAATGATAATTAATATGAGTCAAGTAAATAAACACTTAGCAATAATAAAACGTTCAATTTTATTCGTTGTTCACGCTAAAGTAAGTGCCTTTAAAAGCTATCATTGGTCACTGTTTCCACTGATGCTATCTGTGATGGTAACAGGTTGTGGCTTTCAATTACGTGGTGATTATTTACTTGCTCCTGAGTTACAAACCTTGTATCTCAGCTCAGTTGATAAACATGGCGAATTAACTCGGCTAACTCGCCAGCACTTAACCCGAAACCAAGTAACACTAGTGGAAACTTTTACTCCACAAACCCCCGAGTTACGCATATTAAAAGATGAATTAGACCGACGCACTTTATCTGTATTCCCTAATGGTCAAGTCGCTGAGTATGAATTAATTTATACCGTCAATTACCAATTACGTTTTGCCAATGAAGACATTCAATCTTTTTCATTTGAAATCAATCGTGATTATCAAGATGATCCAGATTTAGCGCTGGCAAAAAGTCGTGAATTGTCATTAATGTTAAGAGAAATGCGACAAGAAGCTGCAGATAAAATTTTAAGAAATATGGCCACCATTCAACGTTAGCATATTGAGTAATGCGTCTATATTTACTTTTGTTTCAGGGTAAAAGGTAATCATCATGCGAATTTATCACAACCAATTAACCAACACATTGCATCAAGGTTTTAAACCTGTTTGGTTGATTTTTGGTGATGAGCCTTGGCAAAAAAATGACAGCCTTTTCAGCATTAAAGTTCACTTTAAACAACAAGGATTTGATGAATTAATTCGCTTTAGTGTCGATGATAAATTTGATTGGTCATTGTTGTTACAAGAATACCAAGCCATGAGTTTATTTTCGAGCCAACGCATAATCGAGCTTGAATTAATGACCAACAAATTAGGCGATAAAGGTAGTAAAGCTTTAGCGCAAATCAGTGAACAATTGCATCCAGATGTTTTGCTCATTTTACACGGCGCCAAAATGGATGCTGCGGGTCAAAAACGAAAATGGTTTAAAGTTTTAGAAAAAAACGGCTGTTTTTTACCGCTTTATGATATCGAAGGTAACCAATTAAATCAGTGGATTCAACGCCAAGCCAGGTTAAACAACCTGAATTTGCACCCTGATGTATTTCTTATGTTAGCGGAATTGTTTGAAGGTAATTTAAACGCCTTAACGCAAGAGATACAGAAGCTATCGATATTATTCGGACAACAATTAATCACAGTTTCCGACGCAGAAAGCTTACTGATTAAACAAGCTAAATTTAACCCATTCCAATTAATAGATGCGATGTTAATGGGCGATATCAAAAAGTGTGTTGCCATGTTAGATCAACTGCAACAGGATGGTACTGCCATCAATCAACTCATTTGGTTTATCCATAAAGAAATCAATCAGTTATTTATAATGCAAGAAAAAATAGCTCAAGGTGACTCGTTCGCTACTTTATGTAAAGAGTTTAGAATTTGGGATAAAAGGAAGCCTCTTTACCAACATGCTATTAATCACATAACAGAGCATAATTTAGCGTATGCGCAAGCTAGAATTGCAGATGTAGATACCATCAGTAAAACCAATAGTGAGTTTAATCCGTTTGTTTTACTCGCCGATGTCTTAGTTAGTTTATATCATGGTGAAACCATGAAACATTATTCGCTAAATTATGAATATGCTTAAGCCTTCACAACATGAAAGCCAATCAAAGCTGACACCTGTAAAAGCAAGCCAGCAATCTTTTTCACGAATTGGTATCTTGGGGGGGACTTTTGATCCGATTCATTTAGGTCATATTATTCCTGCGATAGAAAATGCTAACTGGTTATCACTTGATAAACTTTATCTTTTACCTGCACACATTCCGCCTCATAAAACACAAACATCAGCCAACGCAACTCACCGCAAAGCAATGGTTGAATTAGTTTGTCAGCAATATCCAATTTTTCAACTTGATGATAGAGAGTTATATAAAGATACCCCTTCGTATACTTTAGAAAGCTTGAAAGATATACATCAACAATATCCAAATAGCCAAGTATTTTTTATCATTGGCATGGACTCATTATTAACATTTACCCATTGGCATCGCTGGTCTGAAATATTGCAATATTGTCATTTATTGGTTAATACTCGACCAGACTATGATGTTAATGCACTTAAACAAGCTTGCCATCAATCATTATCGCCTTACTTTACCGATGACCTTACCCTATTGAGTAATACTCAATCAGGAAAGATCCTTTTTCATCAAAACACGAATATCGATATTTCATCTACACAAGTTCGCCAAGCAATAAAGGCCAATAACTTAGATGAAAACACGCTTTGTCCGAGCGTGCTAAACTATATCAAACAACACCAATTATACCGTTAACCACATCTATTTATTCATAATACGGCGAATGCATTTTTCTTGCAGTGTAAAAATGCCCCTACACTATTAACCTAACATTAGAATAGTGATATTATTGTTTTCAATTACCATCAAATTAATGAAGAGTACTCACTTTGCAAATTGAAGCATTAACCGCTTTTGTTACTGAAAAAATAGAAGACATGAAAGGCCGTGATCTTATCACGTTAGATATTGCTGAAAAATCTGACTTTGCCGATGTGATGATTATCGCCTCAGGTAATTCAAATCGTCATGTAAAATCAATCGCACAATCTTTAACAGCAGAATGCCGTGCTGCTGGCACAGAGCCATTAGGTGTTGAAGGTAATGATGTTGGAGAATGGGCCTTAGTGGATTTAGGCGAAATTGTTGTTCACATCATGACAGACACTACCCGTGATACTTATCAACTAGAACAATTATGGGAATAAGTTAAACACATGCGTTTAACCCTCTATGCTGTAGGCAATAAAATGCCTGCATGGGTCACTCAAGGTTTCAACGAATACAGCCGTCGTTTTCCTCGGGATATGTCTTTTCATTTAGTAGAAATTCCTCCTGGAAAGCGCGGCAAAAATGCCGACATTGCCCGCATTCTTGAAAAAGAAGGCGAACAAATGCTCGCGGCTATTCCAAAAGGCAACCGCATTGTCACCTTAGAAGTGGAAGGTAAACCTTGGACCACGCCGCAATTAGCAAAACAATTAGAAAATTGGCAACTCGACAGTCGTGATGTTGCGCTTTTGGTTGGCGGACCCGAAGGTTTAGCTCCTGCTTGTATCAAAGCATCAGAACAAAAATGGTCATTATCGCCATTAACACTTCCCCACCCTATGGTTAGAATCGTGCTTGCAGAAAGTTTATATCGCGCGTGGAGTATCAACAATAATCACCCATATCATCGAGAATAAAGATGCCTAGGCCAAAACGTGTCGTTATTCGAAATCATAGTGCAGAAGCAAATTTATTCGCCCGAAGAGCCTTTATTACGCTATTAGGCGTTATCGTCATCATACTCATATTGTTTAATAATATTTATGAACTTGAAATTAGCTCTTACGAAAAATATCAAACTCGTTCTAACTCAAACCGAATTAAACTTTTACCTGTTGCGCCTAACCGAGGGTTAATTTATGACAGAAACGGCGTGTTACTTGCTGAAAACAAGCCTATTTTCAGCTTAGAGGTGATCCCTGAACAAGTTGAAAATCTTGAAGAAACAATTAAAGCAGTTAGCGAGCTTTTAGAGATCCCCAAAGAAAAACAAACGAAACTTTTTGAATCTTTACGCAGTAAACGTCGCTTTAAACCACTCGAGTTAATTTCAAGACTAAGTGATCAACAAGTCGCATTATTTTCGGTCAATCAACATAAATTTCCCGGCTTGTTTATAGATGCACGGCTAAAACGGTATTACCCTTTTGCGGATTTAACCACACATTCATTAGGTTATGTCGCGCGGATAAATCGCAGAGATGTGATTAAATTAGAAGAGCAAGGAAAAGAAGAAAACTATGCTGCCACCCGCAATATTGGCAAGCTTGGCTTAGAAAGATTTTACCAAGATATTCTTCATGGCACCATTGGCCACCAAGAAGTAGAAATAAACAATCAAGGTCGCATTATTCGTACGTTAAACTTTACCCCGCCAGTGCCAGGCAAAGATTTAACCTTAACCCTTGATATAGAATTACAAATGATCGCAAAACGCGCCTTATCAGGTAAACGTGGGGCAATCGTCGCGATAGATCCTCGTGATGGCGGCGTACTCGCAATGTATTCTAACCCTAGTTATAACGGTAATTTATTTGTTCATGGCATCAGCAATAAAAACTATAAAAAATTACTTAGTTCTAAAGATCGTCCTTTAGTGAATCGTACCGTCCAAGGTTATCCACCCGCCTCTACGATAAAGCCACTTCTTGCGCTCACAGGCTTAGAAGAAGAAATAATTACGCCTGAAACAGAAATATACGATCCCGGATTTTATCAATTACCAGGTATTGAAACCAAACGTCGCGATTGGAAAAAATGGGGACATGGCAAAGTTAACCTAGCTAAATCTCTCGAGCAATCGTGTAATGTTTATTACTACGATTTATCATATAAGTTAGGTATCACGCGTATCGCCAGAATGATGGAAAAATTTGGCTTTGGCGAATATACCGGTATCGACATTTATGAAGAAAACAGAGCAATCATGCCCAGTGTAGAATGGAAACGCGCACGCTATAACCAACCTTGGTATACGGGAGAAACGTTATCAGTAGGCATTGGACAAAGTTATTGGACTGTAACACCACTGCAATTGGCTCAAGCAATGTCAATTTTGGTTAATAAAGGCCATATCAAAGTCCCACATTTACTTAAAGCGACCAAGGAAATCGTCTTAACGCCAAGCGAAAACAACGATGCGCCTATGGAGGGGACTGAACATGTGATTGAAATGCCTGTTGATGAAAAGCCTCCGATTGAATTATCCAAAAACGAATACTGGGATATTGTTTTAGACGGTATGCATAATACGGTACAAAAATTTGGTGCAACTGGTTATTCTGCCTTTAAAGGCAGTAAATATGATGCTGCAGGAAAAACAGGTTCGGCACAAACCGCGAATATTGGTCAAGATGAAAAATATGACGCTGAAACAACGCAAGAAAACCAACGTGATAATGCTATGTTTGTTGCCTTTGCACCGTATGAAAAACCTGAAATTGTCGTTGCTGTCGCAATAGAAAACGTTGCTAAAGGTGGTGGTGGTACTAATGCTGCACCTGTCGCGCGACAAATTATGGATCAATATTTCGGTAATCGAGTTATCGTCAGTAAAAACAAACACCCGCATCATAATAAAACCTATGGTGAACAATATTTAGATTCACCTAAAAATAAACACTCAGGAAGTAATTAATGCGTTCTACTGGTCACGATCAACAAAAACAACGCAGCATTTGGTATCGTCTCAATATCGATGTGCCACTTTTATTGGGTATTTTATCTCTGCTCGTCTTAGGTTTATGCGTCGTTTACAGTGCCGGAGGTCAAAGTGCCGATATGGCGATTCGACACGCGAAACGAATTGGTATCGCATTATTTGTTATGTTTTTGGTTGCTCAAATTCCTCCACTCGTGTATCGAAAATGGGCCGTTCCTGCCTTTATTGTGGGTATTTCTTTATTGGTAGCGGTGCTTTTATTCGGGCACGTTGGTAAAGGTGCCCAGCGCTGGATCAATTTAGGTTTCACTATGTTTCAGCCATCTGAAATCATGAAATTAATTGTACCTATCATGATTGCTTGGTATGTCAGTCAATTTAATTTACCGACTAAAATCATCCACATTATAGCCGCTTTCATTTTAGTGTTGATCCCAACATTGTTGATCGCGAAACAACCTGATTTAGGCACGTCACTGTTAATTGCAAGCTCCGGAATTTTTGTCATTTTCTTAGCCGGAGCGAGTTGGAAACTCATTGGGGCTTGTGGGGTACTCGCTTCGGCATTTGCCCCTATATTATGGTTATTTTTGATGAAAGATTACCAAAAGCAGCGTGTGTTAACTTTTTTAAATCCAGAGCAAGATCCGCTTGGCTCAGGTTATCATATTATTCAGTCAAAAATCGCCATTGGATCTGGAGGTCTGCAAGGCAAAGGCTGGCTACAAGGCACTCAGTCTCAATTAGAGTTTTTGCCTGAACGCCATACTGATTTTATTTTTGCCGTCTTTAGTGAAGAGTTTGGTTTAATTGGCGTCACATTATTATTATTGGTCTATTTAGCGATAGTCATGCGCGGTTTATGGATTGCTATCAGCGCAGAGCACGCGTTTACTAAACTTTTAGCAGGAAGCCTCACCCTCACTTTTTTTGTTTACGTGTTTGTTAATATTGGTATGGTTTCTGGGCTATTACCTGTGGTTGGTGTACCTTTACCTCTTGTCAGTTATGGCGGAACCTCCATGGTTACATTAATGGCAGGTTTTGGTATTTTAATGGCAATCAGTACGCATAGGCGCTTTATAGCTTAATTATCCAGTCCTTATGAAAAAAATAAAACTAATCACTCTCGCTTTTCTCAGCTTACTAATCGCCGCTAGCTGTAGTAGTAATCACGGCCGTTATCAGCAAAAAAATGACAGTACACCTACAAGGTTGCCTAATGAATTTGAATTACGCGATGCCATTCCACGTGCTGAAGAGAAAAGTCGAGGCGGTAATAAACACTATCAAGTCAGAGGAAAAAACTACCAAGTTTTACATACAGCTGACAATTTCAAGCAATCAGGCATTGCTTCATGGTACGGCAAAAAATTTCATGGTCATTTAACCTCAAATGGTGAAATTTATAATATGTACGGAATGAGTGCTGCGCATAAAAACTTGCCCTTACCTTCTTATGTAAAAGTCACCAATAATGATAATCAAAAAACAGTGATTGTTAGAGTTAATGACCGCGGACCGTTCCATCAAAATAGGATCATTGATTTGTCCTATAGTGCCGCTTATAAATTAGATATGTTAAAAACAGGCACCGCTAATGTCACAATAGAAGCCATTACTTTTAATGCAGATAATCAACCAATCATCATCGTCGATAATAAAATATCGACCGGTAATTATATTCAGGTATTTGCGACACGTGATAAGCAAATAGCAGAAAAAACGGCTAAAGCAATCACCACATTATTTCAACAGCCTGCAAGCCATCAAAAAATACACAATATATACAAGGTTCAAGTAGGACCTTTTCAAGATCAAGCCTCTTTAGAGAAAGTATTAAACCAGCTTAAAACAAACGGGTATTCAGGGGCTTTTAGAGTGAGTCTATAAACTCATTTAATCAATAAATTCATTAAATGATACATTTGCTTTATTTCTCCCCATAGCAATCAAAATTAAAACTGGTATACTGCTGAAAACACATATTTTCCAGGTAGCGTTTTTATATTAAAACGTTTACCTACAACTTTTCACAGGACTGTTATGCCTCAGCAATTGGCCAAAACAATGACCAAAAAACATCGTAAAATCATTAGCCTTTTAGGCTCTATCGCATTCACCCTTTCATCATTATCTCAAGCGGCTACTATTATACCTTCGCCGCCACAAATGAACGCTAAAGGGCATATTTTAGTTGATTTCACTACCGGTAAAGTTATCGCTGAAGGAAATGCTGATATTCTTCTTGCTCCAGCCAGCTTAACTAAAATCATGACAAGTTACATTGTTGGTAAAGAGCTGCAATCTGGAAATATCAAAAATGACGACCCTGTTAAAATTAGCAAAAATGCTTGGGCAACAGGTAATCCTATTTTTAAAGGCTCGTCATTAATGTTTTTAGAAGTTGGTAAAGAAGTCCCTATTCATGAAATAAACCAAGGGATTATTGTAGCTTCTGGCAATGATGCATGTGTCGCTATTTCCGAACATATTGCCGGCAGTGAAGGTGCCTTTGCCGATATGATGAATGCTTATGCAGAGCAACTCGGCATGAGCAGTAGTTATTTTGAAAATAGCCATGGTTTAGATAGCACAGAGCATAAAACTACTGCTAGAGATATGGCAACGTTAGCTAAAGCATTAATCCGTGATGTACCTGAAGAGTATGAGATTTATAAACAAAAATCTTACACTTATAACGGTATTAAAACAGTAAACCGTAACGGGCTTTTATGGGATAAAAGCATGAATGTAGACGGCTTAAAAACTGGTCATACTGCTCAAGCTGGTTACAGTTTAGTAAGTTCTGCAACCAAAGGCGACATGCGTTTAATTAGTGTTGTGATGGGGGCAAACAGTGAACGTTCGCGTCTTGTTGAAAGTAGAAAATTATTAAATTACGGATTCCGATTTTTTGAAACTTATACCCCCTATAAAGCAGGCGAAAAATTTGTTTCTGATCGAGTTTGGATGGGAGATGTTAAAGAAGTTGACTTAGGTATTCTTGAAGATACCCCTATTACCATCCCGCGAGGACAACGCAAAAACTTAAAAGCAAATTTCGAGTTGAACCAACAACTTATTGCCCCTCTTGCTAAAGGCCAAGTAGTCGGTAAAGTATTTTTACAACTTGATGGTGAAGATATTGGCGAATACCCGCTTGTTACCTTACAAGAAATTAACGAAGGCGGTATGTTCGATCGTTTAATGGATTACGTAAAACTACAATTTCAAAATTAGTTTGCCAAACAATCAACAAATCACCGTATAAAGCTCAGTATTTACTGAGCTTTTTTTATTATCTGGTAAAACTTGATTTATAACAAAACGTCACCATTTTTCTTACCAAGAAATAGTGTTAAAATAACGCCATTAAAATCGATACTGTAAAGTCATACTCAAGATTGAGAACTTAAATGAAAACCAAATTTGATGAACTACTTGAATTTCCAACTGTTTTAAACTTCAAAGTAATGGGAGTTGCCAGTGATGATCTACCAGACATAGTGATTGCTGAATTGCAAAAACATACCCCTGGAGATTATTCGCCCACAATTAAGCCAAGTTCAAAAGGTAATTATCATTCTTTATCGATAGCAGTAACGGTTACAAGTAAAGATCATATTGAAACCATCTACAAAACCTTAACTGCCATCGAACAAGTTAGATACGTGCTGTAATCAATCTAATAGCCGTACATATTGTACTGCTATTTGAAGAGAATACTCAGCAACAAGCACTTAACGGCACTGCCTAACACAAGGTATATTTTGAAACACTCGCTTATAATACGGCAATTGAACCGAATGGATTATGTATCTGTTTGGCAGGCCATGCAAAATTTTACGGATAACCGTGACGATTCAACACAAGATGAACTTTGGTTAGTTGAACACCCGAGCGTTTTTACGCAAGGGCAAGCAGGTAAAGAAGAACATTTGCTGATGCCAGGAGATATTCCAGTTGTCAAAGTGGACAGAGGTGGGCAAGTTACCTATCACGGTCCCGGTCAGCAAGTTATTTATTTTATGATTAATTTGCGTCGTCGTAAAATGGGCGTTCGTCAACTCGTCACATTAATAGAGAATGGTATTGTACAAGCGCTCGCCGATTACAATATCCAAGCCAATGCAAAACCTGATGCCCCAGGAGTGTACGTGAACGGCGATAAAATAGCTTCTTTAGGGTTAAGGGTTCGCAAAGGCTGCTCTTTTCACGGTTTAGCATTAAATGTAAAAATGGATCTATCACCTTTTCTACGTATAAATCCATGTGGCTATGCCGGACTGGCCATGACACAAACAGCAGATTTTAGCTCATTAAAAACCATTGATGAAGCAGGTAAAGCATTAATCAAACACATGTCAGTATTGTTAGATGCTGACACTATTAGTTATCAAACGGGATTGGAGTCATTAAATGACCACTAAATCATCACGCATTGCACCGGGTACAAAATTACGAGACGCTGAAAAAATGGCGCATATCCCCATTAAAGTTGTGCCTTCAGAACGTGAAACCATGTTAAGAAAACCAGAGTGGCTACGAATTAAATTACCTCGCACAACTGAGCGTATTGATAATATTAAATCGGCGTTACGTAAGCATGATCTTCACTCGGTTTGCGAAGAAGCTTCTTGCCCAAATTTATCAGAATGTTTTAACCACGGTACTGCCACCTTCATGATTTTAGGGGATATTTGTACAAGACGTTGTCCGTTCTGTGATGTTGGTCATGGTCGCCCATTAGCACCAAATGAAGAAGAGCCTCGAAAATTAGCGCTGACGTTAAAAGACATGGCATTAAAATACGTAGTGATCACCTCAGTAGATCGTGATGATTTACGTGATGGTGGAGCACAACAGTTTGCAGAATGTATTAAAGAAATTGCCGTTCATGCCCCTCATACAAAAGTAGAAATCCTAGTACCTGATTTTAGAGGGAGAATGGATAAAGCGTTAGAGATATTAAATCAACATCCGCCTCACGTTTTTAACCATAACTTAGAAACCGCCCCTCGTTTATATACAAAAGCCAGACCTGGTGCAAACTACCAGTGGTCTTTAGACTTATTGAAAAAATTTGGTGAAGCAAACCCAAGCGTTAATACGAAATCAGGATTAATGGTCGGTTTAGGTGAAACCAACGAAGAAATTCTACAAGTGATGAGAGATCTTCGCGCTCATGGTGTGAAAATGTTGACCATAGGTCAATATTTACAACCGAGTAAAGATCATCTCCCCGTTGAGCGTTATGTTCACCCTGATGATTTTGACATGTTCCAAGAAGAAGCGATGAAAATGGGCTTTGAACATGCTGCTTGTGGACCTTTGGTACGTTCTTCTTATCATGCAGATAAACAAGCTGCCGGTGAAGAAGTAAAATAAATTACCGTTATATCGACAACCATTATCATAAAAAGTAGTGTATTTAATATTTATTCTAAATTAAATACACTGCTTTTTTTTGTCGTTAAAATTTTAATTGTATAAATATTAGTACCACGATTGGTAACTGTTAAATACTATAAGTCACAATAAGGCATAACAGTTTTCAAGCTATTTCTTTGCCACAATAAAGCATGCTAAACCACTTGCAATTAAACACATGATTGCTGCAAATTCAAAAGACTGCACAGCACCAAAGCCATCTTTCCATAAATAACCCGAAACATAGGCGCCAATCGCACCACCAATACCGTAAACTCCCGCGATATAAATTGCTTGACCACGATTTTGTTGATTACTTTGAAAATGTTGCTGAACAAACTGAATCGAAGCACTGTGATACAAACCAAAGCTGGCAGCATGAAGTAATTGTGCCAATAATAAAATATAAACATTCTCCGCAAAGTGTCCTGTAATGTACCAACGAATAGTTGTAACGAGTAGACTAAAAACAATTAATAATCGTGCACCAAAAAGTTGATATAAACGCCCCGCGACAAAAAACACCGCAATTTCTGCGACAACCCCAAAACTAATAAATAAACCAACAGCATAACTTGGATAAGCTAAATCTCTTAAAAATAAAGCAAAAAAACTATAATAAGGGCCAAAACTTACCTGTAATAATAAGCCGGAAATAAAAAATAATAAAAAACTTGGCAGCACTAACCTAGAGATCAAAGAGCTATCCTCTGATGATTTTTTATAAACTGCTCTAGGTTGTTTTAACTGTAAACTTGATATAAACAAGGCAAGTAAAATTAACCAGCCAATATACGTAAACGCTTCTGAATTAAACTGCTCAATAACCTTACCAGCGATTATTGCTAAGACGATAAAACCGACACTGCCCCATAGCCGGATCCGTGCGTAAATTTTCGCACTTCGTCGTATAGATATCATGGTCATGACTTCTAACTGAGGCAAAATAGCAGTCCAAAACAAGCTAAACAATGCTAATGCAAAGGTTACCGACCAATAACCTGTCATCCAAAAAAGCAAAGTAAACGAGAGCAAAGCTAAGCCCGAGCCTAATTGAATAATTGATAATTGTTTCCCTGACTTATCCGCTAACATAGCCCACAAGGTTGGACCGACAATTTTCGTCGCGGTAAATATCGCTAAGATCTCGCCAATTTCCATCGAGGTATAATGACGACCATCTAGAAACACAGACAAATAAGGTACGATAAGACCTAAAATGCCAAAATAAGCGAAGTAGCTAAACGAGAGTTTAGTAAAAAGAGGTGAATTCATAGAAGTATAAAAATGCGAGTTGCTCTTTCATGCCAACTGGTTGCATAAAAGAGCATAATAATATTACTGACAAATATCAGGCGTAATGCAGGAAACATCGGCATTTTGCGCACGATGACGTAGATAGTGATCAACCAATGTCAATGCTAACATTGCTTCTGCAATAGGCACGGCACGGATCCCAACACATGGATCATGGCGGCCTTTGGTTATGATATCTGTTGGTTCACCTTGTAGATCAACCGTCTTACCACTTACGCCGATACTAGAGGTAGGTTTCATCGCAATATGAGCGACAATAGGTTGACCAGAAGAAATCCCACCTAAAATGCCACCAGCATGATTTGTACTAAAACCTTCTGGTGTTAATTCATCACGATGCTCTGAGCCTTTTTGATTAACCACTTCAAAGCCATCGCCAATTTCAACGCCTTTTACGGCATTGATGCTCATCAAGCCATGAGAAATATCAGCATCTAAACGATCAAATATCGGCTCACCAAGCCCCACCGGCACATTGTTCGCCACGACAGTAACTTTTGCGCCAATAGAGTCTTTTTGACGAATGATTCCGCGTAGTAATTCATCTAGCTGTTCAAGCTTTGACTCATCAGGGAAGAAAAAGGGATTCTCTTCAACTATATCCCAATCAAAACGTTCCGCTTTGATATCACCTATTTGTGTCACACATGCTTGAATAGTAATACCAAATTTTTCCGCTAAATATTTTTTAGCCACAGCACCTGCGGCAACTCGCATGGCAGTTTCACGTGCCGAAGAGCGACCGCCGCCTCGGTAATCGCGTAAACCATATTTTTGCCAATAAGTATAATCAGCATGGCCTGGGCGAAAGCTTTGTGCGATATTGCCATAATCTTTCGAGCGTTGATCAGTGTTTTCAATCATCAAACCAATTGGAGTTCCCGTAGTTTTACCTTCAAAAACCCCTGACATAATTTTAACTTGATCCGGTTCCCTGCGGGCCGTGGTGTAACGAGAAGTGCCTGGTCTTCTTCGGTCTAAATCATGTTGTAAATCTGCTTCTGATAATTCAATTCCTGGCGGGCAACCATCAATAATCGCACCTAACCCTAAGCCATGACTCTCGCCAAATGATGTAACTGTAAATAATTTTCCGAACGTATTACCTGACATATTTATTTCTCAACATATTTATTACTCGACACAGCTAACTTTTCACTCACGATTTTTTAATGCATAGTTAAAAATTTCTTGAAACTGAACTAACTGTTGTTGCGTTAGCATAAAAACTCCATGACCACCTCGTTCAAAAGTTAACCATTGAAAATCAACTTCAGGATAAAGCGCTTCAACATGTACTTGTGAATTACCAACTTCACATATTAACACACCATCTTCATTTAAATGTTCAGCACTTTGCGCCAAAATTTGACGAACAATATCTAAGCCATCAGCGCCACAACCTAAGCCCATTTCGGGTTCATGGGTAAACTCAGTTGGTAGTGAGTCAATATCTTCTTGATCAACATAAGGAGGATTAGTGACAATTAAATCATATTTCTGGCCTACAATCCCAGAAAAAACATCAGATTGAATTGGAATAACTTGTTCTGTTAACCCATGATTTTCAATATTTATCTGGGCAACATTTAAAGCGTCAATCGATAAATCAACGGCATCAACGTCTGCTTCTGGAAAATAACTCGCACAAGCAATAGCAATACAACCGCTTCCCGTACATAAATCAAGAATTCGACCAACGTTTTTTTCATCACTAATAATAGGTGAAAAACGCTTTTCAATCCATTCACCAATTGGCGAGCGAGGCACTAATACTCGCTCATCAACATAAAAAGGTAATCCAGCAAAATTAGTTTGATTGGTAAGATAAGCCGCCGGCACTTTTTGTGCAATTCGACAATGGATAATCTCCATTGCTTGTCTTTTTTCTTCCAAAGTTAATCGACATTGCATGACATGTTCAGTTAATGAATCGGGCAATTCAAGGATAAACATGATTAATGTAATAGCTTCATCCCAGGCATTATCATGTCCATGGCCAAAAAATAAATCAGCGCGATTAAACTCACTTGCCGCATATCGGATATAATCGGCGACGGTATGCAACTTTTCTGTGATATCTGTTGATTGATGAGTAGTCACTCAACTCCCCTAAATTTAAATAAAAACTGTAACGATTGAGCTAAAAGAAGGTAAAATTCACTTATAAGACTCATTTATAGTGTTATTGTACAGGGAAAATTTTAGACTGCGCATATGAAATTTAAAGATATTATCTCAAAACAAGAAAAACAGCTCTTTAAAGACGCGATAGGTAAAGTAAAACCTATGGTGCAAGACAAAATACCACCAAGTAAAAAAACAATACACGCGAAAACAATTGTCAATCAACCAAAAAACGCGAAACAACAAGCAAGCTTTTATTTCTCTGACGAGTTTGAACCAAATTTAAACACTCAAGGTCCGACAAAATATGTCAGAGATGACGCCAATAGTTTTGAAGCTAAGAATTTACGCCGCGGTGTTTATGCACCAGATTTAATTCTGGATCTACATGGCTTAGATCAAAACCAAGCAAAACAAGAAATCGCCGCATTGTTATATGCGTGTCAAAAAGAACATGCGCAATGTGTTTGTATCGTGCACGGATTAGGTGGCAGAATTTTAAAAACCAAAGTACCGCATTGGTTAGTGCAACACCCTGATGTAATAGCTTTTCATCAAGCTCCTCTTGAGTGGGGAGGTAATGGTGCATTACTAGTATTGATTGACTTACACGATAAATTTAACTTAAAAGATTAGCGTCTGAACCTTCATCAAACTTAGGCAAGATCAGCTGGTGCAATTAGCCTGACTAAACGACCTGTCATTTTTTCCACATCATAATCAATTTGCGCTATAGCCGCGGTTTGAAATATCGGAGATTGACGATCAATTGTTAATGTTTCGACTAAATAACTCACCAAAGGCATATGAGAGACAATGATCAGATGCTCAATGTGGGTATCTGTACAAATGCCATCAATATAATCATGTACTTTTTTAGCGTCATCAAGTGGGGTAATAAAATCGATGGTTGCTACCTGAACCTGACCATTAAACTCATTTAGCAAAGTATTAGCGGTTTGTTGAGCGCGTACATAAGGACTAACGAAAACTTGTAAGAAACTTATACCTTGTTGATTAACCCATTTCCCCATACATTGCGCTTCATTATAGCCAGTAGATGTTAATTCACGTAAATGATCGATATTCCCAACAGGGTTTGCTTGACCATGACGCATAATATAAAGCTGCATATTGTTACCACAATGCTAAAAAGGTTTATTGAACTCGCTATTTGCGGCTATAGTAAAGGAAAGTAAGCGATTGTTATAACATCCGTTAAGAATAAAATAGACTCACCTTATTCCATAGGGTAATTTAGAACGTCATAAATGAAAATATTTTGGGTATGCTCACTCATCAAGCTATCTGTCGGAGTATGTATTGAAACAAAGTCCTAATGACCTTAAACATTACTTTCCATTCACCTTAGAAAATGGTTTAAGGGTTTTAGCCGTACACAATCAAGACACGCAAAAGTCTGCTGCTGCGTTAGCTGTTAATGTTGGTCATTTCAGTGATCCTATTGATAGACAAGGACTTGCTCACTTTTTAGAGCATATGCTGTTTCTCGGCACAAAAATTTATCCTGATGGAAGTGAGTATCAAAAATTTATCAATCAATATGGCGGAAGCAATAATGCATGGACAGCCACAGAGCATACTTGTTTTTTCTTTGATATCCATCATCATCACTTTGAACCTGCATTAGACAGATTTAGTCAGTTTTTTATCTCACCACTTTTATCGGAAGAATTCGTCAATAAAGAACGTAAAAATATTGACGCTGAATTTAAACTGAAATTAAAAGATGATATCCGACGTTTATACGACGTGCACAAGGAAACAATTAATCCTGAACACCCTTTTGCCAAGTTTTCAGTGGGTAACACGGAAACACTCTCAGATCGTGAAGATAAACATTTAAGAGATGAAGTCGAAGACTTTTTTCTTCAGCATTATGTTGCCAAAGCAATGACCTTGGTGATCGAGGGGCCACAATCGCTTGAACAATTACAACAGTTAGCGAGCGAAAAATTTTCCGATATTTCAAGCAATGAAGTTAGCCAAATAAAACCAGACATTCCGCTTTATCTTCCTGAGCATCAACAAATATGCTTGCAAGTAAAACCTGTGAAGAACGAGCGACAGTTAATTCTTAGTTTTGCCCTGCCAAGCATAGATGAGTTTTATCGAGAAAAACCTGAGTCATTAATTTCATACTTAATGGGTCATGAAGGGCCACATTCAATCTTGTCATTACTCAAAAAAAATCAATGGGCATTAGGGTTAACAGCGGGTTCTGGGGTAAATGGCTATAATTTTAAAGATTTTAATATCAGTATCCGTCTTACCCAAGCAGGTGAAGAACATATCGATGACATTATTGCTATCGTATTTTCTTATATTAACTTATTAAAACAAACGCCATTAGCAGAGCATTATTACCAAGAAAAAAAACTCATAGCCGAACTTTCATTCCATTATCACGAAAAAATGAAACCAATAGACTCGGTAAGTCAATTGGTGATCAACATGCAACATTACCCACAAGAAGATTATATTTTTGGTGATTACGTAATGGAAAAAATGAATCAGTCTCTGTTAACTCAGTTACTTGATTTATTAATACCAGAAAATATGCGCACTATCTTTATCGCTCAAAATGTTGCCACTGATAAGATCAGTCGATGGTATAAGGTGCCTTACCAAGTCAACAAGATCCCACAAGAGAAAATACAAACGTGGCGTGAGTGTCAAAATAACCAGTATTTAGCATTACCTCCAGAAAATAAGTATATGGTTGAAAAACCAGAATTATTTGGCTTAAAGAATAGTAAATCAGCATCAACACCACAATTATTAAAGCAAGAAAATGGCTTAAATTTTTGGTATATGCAAGATCACATCTTTCATGTGCCCAAAGGCTATATTTATATAGGTATAGATAGTCCAATAACATTAGACAATGCTCAAAATATTGCCATGACTCGTTTATTTGTCGACTTATATACTGAGTCTGTCATTGAACGTCATTACGATGCTGAGTTAGCGGGTATTCATTACCATTTGTATTCACATCAAGGTGGCCTTACTTTGCAATTATCAGGCATCAGTGAAAAACAAGGTGAACTACTCGATAAACTTTTAGCTGAATTGCAAGAGTTTAGTTTTTCGGAACAAACATTCGCCTTACTCAAGCAACATCTAATTAATCACTGGAAAAATGCTGACAATAGTAAGTCGATCTCACAATTATTTTCCGTGTTAAGTTCGACTATGCAGCCCAAGTGCCCCAGTTCAGAAAGTTTATCTAATGCTTTGATAGATATTAATTTTATTACTTTTAAAGACTTTTGCCATACTATTTTCAAGCATATAAATTTAGATGTTTTAGTTCATGGTAATTGGCGAGAGCAAGATGCCCTAAAAATACATGCCATAATAAAAAAGGCTTTCAATGGCCAATATCATCAACAACACCAAGTAAAAATTCCGGTGTTAGATATTAAAAACCAAGGAAGTATTCAGTACCTATTAGATTTACCTGAGCATGATTATGCGGGGGTGGTTTATTACCCTATGAATGATAAAAGCTTAATAACTGTGGCTAAAACTATGATAGCGAGTCAAATTTTATCACCACAATTTTTCCATCAAATGCGTACTGAAAAGCAGTATGGTTATTTAGTAGGCGTAGGCTTTGTTCCAATTAATCGATATCCAGGCATTGCTTTTTATATTCAATCACCCAATTATGAAGCCAGTCATTTACTGGCGGCGATGGACGAATTTATAAATGAATGTCACTTAGTGGTAGAAAATATGCCAGAAGAAGACTGGCAACATTTGCAACAGGGACTTGCCAGTCAATTACAAGAAAAAGACACCAGTTTGCGGATCAAAAGCCAAAGGTTTTGGACTTCTATTTGCAATAAAGAAACCGATTTCAAGCAAAAACAACGTTTGATCGAAACTATTCTGTCACTTTCTAAGCATGATATTTCTGACTACCTTTTAACTCAAATAACTGATAATCATCATGTTATTGATAGATTTTGTTTGTTGTCGACAAAAGATGAAAATCAGGACACCCCATCAATTCATTTAAAAAATTTAGAAAATATTTTAACTAAATGCTCAATAAAACATTAATGCTGCCGATATAAAAATAGATAACTATAATTAGCACGTAATTTTAGCAAACGCTTTATCTATTGCTAATAAGTTGACTTAATCGCTGCCATCCTTTGTAATAGTGGCTTCCATAAAAATAATTATAAGTTAAGCAAGGTCGTATTTGTGCAATTTTCCTTTAATAGCTCTGCTTTTTTCTCCCGTTATCTGTCGAGTTATATATCGCTATTATTCTTAATTATTTTTTGCTTTAGCTTTTCTCTTTTTGCTGCGCCTGCCAATTATGATGAAAAGTTAAAATTTAAACACATAACCCCAGCTGATGGTCTCTCTCAAAGTTATGTATTTGATATCATTCAAGATGAAGACGGTTATATCTGGCTTGCCACGCAAGACGGTTTAAATAAATACGACGGCAGAAAATTTAAATATTATCGCAGTAATATTTTAAATGATCATTCACTCACTGATAATTACATCCGCAAGCTGTATAAAGATAGCCAAGGTAATATTTGGGTCGGCACACAAAATGGCTTAAGTAGATATAATAAAAAGTTAGATAATTTTGATTACTTTACCTTTAATGAAAGTGAAGAAAATAGCCTGTTAGATAATACCATTTGGGAAATATACGAAGATCAAGCAAGTGAAACATCTAATTTAGATATTCCAAATAATTTATGGGTGGCAACCGCAAAAGGTTTACATAAATTTGATGCCGCTAATCAACAATTTATAAGAACTAGGATTAGACAACCGAGTAATAATACCTCGATAAATCTGAAAGAAATAAAAAGCATTTTTCACGATAAAAATGGTAATTATTGGTTTAATAGTTACGATCAAGGCTTTTTCGTCACTAACAAACACTTATCACTTGATCACTCTCTACATAAACAAATTCAATCACAATTAGGCAGTGAAACAAGCCAAATAAATAAGATATTATTGATTGAAAAGGAATACTGGTTAGCGACAAATACCGGTGTGTATGTTTTAGACGAGCGATATACCTTAAAAGAGCATTATACGCTTGCAGAAACCGGTCAAACGCCCCTACTAGCTCGAAATATAAAAATGGCGAGTGACGCCCATATTTGGGTCGCAACAGATTCAGGGTTAAAGTCTATCAACCCGTTAACTGAAACGTCGAAGTCTCACAGTTACACTAATATAATTGATCAAGAATACAATGCTTATACATACGGATTATTAGTCGATAACACCGATAAACTTTGGGTCGGTACATTAAATGGGGTGTTTGTCTTAACCCCAGAGTTCAATATAATTAAAGAAAGTAAGTTTATTAGTGAACTTACAAATACAAACATTACATCTTTTACAGTTATTAATGACTCTGTTTGGTTTTCAAGCGAAAACGAAATTTTTCAACTAACACCTCAAAAACAAATTATAGAATTAAATATAGGAATTGATGGACTCATAACACATATCCAAAGTAGTACTTCTGAGATATTTATTATTACTGATAATAGTCAATTATTTACATATAACGTCAAAAACAAAACCATTAGTGAGCATCCAAAATGGAAGGCTAAGTCTAATCACAACGGAACAGCTCCTATTTATTATGGCGCAGAAAAGATTTGGTACTTAAATAAATCTGGTGATTTACGTAGTTATCTACCTAGTGAAGAAATCTTTTCAACAACGCCTGAAATTGATTTAAAGTTTACAAATTTATTCTTCAATACAGATAATGAAGTTTGGTTAACTACAAAATCAGATAAGCTAATTCAATACGATGTCATAAATAATAAATTCAATGAATTTGAGCTCGAACACAACTCAAATTATCGTATCCATAGCACGACTACAATTAATATATCTAAAAAACATATAATTCTAGGTTCATATAACCAAGGTGTATTGTTAATCAATAAACAGTCTCATCAAACTCAACTATTTAACGAAGAGAACTTACTTTCTAACAATTTTGTTGCAGACATAGTTAAAGATCATTCGGACAATTTTTGGATAAGTACAAATAAAGGAATAAGTGTTTTTCAAAATAAAAACAACAAGATCCATAGTTTTTATATGGACTTTTCTTTAGATAATAATGAATATTTAAGTAAAAGCTCTTTCATAGCTAATAATGTCATATATTTTGGAGGAAATAATGGCTTCCATTATTTCTCGCCTGATGAACTCTTAAATTCAAAACAAGTCATAAATAAGCCAATATTGTCTAATTTACTTATCGCGAATAAAAAAATTAAAATTGAAGAAAACAAACAAAGTAAAACCTATACCCTACCTGAAAAGTTAAATAATTTATCAACAATAAAACTCCAATATATTCATTCGCCATTTAGCATAGAGTTTATATCGCCTAATGCTAAATTACCGACTCAAATCGGTTACAAATATAAGCTTAATGGCGTTGATGAAAATTGGCTTGAAACTGATAAAGACAATCTAAGAGCCACCTATACTAACCTTAATGCGGGTACTTATCGTTTTGAAGTGCAAGCGTTTGATATTTTTGATCCTAACATTTTTCAGTCTAAATCCATTGATATCAAAATCATGCCGCCTTGGTGGTTATCAAATAGCGCGGTGCTTATTTACACTTTAATCGTATTATTATTTCTAGCTTATTTATTACAACAATTTCGTCATAAACGCTTATACCACTTACAAATAAAAGCCAGTGAAGAACGATTAAAACTCTCTCTCTGGGGAAGCGGTGATGAAATGTGGGATTGGAATATTAAACGAGGGAAAATCTATCGCTCAAATATTTGGGGAATTTTAGAATTTCCACAAGACGGTAAACGAAATTTAGGCAATGATGGCGATAATGAAACGAATATCAACCAAGATGATATCGCTAAAATCACGCATGCCCTTCAAGAACATTTTGATGATAAAACAGAGCATTTCGAAGCAACCTATCGTGTAAAAGATAAAGATAACCATTGGATCTGGGTACTTGATCGCGGAAAAATCGTTGAGCGAGATGATAACAATCAACCAACACGTATGACGGGTACATTAAAAGATATCAGTCAAATCAAGAAAGCAGATGAAAGACTTAAATTATTTGCGAAATGTATTGAAAACATTTCTGATGCCGTGGTTATTTATGATAGAAAATTCAACATTGTAGATGTGAATAAGTCTTTCCAACGTATAACGGGCAAAGCAAAACAGCAAATGATCGGTAAACAAATGGGATTTTCTCGCTACCCAGAAAGTTTTACCCGTGACGTGAAAAAACACTTATTGAATAAAGGTGGTTGGCACGGCGAAATTGAAAGTAAGCGAGATAACGGCGAATTATATTTAACCGACTTAAACATTGATATTATCCGAGATGAAAACAAAAGTATTTCTCATTTTGTTGGTGTTTTTTCAGACATCACTAAACGCAAAGAAACCGAAGCTGAATTAAGAAAACTTGCTAATTCAGATACCTTAACGGGCTTACCCAATCGTTCATATTTTCAAGCAAACCAAGCACGTCTAGTCAAAAATAAAGTGCCTCATGCTTTATTAGTTTTTGATTTAGATAACTTTAAGAAAGTCAATGATTCAATGGGGCACGAAGTAGGCGATTTATTACTTTGTAAAGTTGCCAAGCGCATTAAAAACGTTGGGCGTAATTTAGATACGGTTTATCGTCTTGGTGGAGATGAATTTAGCTTAATCATTGAAGATACTAACGACATTCATACCATTACCACAATAGCAAAAAATATATTAAGTACTATTGCTCAACCTTTAAAGCTTAAAAACCAAGAAATAGTTCTGTATTCTAGTATTGGTATCGTACTTTACCCTGAGGATGGTACATCACCACAAGAGTTATTAAAAAATGCTGATACAGCAATGTATCATGCAAAACATGTTGGCGGTAATCAGTATCAATTTTTCAACGGCTCTATGAATAAAAAAGCGGTAAAACGTTTACAAATTGAAGGCCTAATTCGTCATGGTTTAAAAGAAGATTATTTCTCGGTGTTTTATCAACCTAAAATAGAAATATCTACAGGTAAAGTTGCCGGCATGGAAGCATTAGTTCGCTTTGAAACGCCGAGTAAAGGGATTATAAGTCCAGTGGTCTTTATACCCGTATCAGAAGAAACAGGGCAAATTATTGATATTGGGGAAACCGTTTTAAGAAAATCTTGCTTTGCCACTAAGCAATGGCTTGATGCTGGATTATTTGATGGGCGAATAGCGGTTAACCTTTCAGCAGTACAATTTACTCAACCTAACCTTGTAGGCATGATTGAAAGTATCTTAAAGGAAAGTCAACTGCCTGCTAAACACCTTGAGTTAGAGATAACGGAAGGAACGGTAATGGACTCTCCACAAAGAGCCATTGAAACCATGTTACAAATACGCGCTATGGGTATTCATTTATCATTGGATGATTTTGGTACCGGTTATTCTTCTTTAGCTTATTTGAAAAAGTTCCCTTTAAATACCCTTAAAATCGATAAAGCGTTTGTCGACGATATTGAGTCATCTGAGCAAGGTCGTAATATGGTTGCTACGATTGTCACAATTGCACACAACCTCGGACTACAAGTGGTTGCTGAAGGGGTAGAAACCAATCAACAACTCAGTTTCTTATCTGGGTTACGCTGCGAACAAATGCAAGGCTATTTATATAGCAAACCATTACCAGAAAAAGATTTTCGCCGATATTTACTATCTCACCAGATCACCGACAAATCTACGTCGTTTAATAAATCCTAAATCACTTCAGTGTTGACAACTTTATGACGGTCAGTTAAATCCTTCGCAAGGCCAATAAAAATATGGCTTTGCGAATTGGCACACTTATAGCTTAACTTCCTTCGAGTTATTTAACCAATCAGAAAGGAATATATAAATGTTAAGTTCAATAATTTTATCTCTAGCGATGAACGCAGCCCCAGTTCCAAGTGCTGATATTGTAAAGTTAGATATAAACGAAGTAGGTACAAAGCGTAGTGAAATCAGATTAAATAATAAATTTGAAGCAATTGAAGTTGGCACTAAACGAAGTGAAATCAGATTAAATAATAAATTTGAAGCAATTGAAATTGGCACTAAACGTAGTGAAATCAGATTAAATAATAAATTTGAAGCAATCGAAGTTGGTACTAAACGAAGTGAAATCAGATTAAATAATAAATTTGAAGCAATTGAAGTTGGCACTAAACGCAGCGAAATCAGACTTTAGGAGTTTATTATGATCAAATTAATCAAAGCGTTATTTGTTGAAACACCAAAAGAAAATGCAATTGCTGCGACAATTGTTATTAAAGAAATGCCTGCTAAATCGTTGTGGTCTTAATCTAAACAGACCAACAAGAGATTTACCTGAGATATTCGCTACACGGACGTTAGCGGCTATATTATTAGCCAGAAAGGAAGCAATCAAAAACAGCTCAATAGCCTGATTACCTTCCCTTATCTAATCCGTTAATTACGCACGAAAAATTAAACAATTAAATCCGAATAATCGATTTATTTTCATTCGCTTTTTCATGTTAAACATTGGCCAAATAAATGGACCAAACATAAAACCAGCAAATGCCCAACGCTTACGACCTAAACCGTTTGATAAAGCTTGGCAATAGAAAAAAATAGAAAACATTAGTGCAACGATAACAACAAGTAACGACAACATACTTTACCTAAGCTTTAATGATTAATAACTTACAAACCTTGATGGCGAGCAATATAATGCAATTAGAGTTTTTATTCAAATAATTTAGCATTAATTTGTTCAAATCCTATTAAAGGATCAGATTAAAAAAGAGGCAAAAATTTGCCCCCCTTTTATACAAAGTTTGCCGCCCTACCCGGAAATAAATTTCCGAATATTCGACTTTTACTCTTAGCTACTTATTCATAAAATTTAGCGTTGCTTTCAGCCATCTCTACTAGCTTAGAGCAAGGAGCGAATCGTTCTCCACATTCATGCTTAAACGCATTCATTTGTTTGACCACTTCAGTTGCACCAATGTTATCAATATAGTTAAAAGGTCCCCCTAAGAACGGCGGAAAACCTATACCAAAAATTGCACCGATATCACCGTCTCTTGCATTTCTAATGATACCTTCATCTAAACACCTTACCGCTTCATTTAGCATCATATAAACACAACGTAGACTTATTTGTTCTACAGATAGTTTCTCTTGCTTAGTGATTGACAACAATGGATAAACCGTTTCATCAACAAGTTTCTTTTTTGTCCCATACTGATAAAAGCCTTTTTTCACTTTTCTTCCTAAGCGACCATCAGCAATTAATTTATTAAATGCTTCAGGGGGTGAAAAACGATCGCCTAATTCAGCTTGTAAAATAGGACCTATTTTCGCGCCAATATCAATACCCACCTCATCAAGTAATTGCATTGGACCTACAGGGAAGCCAAACTTCACTAATGCTTTGTCTAACTTTTCAACGGGCTCACCGGCAAGTAATAATTGTGCCGCTTCGTTCATGTAAGGCGCAAGAATACGGTTCACATAAAAACCAGCTTTGTCCTTAACCACAATAGGAGTTTTGCCTTGTTTTTTCGCTAATGCAACGGTGGTTGAAATTGTCTGATCCGAGGTTTTATCATGGGCAATAATTTCAGCAAGCGGCATTTTATCAACGGGTGAAAAATAATGCAGGCCAATCACGTTTTCAGGGCGTTGAGCTAACTGCGCGATTTGACCTATCGGTAAGCTGGAAGTATTACTAGCAAAAATCGTAGATTCTTTACAATGGCTCTCAATATCAGCCACCATATTTTGTTTTAATGTTAAGTCTTCAAATACCGCTTCTATGACTACATCAACATTTTTAAACCCTGAATAATCAGTAGTACCGGTGATCATGCTCAGTTGTTTTTGCATTTCGCTTTTCTTCATAAAGCGACGTTTTACTTTTTTATTGAGCAAATCAAAACTGTATTTAAGCGCTGAATGTATGCCTTTTTGATTAATATCTTTGATGCGAACTGGAAATTTGGCTTTCGTGGCCGTTACAAATGCAATGCCCCCGCCCATCAATCCACCACCAAGTACACCGATATTTTCGATAGTAGCAGCGTCAACACCTTCAATGCCCTGCTCTTTCTTCATATCAGTAGTCGCAAAAAATATTTGTCGCAACTGAGCTGAAACATCTGTCATCGCCAAATGGCCAAAATGATCCGCCTCAAGTTGATAACCTTTCGCTTGAGATTGCTCAACACCCGTTTTAATACAATCAATAATTTTTAATGGTGCCGGATAATTACCTTTGGTTTTTGACAACACCGTTTTAGTGGCTTGATTAAATAACACTTTACGACCAAAAGGTGTGCGTTCTAAAACTTTACCCACGAGATTTAATTTCACCACTTTAGTCGCTTGAGCACCGGCTTTCACTTTACCCGAAAGTATAAATTTCTCGGCAACCTCAACTAATACGGTATTAGGCACAACATCCAGCACTAAGCCTGCTTTCAATGCCTGTTTAGCGCGAAGTTGTTTACCCGTTAGCATCATATCTAATGCTTTTTGGATCCCAACTAGTTTAGGTAAACGTTGAGTACCACCACTACCTGGTAATAAGCCTAACTGAACTTCAGGTAAACCTAATGCTGTTTTCGGATTATCACTACATACTCGCTCATGACAAGCCATCGCTAACTCTAAACCGCCACCTAAACATGGACCGTCGATTGCAGCGATAACCGGAATTGTTAACGATTCAATTTGATCAAAGATCATTTGTCCTTTGCGTGATAAAGCCGTTGCTTCTTCAGCCGTTTGACAATCAGCAATCATGTTAATATCAGCGCCAGCTACGAAAGAGTCTTTTTTACCGCTCAATAAAACCAAGCCTTTTAGACTAGTGTCGGCTTTGATTTCTTGTAAAACCTCGGCAATTTCTTCTGCAAATTCGGCTTTCAAAGTATTCATCGATTCATTTGCCACATCCATGACTAAATGAGCAATATTATTTTCTTGACGAATTAGTGTGAAGGTATTTGTTTTTTTCTCAGTCATTAGTCTGTCTCCACTATCATTGCAGCACCTAAACCACCAGCAGCACATGCTGTAGTTAAACCAGTTCCACCACCACGACGTTTTAATTCATTTAGGGTTTGTACAATTAATCGCGTGCCTGTTGCTGCAAATGGATGTCCATAAGCAAGAGAGCCGCCCATTACATTGAATTTATCCATATCGATATCACCAATCGCCTTATCACGACCAAGATTTTCTTGGGCAAATTTATTACTAGCAAACATTTTCATATTGGCTAATGCTTGTGCAGCAAAAGCTTCATGCATTTCAATTAAATCTAAATCTTTCAATTCCATACCCGCACGTTTAAGTGCTATTGGCGTGGCATAACTTGGCCCCATCAGCATATCTTGCCAAACATCTATTGCGGCAAACCCATAACTTCGAATGTAACCAAGTGGCTGGTATCCTAATTCTTTCGCTCGACCTTCTCGCATCATTAAAACGGCTGAAGCACCATCGGTAAGTGCGGTACTATTTGCCGCGGTCACAGTGCCATGTTTACGGTCAAAACACGGACGCAATTTAGCGTAACCGGCTAATTCTGAGTTATCTCTAAAGCAATTATCTTTATCGATGAAAGCATTATAAGGTTCTACATGAGCGGCCATCACTTCACCATCAAGTTTGCCCTCTTGCCAGCTTTTAGTCGCTAAAGTGTGAGAGCGATGCGCTAATTCATCTTGCGCCTGTCGAGAAATTTGATGAGTTTTCGCCATTTGCTCTGCCGTTTGCCCCATAGAAATACCGGTAGAGTATTCAGCAACAGCAGGTGGAACCGGTAAAATATCTTTAAATCGTAATGATTTAAGAATTGACAATTTTTGCCCTAAGGTTTTCGTTTTACTTAAATCAAGCAAAGAGCGCGCGAATTTTTTAGATAAACCTATTGGAGCAACAGAAGAAGAGTCAGCGCCACCCGCCACCCCAACATCAACAATGCCCGCCATGATGGATTCTGCCACATTGACTGTTGACTGAAAGCTAGTTGCACACGCTCTTGATACACTGTAAGCGTCGGTATGAACATTCATGCCGGTACCCAAAACAATTTCACGCGCGATGTTTGGCGCTTCGGGCATTTGAACCACTTGGCCAAACACTAATTGCTCAATAATTTCGGGATCAACATCATTGCGTTTAATGAGTTCATTTACCACCAACTTACCTAAATCAACAGCAGGGACGCCGTGAAAAGCCGTAGCTTGTTTAGCAAAAGGAGTTCGCAAACCTGCGACAATGGCGATGCGTTCACCTTTTGCTGTTTGTAATTTAATTGTCATTGTTGATCCTTAAATTTATAGTACAAAACAAGAGGTCTGACCTCTTAACTTTTATTCCATTCTAACGTGTTAAATTGATATTTCAACTCAAAGCCGATGATAGAAATTATTTTTTCTTTATGATGACTCGTATCACGTAGATTATTCGTAATAAATTTACTTACAATTTTATATTGGTACTTGTATTTCAAATGAGGAACCATATATAAGTCCTAAGGTCGAAACTTTCTCGTAACTCTTTAAACAAATAAGAATAAACCATTATGGCTATTGAACATTTTTCTTCTCTCAAAGAACACTTATCAGAACAAATTATCGGACAACATGCATTAGTAGAGAATTTACTCATTGCCTTATTAGCAAATGGTCATTTAATTGTAGAAGGTCCTCCAGGTCTTGCAAAAACACGTGCAGTTAATTCATTAGCTCAAGGTTTAGAAGCTGACTTTCACCGCGTACAATTTACCCCTGATCTTTTACCTGCTGATTTAACCGGTACTGACATTTATCGCCCTGAAGACGGCACATTTGTCTTTCAACCAGGGCCTTTATTTAGAAACTTAGTATTAGCTGATGAAATAAACCGTGCTCCTGCTAAGGTGCAATCTGCGTTATTAGAAGCCATGGCGGAAGGGCAAATAACCGTTGGTCGTAACACTTACCCTTTACCTGATTTATTTTTAGTCATGGCAACCCAAAACCCGATTGAGCAAGAAGGTACGTATCCTTTACCGGAAGCGCAATTAGACCGATTTTTAATGCATGTTGAAATTGACTACCCGGATGCAGCAAGTGAATTAGCTATCCTTAAGCTTAATCGTGGCGAAGCCATCAAACACGAGCAGAAGAAAACTCAGGAAATAAGCCAAGAGAATATTTTCGCCGCTCGTGAAGAAGTCATGAAAATACACATGGCCCCTGCGATAGAAAAATATATTGTTGATCTGATCATGGCAACTCGTCAGCCAGAAAAATATGACGACAACCTCAAAAAATGGTTAGCGTTTGGTGCAAGTCCTCGAGCGACTATTGCTTTAGATAGATGTGCCAGAGCAAGAGCTTGGTTGCAAGGTCGAGATTTTGTTGGTCCAGAAGATGTCCAAGCCGTTTTCCATAATGTACTACGCCATCGTATTTTACTAACTTATCAAGCAGAAGCCGAAGGGATCAGCAGTAATCAATTACTCGATCACTTATTAAGTTTAGTGGCGATATCTTAAATAAAAGGATTATTTAAGACATGTGGTTAAAACAAACACAGCAACCATCATCAACAAGTGTTGAGGAAAAACTTGCCCATTTGTTGTCATCTGGTATTGCTTTATCTATCGATGAATTGATCCAATATCAAAACAAAGCGTCATTGATCAATTTGACGGCGGTAAAAAACATTCAAAGCCAAATGAGTGGTAATTACTTAGCCCGCAGCAAAGGTCGAGGAATGGAGTTTGATGAGGTTCGACATTACCAAAATGGTGATGATATTCGAGCAATCGATTGGCGAGTTACGGCCAGAACAGGGACCACACACACGAAACTTTTTAGAGAAGAAGTAGAAAGACCCGTTATTATTGCCACTGATTTAAGCAGTAACATGCTATTTGGTAGTCAATTATTATTTAAATCAGTGCAAGCTGCTCATTTAGCAGCACTAGTCGCTTGGCATGCAAAAATTAGAGGTGATCGCGTTGGCGGCATCGTATTTAATGAGTTTCAGCACAGCGAATTAAAACCTCGTAGCCGACAACAAGGTGTATTGCATTACATTCATACCTTGATGACTTGTCATGAACAAACGATCTCTCACCTACAAAATAACGAATTAACCAGTAGCCAGTCGTCTGAAGATAAGACAAATAAACAACGCGCTTTTGAACAAAATTGCCTACGTATTAGACAAGTAGCTCGCCCTGGTAGTTTAGTGTATTTGATCACAGATGGGCATTTCATTAACCAAGAAGCGATTCGACATTTAAGTAATATCACCAAACATTGTGAATTAGTGGTTTGTTTAATTTCAGATCCACTAGAGCATCAGTTACCGAACAGTGATGTCAAACTCAACGTTAGCATTACCGATGGTCAGCAAAAGCAACAATTAACGTTAGGTGATGAAAAAATAGCCCAACGTTATCATCAACAAGCGCAAGCCATGCTTAACGAAAAAGAACAATTATTAACGAAAACCGGTGCTAGATTACTGCACTTTTGCGCCAGTCAATCATTAGAAGAACAATTAAAAAACGGAGTTGCTTCATGGATCCGTTAGCAGATTTAAAAACAATACATTTACCTGAGCAAATCGCTCAATATCCGCTAGCTTATGGCTGGTGGATTTTACTGGTTAGCATATTAATGTTAACGGCTTGGGGGTTAATAAAATACCGTAAGCATCGTCAACATTGCCAAGCAAAAAAACAAGCAATGCAAATGATTCAAGAAAACAAGCTAGATGCTGAACAATTGATTTCATTATTAAAATGGGCAGCAATGCAATACTTTGAGCGCCAACAAATTGCCAGTTTAACCGGCGAAGGCTTGCAAGCATTTCTGGTATCTTGTTTACCGATTAAACAACAGCCAATCTTTATCGAGCGCTTTCAACCTGCCCTTGAAAAAAGATATCAACGAGATGAACTACTCGACAATCATAATGAGTTAACTGAAGCCGTCATGTTATGGCTAAAACACGCTCTACCGGCTAAGCAATCCACTCAAAAGTCAAACCTCAAGAGCGCGTCAATGCCAGCAACAAAAATAGCAGGTGCAAACTAATGATTGAATTTGCACTTCCTTGGATTTTTCTCGCCTTGCCGTTGCCCTTTATTGTTTATTGGTTACCCGCGAAAAAAAATACCGAAGCCGCTCCTTTAAAAATGCCAACGATCATCCAAGGCATGAGCAGTAGTGAGCACGGGAATGCTCGTAAAAAAACACCCTTATCGTTATTGATCAGTGTTTGGCTGTTACTTGTGGTTTCAGCAAGTCAGCCACAATGGTTAGGTGAAGCAATTAATATTCCTACCCAAGGTCGAGAAATGATGGTTGCCGTAGATTTATCCGGCAGTATGCAAGTAGAAGATATGAGCCTTAATGGTAACTCTGTAAACCGCCTTGAAATGCTAAAAGTATTACTTGGTGAGTTTATTGACCGCCGCGTTGGTGATAGATTAGGTCTGATTTTATTTGGTGATGATGCATATATGCAAACGCCGATGACTTTTGATAGAAAAACCGTACAACAAATGCTTGATGAAACCGTTTTAGGGCTTGTAGGTAAACAAACCGCGATTGGCGACGCTATTGCCTTAGCGGTAAAACGTTTTGATGAAAAGCAAGAATCAAATCGGGTGTTATTGTTGTTAACTGATGGTCAAAATACCGCAGGTAAAATTACCCCTGATCAAGCGCTTGAATTAGCTGTCGCCAAAAAAGTCACGATTTATTCAGTCGGTATCGGGGCTGATGTGATGATCCAACGTTCGTTATTTGGTAAAAGACGTGTTAATCCTTCCAGTGAATTAGATGAAGATACCCTCACACAACTTGCTGAACAAACCGGTGGAAAATATTTTCGCGCAAGAAGCAGTGACGATATGAGTGAAATATACAACTTACTCGACCAACTTGAGCCTGTTGAGCAAGAACAACAGCAAATGCGACCATTAACTGCGTTGTTTTACTATCCGTTATCTTTGGCGCTTGCATTAACTTTCTTTTATATTTTATTACTCAACGCGCCTAAGACATTATTTTCTCGCAAACGTAAGCATAATTCAGCTTCAGTAGTAGGTGGTGATCATGGCTGATTTTCATTTTATTAGACCTTTATGGTTAGTCGCCATTGTTGCATTGATTTTCGCGTTATATTTGTTGAAAAAATATCGCCTCAATCAATCAGGTTGGCATCAACTTTTACCTGTTCATTTATCGAAAGTATTAGTGGATGGTGCTACTAAAACACAATCTATTTCTTTAATCTTGCCTTTTATCATTGGGTTACTGACGATAATCGCACTTGCGGGGCCAACTTGGAAAAAGTTGCCACAACCTGTTTATCAATTGGCCCGAGGTTCAGTAATAATCATGGATATGTCGTATTCGATGTATGCGACTGATTTATCACCAAACCGCTTAACTCGTGCTCGCTACAAGGCCATTGATTTACTCGACCAGCTTAATGAAGGTGAAATTGGTTTAATTGCGTATGCCGGAGATGCTTTTACGATAAGCCCTCTTACCGAAGACATTAATAACATCAAATTATTATTACCGTCATTAAGTCCAGACCTTATGCCCGCATTAGGCAGTAACCCATATTCAGCACTCGCTTTAGCCAATGATATGCTTAAAAATGCTGGCCATTTAGAAGGTGATATTTATTGGTTTACTGACGGCATTGATAGCGAAGATTTGCAAGACATTACTCAATGGAGTCGTAACCATCCCTATAGATTGAACATATTAGGTATTGGCACCTCAGAAGGCGCACCAATAAAATTAAGCAATGGCGAATTAATGAAAGATGACCGTGGCTCAATTGTTATCCCTAAATTAACAGACAAAGCATTACAAGGTGCAGCAAGTAGCGGCCAAGGAAACTATGCGCGTATTACCAATAGCTCTAACGATATTAAGCATCTAGTCAGCCAACCTATTGCACAAGACGAAGATAAAAAATCGGAAAGTGCGCAAACGGGTGATCAATGGCAAGAATTCGGTCCTTACTTATTATTACTGGTGTTGCCGTTAGTGTTGGGGTATTTTCGTCGAGGTAATTTATTAGCAATTATCCCTTGCCTTTTCCTCTTAACACCAACAAAACCAGTACATGCAGACTTTTGGACAGACTTGTGGAAAACCAAAGACCAACAAGGCCAAGTTCATTTTAATAATAAAGAATTTGAGCAAGCAGCCCAGCAGTTTGAAGACCCTCAATGGCAAGGAAGTGCTCATTACAACGCCGGCAATTATGAACAAGCATTAGCGTCATTTCAAAAAGGTCATGATGCCGATTCACTTTATAATCAAGGTAATGCACTTGCAAAATTAAATAAACTTGACGAAGCCATAGCCGCCTATGACAAGGCGTTAAAGTTAAACCCAGATCACCAAGATGCAAAAGCGAATAAAGTCTTAATTGAAAAATTAAAGCAACAGCAAGATCAACAGCAGCAACAAGACCAAGAACAGCAAAACAAACAAGAAAACAGCGATCAAGAAAATCAGGATCAGCAGCAAGATCAAAAGGGTGAGCAACAACAAGATCAGCAAGAGCAGAACGAGCAACAGTCCACTGATCAAGATCAACAACAAAATTCAGACGAAAACCCTGAACAAAATCAGCAATCTGAACAAAACCAACAGGCTGAGCAGGAACAAAACGAACAACAAAACCAAGAACAAAAAGAGCAAGA
Organism: Thalassotalea sp. SU-HH00458; assembly: GCF_040362795.1. Lineage (NCBI taxonomy): Bacteria > Pseudomonadati > Pseudomonadota > Gammaproteobacteria > Alteromonadales > Colwelliaceae > Thalassotalea > Thalassotalea sp. SU-HH00458. Next base: position 123,263 of record NZ_BAABWW010000001.1, read on the forward strand.
AGCACAAGAGCAACAAGCTGATCAGCAAAAAGACGAATCGGCTGAGCAAAATGCGCAGCAGCAGGAAGCTCAAGCAATAAAAGCCCAACAAGAGAAAGAAACCGAGCAAAAACACAAGCAATTATTGAATAAAGTGACTGATGATCCTTATTTATTATTACGCAATAAGATGCAATTGGAATATCAAAAGCGTCGTCAAGATAGAAGTAGTGTAGGAGTTAAGAAAAAGTGGTAAGAATAATCGTAACATTAATCGGCTTATACGCTTTATTGCTAACAAAAACAGGGTTTGCATTTGTTAACGTAACCGCAACCGTTGATAAAAACCCTGTGGTTGTCTCTGAATCATTTGTCTTAACCGTAACCGCTGATGACGACATTAATACCAATGCATTAGACACCTCACCTTTAATGCAAGATTTTATCGTCGGAAGAACTTCCGTTAGTACGCAAACGAGTATGATTAACTTTAAAACCAGCCGTACTACAAAATGGTCAACGGTATTAATTGCCCGAGAAGCCGGCACAAAAATCATTCCTGCGCTAACAGTAGATTCAGCGGTAACTGAGCCAATTACCTTAAGTGTACTTGCCGCAAGTGATCCACAAGCAAGCAAACAACAAGATCTATTTATCACCACGGATATTTCAGCGAAAGAAGTTTACGTTCAACAGCAATTAACTCTAACGGTTAAATTACACTTCGCTGCGGAATTAAAACGAGGTAGTTTAACTGAGCCTTCTTTAACAGGCGCGAACATCACACAAATTGGCAAAGACAAAGAAGCTGATACCATCATCAATGGGCGTCGTTATCGTGTAATAGAGCGTACTTATGCCATTAGTCCACAGCAAAGTGGAGAATTTACTTTAAAATCACCGATATTCTCGGGTGAAATTATGCAGCCATCTACCCGACGAAATGGCTTTTTAAGTTTTGCTGAAACAAAACCTGTCAGTGTAATAGGCGAAGAAATACCGTTAACTATCCGCCCTATTCCTGCGGATTATCAAGGTGCTTGGTTGCCAAGCGAATTATTATCAATTCATCAAGAGTGGCAACCATCCCCTGATAGCTTTATTGTTGGTGAGCCCATTACACGCATTATCACATTAACAGCAGCAGGGCTTTCCGAAGAGCAATTACCTGACATAGAAATGGCGATGCCTGAAGGATTAAAAGTGTATCCCGACCAAGCTGAATTACATACCGGATTAAATAATGAAAGGTTAGTCAGTCAAAAAGTGAAAAATTTCGCCATTGTTGCTAATAAAGCAGGCGTTTATCAATTGCCTGAAATCATTATTCCTTGGTGGAATACAGTGACTAATCAATATCAACAAGCAGTAATCCCAGCGCAAACGATAACGGTAGAAAGTAATCCGGAGCAAATCGCACAAGCTCCTATTTCATTATCCTCGGAACTACCAAGTTTAACAGAACCATCAAATACCGCCTCTAAAAACGTGACCGTGTATCAATCATCTTGGTTACAGTGGTTATTTTTAGCCTTGTGGTTATTAACCTCTCTTGCGTGGTTTATCACTTATATTAGACAAAATAAATCATCACCTTCAAACGCCAAAAAGTCTTCTGTGAACGACCAATACTTAGCACTTTTAGCCGCATGCAAACAGCATAATGGCGAACAAGCGTTAGCATTATTAGTGCCTTGGTATAATACTATGGTCGATAAAAAAATATCGACCATAGCTGATATCATTCATCACACTCAACATGACACGTTAATAAGTGCAATTAATGATTTACAACAATGTTTTTACAGTAAAAGCACGCAGCGTTGGCATGGTGATAATTTAATAAAAGCAGTAACAGCGGTTAACAAACAACCGGAAATTTCTCCGTCTCAAACCTTTGCAATCAATCCATAACAGCCTCTATAAACTAAGCTAGCGAGTAATCAAACTTGCTAGCTTATTACCGCTATTTTTTACAATGAAAGATGCGCCTTGAAAAATCTACTACTCTTAACTCCTATAGAGCAACGTCTAAAAAAACTAAATTAAAAATAAATTTGGAAATTAAAAATCGCAAGGTCGGGTCTCTTCAAATATGGCGACAAAACAAGTTAGATACGAAGCATTAGTAAAAGCCTTACATAGCGATTTATACCGTTATGCTTATTGGCTATGTCACGAAAAACAAGTGGCTGAAGACTTAGTGCAAGAAACATTTTTAAGGGCATGGCGGGCTTTAGATTCTTTAAAAGATGAAAAAGCAGCTAAGTCATGGTTGATCACAATTTTACGTCGTGAAAATGCACGTCGTTTTGAACGTAAACGTTTTGAGATGAGCGAATATGAAGAAGCAGCGATCACAGACACGCGTTCAACAAGTTCAGAGCAAGAAATAGAAAACCATTGGCTGCGAGAAAAAATAGCCAAAATGCCTGAAGAATACCGAGAGCCTTTAGTATTGCAAGTTATTGGTGGCTTTAGTGGTGAAGAAATAGCAGCAATGTTATCACTAAATAAAAACACCGTCATGACTCGACTCTTTCGAGCCCGCAATCAATTAAAAGAGGCTTTAGACGAAGAACCCAAGTTAAGAGGTCAATACAATGGATGATTTGCTATTTCGACGCAATATTTATGCAGATCCCAAAACAACTGATCCAGATGTTATTTCTGCAAAAAATTTAGATCCTGCCAAACAAAAGTTTGCGCGTGAGATTGAGCAATTAGATCAAAAAATATTTGATGCGCTAAATGTGCCTGTGCCTGAAGAGTTAAGTGAGAAACTTATTTTACGTCAATCTTTGGCGAGCCATCAGCAACAGAAGAAATCAACACGAATAAAATTGGCCATTGCGGCGTCTGTCGCTTTTGCAATTGGATTAACAATCAACCAATTACAGTTTTCACATGCCTACAGTTCTATAGGTGATTATGCCATTGCTCATACCAATCACGAAGCAAGTCACTTTAATAATAATGGTGAAGCGACGGTAACTCTAGCAGCATTAAATAAAAAAATGGCAAGTTTTAATGGTCAATTTACGGCTAATTTAGGTGAATTAATGATGGCGGAGTATTGTCGTTTTGATGGCATGAGAAGTCTACATCTAGTACTTAAAGGACAAAAATCACCGGTTAATATTTATGTAGTACCTGCTAATGATCATCTCGCTTATTCGAAAGAATTTACAAATGGTGAATTATCTGGTTTGGTCAATAACTTTAAAACCAGTCAAATTATTGTGGTAGGTGATCTTCAAGAACCACTCCAACAATGGCAACAAAGAATCAATAAAAATGTTCGTTGGTCAACATAGCTTGTTTGATGATTCTAATTTTAAAGAGATAGTTTACTAAGGATTAAAAAAACGTTCTAAACTATCTCAAAGACCTTTCAATAGCTCGTAGTTCTATCATTTCTTTATAAAATGCAGTGTTTTTTTCAATAAATTTTGAGACAATCAAAGGTGAAGGTAAGCCTGATTATTCAAATTGTTTGTGGTAATTAAACACTGTCAAAAATTTTGCATATTCTGCGAGGTTTAAACGCTCGGAAGCTTCACACCTAAATCATGGATGATTGAAATATTCTAACGATGATAATCATACTTATCATAATGAATTTAACTTTCTCTCATTAATTCTATTAATCAATATACAGTAATAACTTTAATGAAATATTTATTCAATTGTATTTTAATCATTACGATATCTTTATCAATATCAGCTTCCGCAATGGACAATGCTGAAATATTAGGAAAACTTCCGTTTGTTAAAGATATTCAATTATCACCAAATGGCAATAAAATAGCGCTTATTCAAAATATTAAAGGCGAATATTATATTGTAGTAAGAGATCTTATGAATACTAAGACCAAACCTGTAGTATTTAGTGTTGGTGCTGCTAAGGTAAGGCAAATAGAATGGGGAAATAATGATAGAGTTATCTTTTTAGCTACTTTCCCACATTATTCAAGAGGTGATTATGAAACCTTCACCATCTATAGAATAGGCTTCTTAAACGTCAATAACAGTAAAGCGATTTGGCCATTTAATAAAGGTAGATACCGAAATGCGATTGGTGCTCCAAGAATAATCAATAAATTAATCAATGATTCTGAGCACATTTTAGTTTCATATTTTGGCGATTTATTAAAAGTGAACCTGACAAACGGAGAGAAAGAAGAACTCGACATTGCTCGAAAATCGAGTGATTGGGTTACTGACTCTGATGGGGAAATATTGGCTTATTCTCAATATTCGAAAAAAGAAGAAAAATTCCATGAGATGTTCAAAGTTTCAGGAGAAAATGATTTCACTTCGTTAAAAATTCTTAAAGATGGGAAAAGTGAACTTTTTGAAGGCAATATACAATTCGTTAGTAGTGATAAACAATCTATTTTTTACACGAAAAAGCCTGATATAAACATACAAAACCTGATTCAAGCAAATATTAATAATTATGTTGTTACAGATATAAAAAACACATCTAACAATGGTAAATTTGATGTTAATAATGTCCTCAAAGATCTTTATGACTCTCAATTAATTGGCGTTCAATTCACCAACCAATTTACTGAATCCGATTATTTTGATATCAAATTAAAGCAAGTTTATGCTGATTTAAAAGCAACATTTCCAAACTCAGAAGTTGTCATTTCATCTTATTCTAAAAATAAAGAAAAATTTATTGCCAAAGTTTCTAGTCAAGAAGTCCCATTGGAATATTTCTATTATGATCAATCAAAGGGAAGTTTATTAAAAATAGCGGATAGTTACCCTCATATAAAGAAACTGTCGTTAGGTAAAGTCAAGAATATACAATATGAAGCAACAGATGGTTTAGTAATACCAGCTTATTTTACCACACCAAGTATCAGTAATTTAATTAAACCTCCGTTAATAGTTCTTCCGCATGGAGGGCCGGAAACTAGAGATTCATTAGCTTTCGATTGGTTAAGACAGTTCTTTGCATCTGAAGGTTTTGCCGTTTTTCAACCCAACTATAGAGGCTCATCAGGTTATGGTAAAACATATGCTGAATCAGGCTATGGTGAATGGGGGAAAAAAATGCAACAAGACATTGACGATGGCGTTGATAAACTTATTAAAGACGGATTAGTCGATAAAGATAAAATTTGTGTTGTTGGCGCAAGTTATGGTGGTTACGTGGCTTTATACAGCGCAACTGCACGATATAAAAAATACAAATGCAGTGTTTCCTTTGCCGGAATTAGCAATCTCGATGACATGTTCTATCATGCCAAAGAACAATATAGTGGATTCTCATATTGGGAGAAAAGTATAGGGAGCAGAAAAAATAAAGCAGACCTCCTAAAATATTCGCCGCTTCATTTAATCAATAAAAACACTCGTCCAATCCTAATGTTTCATGGAGAGAAAGATACGATTGTCCCAGCATTTCAGTCTGAAAAAATGTATAAAGCATTGAAAAAGGCTAAAATAAAAGGCAGTAAATATGTTGAATTTGAAAATGAAGATCATTGGATTTCTCATGAAAAATCAAGAATATCTTTTTTACGTGAATCATTAACCTTTATTAAAAAGAATATTTAAAGTTTAATCTTTGATTTTTAAACTTTATACCATAAATAAAAAGCCGAACAATTGTTCGGCTTTTTGATTAAATAGCTAACATTTATCCCAAATAAAATTACGGATGATACGCTAACATTTCATCAAATTTTTCTTCGATATCATTTTGCGGTTTATAGGTTAATTTACTGACAATAATCACCGCTAAACTACAAACAATAAAACCAGGTACAATTTCATAAATAATGGCGCTTAAACTCTGACCATTAATGGTAATTGGCGCATAAATCCAAAATAATACCGTAGCTGCACCGCTGACCATACCTGCTAATGCACCGTTTCGATTCATTCGTTTCCAATATAAACTAAGGATCACTATTGGGCCAAATGCCGCACCGAACCCCGCCCAAGCATTACTGACTAAACTTAAAATAGAACTGTCTCTATCATAAGCCAAATAGATAGCAACCAAAGCCACCATTAATACAGAAATGCGTCCAACAAAAACTAATTGTTTTTCACTCGCGGTTTTATTTAAAAATGCTTGATAAAAGTCGCCAGTTAATGAACTAGAAGTGACTAATAATTGTGATGAAATAGTACTCATAATAGCCGCTAAAATAGCCGCTAATAAAAAGCCAGAAATAAGTGGGTTGAAAAGTAATTGTGATAAAAGCACAAAAATTGTTTCAGCATCGTTTAATGGTGTACCTGTTTTAGCAATGTAAGCAATACCAATAAAACCTGTCGCCATAGCTCCACAAATAGAGACAATCATCCAAGTCATGCCAATGCGGCGAGCGGTTGGAATATCTTTTACAGACCGAATAGCCATAAAGCGTACAATAATATGCGGTTGACCAAAATAACCAAGCCCCCACGCCATCGCTGACAATATCGCCACAATTCCGACACCGCTAAATAAGTTTAATAATTCAGGATTAATTGCTTCAACACTGGTCGTGACTTGTGAGAATCCCCCCATGTCATTTAACACGACCGTTGGCACTAAAATCAAAGCTAAAAACATAATACAGCCTTGAACAAAATCCGTTAAACTAACAGCTAAAAAACCACCAAATAATGTATAAACAACCACAACTCCTGCGGTTATGTACAAGCCTAATTCATAATCAAGACCAAACGAGCTTTCGAATAATTTACCGCCCGCAACAACACCTGATGAGGTGTACAAAGTGAAAAAGACAATAATGACAATAGATGAAACTAAACGTAATGCACGTGACTTATCACCAAATCGATTTTCAAAATAATCGGGTAAAGTTATCGAATCATTCGCAACTTCGGTATAGGTTCTTAAACGTGGCGCAACGATCAGATAATTTAAAAAAGCACCAATAACCAATCCTAATGCTATCCACATACTGCTTAACCCGGTTAAGTACATTGCGCCAGGCAAGCCCATTAACATCCAGCCACTCATGTCAGACGCTCCCGCTGACAAAGCAGTCACCGAAGGGCTCAAACTACGCCCTCCTAGCATATAACCTGAAACATCACTCGTTGATTTTCTATACGCGTATAAACCTATTGCCAACATCACAATAAAATAGATAGCAAGTGAAACTAAAGTACCAGTAGCCAAATGAGCCTCCAAAAGTGTATCGTTTTAAGAAAATATTTATTATTTGTTAGAAACAAAACTGTTACACACAGAAAATATATAGAGTGTTATTATGCGGATCTCAAAATGCATTACCATGCTTTTAAGAAAAATATTCTTACTTTCTGTAAAAAAAGAATGAAATATCAATGTATTTCTCATATATTCATAATATAAAAAGGTAAACAGGATCTTCTATGTATTTCTACGCAGCCAGACAACCTATTCTAGACAAAGAAAAGAACCTCTTTGCATATGAATTATTGTTTCGCGATAGTATAGATAACGTATTTCCAGATATTGATGGTGATGAAGCCACCAGTAAAATGGTTGAAGCGAGTAAATTCAATTTAGGAATCAGCGAGTTTACTGGAAATAAGCCAGCATTTATAAATTTCACTTTAGAAACCATCGAACAAGGTTACCCTGAAATGTTAACCACCGATGAAGTTGTGGTTGAAATTTTAGAAACAGTCAAACCTGGTAAAAAGCTTTTATCATTATGTAAAGATTTGGTAGAAAAAGGTTATACACTCGCTTTAGATGATTACATTCACCAACCGGTATGGGGGCATTTTTATCCCTATATAAAAATCATTAAAGTCGATTGGAAAGACACAAGTATTGAACAAATCAAAGAAATAAAAACCGCGATTGTCAAACATCCTCATATCCAATTATTAGCAGAAAAAGTTGAAACCTATGAAGAATATAATCAAGCCATCGAGCTAGGTTTTGAATTGTTTCAAGGTTTTTTCTTTGCTAAACCTGAAATGGTGAAAACAAAATCTTTATCGCCTTCGCAAATTGCCATGGCTGAATTATTATATGAAACCTCAAAACCAGAATTAGATCTTACCAGTATCACTTCAGTATTTGAGCGCGATGTTTCGTTATCATATAAATTATTACGTTATGCAAACTCTCCTATTTTTAAACGTAGAAGTGAAATTTCAACGATTAAACAAGCGCTCGTTATTTTAGGCTCAGGAGAATTAAAACGTTTTCTCGGGTTAATGTTTGCCACGAATGTTAATCCTGACAAACCGAGTGAATTAATTAATGCAGCAATGACCAGAGCAAAATTTTGTGAATTGGTTGCTCAAGATATTAAAGCCCCCGTTGATACTTCTATCGCGTTTTTAACAGGATTATTGTCATTAATTGATGCCATACTCGATGAAAGCTTAGAAAGTATATTAGAGAAGCTGCCTCTCGCTCAAGAGATCAAAGACGCACTTACCACAAAGAAAGGGGTTTTAGCCGCTCTGATCACTTTAGTTAAACTCATTGAACATGCCAATTGGGATAAAACCGCCACTGTCATGGAAAAATTAGGGTTAAGCAAAGAGAAGGTTGTTAAAGATTATAACGAAGCGATAGCTTGGGCGGATGAACAGTCTCAGCTTACTCAAGACTAGACCGCTGAGTATTAATAAAATAACCAAGCTTGAACAGTTCGTTTACTGATTAAAACTGCATACATAAAAAAAGAGCCGTACGGCTCTTTTTTTCACGATTTTAAAATATTGTTATTCAAAACCATTCGGATTTTCTGATTGCCAACGCCACGTATCCGTTATCATAGCATTTAAATCTCGACTTGCCTGCCAACCAAGTAACTTATTAGCAACGCTCGCATCAGCATATACGGTTGCGATATCGCCTGCACGGCGAGGAACGATCGCATAAGGAATATCTTGACCACTAATTTCCTTAAACGCATTCACAATCTCAAGCACCGATGTACCATTACCTGTACCAATATTTATTGGCTGGCAACCTGATATTTTAGACAAGTTTTCCAACGCTTTTACATGACCAACAGCTAAATCGACCACATGAATATAATCTCTGACTCCTGTACCATCTACCGTATCATAATCATCACCAAATACTTGTAACTGAGGCAAGCGACCAACAGCAACTTGTGCAACATAAGGCAACAAGTTATTTGGTATGCCATTTGGGTTTTCACCAATTAAGCCAGTTTCGTGTGCGCCGATAGGATTGAAATAACGTAAACAAGCAATAGACCAAGTATCATCACTTTTAGCTAAGTCTTGTAATATGTGTTCAACCATTAATTTGGTTTGGCCATACGGATTAGTGGCTGAAGTAGGCATAGTTTCAACAAGAGGTGCGGGGTTATTTTCACCGTAAACCGTTGCCGAAGAGCTAAACACTAAATTTTTAACATTATGCTGTGCCATCACTCTAAATAACGTCACTGAGCCAGCAACATTGTTTTGATAATAAGCAAGCGGAATTTCATTGGATTCACCCACCGCTTTTAAGCCAGCAAAATGAATAACGGCTTCGATACTATGCTGCTCAAAAATACGATTTAACGCAGCTTCATCACAAATATCGGCTTCAATAAAAGTTACCGTCTTACCGGTAATTTGCGTGATACGGTCTAAGACTAATGTTGATGAATTAGATAAATTATCAACAATGACAATATCTTTGTTTAAATTTAATAACTCTACGACCGTATGACTACCAATATAGCCAGTACCGCCGGTGATCAATAAACTCATAATGTTCCTTATCTTTTTGTCTTATCAAAAATTATTATCTAGTAACAATCGATAATGTATGGCAAATAATATTAAGTTAATTTTAAGCGTAATATTGTGCCACGGCTTTAATAAATGCGTTAATCATTTCTGCAGGTAATTTGTTCACTCCTGCAGCCGCAGCTCTTCCTCCCCCTGTGGGAAATTCAGCACAGATATCGCCTGCACCTTGTTTATTATTTAGTGGTGCTCGCAGACTAACGGTATAACTACCGTCAGTGTTTATCGTAAAGACAATATTCGCTTTATCTGGAGATTGATTAGCTAACTCGTTACCAAATACACCACTTACTCGTCGCGCCCAAGCTTCATCAGGTAAGACTACGGCTTTACATTGTTTATTATTTGCGAGAATTTGTGCACTAATCGCTTTTTCCATATCTTGGTTATAAGCATTTTCCAACTGATGAAACACCGAATTAGGCTCTGCAATTAACGCCAATGGGTTTTCATACTGTAGCAATTTTAAGTACAGTTGATCCGGCGCAACATGTAAATCATTAACACTGCGCCCATAACCATTGTAATTAATATAAATACCTAAAGCTTTTAATTGCGATTTTTCAAATTGTGATAATCCAACTTGCTCAGCAAGCGCTTCCGCAGAGGCAAGCATATTATCACCATAGGCTGCCGTAATCGCCCAGTTGACATACTGATGATTAAGATGAGTATTGACCAATAAACTCGTGCAAGTATTGGCGTCAGTATCAATGATAGCTCGTAGCTTATCCGTTTGTGGAATATCACCCGCTCTATGGTGATCAACATAAAACACATCAACCTCATTATTTAATAGCTGAGTTAACGAGGTAATATTTTTTTCCATCGAGATATCAAGTATGGTCGCAGACGTTGCTTGTTCTATAGACACTTTCTCAACCAAGGCAATATCGCGCTTAACTCCGGTGATCAGCTTAGATTGTTTTGGCTCAGCTAATCGTAATTGTACTAACGCGATAATGCCATCGGCATCACCATTAAATACATCAAAATGCATAAATTAACACTCTTCCATTTTTAAAAGTTTAGAGATAACTTGCGGCAATTGTTAAGCTTTAAAACTTGTTGTTCGCTTAGCTACCGAATAAGTTATTCATACACTATTTTATATAGTGATGATTAAGTAAATACTGGATAATTTGTTCCGCGCATTGACGGATATCTTGCTCAGCGGTTTTCACATGAATAGTCGGTTGCTTAGGCACATCATACGTTGAGTCGATGCCAGTAAAGTCTTTGATCTCACCCGCTCGTGCTTTTTTATAAAGTCCCTTTGGATCACGTTGCTCACAAATAGTCATGGGCGTATCGATAAAGACTTCAATAAACTCGCCTTCTGCTAATAAATCTTTAGCCATTTTTCTATCTGCGGCAAACGGCGAAATAAAAGCAGTAGAAACTATCATGCCAGCATCAATAAACAGCTTTGACACTTCACTGATGCGGCGGATATTTTCCACTCTGTCTTCATCACTAAAACTTAAATCACCATTTAAGCCATGACGGACATTGTCACCATCGAGTAAATAAGTATGACAACCACGTTCGAAAAGCAATCGATCTACGGCATTTGCCACAGTTGATTTACCTGAGCCGCTTAAGCCAGTATACCAAAGCAAACAAGGTCGCTGATCTTTTATATTAGCGCGCTGTTCTTTATTCACTAATTGCTCATGCCAAACAGTATTATCAGTTTTCATATTCATTTTTTATTCACTATTAAAATTTGTTAAAGCAGCATTTGCTCTCGCCAAGCCAACTACTAAGCTATTGATTCAATTTTACTAAAAAGGAAAAACATAAGGTAATAACATTAATACAACTGTGCTATAAGCCAAAGATACCGGCAAGCCAAAAGAGACAAAATCTTTTAAGGTATAATTACCTGCGTTATAAACCATGACATTTGTTTGGTAGCCAAACGGGCTAATAAAACTACCACTTGCGGCAAATGCTACCGCCATGACAAAAGGCAATGGGCTGACTCCCAAACCCAACGCTATATTATAGGCAATAGGAAAAACCAAGGCTGCTGCGGCACTGTTGGTGATCAGCTCAGTAATGACTAACGTCGTAATAAATATCACCACTAAAGTCAGATAAGCACTTTTCCCATGTAAAATATGTTCAATATTAACGGCGATTAAGTCAGCAACGCCGCTTGTTTCAAGTGCATTGGCAAGCGTTAACGCCCCCACAACAATCATCCAAATTTCTAAAGGAAAACGGCGCTTTATTTCGTTTACCGTTAAGCAACCTGTAAAAATCAGCAATGAAATATAAAAAATCAAACATTTAAGCAAAGTAACGTTTAATAAAACGGAAACTAAAATACAGGCAATAAAGCCAAACAAGGTTAAATTATCACGCCAACCAGAGAGCATATTATCGGGTTTATGCCCCGACAAAATATAAAAGTTTTTCGTTAAGTTAGTTCGAGCGCTAAAGTCATTCCCCACAGCTAGTACAAGAAAATCGCCAGGTTTAATTATCATTTCGCCGAGCTTGCCAGATAAGGAACTCCCTTCTCGTTTAATTGCCACAACGGCAGCATCAAATCGCGCTCGAAAGCCAGATTGTTTTAATGTTTTACCAACAATCGTCGCATCAGGCTTAATCAGTACTTCGGTTAAGTTATCTCTGAGTAAACCACTTTGTTCAGCATATAAAGTTAACCCGTCAAATTGCTGTAAAATCAGTATTTTTGAAATATCCCCTGAAAAAATTAACTTATCATTTTTCAGGATCAACTCATCAGGTGACACGGGAGAAATTAAACGGTTATTACGAATTATTTCTACTAAAAATAGCGAGTCTAAATTTCTTAAGCCATTTTCTTCGATAGTCAAACCGAGCATTTTTGAATCAGGGCTTACTTTAGCCTCTAATAAGTAATCTTGATTTGAAGCATGTTCTTCTTTGATATTCGGCAATTTGTGTTGTCGTATAATGATCAGTAACAAACAAACCAATAAGGCAACGATGCCAATCGGGGTAAAATCAAAAAAACGGATCCCAGCATGACCTTGTTCAATCAACATGGTATTGACGATCAAGTTTGTTGAAGTGCCCACCAAAGTTAAGCTTCCGCCTAATATGGCAGCAAACGATAAAGGGAGTAATAATTTTCCAGGGTTAATTAATCGGTTATTTTTAACCGTGGAAATTAATGCGGCCACCACAGCCGTATTGTTCATTAAAGCAGAAGAAAATGCGGTATAAGTTAAAGTTCTAACCGTTGATTTTAATGGCGAGCCATTAATCATTGTTGCCGACAAGCGGCGTAAAATGCTGGTTCTTTCAAACGAGAAAGACGCTAATACCAATAAAATTAGAGTAACTAAACCGGAATTTACGGCATTATTAAGGATATGATCCGTATCGACAAAAGAAGTCGCTAAACAGGTTAACATTGCAGCAGAAAATACCCGTTCAGGTCTACGTTGAAACTTTAAAAGTCCAATAAAGGTACCGATAAAAATGACCACTAAAAGCCATTGCATTGCGACCACTTTTATTTTCCTTTTGCTAGCTTACTTATCGATAAAAATATCAGTCGCTGAACACGTAAACTTAAAGCGTTCAACGACTTGAATGTCAAAGTATCTGCAGTTTTACTCTGACAGTAAAACACTTATTTCAGTTTAGAAATATCACGGGCGCCCCAATGAGGGAAGTGTTTTCTCACAAGCGCATTATATTCAAGTTCAAATGCTGAAAATTCAACTTTTTGATCTTTTGAAATCGCTTTATTGATCATCCCCGCACCAACGGTAATATTACTTAATCGGTCAATAATAATAAAAGCGCCTGTGGTTTTATTGTTGTGATATGCATCAAAATGCAGAGTTTCAGCCACTTCAAAATTTACCGAGCCTATTTCATTTAAAGCTAGTTGAGTAACGTCACTTGTTTCCATGGTATTTACATCGATACGATGTTCAATATCGATGACATGACCAGTAGTAGTTTTACTGCCTTGTTTAATATAATATTCACGCCCTGCTTCTAATTCATCTTCATGCATCCAAACAACAGAGGCGTTAAATTCTTTCGATGATTCAGGTAAGGCGCCTTTTTTGACGATCATCTCACCGCGGCTAATATCAATTTCATCATCGAGCGTTAACGTAATGGCTTGACCTTTATCAGCACGCTCTAAATTTCCATCAAAGGTAACGATCGATTTTACCGTACTTTCTTTTCCAGACGGTAAAGCAACAATCTCATCACCAACGCGAATATGACCTGAGCCAATCGTACCAGAGAAGCCTCTGAAGTTTAAATTAGGACGGTTAACATATTGCACTTGCAGTCGAAATTGTGTGAAGCTTTCATCGTTATCAACAGAAATAGTATTTAACAATTTCATCATTGTAGCGCCCGGATACCATGACATATTGGCACTTTCTTCTACAACATTATCACCATTTAATGCAGAAATAGGTACGAAACGCACATCATCAAATGCTAAACCATCGGCAAAGTCGCGATACTCTTTCTTAATGGACTGATAACGTTCTTGGCTATAATCAACCAAATCCATTTTATTGACAGCCACTAATACGTGTTTAACGCCAAGTAAAGAACAAATAAAAGAATGACGACGGGTTTGTACTTGCACACCATGACGGGCATCAATCAAAATAATCGCTAAATCACATGTTGAAGCACCTGTTGCCATATTACGTGTGTATTGTTCATGACCAGGAGTATCTGCAATAATAAACTTGCGCTTATCGGTTGCAAAATAACGGTAAGCAACGTCAATGGTAATACCTTGTTCACGCTCAGATTGTAAACCATCAACCAATAACGCTAGATCAACTGCTTCACCCGTAGTTCCTGACTTTTTACTGTCATTTTCAATCGCGGCAAGCTGATCTTCAAAAATCATTTTTGAGTCGTGTAATAGACGACCAATTAGCGTACTTTTGCCGTCATCAACACTACCACAGGTAAAAAATCGCAACATTTCTTTATTTTCATGTTGCTTTAAATACGCTTCAATATCTGTTTCAAGCAAATTTGTTTCAAGTGAGTCTGATTGATTACTCATTTTTTTTCCTTTGGAATTTATTCTTATATCAGCACTAAGGCCTGATACTGATTAATATTGTTAGTTGGATAAATGACTAATGTAAGCTTAGAAATAACCTTCCATTTTTTTCTTTTCCATCGAACCTGCAGAATCATGGTCAATAACACGCCCTTGACGTTCAGAGGTTTTGGTTAACAACATTTCTTGAATAATTTCAGGTAAAGTCGTGGCATCAGATTCAACCGCTCCGGTTAACGGATAACAACCTAAAGTTCTAAAGCGAACATTTTTCATCATCACTTCTTCACCTTCTTCAATTGGCATACGATCATCATCAACCATGATCAAAGTGCCGTCACGTTCAACAACTGGACGCTTTTCAGAAAGGTATAACGGAACAATTTTAATATTTTCTAAATAAATATATTGCCAAATATCTAGCTCAGTCCAGTTTGATAATGGGAAAACACGAATACTTTCACCTTTATTGACTTTACCGTTATAAACATTCCACAATTCAGGACGTTGGCTTTTAGGATCCCAACGATGATTTTTGTCGCGAAATGAATAAACCCGTTCCTTAGCACGAGATTTTTCTTCATCACGACGCGCACCACCAAAAGCGGCATCAAAACCGTATTTATCTAACGCTTGTTTTAGCCCTTGGGTTTTCATGATATCGGTATGTTTGGCACTACCATGCTCAAATGGGCTGATGTTCATGGCAAGACCTTCAGGGTTTTTATGCACTAATAGCTCAAAACCGTACTCTTTTGCCATTTGATCACGAAATTCAATCATTTCTTTGAATTTCCAGGTCGTGTCAACATGCAATAACGGAAAAGGTATTTTTCCAGGTGCAAACGCTTTACGGGCAAGGTGAAGTAAAACAGCAGAGTCTTTTCCGACAGAATAAAGCATCACTGGGTTATCAAACTCAGCAGCAACTTCACGCATTATGTGGATAGATTCAGCTTCTAACTTTTGTAAATGAGTTAAATTCATTGGCTTCTTAACGTTAAATCCCTATTAAATATGACATGAATTTTGGCATAATACTTTAGTATTTTCCAATATAAGAAAGAAATTTAATAGACAAAAAATGAATATAAAAATCATTCAAGCATTCATTTAGTATTAAGTAAGGAGTTATTTAGCCTGATTAAACTTGGAAATTAATGATAATGACGAGGAAGATAACCGTTCGCTTTGCTCTCCATCCATTACCTTTAATATTTGATTACCTAATTGTTTACCTAATTCTACCCCCCACTGATCAAAAGAATTAAGTTGCCACAAAGCCCCTTGAACAAATATTTTATGTTCATATAAAGCTAACAAAGCACCGAATGATTTAGGTGTGACACTTTTTAACAATAACGTATTACTTGGGGTATTACCTTTCATGGTTTTATGGGGAGCTAAGCTTTCAATATCATCTGACGAGAAACCTGCAGCAGATAACTCTTCTTTTACTTGCGATAAGCTTTTACCTTGCATTAATGCTTCACTTTGCGCAAAACAATTTGCGACAAGCACTTGATGATGGCTGTTAAATGGGCTTGAACTGTTGAGGGCAATAATAAAATCAGTGGGGATAATATCATCACTTTGATGCATTAATTGCATGAAAGCATGTTGGCCATTTGTGCCTTCCTGACCAAAAACAACCGGCGCAGTTTGCCACGATAATTTTTCACCATTAACACCTACAGATTTACCATTACTTTCCATGTCTGTCTGTTGCAAATACCCCGGTAAAGCGCGTAAAGAATGATCATAAGGTAAAATGGCTAAACTAGAATGAGCTAGACCATTACGATTCCATATCCCTAGTAGCGCTAATAAAACAGGCATATTCTCTGAAAAAGAGGCCGTTTTAAAATGGTCGTCCATCTGTGCTGCACCGGATTTTAACTGTGAGAACCCTTGGTTTCCTATCGCCAGCGCTAGCGGTAAGCCAACGGCAGACCATAACGAAAATCGACCACCAACCCAGTCCCACATAGGTAAAATATGTTGTTTTGATAAGCCAAATGAGATCACCGCATCAATATTGGTGCTAATAGCGAACCATTGCTTTTCGATAATATCCTTATTGTTAGCGTTTGATAACATCCAATTTTTTATCGCTGTAGCATTGAGTAGTGTTTCTTGAGTGGTAAAAGTTTTTGATATCACCACAACTAACGTTGTTTCAACGGGTAGTAGACGCATTTTTTCTTCAACCGCACCGCCATCGACATTAGCTAACACATGAACATTTAATCCCGTAGTATGATATGGCTTAAGTGCAGTGAGTGCGACTTTTATACCGTAATATGACCCTCCAATACCAATGGCTAAAACATCCGTAAATTTTTCTCCTGATGCCGAAAGTAGCTTGCCTGAACAAACATTATCAACAATTTCAGCCATTTTATTTTCGGTCTCAATAACTTCTTGCGCTGTTTCTTTCAATATTGAGTGTTTTAATGACTTTGAGGCTCTTAATGCGGTGTGTAAAACAGCCCGATTTTCTGTTTTATTAATTTTTTCACCTGAAAACATCTCATTAATCGTCTCAGATAAATGACAATTTTCTGCCCACTGAAACAATGCAGATAACTCGTTATCACGGATATTTTGTTTCGAATAATCAAGAAAGATATCGCCAACCGAGACCGAAAATTTATCGGCCCGATTTGCATCAGTAAATAATTCTAAAATAGAACGACTTTTCACTTTCTTTGCAAGTTGGCAAATATCATTTAGCTCTTGAAACACCGATATATCCTTATTTTATCAATCAACGATTATTAACTATTACTAAAGTGCTTAACTAATGAGAAACACATACAGAAACACCTATTTTAAAGTTCACATTGAAAAAGCAACCTAGATTATTACACTGTATTAAGGTATTTATGCAGAAAAAACTTTCCGCATTAAATACCTCACTTTTTACTGTCAAAAGACTATTTTAATAACTCAATTAAATGTTGTTTAAAGTCATCAGCAAGTTCGGGATGTCTTAAACCATATTCAACGTTGGCATTCATATAACCAAGCTTAGAGCCACAGTCATGTGATTTACCTGTCATATGGAAAGCCTCAACAGTTTCTTTTTCCATCAGCATTGCAATTGCATCGGTTAGCTGAATTTCATCACCAGCTCCTGGAGGAGTTAAACTGAGCAAATCCCAAATTTTTTCAGATAAGACATAACGACCGACAACCGCTAAATTCGATGGTGCACTTTCTATCGGTGGCTTTTCAACAATAGCCGTCATGGTTTTTGACTCTCCTGGCGCAAGTTCATAACCGCCACAATCAACAACGCCGTAACTACTGACTTTCTCCATAGGTACAGGTTCAACCATGATCTGACTATAATTACCCACTTCTTTATAACGAGTTAGCATGGCAGAAAGGTTTTCTGTTTTTAAATTGGCATGCGCATCATCGAGGATAACATCAGGTAAAACGACAGCAAAAGGCTCATTTCCAATAATTGGCCGTGCTTTTAATACCGCATGTCCCAAGCCTTTCGCTTCACCTTGACGCACATGTAATATAGTGATGTCTTTTGGGCAAATCGCTTGAATTTCTTCGAGTAATTGACGTTTGACACGCTTTTCAAGCGTTGTTTCTAATTCAAAGGATTTATCAAAATGATTTTCAATGGCATTTTTCGAAGAATGGGTCACTAAAACAATTTCTGTAATGCCCGCATCGATACATTCATTGACAATATATTGAATTAACGGCTTATCCACTATCGGCAACATTTCTTTCGGGATGGCTTTTGTTGCGGGTAACATTCTTGTTCCAAGACCTGCGACAGGGATCACTGCTTTGGTAATTTTTTTTTCCATATTGACCATCTTTATTGACTATAATTTATGTTAACTGGGTTAAATAGTACTATTAATTAACATTTAAACTCCAGTTTAATGTTATTTTTTCAGAATTTAATTCATTTTCAATCGAATTCTTCCGCTTAAAACATCAGATAACTGCGCGATAAACTTGCGCTTGATGGCTATCAAAGGTATAAATGCCGCTGATTTATTATAAAAAGCGTCGACATCGATACGTTTGATTTAACCATTAGACAACCACACCAATAATAAAAATAGATGTACGTCGCCCCTTACGAAGGAAATTATATATGACAACGCAAACTGACCATTCGTTCTTTGGTCATCCTAAAGGCTTACAAACTTTGTTCATCACAGAAATGTGGGAACGTATGAGTTATTATGGCATGCGCATGCTGCTTGTACTTTTTATGACAGCAACATTACAAGAAGGCGGTTTAGGCTTAACTGTCGCATCTGCAGCAGCAATTTATGGTTTATATACCGGTAGTGTTTATTTTATGGGCTTACCTGGCGGTTGGATTTCTGACCGATTGCTCGGTGGGCAAAAATCTGTTTGGTACGGCGCTATCATTATTATGATTGGCCATATTATTTTAGCCATTCCAAGTGATGATACTTTCTTTATCGGTTTAATCGTTGTTATTTTAGGTACCGGTTTATTAAAGCCCAATATTGGCGCTATGGTTGGTCAATTATATGCGGATAAAGATGTTCGTCGTGATAGTGGCTACGCCATATATTATATGGGCATTAATATAGGCTCTGTTATTGGTTACGGCGTTTGTGGTTACTTAATGGAAAATGTTGGCTGGCACTGGGCATTTGGCGCAGCTGCAGTTGGTATGGCGTTAGGTTTAATTCAATATAAAATTACTACTCCTAAACTTGCTGGCGTTGGTGAACACCCTGTTTATCCGATGTCTGAAAAAGCTCAGAAAACAAGTTGGTCACTAATTGGTGCCGTATTAGTAGGTATAGCTATAGTCACAGCCTTAGTTTTCAATGGTACTATTGCAATCGACCCGGTAGCGGTAGCACAATATGTTGCGATAGCATTCTCGCTTATTTTTGTTATTTATTACGCCGTTATTTACTTTTTCAGTAACTTAACCCCAAATGAAAAGAAAAGACTGTGGGCATTATTACTGATTTGTATCGCTTCTGCCTGTTTTTGGTCTGGATTTGAGCAAGCAGGTTCTTCAATGAACTTATTCGCACGTGATTATACAGACCGTTTAGTTGGCTCATTTGAGGTACCTACAGGCTGGTTCCAATCACTAAATTCTGTGTTTATTGTTTTATTGTCTCCTTTCTTCGCTGCATTATGGATTAACTTAGGTAAAAAATTAGTTAGCCCCTCTTACGGTATTAAATGTGCCTTTGGTTTGATCATCATGGCAAGTGGTTTTATCGTGATGTTTTTTGCTGCACAATACGCCGCTTCAGGTATGAAAGTAGCGCCTTATTGGTTAGTTGCCACTTACTTTTTACACACAGTAGGTGAATTATGTTTAAGCCCAGTTGCACTTAGTGCGGTTAGTAAACTTTCTCCTAAACGTTTTGCTGGTCAAATGATGGGGATTTTCGTATTAACCTATTCAATTGGTAATATTATTTCTGGTTTACTAGCGGGTAACTACGATCCAAATAACGTAGAGCAAATACCTTCGTTATATCTCCAAATTAGTTTATTTAGTATTGGTATCGGGATTGTAATGTTGTTAATTGGTTTGAAATCAAGATTTTGGGAAAGCCTTGCTGCTGATGATGAAGACCCTAAAGCGGAAGATACAGCGGCTGAACACGTGAAGTCAGTATCGCCAGTTAGTTAATTAATTAATTATCTCAACTTAAAATAAATGCAGTTCCTATACAATAGCCAACAATATCGTTGGCTATTTTTTTACTTTCACTTTTTTGCTTCGCCGTTTATTGTTAACTTATCAATCCATACTGATCAGACAAAATGACTACCTCTAATTCACTTTCTAGAAATGAAATTAGGCATGTAATTCGCCAGAAACGTCAATCATTAGATGAAACAACCCAGCAACAACAGTCACAGCGTTTAGCGAGCAGTTTACTCAATCACCCAAAAGTACTTGCCGCTCAGTCTATTGCTATCTACTTAACTAATGATGGTGAGTTAAATACGGATAAATTTATTCACGCGTGTTGGGCGCAAAACATAAAGACTTACTTACCTGTGCTTCACCCTTTTAGTAAAGGTCATTTATTATTTTTGCACTATCATGAACACACCATAATGCAACGGAACAAATATCATATTTTAGAGCCGAAATTGAACGTTTTGGATGTCTTGCCACTTGAACAACTCGATATCATTTTTACTCCGTTAGTTGCTTTTGACAAGACAGGAGCAAGGCTTGGGATGGGAGGTGGATACTACGATAGAACACTGAGTAAATGGTACGCCCAAAAAGCAAAAACAAATAAACCCTACCCGATTGGCTTAGCTCATGACTTTCAACAGGTTGAGACAATTCCCAGTGAACATTGGGATATTCCAATTCCTGAAATTATCACACCTAACCATCAATTTAAGTTTTATTAATCTTACTACTTCTTTTCCTTCGATAACATATATTCAGCCGTTATTGGCTGATATAATAACGGCAAAAATTACAGGACCTCCTCTATGACTCAAGATGAAATGAAAAAAGCAGCGGCTATCAAAGCGCTAGAATTTGTTAAAAAAGATTCTATCGTTGGTGTTGGTACAGGCTCAACGGTTAACCACTTTATAGACGCATTAGCGACAATGAAAAATGATATTGAAGGCGCCGTTTCAAGCTCAGAGGAGTCAACCAAAAGATTACAAGCTCACGGCATTGAAGTATTTGATTTAAATAATGTTGATGTTATTGATGTTTACATTGACGGTGCCGATGAAATTACCAAGCACATGCATATGATCAAAGGTGGCGGCGCTGCACTTACCCGCGAAAAAATTGTTGCCGCGGTGGCAAAATCTTTTATCTGCATTTGCGATCAATCTAAGCAAGTTGAAGTTTTGGGCAAATTTCCATTACCTGTTGAAGTGATCCCTATGGCAAGGAGTTATGTTGCCCGAGAATTAGTAAAACTTGGTGGTGATCCAGTTTATCGTCAAGGCGTGATCACAGATAACGGAAACGTCATTCTCGATGTGCATAACTTAGACATAATCGATCCAATACGCTTGGAAAATGACATCAATGCCTTGGTAGGTGTTGTTACCAATGGTTTGTTTGCCGCTCGCGGTGCCGATGTTTTAATACTTGGAACCCCTGAAGGGGCAAAAATAGTAAAATAACACTTTAGAGTTTATGCACTATATGTTAGTTTAATATCAGATTTAGGCATCTAGCCATCTATTTGATTTTTGTAAGCGGTTTGAGAGCTTATGCTTACATTAACATTTTAATAGTTTTAGTAACTTTACCAAGAGTGATTATCGATCATGAGTAATAAATCATTAGCAAAAGAAAAAATTAAGATCTTATTATTAGAAGGTGTTCATCAAAGCGCTATTGAAGAGCTTAAATCTCAAGGATATAGCAACATTGAATATTTGAAAACGTCTTTAGCTGAAGAAGAATTGATCGAAAAAATTTCCTCTGTACATTTTATTGGTATTCGCTCACGTACTATGTTGAATGAAAATGTACTTAAGCACGCCAAAAAACTCGTGGCGATTGGTTGTTATTGTATTGGCACAAACCAAGTTGATACCAAAGCCGCTCAAAAGTTAGGAATACCAGTTTTTAATGCACCTTTCTCAAATACTCGTTCAGTTGCTGAATTAGTCATCGGTGAATTATTACTTTTATTACGTGGTATACCTGAGAAAAGTGCACAAGCGCATCGTGGAGTGTGGAATAAGTCTGCGGTAGGATCGGTGGAAGCCAGAGGAAAAACTTTAGGTATTATTGGTTATGGCCATATCGGTATGCAATTAGGCATACTTGCTGAAACCATTGGCATGAAAGTACGCTTTTATGACATTGAAACTAAATTACCTTTAGGTAATGCAAGCCAAGCTTCATCACTTAATGCCTTACTTGCTGAATCTGATGTGGTTAGCTTGCATGTACCAGAAACCCCTCAAACTCAAAATATGATGGCGGCTGCTGAATTTAACGCTATGAAAGATGGTGTTATCTTTATCAATGCCTCACGTGGTACCGTTGTTGATATTGACGCATTATCGCAAGCATTGAAGGCCAAAAAAGTTGCAGGTGCCGCTATTGATGTTTTCCCAGTGGAGCCCAAAGGCAACGATGAAGAATTTGTTTCACCATTACGTGAGTTTGATAATGTGATTTTAACGCCTCACATTGGCGGTAGCACGAAAGAAGCTCAAGAAAATATAGGCTTAGAAGTCGCCAGTAAATTAGCGAAATATTCAGATAATGGCTCAACATTGTCTGCAGTGAATTTTCCGCAAGTGTCTTTACCAGGTCATACAGGCACCAGCCGTTTACTACATATTCATCGCAATCAACCGGGCATTTTGACTAAAATTAACCAAGCATTTGCCGAGCATAACGTGAATATTGCAGCTCAGTATCTACAAACCGATGATGAAATTGGCTATGTGGTTATTGATATTGAAACCGCGGATAGCGCAACCGCTTTACGAGCATTAAAAGCCATTGAAGGTACTATTAAAGCGAGAATCTTGCATTAATAATGGTTTGATTAGCTAATCAGCATGTAATTAAACGAAAGCCCAAATATCGCTATTTGGGCTTTTTATTTACTTGCAATACCTACAACGCTTA
This sequence comes from Thalassotalea sp. SU-HH00458, assembly GCF_040362795.1. NCBI lineage: Bacteria > Pseudomonadati > Pseudomonadota > Gammaproteobacteria > Alteromonadales > Colwelliaceae > Thalassotalea > Thalassotalea sp. SU-HH00458. The sequence goes on from NZ_BAABWW010000001.1 coordinate 146,701, forward strand.
CATTAATTATCTTAAATTGGCTTGGGTTGGCTTGCACAGATGATTTATCAACCGAAGTAAGTGAGCCTATTAGGAAAGAATATAATCAATCACTAAAAAATTAAGTGCATACATGCTAATGCAGCAAATCCCGCAACAATATCATCGATCATAATGCCAAAACCACCATGACAATGTTTATCGAGCCAAGAAATCGGCCAAGGTTTAACAATGTCAAAGAGTCGAAATAAAACAAATCCAACAAAAATTGTTTGCCACGTCAATGGGAGCATAAACATTGTGATAAATAAACCGACAATTTCGTCCCATACGATAGCAGGATGATCATGTACACCAGCCGCTTTTGCAGCATAACCGCATAAATAAATGCCAATTAACGACATCACGACAACTAACACCGCATACTGAGTTACGGTCAAAGAAGCGCATAACAATAATAAAGGGATCGCTGCAATTGTACCGAATGTACCGGGCGCTTTCGGCGCAAGACCGCTACCAAAACCTAATGCGAGAAACTGAATAGGATCAGATAAGTTGAATTTATTAGCGCTCATGGGAATTATCTTTCGCTGAAAAATGCTCAAATCCATTGGCGTTTATTTGAGTCACTTCACTATTAAGCGTGGTGGTAACTTTACCGGTAGCATTTAATTGACCAATACAAGTAACCTTTACGCCAACATTAGCCAAAGCCGTTTCCATGCCCACTTTATTATCGGCAGAAACAGTAAATAACAATTCGTAATCGTCGCCACCTTGTAACGCTAATTCGATTGCCGCTTCATGCCCTAATGTGTCGATAAGCTCATTTGAAAGAGGTAAATCTTCGAGCACAATATTTACCCCAACATTAGAGGCTTTACGAATGTGTTCAAGATCAGAGAGTACACCATCGGATAAATCTATCGCAGCAGAAGCATACTCACGGAGCGCTTGTCCTGCTAATACCCGAGGCTTAGGGTAATTTAACCTTTGATACGTCGCGGTTAATGTTTCTTTTGAAAGCTCAATTTTACCGTAATAATGCTTAATAGCTAAAGCTGCATCACCAATTTCACCCGTTACATATAACCAATCGCCAGCTTTAGCGCCACTTCGACTAATATGTTTATCAAACGGTATTAACCCTTGTGCAGTAACTGTGATACTTAATGGTCCTTGGGTAGTATCGCCCCCCACTAACTGAACATTATAATATTCACACAGTTCAAATACGCCGGCACAAAACTCACCAACCCATGTTTCATCAATTTCAGGTAAGGTAATCGCAACTGATATCCATGATGGCTCAGCTCCCATAGCTGCAAGATCGGATAAATTCACCGCGATAGCCTTATGACCTATAGCACGGGGTTCAGTTTCATGGGGAAAATGTACTCCTGCAACTAAAGTGTCTGTTGTTACAGCAATATTTTGTCGTTCAGCAGGCGTTAACAACGCACAGTCATCACCAATACCAAGCACGACATCTTTACGATTTACTGCTTGTTCAGTAAAATATTTCTTAATCAGTTCAAATTCTTTCATAACGATTTATCACATATCAAAAAGGCTAATATCAGACATGTTTTATATGACTAGAGAAGTAATATAAAACAGAATGTTGCGCGCATAAAAATACAAAAGGCGCACATAATCATGGCGCCTAATAATACAAGTAGCTATTGGTTAAATTATGCTTCTGGACGAATTAATTTAACTGCTTTATCAAGCACACCATTAATAAACTTATGACTATCATCAGCAGCAAAAAGTTTCGCTAATTCGATAGCTTCGTTAATAACGACCCGATAAGGAACGTCTAAACAATCACTTAGTTCAAAAATAGCAACCCGTAAAATTGCCTTTTCAATATGATCAACATCACATAAAGGGCGGTCAAGGTGTGGCTCAATAGCTGAATCAATTGAACTTACTTGTGAAGTAACACCACGAAATAATTTTTGAAAGAATTCAATTTCAAAACGTCGCTTTGCGTTTTCTGTTAAAAAATGAGCTTCAACATCAGTAACTGAATTTTCACTCATTTGCCATGAATATACGGCTTGTACCGCTAATTCACGGGCTTTTCTTCTAGGTGATGGTTTCACAACACTCTCCAAATAAATTACTAGCTAAATTATAGCTGAGAAAGTACGTTAACCATTTCCAAAGCACCAAGGGCAGCTTCACCACCTTTGTTACCTGCTTTAGTACCAGCTCTTTCGATTGCTTGCTCAATTGAATCGGTTGTGATCACCCCGAAAGATACTGGGATTTCAGAATCTAAACAAACCTGAGCTAAGCCTTTATTACATTCACCAGCAACAAAGTCGAAATGTGGCGTACCACCACGAATCACCGCACCAATAGCGATAATTGCATCAAACTTACCACTTTTCGCTGCTTTCTTAGCCACTAAAGGTAATTCATAAGCACCTGGTACTTTGATTATTGTAATATCTTCATCGGCCACTTGACCAAAACGTTTTAACACATCAACAGCGCCATTTTGTAGGCTATCAACGATATAATGATTAAAGCGAGACACAACGATTGCAAATTTTTTGCCCGGCGCAGGAATAGTAGCTTCGATAACATTCATTCTACAGATCAACTCTTAATTAAAAAATTGTCGCGATTCTAACAAAAAATGAAAGAATTAGGTACTGGTTTGTTGTTAACGACATAAACTTTAATTCTTCTTTATTAAATTAAGAAGGTTATTTCTAACAAGAGCCTCACTTCACCATAATGCAACGAAAATTTTGTCATACATTCACTTGTTTACGTTAGCTTTAATGAGATTCAACTTAAACTAGTATTTAAACAGTAAAGGAGGTAGCTATATTTTAACGTCAGCAATAAACTTATCGCCAAATGTTCATAATTATTTCAGCGATAAATGTTTCCAGTTAATTTTCTTTAAGGTAGAATGCGATTCCTTCAAGCATTAGACAATTCTATTTAGAATGTAGTTTAATGTATTTTAAGATCTCTCTAGCTTTGATAATTTTAATTACATAATGATAAATGGATAGGAGCATTAATCCTTAAATGTTAAAAAATCGTCCCGAAGTAATACTTATGGTATATGGAAAGGGAGGTCATGCTGCACAGATGACACGCTTTATTAATGGCGCACCTGAAGAACTAAAAAGTATACCGTTTATTGCTTTAACTGACGTTAAATCAAAAGATAATAACTTTATTCGCCAGTTTTATTGTATAGAAGCACGTGATAAATTTTCTCACATTAAAAATATTATAACTTTTTTTCTGTACATCTTTTGGTCGCTAAGCCAAACCATTCGCATAATGCTCAAATACCGTGTAGTGTCTATGATTTCAACAGGTCCTGGAGTGGCTGTTGTTCCTGGAATAATTTGTCGATTGTTTAACATTAAAGTTATCTACTTCGAGTCTTGGTCTCGTGTTTTTACGCCGTCTCTTGCAGGAAAAGTTATGTATCATGTTGCTAATTTATTTTTTATTCAACATGAATCACTAAAAAAACATTACCCTAAAAGTCGCTTCTTCGGTAGATTATGAATATTTTTGTGACCGTCGGACATACTCATTACAATGCTTTATTTAAGGCAGTAAACGAGCAGTTATCACCAACAAAGTATCAAATTGTCAATCAGATTTCTGAAGGGACATACCTTCCTGACAACCATAAGTATTTCAAATACTCGACTCAAGTAGAAGATGAAGTCATTAAAGCTGACTTGGTTATTACTCATGCCGGTGCAGGATCTGTATTTCATTTATTAGAAATGGAAAAACCGACCTTGATTGTGCCTAATTTTGACCGAATAGATAACCACCAACAAGATTTAGCTGATTTTGTAATAAAAAATAATTATGCTTGTGTCTGCACTGATTTACAAAGGCTTGAGGAGTTTGTGGTAAAATCAATTAATACTCAATTTACTCCATATAAAAAAAATAACTTTTGTGGTTATGAGAAAATACTTGAAGTAATAAATGAGGCTTAATACACCAACGAATACGTGTTTTTATTAAATTAGCACATTATGGAACAATATAAATTTAGCATTATCATCCCTGCATACAATGAAGAAGTGTTGATCGTAAAAACACTTTCAAGCTTACTTGAAGATAATACTTTACATACCATTGAATTAATCGTTGTTTGCAATGCTTGCCAAGACAATACCCATACTAGAACAATATCATTCTTTAAAGAAAATGAATTATCCCTACAACAAAAAAATATCAATTTTTTAGTAGTTGAAACCAACAAGGCATCTAAAACGAACGCACTGAATTTAGGTGTGAGTAACAGCAAATCATCTATTAAAGTATTGATGGACGCTGATATTAAAATTAGTGGCAAAGACATTAATACACTCGTAGCAGAGTTAAAAGATAGCCATTTAAAGGCCATATCCCCAAAGATCAAATTCTCTTTCAATAAGAGTGATTTTTTAGTGAGGCAGTATTATCGTGTCGCAAGCCTTTCTTTTTACAATATCAACCATAGACTGTCCAATGTCATCGCTTTGAGTGAAACAGGCATAAAACAAATAACTCCTTTACCTGAAATTATTGCCGATGACGAATATATAAGGCGGCAGTTTTTGCCATCTGAAGTGGCAGTATCTCAACAGTGTGCTTTAGTATTTACCTGCGCTAAAAACCTCAGTAATTTATTGCAAGTACTAACCCGAGTTGAACGTGGCAATGTTCAACTAAATAATCTAAAGATTAAAAAACCCGCTATCTACGCTCCAAAAGGATATAACAAGCCACCTTGGTTTTGTATGCCTACTTTTATTCTTATAAAATTAGTTGTCAAAATCAGAGCGAAAATTCAATTTATGCTGGGTAAAACTAAACAATGGGAAAGAGATGAATCCAATAGAATTAGCTAAAAATAGTGATTTATCGTTACCTTTAGTCAGTGTCTACATTCCGACAAAAAATCGTCAAGCACTACTTGCTAATGCTATTGACTCAATTTTCCAACAAACTTACCCAAATATAGAAATACTTGTTGTTGATGATGGCTCTACCGATAATACCTTCGAATTTCTAACTCAACTTAGTAGTAAACATAACAACATTTTCATTTTTAAAAATAACGTCAGTAAAGGGGCTTGTGCCTCAAGGAACTTAGCTATCAAACAGGCTAATGGTGAGTTTGTTACCGGCCTTGATGATGATGATGTATTTCTGCCAAATAGAATTGCTAGCCTAGTATCGGCTTATGATGATAACTATGCATTTGTTTGCTCAAGTATGTATTGGGATTATGGTAAAAAAAAGCGAATAATTGATGCCAAAGAAGGACAAATAACCCTTGCACAGCAACTAAGTTACAATGAAGCAACCTCGCAAGTTTTAGTAAAAAAAGAGCGAGTGCTCAGTATTGGTGGCTTTGACGAACAATTTGTAGCTTGCCAAGATTATGACCTTTGGACCCGTTTGATGATTAAGTACGGCGCGGCCTTTCGCATAGCTACTCCTACATATATTGTTAATGACACCGGTTCTTCACAGCGAATGATAGCGAATACTAACAGCGTAAAAGGCTATTTACAGTATTTTGATAAACATCAACACTTGATGAGCGATGCAAACCTAAAAAATCAAAAGTTTATGCGGATCAGACGTTGTAGAGAAGTATTATCAATGAAGGAATTGATTAAACAAATTGGCTCGGGGCATTTTTATAGTAAGTTGCGCTACTTTTTATCTTCTAACTTTAGATTGATTCAACAACTACACCAAAAGCATTATAAATAACACTTACTAGGTGCTCATCAAGTTTAGTACTTTTCTTTAAAACTACATTCGTTTAAAACATTTAAACTTTCTCAATCAACGAGTTTGCATTGGCACGTAGATATCTATTCCCCCAATAAGCCCGGAGAAAAAACACCAGTAACTCTACCAACAAGACGCATAGAGCGACAGAAAATGCCGTAGTATAACCGAGCAAATAGCAAAAACTCAGTAAACACAATTGTAATGCACCACCTAAAAATACACTTCTATTTGCCAAACTTACCTTTCCTAAAGCTCCCAACAAAGGGTAACCAAGCATAGTAGAAGGAGTAGTAAACATTAAGGTGATTAGAAAAATTAGTAATACTGAATTTGCATTGACAAATTCCTCACCGAATAAGAGCTCAAGTACCTGCTCACCTATAACAGAGCCTATCAATACACCGGTAAGACAACATAAAACCGCCCATTTCATGACTTTAAATAACAAGGAAAAGTTTCTATTTTTAAGCATGTTAGGATAGAGAGCCTGAGATAATGGAGCAAAAAAAGCTTGCGCTCCTTTGTACAGTTGTTCAGCCGCAGAATAATAGGCAACTTGGACACTCGTTCCCCAAAGCCCCAAGAAAACGGTCCCAGCCGCTGTATATGTACTAACTGCAGCGCGCGACCAAAAAAACTCCATTGACGCCTTAAAGGTTTCCAATATGCTCTGCCAACCAGGCCAAGTTGCTCGATATCCCAATTTGTAAACGAGAGCCAACCCTAACAGTGCTGCTGCACAATGAGTGATGCCATTAAATAGAGCTACGTAAAAGTAATCTTCTTTAGTTGTCACAAAAACCACAACCAGCAACAAAAAGCTCAAACGCGACATTAATGAGAAAACCGTTATATATCCCATTTTCTCAATGCCATGAAAGAACCAGACTGGTTGTAAGGTTGTGCCAGTTAGAATTAAAATACTTAACAGCAGTAATTCACGGTGTTCGGCATATTGTTGAGTATTCAGTGCATATAGATATATAGTGGCTGACACGAACAAGAGTAGTAAGATCTTACAGCAATAGATAGATCCGACTATTTTGCTAATCTCAAGTACATCCCCTCTAATTTTACTGAGGACTACAGGAGCGTATAAAGAAAATCCATAATCGGTAATAACAAACCCTAATTGCGCGATCCCTAGACCAAAAGCAACTAATCCATAATATTGTGCGCCGAGTACATGGGTGAGATATGGTAATAAAATAAACGGCAGCACCATATTAGCGATTTGAATAACAAATAAAGCGCTAGCATTTTTAAATACCCGCTTCTGATCTTCTTGATCGTTATTTGCCGACGTGCTGCTTAGCCTTTCACTCATAATTATTCATTTAATTAAGAGAGGTTATCAACCAGATTAGAAATCACATCTAATGCTTTTTTAAACTCTTCTCTATGCTCCGAGCCAAGAATAGATAAATTCTGTTTAATTTTAGTACTCGATATCCCAGTTGTTCTGGGTAAATAAACCACCTCACAATGTGAGGATAAATGATCAAATTTTCCAAGCCAATCTTCGCCCATGCCCAAAATGTCTGCAGAATACTGTTCAATATCCCGCTCTTTTTGTTGCCAGTCATTTTCTGGAATAACCAAATCCACACATTTAAGCCCAGATATAATTTCAATTCTATCCTCAAAACAAATGCTAGACTGTTTATTTTTCAGCGCATTAAATTCGTCAGTTGAAACACCGACAATAAGCCTATCTCCTAACGCTCTCAATCTTTGTAATAATCGAAGATGACCAATATGGAATAAATCAAAGGTTCCATAGGTAATAACCGTTTTACTCATAATTAATTACTCTTTAGTACGGTTGATACAATAATGTTTCACTGGGCGATTAAAACCGAAACAATAGCACCAATTTAAAAGCCTAAAATACATCGTGATGCTCTTATAAGACCTATATTTTTCCTAAATTCGCAGATGTCACTGCCCACATTAGGCTCCACCGGTAAAACTCGCGAATTTTATCATTAAAATAGATTTTTGTTCAATCCAATTCATTGAACAAACAAGTTTTATATCTGATTTTAAAAGTGGGTAATAAGCCATTGAATGTTACAGTAATAGATATCAATCCTGATAATTCAATTTTTCCGGTCTTTTCAAATCTAATCAATCAAACATTAACCGCTTTACTCGATCTGTCTTATAGAAGGCTAAGATAATTTCTTGCTGACTGGCTCGTATGAAATTCACTTAAATCAACAAGTGGACAGAAAGGCGAATTTAATTGTAAAAGCATAGTATTTGCTAGAGCTTGGGTATCAGGGAACGCAACCAAAGCGGGTGAGTCATCGCCAAGTAACATTCTCGGTCCTGTTGGACAATCAAATGCGACGACAGGTCGCCCTAGTGCTATAGCTTCGGGTAAAACTATAGACAGCCCTTCCCATCTTGAAGACAAAACAAAAAGTGAGCTTTGGCGCATAAAATACCAAGGGTTGTCAGTATAACCAAAAAAATGTACCCGATGTCTGATTCCTAAAGAACGACTTAGTTCTTCCAAAGATTCCTGATCTTCGCCTTCTCCAAGAAGGACAAGGTCTACATCAGGTAAAGCAGTAGCTACTTTCTCAAACGCCGTAATAAGCAAGTCGAACCCTTTTTGCTCCGCAAGTCTTCCAGCCCCTAGTACAACTCTTTTATTTGAAGGCCAGCAACTGAGTTTATTTGGAGTACGCTCGCTAAAATTGAAAATATCAGCGTCGATAATCGGGTTTTTTATTGCTTTTACACAATGTTTTTTCGATTTTGGTACTGTGATTTTTAATTGTGCTGCTATTTCATCTGTTACACCAATGAAAGCACTTGCCTTGTAATACAAATACTTATATAGCTTTTTCGTATACCAACGTACGTCACCTTTGGATTGACCGGGTTCTAGTGGTACATGCCTTGTCACAAACCAAGAGTTATAGGGCTTTTTAAATAGTTGTGCCAAATGAGTGAAAATATTTCCTTGCTCTTTTCCCGATATAATTAAATCGAAGTGGTTTTGCTGAAGATATCGCCTGAGCTTTAGAGCTGACTTAACAAATTGAAAACGTCCAGTCGTCGCAAAACATACATGTCTAACCTTTATAGCGCCAGAAAGTTGCTGGGCTACAGGCACATCTTCAAATGTAATTATTGTGCAATTACTGCCATTTTGTTGCATTCCTTTTGCAAGTTGTACTGCATACCGCTCCACTCCGCCTTGGCCAAGATTGGGTATCACTATAGCGACGTTCTTATTTTCCATTATCTAATGTCTCATTGGTTTCATAAAAATTTAAGTTATTAGCCTACTTTCCCTACTAACTATTGCGTGAAATGCGCCACAATTCGCTTACTTGAATCATGATCTTTATAATCGAAGTATAAATCTTTAATACGTTCTCTGGCTTCGTTTGAATCTGTGATACTTTCATGATTTAAGAGAAACCGTTCTACTTGTTCCATCGTAGTCACAACGGGTCCATACACTACTTCATCAAAGGGCATATAAAACTCCCTGCTTTTATCCAAATAGTCATCTAAATCGTGAGCGAAATAACAAATTGGCCTATCCAGTAGAGCATAATCAAACATAATTGAAGAATAGTCTGTAATTAACCCATGAGTATGAGGGAGTATGCAATAAACATCTTTACCTGAATCGAGTAATTCAATATTGCTACAATCCTGAACACTTTTAACCAAAGACAGCGGTGTTAATGGGTGAAGCTTGAGAATCAAAATGGTGTTTTTTTTCGCTAGTTTTTTATCCAAACCAATAAAATCCCAATGTTGTTCTTTTATAAAGTGTGGAGCATGGTCACGCCATGTTGGCATAAAGATAAATGCTTTATCGTACGTTTTAACTTTTTTAATGAATTTTTGTTCATCGATAGATGACCAACGCATTTGCCATTTTGCACTGTATTCTTGATCCCAAAACAAAGGATCTAACCTAGGGTAACCAAAGTTTAAACATTGCTCTGCAGGAACGCGCAATGCGCTACTAAACGACATGTCGCTGACATGTTTAGAGGTAGAAACTAAGTTTTCATATACTTCATCATCTGGAGTATATAAAAATACTTTTCGTATAATATATGATAGCTTCTTATAGCGGTTTGCATTGGAGAACGATTCAACATCGTAGTGAATTTTTTTTAGTGGAACCCCATGCCAGAGATTTACCAACCACGCTCCTCCAGAAGCAACATAGTTTACATCAGAAGAACAGACATTAAAAAACCAATATTTACTTCGAAATGCCAGCCATATTCCTTGTATACTCCAGCGATAATAAGCTTCTGCACCTTTTGAACGAATATTACGACTATCTTCACGGCTTCCAGCTATCCATATTGCTCGAATATCTGGCGTATGTTCGACGGTATAACAATATAAATATTTTGAATTTCCCTCAAAGCCATAGGCCGAACCAAAAACCCAAATTTTACTATTCCTAGGGAAACATTTCCCCAAAAGATAAAGCAAACCAAATAGAGGAAGAAGAATAGTCGTTATGAGTTTCTTTATCAGATTGAAACGTGTGTTTTTCAAAAAGTTCACCAAAGTTCAGAATATAACTGGAAAAATTTAACTATGAAATGGTCGGCACCATTTGGGGCGCGATGTTAACAAATAATGAAATTTATTGATACAGGTAGTCACCGTAAAATATAAAGGGGGTTAAGCTACACCACCTAATGAAGTAAACATACAAGTTCGAACCACTACATTAATTTATATAGTGCAATTGAAATTATGAATTGCTCTCTTGATGTGCGAAGAGAAAACAACAATAAAATAAATTAATTAACTTTGTGATTTTAAACTGTTCAATATAAAATGTTCGCCAAAATCCATTTATGTTGTTTTTTGTTCATTTTACAATCAGGTTGAACACATTGATAGAACTCACAAATTTAAATCGAAATAGCTACACTTTCTCTAAATGAATATAATACATTGGCGACTTTTATTGCTGTTAAGGTATATTTCTTTTGAAAGTAAATAACTTATCAGTACATTATACTTTTTGGACCTTCCTATTACTTTTCCCTGCTCTTTCGTGGTTACCAGGAGGGGTTGGTACTGCGCAAAAATTGCTTCACATTAGTGTTTTTCTATTTGTTATTACCTTAGTCTTAATAAAAAAACCAGCTAAGCCTGATGCAAAAATGGTATATTTTCTTCTAGGCTATGTATTAGTTACTGTATCGTATTATATTTTTACGACCCTAGTTTTTACCACCCATTTAAGTTGGATGGATGTTACTGATTTCACTCGCCCTATCGTTTATTTAGTCTATTTATCAATCCCACTTTTATACCCCTTATCAGGTGAACAACTAAAAGCGCTAATGAAGTTTTTTATTATCGCTTGTGTATTACAAATAGTGTTTTCAGCTTTTGTATATTTTCCTGCATTGTGGGGTATTGCTGATTTATATAAAGGGCGCATGAGTGATGACATTGTTGTTTTCCACTTTTTTAGGTGGTCTGGTACCTATGGTTATCCATCAGATTTCGCATTCTATCTATCATTTTTTATTTATTATCAATACTTTAAATTGATAGATGCTAAAAATGAATTTAAATTTAAAGATTGGCTTTTTGTTGGCGTTGTTTTTCTTGCCTTAATTTTAACTTTATCAAGAGGAGGAATTGGCACAGTTATTATAATGCTTGGCCTAAGCTATTTGCTCGGTAGAGGTAAAAAAAGTAAAGCGGTTAATGCAACGCTAATTATAGTAATTGTTGCATCTATTACGCTGGTTACAAGTATCTCTCTGACATTTGAGAAGTCGAATATGCTAAAGCTTGATTATATAGAGAGTATGTTTGGTGGCGAAGAAAAAGACTCTTCAACCAATCACCGTGTCGTTGAAATGGAACTTGCTGTAGAATACTTTGAAAAATGCTTCCCTTTTGGCTGTGGCTCTAATCGAATCGAGCTTAAAAAGCGTATTAGTGTTATTGAAAGCCTTTATGGATATCAATTAGCAAAATGGGGGGCTATTGGCATAATATTATATTTTGTATTGTTATTTTGGATGGTTAACATTTTAAGATCGTCAGCAAAAACGCATGAAAAAGGGAGCTTTGAATCCATTTTTTCGTATGCAACTTTACTTTTGGTTTTGTCTATCCCTGTCGCTTTTGGTTTTTCTTCGGCTATGAGTGATAGGTTTAAAACACTCCCGTTGCATTATCTTTTTATAGGTTATGTAATCAACTTACACGCAATAAAGAAAAGACAACAGAAGATTAATATTGAAAGACTTGAAGTTAAGGAAGTGAATTGAAACATAACATCATGAAGAAGTTAGATGATAAAATATCTACCAGCGTAGATTTTTCTTTAATTTTGTCTTCTATTGAAGACGAAAAGCAAACATTAGTTTCTTTTGTTAATCCATTTTCATATAGCGTATTATTAAAATCACCAGAAATTATTGATGGTATTGATTATTTTTATTCAGACGGTAGCTTGTTACAAAGACTCCACAATATTTTCCATCCAAAATCAAAAGTCGCTAGAGTTAGCTTTGATTACTCTTCCATAGCTGGCGAAGTATTTGAGTACGCGCAAAAAACTTCAGCTAAAATAGCTTTGGTTGGAGGTACAGCTTCCGAAATACTAAAAGCTAAAGAAAATATTGAATCTTCTTATCCAGCATTAGATATTACTTATGTTCGTTCTGGATATTTCGATAATCAACAAGATAAGAATGAAGCATTTAAACTGATTGAAAAATCAAATGCAGATATATTAATCGTAGGAATGGGAACCCCCATTCAAGACCAATTTATTATTGATGCTAAAGATAACTGTCCAAACGTTAAGTTAATGTTTACTTGCGGAGGATTTTTAACTCAAACGTCAATTAAAACAGATTACTACCACCCACTCATAAAAAAATCTGGGTTGAGATGGTTACAAAGAATGGTAATGCATAAACATGTTCGTCAGCGCGTCATTAAAGATTACCCCAAATTTTTAATTTCCTACTTATATGAACATATTGCGATGCAAACATTTCGTAGAGGTTAACAAGTTAAAGTTATTTTAAATGAGATTCGACTCTTATTTTAACTCTATCAAGATCTGTTGTTTTTAATTAAATTTGTGTAAGAATAACTTTGTAATTTTTACACCTAAGAATTCACTCATAAATGGCGTAAATTAAGTGACAAAACAAGAAGAAAGTATAATGCAAGATGAAGAAGTAAATTTCAGTGAGTTATGGCGTACCCTCTGGAAAAGAAAAATAACAATTATTAGTGTGACCCTACTCTTTTCAGTCGCAGCTGTATTTTTTGCCTTGTCAAAGCCTAATATATATAAAGCTTCAGTTATTCTAACTCCCGTCTCAAGTGATGGTGGGGCCGGGGGACTTGCGGCATTAGCAGGCCAATTCGGAGGTCTAGCCAGTATGGCTGGAATCAACCTAGGCTCAGGCGGTGGTGATAAAACAAACTTAGCATTAGAAATCATTAAATCACGTTCTTTCTTAGAGAATTTCATTGCCAATCATAATTTACTAGTGCCTATTATGGCTGCCACGGATTGGGATGACACTACTGATACATTAATACTTGATGACAACATTTATGATCAAGCTAATGATAAATGGATCAGAGATGTTAAAGCGCCGAAAAAGCCTAAACCTTCCCTATGGGAAGCTTATAAAGCGTTTTCTGACTTTCTCTATATTGACTATGATAAAAAAGCGGCAACTATCATCATAGATATAGAATACTACTCCCCTAAACTAGCCCAACAATGGCTTGAATGGTTAATAGCTGATTTGAACTCTTTTATGAGTAAGCAAGATTTTGAAGAAGCTCAAGCTTCAATTAATTATTTGAACAATCAATTAAATGGCATACAAGTCAAAGCGATGGAATCTGTCTTCTATCAATTAATTGAAGAGCAAACAAAAAACATGATGTTAATTAGTGTTAAGCCAGAATATGTTTTAAAAACTATCGACCCACCACAAGTACCTGAGGAAAGAGAGAAACCTAATCGTGCTCTTATTGTTATTTTAGGTACAATACTTGGGGGACTTCTTTCGGTGTTTATTGTTTTACTTCAAAGACGTAACAGTTAATAAAACCAAGCGATTAGAAATACAGTCAAGCTGTCTTGCACTGTATTTCTATATAAATGACTAACATACCCTTTATTTATCACAATGACTGTCATTCAACGTGAGCAGTTATGTTGTTATATATTTTATCCCACATATCTCTTGCTTCTTGCTTAAATTTGCTAATATTTGGCAATAAAATATTTGTTATTTCGGCTTGTTCGTCAATAACAAAATGAACAAGTTCAATTAATTCTTCTTTCTCAATCGTGGCAGGTAATAATAAGTTACTAACGCCATACTCAGAAAATAATTGTTCGTATTTATGACTCCAACTTGTCGTAATACAAGGAACGCCTTGCGAAAGTGAACTAACACAACCATGAAACCTTGAACAAATAGTTAAACTGCACTGGCCGATAATTGCTTTTACTTGTAACGAATCGGCCGGAGAGATAATTAACAACTCATTGTTGAAAGCCTGGTTAATTTGATGACAAATAGTTTCGTCGCTTTTGCCTTCATGATTTAATAAAAAAACGTGTTTACCTTGTTTCATTAACAGCTCAACAATATTTGTTAACACGCGAAGGTAGTTATCTCGCCATGCCTTATTTTTGTTTTGCTGACTCAACATTTTACTATTTGGTATAACCGCAACTCCGCCTTTCAAATCGACATAATCATCATGCAAATATGGAGATATCAAATTTGTAAAATCAGGAGAAATAAAGAGATGACTATTAGTCGTTACTTTTTTGGTCGCCTGATAAGAAATGTCATCACGGGCAAAAACGACACTGGCATTGTCAAAGGCAACTTTAGACCACTTTTGATTTTGTTTACTGGTAAATGGTCCAAGTGCTTGTGGCATAAAAACATATTTTTTATTATTTTCATTTAAGCGTTTTGCTTCTTTAGCTGCTTGAATAAGCGCAGTATCACTCCATTGATCACCGTAACTAAAACCTGAGGCATCAAGTATTAAATCAACGTCAACTTCAGTAACAATGCCCCATGCTCTTTTTAAGTATTGACGCATTTTTCTAGGCATAAAGTAAGAAAATTTATTGAGATCAATTGTGCCTTTTCTAAAATTTAGTTTTTGATATGCACCAAGCTTAGCTCGGTTTTTATAAGGGGAGTTTATTCTTGGTAATAAACAAATTTCTGCCTCGGGCCAAAGTTGCTGAATTTTATCAACCATTGCCATTAGCATTAATTCGGCGCCTTTATTAACAAATTGAACACCTTTAATTTCAATTAACACTAATCTATTTCCTTAATTAACTGATCTGCATCTTTTTTCTGAGAGAAAGGAATTCCACCTTCTTTTTTACCGTAACCTACAGCCATTAACATAATTGGTCTTTGGTGTTTTTCTAACGATAGAGCTTTATCCATTTGTTTTTCATAGAGTTCAATATCTGGCCAATTAATTGGACAAGTCGATAGCCCTAGTGATTCAAACGCAAGCATTAACTGCATAGCAACTAAACCACCATCAATATAAATAACATGTCTATCGCGTTCTTTAGGGTAGGCGCTTAAATCTCCCACTACCACTAGTAAGGCTTGTATATTTTCAGCAAATCCTTTGGTTCCCATAGGAATAGCCGCTATTTTTGACGCTCTTTTAGCATCTGTAAAAGTATAAAACTGAAAAGGTTGTCTATTACACGCACTTGGCGCTTGAGCTGCCATTTCTACTGCTTGTTTAATCTTTTGAATATCAACGGGTTTATCTTCAAACCAACGCGTAGAGCGTCGTTGTTTAAATAATTGATGTAAAGACTGACTGTCAATATTTGAGGTAACTCTCTCTGAATGAGGATATGGAACAGATTGAAGAAGCGTTTTATCATCTACCAGCGGTAAATTTTCAAAAATAATATTTGCTTGTTTAATGATTGAAGTATGTTCGACAGATGCAAAATACTTTGCAAGTACATCCTGCGCCCACTTTAACTCAGGAGAGTTAATAGAGCCTTGTTGTAAACAATGAGAAAAACATTGTACGGTTTCGAATATATAACTCTCAGCAAATATTGGTTTTCGTGGCACCATAATTAAACCTTTTTCAAGGCGGTGAGTGTTCCGACGTAATAATGCACTGCTTTTTTCAAACACACCTTCATTAGCTTGATAAGTATTTTTTCCAGCTAAGGTAGCTTGTTGTTCTCTATGATATTGAAAATCGAAAATAAAGTAATACAAAGCGCTCGTAAAACGATTTTTCGCCATATAACGAGATAAAATACTTTTCATTCGAAAACGCATGTTGGTTATCTGATTGATAATTTTATTAGGCAGTATCTTTCTAAGTTGAGATTTCATTATATTTTAAATTATTATCGTTTTTAATTTAGTCAGTAGTTTTAATAACGCCTTGTTACAGGTATGCAAAAGGCTATTAAACAACAAAGAACAGAACTGGAAAAATTTATTCTATTCTATCGAATCCCCATTTAAACAGCTAGATATTTACTTGTATCCATTGATTAATTAAAGAAAAACTATATTTTCATTGCTCATTATTGTTATATAATCTTCCCATAATATTCATTACAAAGCTTATCCATGGCTGTATCAGCAAGTATTAAAAACAGCGCACTACTTATTTTAGAAAAAACACTCACTATAGGCATTGCGTTTATTACCGGCGTTTTTTTAGCGCGCATTGCTGGGCCTCAACTATTTGGAGAATACGCTTACATCCTGTCTTTCGCTGGTTTGTTTGCGCCATTATGTATGATGGGGTTAAACAACATCACCAGTAAGTATGTAATTAAATATCCAAGAAATAGCCATCATTATGTTAAATCAGCACTAATAATTAGAGCTTTCGGTGCTTTATTATCTGTACTCCTAGGCCTGTTTTGTGTTCTGAATTTTAATGAAAACAATAGCGCTAATAGCCTGATAATTCAGTTATTAATACTACAAAGTTTCCAATTCCTTTATGTTATTGAATATTATTTTTTAGCAAACAATCTTGTTAATACAACATTAAAAATAAGACTGTTTATTTTAATGCTATCGAGTTTATTAAAAATTATAGTTATTTTTAACGGTGCTGACATCACATTATTAATACAAGTTCATGGTGGAGCATATGCATTTATTGCCCTCAGTTACTTATGGTTTTACCGAGTAAAAAATGCGCATTTAATAATAAAAAAGCAAGTGAATTCGCATGCTATTTTTGCACTTTTTCATCGAGGGAAATGGTTACTATTATCTGGTATTGCCGCAGTGATTTATTTGAAAATAGATCAGGTCATGCTTGGTCAATATTATAATAATAAAGAAGTTGGAATTTATGCTGCAGCGGCAAGGTTATCTGAATTTTGGTATGTATTTCCCGTATTAATTGCCAATGCATTTAATCGACAATTACACGATAAATTTAAACAGAGCCATAAAGACTTCACTCTATTTTTACAATCAATATTAGCGGTACTAATTGTCAGTGCAGTTATTATTAGCTTACTCACATACGTACTTTCTCCAATTGTCATACTCTGGATTTATGGCGAAGAGTTTATTAAGAGTGCTGCTATTTTAAATATTCATATTTTCGCCACACTTTTTATTTTTCAAAGAGCTATTTTCAGCAAATGGTTAATTATAAAAGGACTGTATAAATACAGTTTGCTCACCCATGGTGTTGGCGCAATTAGTAATGTCATGCTCAATATATACTTTATTCCTAAATGGGGAGGCATTGGTGCTGCATGGGCAACGTTAATTTCATATGTCTTTGCGAGTTTTATTAGTTTGTTTTTTTCAAAAGCGACACGCCCTTTTGCTTTTATAATGTTACAAGCAACATTTGTTCAAACTTTTAAGTTAAGATCTTCCATTAAACTAATTAAAAACTCGCAAAAACCGAGCCAGTTAATATGAGTAAAAAACTGAAACGAATATTATATAAACAGTTACCAACCATATTTAAATTGTGGCTTCAAAGACTCCGGTTATTTTTAAAAGCTCCCAAATTGTCATTGTTATTTTCAAATAAAAATATAAATATTGAACGTACAATAATCGTTATTTCTTTCCCTCGAAGCGGCTCAAGTTGGATAGGCTCTATACTTGGCGCAGCTGATGAAACCCTATATTTACGTGAACCTGTAACGACGCCTTATTTATTAGAAAAACGTGTTAGAGTGTCGGTTTTTGATCCTGAAATAACAACAGATCATAACCAATATTATTGTCACATAAACAAAGCTTTAAAAGGGAATGCACCAAAACTATCTTCTATTTATGCTTATCCCAAAAAATGGAAGAAAAGCAACAAAGGAAAAACATTAATAATCAAAGAAGTGAACCCTTTGGTGATTAATGAATTCCAAAAAACTGAAAACAAAATCATTTATTTACTTCGCCACCCTTATTCAATCGCAAAAAGCTACAGTGCTTTGCATTGGAAAAAAACTGATTTATTTACCAGCAAATTTCAAATGTCGGAGTTGCAGTTAATACAAACCTTGTGTCCTACGATACTCAATGAAAACTTTTATTTTCAAATGGGATATTTACAGGGTTGGATAGAAGCAAAAAGTAAGGTAACACTCGACTTACAAAGCATAATAATTAGATATGAAGATTTATGTAAAGCACCACAGAATAGTTTTGAACAACTCTTCAAACAGTTAAATATTCATTATAATGAAACGATAAAAAACAAAATATCACAAAGTTTATCTGCTGATTCAAATACTGCAGTTGGAGAATTTAGCTTACAAAGAAATAAAGAGTCAGTCGCTTATGTTAAAGTTAAAAAAGCAGATGAAGATAATTACATTGAAGTAATGAAGGCATATTCGCAAGCAATAGCTGATAACAATAAACAAAATAATACAGAAATAACGAGTGCATATATGGTCAATTGCTCACTCATAAAATGGATAGATTAGGTAACGTCACCCCATGAAAAAAACGCTTTCAACGATGATAAATTATCTCACACAACGGCTTGGTTATGAATTTTCTATCCACCGTATTAATCCAAAAAATACGTCACAAAAACCTGTTGTATTTGTTCATATTCCTAAGTGCGGTGGAGTGTCAGTAGATAGAGCATTAAGAGAGCAATTAGCCTTACCTGGCGAAAGAAAAATAAAACGTACACCGTTAATTGACACCAGTTTATTTAATTTTGAAAAAGAAATTGTCACTTTAGCAGACAAGTGCGATTTCAGTGAATTTCATGCTAAGCAAATCCAAGATATTTTGGTTTATCATTTAAACTTGAATTGGCAGTATGTTAGCGGACATTTCAATGTCACAGGTAAAATTCTTGAAGAATTCTCCGATAGTTACCAATTTGTAACCCTATTGCGTGATCCCGTTGACCGTTTAATATCCAACTATATTTTCAACAAGCTCACCAATACTTTCGCCATCATGCCTCCTAGTATTGCTACTAAGCCTATGACTAAAGATGAGTTATGGCTAGAGGCAGATCAAATTTTAAATAGCCGCAGAGGCTGGCATATGGCGAATACTATGACCATGTTTTTAACGGGTCGTTACCCGAAAGATGAAGCTGATGCCAAAAACATGCAAAACGAGGTATTAGATAATTTATCTAAGTTTAGTGTGGTTGGCACACTAGATGATATGCCAAGCTTTGAGCAACGACTTAACAGAGTATCAGGTAAGTCTTTTCAAATAGGCAAGCACAACACCACTCGTGAGATACAGTCTATCGACTCAAAATTTATTCAGGATAGTTTAATCGAATACTTTAACCAAGAAAAGGTTAAACGAAAGTTAGAAACTTTATGCTCATTAGATGTTACAAATTACCAAAAGCAAAAACACAATAATATATAAATTAGAAACATATTGTTGTTTGCTTCTTATCGTTTACATATAATTCATAACTATTATTCTATGGAATTAATTCTAAAAATGAGTAAAAAAATATTACAAACCATACCATTAAGCTCATTTAATGATGAAGGCTGGATAAAACCACCTTTACTTATTTTTGTAAATTTAGCCTTTTTAGCAAAAGGGCTAATGCTTTTTGTTATGTCATTAGCATCTAGAGGGCAAGGTGATGCGATTTTAGCTGTTTTTTTCCCTCAAAAAAGCAGCCTTTATATAGCTTTAATACTATCTTTTATACCTATCTTAACTCTAATTAGTTTAACTACAGGAAAGATACAGTCAAATTTAATAATAAAAAGAGTATTTCTTCTCATATGTATTCTCCAGATATTTGCTGAATTCTCATTTTTACTTAATGTATTATTAAATGAATTTCATCCATTTGGTTCATTAACATTCAAAGTTTTATTATTCTATATATTTCTCATCGCATTTAGTGCCAACTCATTGCAAGTAAGATTATTCATTAAACAGCTAATTAAAGGAAAGGGGATAATTGAAAGTAAAGAGGATACTTCAATTTAAAAATTCAACGGCCAGAATTTGATAAAGATAATATAAACCGAAACTAATAAAGTTTTTTAACAAAATTTATTTGGAAATTATAATGAAAAGAAAAGGGATAATACTAGCTGGAGGAAGCGGAACTCGCTTATACCCTTTAACTCAAGTTGTTAGTAAACAGTTAATGCCGGTATATGATAAACCTATGATTTATTATCCTATATCAACATTAATGCTTGCGGGTATACAAGAAATTTTAATCATATCTACCAATAAAGAGTTACCACAATTTCAATCCCTTTTAGGTGATGGTAGCCAATGGGGACTTAAGTTTAGCTATATAATTCAACCATCACCAGATGGGTTAGCACAAGCTTTTATTCTTGGAGAAGACTTTATAGGCAATAGTAATGTAGCTCTAATACTTGGAGATAATCTTTTTTATGGTCAAGACCTAGTCGCCGCTCTTAAAAAGTCTTATACGCAAGAGAGTGGCGCAACGATATTTGGCTATCATGTTAGAAATCCTGAAGCTTATGGCGTGGTTGATTTTGATAAACAGGGTAATGTCATAGGCATCGAAGAAAAACCTCAAAAACCAAAAACCAATTATGCTGTTCCTGGGCTTTATTTTTTTGATAATAACGTTGTCGAATACGCAAAAAAAGTAATACCCTCACACAGAGGGGAGCTAGAAATTACAGATGTTATACAGCAATATTTAACCAGTAAAACACTGAAAGTCAAACTATTAGGAAGAGGTACGGCCTGGTTAGACACAGGAACTCATGAGAGCTTATTAGAAGCAGCTCAATTTATAGAAACTATCGAACGAAGACAGGGGTTAAAAATAAGTTGTCCTGAAGAAATAGCTTATCGATTAAGCTACATTAATGAAGAAAAACTAAAACAGATTGCAAAGCCTTTATGCAAAAGTGGTTATGGTGAATACCTTCTGGACATTGTAGCTAATATTCATAATTTTAAATAACCTTAAAAGCTATTTAAACACAAATTATATTCAAGAGATTTTTTATATGAGTAAAACTATATTTATCACTGGTGGTGCAGGCTTTATAGGTTCAGCCTTAGTCCGATTTTTAATTAAAAATACTGACAATATAATTGTAAACTACGATAAGTTAACCTACGCAGGTAATTTAGAATCTTTAGGTTGTATTGATAAAGATCCCAGATATCATTTTATTAAGGGCGATATTTGCGATCAAAAACAATTAGGAGAAGCGTTCAATAACTTTAGTCCTGATATTGTTATGCATCTTGCTGCCGAATCTCATGTTGATAGATCAATTGATGGCCCTGTAGATTTTATTAAAACAAATATTGTGGGAACATACACACTACTTGAGGTTGCTAAAAAACATTATAGCTCTATAAGTAATTCACAGCAAAAATCATTTAGATTTCATCATATTTCGACTGACGAAGTATATGGTGATTTAGGTACCACTGGTTTGTTTACCGAAAATACGCCATATCAACCTAGTTCTCCATATTCTGCTAGCAAAGCAAGCTCTGACCATCTAGTTAGGGCTTGGCATAGAACCTATAACTTGCCAATAATAATTACAAATTGTTCAAATAATTATGGGCCATTTCATTACCCTGAAAAATTAATCCCCTTAGTTATATTAAATGCTTTAAAAGGGGACCCTTTGCCTATTTATGGTAATGGCAAACAAATTAGAGATTGGTTATATGTTGATGATCATGTGCAGGCTCTATACAAAGTGGTATGCGAAGGAGGAATAGGCGAAACATATAATATAGGCGGATTTAATGAAAAATCTAATTTGGAAGTAGTTGAGACTATTTGTAGTATTTTAAATAAAAAGATAAAAAACAAACCTCAAAATATAGCGAAATTTGAACAATTAATTACGTTTGTTCCCGATCGACCAGGTCATGATGTTAGGTATGCAATAGATGCATCTAAAATAGAAAAAGAACTAAAATGGAAACCTGAAAATACATTTGAGTCAGGTATCGAAAAAACAATTAATTGGTATATTAATAATGTAAATTGGTGTGACCAAGTTCAAGAAAGCTCTGACAAGACTTACAATAGGTAAATTATTAGCTGTATTAAATAATACAGCTAATATAATGATCAAGACTTTTCACAGAGAATAAATATACTAGAACATAAATCTGGATATATCTGCCCCAGCTGATAGCACCCTTCTAAATATTCCTTAGAAATGATGTCCGTTTGTAATAATTTATCCCATTGAAAATTGGCTAACGCTTTAAAAAAGATCCCCTCTCGCTTTATAACTTTCAATCCTGCAGCTCGCGCATCTCTTTCCAAAGTATCAAGAGTATAAGTGCATCTATGCCCGTGCTCATCTTCCGCGGGGGTAACTGCAGAATTGTGTGAAATTAATCCCATTTTAACCGCTATCTGTCTTGAGGGTGCATTTGCGTTTGGACAAACTAAAAAGAATCGCCCTTCATCAGTTAACCACTCCTCATTAACTCTCTTTAAAACAGCAATTGGATCATCAATGTGTTCTAAAACGTGAGTCATTACAATGTTATCAAATTTTTTATCTAGCTCAACATCTTCAAAACGAGAATTAACAAACTTAATATTATCTGGAAGTTTCTTTTTAGCATCTTTCATCGCACTGTCAGATGCTTCTACGCAGGTAATGTCATTAATCAAAGGTACAAAACGCTTAGTAAAGTCTCCTTTAAAGCTACCAAGCTCTAAAAGTGAGTTACCTTTCATATATGGTTGAAATGATTCCAACATGTAATGATGCATTACGTCAAAATCAAAATTATATGCATATTGATGATCTTTGGTATCTTCAATTTCAGCATTATAATCACGCTTATTTGTCATATTTATTACTCTTTAAATTCAAAATCATTCTTAGATAAGTATTTGCTTCATTTTCTTTTACAAAGCCAAATTTTGTATATAAACCGATCGCCTTAGTATTAGTCGTTTTAACTTCTAATGAAAGCTCTGTAATCCCTTGCTGTATTAATTGATTACAGCATTCTTTTAATAAAGACTTTGCAACACCTAAACCATTACATTCTTTTATTACGCTAACATTTGTTATATATCCGCAAAAACTATCAAAATTAATATACACGGCTATTAAGCCAATAAGCTTTCGATTGTCCCATGCTTCAAACCTAAACGATTTGCTTACGATCTTTTCAATATAACCAGTAAGCGATGTACGTAATGAAATATCATTAGTAAATGATTTTTCACAGAGCTCAAAATGCACAGCCACATCATTTTCATTCGATACATTTTGTTTGAACATTAGTTTTGGATTCATTGCTCCAAGACCGCAATCCCAAAACCATGTCGACCAAACTCATTTCCATTATATAAAAGGTAAATTTTATCATCATTTTCAAAAACGTGAGGGTAACAAAGCATATCAGAATCCCAGCCACTTTCCGATGTGTTTATATTCATCGAGTCGTCAGCCCTGGTCCAATTTGACAAATCCATTGAAACCGCATGTCCAATTCTATAACCCCGGCTTTTATCTTTTCTGAAGTTGAAGGATTCACGATAGCAAAAAAACATATGATACTGTTCATTAATTCTTATCACCGAAGGTAATGCCATACTTTCGTCCTCATGTAACTTGTCAGGAATGATTTGCTTAGCTTCTTCTTTTACCCAATGTATTCCATCGTCAGATACAGCATGGCCAATTTTGTATATCCGTTCAGCAGTATTTAATTGCCCAAACTCTTTCCAACGGGTCCCGAACATATACCACATGTGATATGTCCCATCAAAAACTTTCACAAACGCATCACCTACAAGAAAAGGCTCTTTGGTAGAAGAAGTTAATATAGGTCCATGCCCTAGCTTTTCAAAAGTTGTCCCACCATCTTTGCTCTCTGCATACCCAACCCCTGTTTCTACAGAAACAGAAGCTCTACGGCTCCAGCCGCAAGTATATGCACTAATTTTTCCACCATATTCCACAACATTAATTGGAAAGATACCGTGTTCATCAAACGTCCCCAGTTCACCTAATGGGATTACAGTATGGTTACTTACATTAAGTATAGTTTCTAAATCTTTAGACATATCAACATAAGCAACATGACTAACGAAAGTGTTATCACTATCGCGAGCTCTCGTGGAGAAATATATACGAATACAATCTTTCTTAACCAAAACCTGAGGAGATTGAGCATAATCAATACAGCTATTAGCTAAATTATAATCTGAAGGGTCAAAAATCTTTCCTAACTTTTTCCAATACATTAAATTGCCTTTACAATATTCCATTCAGTGTCGCTAACCCAAAGCCATATCTTCCAACCTGATTTCCAAGGTATAGCATATGAGTTTTACCATCTAATTCAAAAACATGAGGATAACTAACCATTTCGCTATCCCAGCCTGAGTTAGACACTCCCATACCTGCTTTACTGTCGTCTCTTGTCCAATTTTCTAGATCGATAGAATAAGCATAACCTATACGATAACCGCCTTCTTTTCCTCGATAATTTAAACTTTTCCTGTAACAGAAAAACATATGATATTTGCCGTTTGCAAAAATGACATCTGGGCTGGCTTGCGCCTCATCTTCTTCTATTTTATCATTTATTAATTGCTTATTATGTTTTTTCCAATTATAGCCATCTTCTGAGGTAGCCAATCTGATCTTATAAACGGGTTCAGGTATGCCGTCTGTTTTTATCCACTTAGTACCTGCAATATAGAACATATAAAACTTATTATTAAATCGTCTAACTTTAGGGCCACTTAGCACAAACGGCTCATCAAATGAGTACGAAAGTACAGGGCCTTCACCAACTTTATTAAAAGTTTTACCTTTATCGGTACTAATCGCCATTCCAATTGCAGTATTAAATGGCACACTTACGCACCGCGTCCAACCTGCATAATACGCATAAATGGTATCTTCATTGATTTTAATTACAGACACAGGATAAGTACCAAACTCATCAAAAGTGCCTTTCTTACCTAACGACAGAATTGGATTTTCTGCAATATTGATCACTTTAGTTAAATCTGCCCTGTCTAAATCAAGAAATGAAGAATAACTGGCATATTGTCCATTTTCATCTCTATTTGGCCGGCAAGAAAAGTACACTCTTACCACATCATCAAAAACCAAAGTAGCTGGTGCTTGTGCAAACTCTTTTAACCATGTTCTATCAGTTACATGCGTAGGGTCAAAAACATTCCCCTTTTTTGTCCAATTAAACATTTGAAACCTTTTACCTAAATGAATTTAAATTGAGAATTTATTAGTGTTTTTACGTCTTTAATTTCATTAAACATCATTACATCTAAAATAGATAACCAAGGGCAATATTCATTGCTAAATTGCTCATAAGTAAATTCAGTACTTTGAAGAAAGCTTAGCTTAATATGATGTAGACTAAATTCTTCTTGTGTATAAAGTGCTAAGCCGCCGACAGGGTTTATATATTGGCTAGCATGCAACTTATTACATATTTCAATAACTTTATCTTGTGATTTTAGCTTAGGATCAATTTTTAGACTGGAACTTATTACAAATTCTGTATTGATATTTAAGTAATTACAGATGACTTTTAACGAATGATGCAGAAACTCAAATAAATTATCATTTTCGAAATTTATGATATTTTCAATCAGAGGGTAAACAATATCAAAACTTTTAGCCTTGCTATAATTACCTTTAATTTGATTCAACAATTTACGCTTATCTTTATCCCAATTATGAGATAATGTTCTTTGACAAACGTTAAGGTAATCAGAGTCTTTCTTAAGCGGCAGTGAAATAAAAACAGGCTCACCATTTCTAAGAATTCTATTACGATTGATCCAACCTTTTTTGGTGTATTCAATATCGTCGTATATAACAAATTTATCAACGGCATTAATTAGTTGAAAATAACCAATATACGGAACAAAGTACGGCTGCATTATGGCTACTTTCATCAAATATTATCCTTAATAATAGTCACTATTTCATCAATTTGAGATTCAGTCATACCATTGAATAGCGGTAAACACAGCACCCGATTAGCTATATCTGAGCACTTTTCCAAACCTTGTAATTCGGGCAGTTCCAAAAACTTATAATGCTGAGGTAAAAAATATCGTCGTGCAAATACTCCTTGAGCCTTAAGCGCTTCCTCTACTGAACAAAGTAGTCTTTCCGTAGCAAATTGAACTGGCATATATATTGGTTGACTTACACAAGGAAATGGCGTCGTTTGAAACTGTAATAAATCACCTAGTTTTTGCTTATAGTAATCTACTAAATAATCTCGCTCGTTAACAAGCTCATCAAGTTCATCTAACACACAAAGCCCCATTGCTGCATGAAACTCACTAAGCTTACCATTTATCCCCGCATCATGAATATCACCCAACTCATCTATACCAAAATTAATCAGATTTTTAGCTTTTATGTAATCAGCTTCTTGGTTGAAAATTAAAGCCCCACCTTCAATACAATGAAATAATTTTGTAGCATGAAAACTAATGCTGTGTATGTCACCGTATTGATAAATATTTTTACCTTTATATTCACTCAATAAAGCATGGGCTGAATCATAAATAAGGGGAATATTATATTTTGACTTTAACTCTTCAAATGCATCTAAATCACAAGGTACTCCAAAAAGATTAACAGGTACAATTGCATCACCTTTGCCTGTAGCAAGTTTCTGCTCTACACTTTCCGGTGATAAATTCCAGTGAGAATTATCTATATCAGCAAATAAAACATTAGCACCAAGCCATTTTATTGCTGTAGACGTCGCTGCAAAAGTATATGGTGTAGTTATTATGGTTTTATTTACTAAGTTTTTAATGTGATAAGCAAGCAATAATGACGTAGTTCCATTATTAACTAATAACAAATATTTAACTCCAAGCTTTTCTTTTAGTCGCTGGGTTAATTCTTGAACTAAAGGGCCATTATTGGTCAATATATTTCGTTGATATATTTGATCGATATATTGGTTTAATTTTATTTTTGAAGGCAAATAGGGCCTAGAAACATAAATGGATTTTTTCACAATAACGCCGCATATAAAAAGAATGCAGATCATAAAGCGAGTAATCAAGCTTTACAAGCTATCAAGCTATTATTTAATAAATAATATTGTCTCTTTAATAGTTTATACGAGCCAAGAATATAGATGCTTTTATAGTAGATCGTTATACTATGTTCATAATCAATAATTTAATCTCGGGACTTCTATATGAAAATGGCCTATGAACTTTTATTAGAATTAATGCAACGACTTTCTAAGCAAAAAGTAACAGCAATAAAAAGTATAACTAAAAAAATTCTAATTTTATCAACACCACGTTCAGGTTCTACATTATTTTGCAACGTATTGAATAACACCGAATGTATAGGTGAGTGTGCTGAATGGTTTAATCAGAAATACATCATCTCATATGGCCGTATGAACAACACTACAACCGTTGATATTAATGAATATTTACAGTTTATTATGGAAAGAAGCGCTTCCAGTGATGGTGTATTTTCAGCTAATGTCCACATAGAAGATGTTATAGCGATGCATAAAAAAGGAGTTGATATATTTAAACTCAATTTTGATCACATCATATACCTAAACCGAAAAAACAAATTAGCTCAAGCTGTTTCATTAGCAAAATCGAATTTGACCGGTTCATGGAGCAAGGAAATAAAGGGAGACGGCCAAGCATTAGAGTTATTAAATCACACTCATATAGTTAATGCTTTGAAGCAAATCATAGACTCTGAGGATCACTGCCGTACACAACTACAAAAGTTAATCAACGCCAGCTACAACTATGAAGATTTTGTTAACCTCAAGGATACTCACGTTTACCATGAGTTTTTTGCTTTGGTTGGCCTTAATGCTAATTTTAGTGATTTACACTCAAATATGAGAAAACAAAGAGACGAGCACTCTATCAACAGCACAGAAGATTTTCTTAAATACCTAACAGGGAGTGAAAGCTAAATGTCTGCCAAAACCCAGCAAGCACTAGAACTCGTAAAAACACATAAACACAAAAAAGCATTAGCTATACTTAAAAAAATAAATCAAAAAAAATCAAACCAGTCTTTTCTTTCTTTACATTTAGAAGGCGTCTGTCTTGCTCAAATGAAACATTATCCTTTAGCTGAAATGACGCTCAATAAAGCCCTTTTATTGGCCTCAAAAAGTGATGAAGAAGTAGATGTATTAACTAATCTTTCTAAAATAGCTATCGTACAAAAAAAACAACAACAAGCGTATAAGATAATAAAGAAACTTTTTATTCTAGATACACCACAAAAAGCAAGTTTGCATTTAAAAAACATCTGCTCATTAAGTTTTGATGCTAATAACTTTTCAACAACTATAGAATACGCAGATAAATTATCACTATCGACAAATGAAGAAGACCAAGCTTTCAGTCTAGTTTACTTGTTACTTTCTTCTGCCGCCTTAAGAGACAAAAAGAAACTAGAAAAATACTTTGAATTATTAACCCAATGCTTAAATTATTTAGAAAAAGAACTTATATTATTTACTGTAAATAACTTAAAAAGATTGGAACATATAGAGTACATACTGCCTATTTTAAAAATAATTTCACCTAAATTTGAACATCAGCTTTGGTACAGAAATGCAATTGAGGAATATTCTAATAGTACGCATAAAAAAAATGATACAACAAAAGACAATTTAAATGATGTACCATCAGAAATTGTAATCAGCGACAATTTAGAAATAAAAAAAATCATAGAAAAACTCCTAGACCAATTAAAACTAATGGGTGCTAAATTCCACAAAGATCTACGATTCATAGAAAAGAATGAAGAATTATCAATACATTCATATGCCAGCCAAGATAAAGCAGCTCTTTTAATGCAAGTACCCGTAAAATGCATGCCCCTAATACACGATTTTAAATTTTCATTGTCCGGGGATGAATTATTAGTAAAAGCACACAAAAATTTAGATAATCCGACTGCTGAACCCATAATGATGCTCATGGTTGAGTTATATAATAAAACACATAAAATTTCGCATTGGGTCAATACCTATCCTCTTTTAGTATTTCAAGATTACCCAGCCGTAATTGATAGGTTATTTCATTTTAGACCTATGGGGGAAAAACTCACACAATACAAAGAACGCTTTGACGAAAAAAACACAAATGAGCTGTTGATCTCAAGTTTTCTAGGGGCCAGAGAGTTCATCTATAAAAAAGAGCTTTTAGTAAATGCCGGTATAAAAACACAACACAATTCTGACAAAGGCCTCCTTTCGATAATTGATTTTCTTAATCATAAAATGGGAGACTCTTTTTATCTTACAGATAAAAAACAAGGTCTAGTAGCAATATCAGCGAAACCTGACGAAAAAACAAAAGAAGTTTTTGTACAATATTCCGTAATGGATCCAATATTAACTTACCTCACTTACGGTTTTGTAGATGAAGCCTCGCCAATACTATTTAGTGGGTGTTTATCTTTTGAAACATTAACCAAGCTTAAATTTCAAATTGTAAGCGTTTCTGCTGTTTTGGAAAGTAAAGTTAGTGATCCACAAAATGCTCACTTAGAATACTTCTTACCCGCAGGGATAGAAAGAAAGGAGAATGATATTTATATTAGTGACATCATAATCCCTAATAAGTCAGCAGAAAATACATTGACTCAAGTACTTTCAATAATACTAAAAAAAATAGATAAAGAGGGGTTCTATCAAAACGATGAATATTTACAAAAAGAAATTAATCATTTAAAACAACAAATCATTTTTGGTAATTACAATTTTTGGCAACAATATAAAGACTGGTTAAATGAATACTTACCTGAAAATAAGATAGGATTAGACGCTAAAACAAGTCTAATTATGTTGTGTGATAATTCATTAGAACATATAAGTGATTATGCAAAGTCACAAAATATAAGCATCAGTAACTAGAGGTTCAATCAGCAGCTATATTTCAACTTATTAAATATAGCTGCTGAAAGCAATTCATTTAGAAAAAATTAAACTTTATTCAATCAAGTTATTGAGAGAGCGCAGGAGACGATCATCAGATTTTTCTGTCCCTGTACTAAAGAACCTTTCAATATCAATTTTAGACACTTTAGCTTTAGCTTCTAATAACTTTTCAGGTTGATTAACAAACTCAACCGCCCTTTCTATCATCTCCTCAACATTACTACATAAACCGCTTAACTCATTAAACTCTTTCCACATATAATAATCGGTTGCTCCCGGTAAATCTGATTCATCTAAAATATATAGCTTAGGTATTCCTAAACGTACAAGGTCAATATTACTATTTGCTCCTCCGAAAGGGAGTGTTGGTAAAGCAAAATCGCAAACAGCAAGATTATTCATGTAACTATTGTAATCGCCAAAAGGATGTATTGTTGCATTTGGTAATATACGTCTCATGACACTCAAAGCTGAAAAGTACTCAATATCATGGGTCGGCGAGTTCATAAAAAAATGGAAATGAACTTTATTTTGCCCTTGTATTGTTATTTTTTGACAAATATCTATCAAAACTTCTGTTACTTTTGGAATAACACCGTTAATTGCAATATGGGTAACATCAGTCGGGCTTAGTTCTTCAAGCTTATAATTGATTGGCACTACCTTTATCTGCTTGGAGGCCATGATTATCGGTTTCTCTGTCAGAATATTTTCAAGGTTATTTTCAGAGATTCCTAAATCTTCTAAGATCATATAGTCGATATTATTGAAGTAAGTACTAGAAGGGTGACCTGGTAATACGCATTGAATTGGTGCTAAACGCTGAGTTGCCATAAATAATGAAAGATTATTCATTCCTAATGACGTATACATCAAAATATCAACTTTCAATGCTAACACTTCATTAATTGTTTCATTTATACGGCGCTCATCTTCAAACTCGATAAATTCATGATGGTCTGCCTTACCAATATCATCAATAATACCTTTTTGCCCAATACCAACCACATGAAATTTTTCTTGTAAACTTATAATTAAGCTATGGTAACAACGATACATAGCATGGTTTTCGCTATAACGTTCATGAAAAATTGCTAAGACAGGTTTTTCTTTTCTAATTTTTGGGTTACTTATTTCTGCAATTGCGCGTTTATTATCAGCTGTTAAATAGGTATCCATAAAATTTTCGATATGCTTAACAACCCACTTTTTGAATACATACTTTCCAACACCAGTGAGTGTACTCACATTAA
Organism: Thalassotalea sp. SU-HH00458; assembly: GCF_040362795.1. Classification (NCBI taxonomy): domain Bacteria; kingdom Pseudomonadati; phylum Pseudomonadota; class Gammaproteobacteria; order Alteromonadales; family Colwelliaceae; genus Thalassotalea; species Thalassotalea sp. SU-HH00458. The sequence continues at coordinate 178,217 of NZ_BAABWW010000001.1, forward strand.
AATAAGTACTGCTTAAAAATGAAATGGTACCTGGTTTATCAAATGTTAAAGTCGGTAGTTTATCAGCTAACAAAGCAAGTTCATTTAATTGCTCTGAAGATCTTTTAGAAAAATTAAACTCGGCACAATACATTAAGCCTATATAAGTTCGTAAGGTTTCCATTGGCAGAAATTTAGCTAATTGCAACCAAGGTAAATCAAAACTGGTTTCCGGGGTTACAAGCATAAAAAGTTTTCGAACATCAGAGCGGCTGTAGTTATTTTTACCATTTAGACCTAAGGCAATAACAATATGTTCTGTATTTCTATAGCTACTGGCAGTAAATAAATTATTTATAAATCGTTTATTCGCGACGAATATAGAAAAAAAGCCATCTGATGCTTCATAAGATTTGTCACATAGTAATTGAGATAGCAAACAGGTTAATCGTTCAATAGATTGATAAGACATGATTTCCATTTGGCTAGCTGTCAAATTATTTACATCACTTTGTGAAACAAAATTTAATTTAGCTCTTAACTGCATATCAATAAATGCACCAATTATCCCTTCAGCTCGACTATACTCACGATTAACAACACAAGAAGATAGCTCATTTAAATCTAATGGTTGTGGTGTTTTTTCTTTACTCATTTACTTACCCATAATTTTTAATTTTTGATTTTTGATTTTTGATTTTTGATTTTTGATACACTCTAGTTTAATTTAGGCAATCATTGATTTTCAAATCACTCAAAATTGATAGCATTAGTCACTTGTTTAAATTCATTTATAACTTGTTTTTCAATCATACTATGACCACTCACTGAAACCGTATACAGTGTATTTGATGCTTTATTTAATATGGTTAAATTATAAATCATTTGATCACCTTCGTTAAAAGTGCCAAAAAATTTATATTCTCGAAATGGTAAGTTCCCTTTATATACTTGTCTGTCTGTACCTACAATAGTCATTTTTAGGTTTTTCACGCCTTTTTTCGACAAAGTATTTATTGAATTATTGAAAAAAGTCTTCCACTCCTCTTCACTCCCAGAATAGTCCATACCCTCGATAGATTGACAGGTTATATTAGTCGCTATAGTTGCACCAGAGACAACCCTAGTTGATAAGAATTGAAATATACTTAAATTTACTTCATTAGAAAGCGAATATTGACTTCGACTTTCTTTATAAGGAGTTGTAAATAATACTGCTAAACCACAAACATTTGCACTTAATGGCTCCTCTTTTTGAGAGGTTCCAAAAGCAAAGGCTTTAAATTGAACAAGCGATACTATTAATACAATAAAATACTTAACTAACATTTAACACCTACTATAAAATAAATTGTAATCACCTATAAAATAAAAACCCAGCAATAGCTGGGTTTTTTAATTTAAAACTTACGATGCGTAAGAAATATTAGTTACCACGTTGTTGTGACGTAGAAATCTCTGTACGACCAGTTGAGTCAGTAGTAAATGCATAACCATTAACATCACCTTCGTTTGCATCGATGTTAAACGTTACACTTAACTTAGACTCAGCAGGAGCACCTAATAAAGTCATTAGAGCACCTTGAGTAATTTTAGTTACTGTTTGCTTAGGTAAGTCCATACCTAAATCAACAGCTGGGTAAACATTACCAGCTTGGTCAATCGCTGAAACAATTACGTCAACAGCAGTAGTTTTTTCATTAGATAAATGTACTGAAGATGAAGTACCTTCAAAACCTACTGGTAAGTAAGGAACATTGATGATTGTAGCATCAATTTTCCACTGACCTGCATCAGCATCTGTAACGATTTGCTTTTTATTTAATGCAGCAGCACCAAAGTCATTAGAGTTAACAATGAAGTCTAACTCAACCGCACCTGTTGCAGCAATTGCCGATACGCCATGTTCAAATATAACAGAATAAACATCAGCAGAGCCATTAGTAGTCGGTGTTGCCCCACCATCAATATCGAAAGTAATAAAGTCAGCACCGCCGTTTACAGTTGCAGCAGCAGAAGTAGCTGGAACGTTAACTTCACCAGATGTAACGCCTGTAAAAGTACCTGTAAGTACAGCGTCATATGCTGCGTTAGCACCAGCATCAACTGTAATACTCATATCTAAATCATCGTAGTTAACAATTGAAAGAGCAAAAGTATCGTTAGCTGTATTGTCTGTATAAATAGTATTAGTAGTACGGTTAATAACAGCATCTAATGGTGTTTTAACTGAAACTGCAAATTGAGTATATTCAGCAGCAATTGTACCTGTACCTGTATCAATTACAGAACCTGCGTGAGAAGCAGAGTAATCTGCAGTAGCTGCACCTGAAACTTCACCATTAACGATTGCAACATTAAATGCAGCATTTTTAGCTAAAGGTTGACCTAAGCTAATATCGAAAGTAATAGTATCCATACCGCCTTTGCTGTTGTCGTTATCTGTAACTACAACATTGTTAAACGTAAAACTACCATTACCATAGTTGAAATCGATATCGCCTGCATCACCTTGTTGTGGTGTAGTGTTATCAACTGCATTGTTAGCAGCAACATTTACTAAATCTACAGCATTGCTGAAAGTTAAAGTAACTGTAGCACCTGCTGGATGTTCAGCACCAATAGTTACGTCAAAATCAAAAGCACCATTATATGCAGCTACACCAGCAGCTACACCTTCAGCAGACAATTTAAGTGCTGATGTAGATGGCTGAACTGTCGCAGCAGAAGCACCAAATGATGCAACGATAGCTGAAGCTACTAAGCCTTTTTTAAAAAAATTCATTATATTCTTTCTCCTAGTTTCATGAAACTAGTATATCGTTAATCTTCAATATACTAATATTTTTATCTGTACGGCTAGGCGCCTAGCCGAACCAATGCAAATTTAATGATAAAGCTCAACAGATGTCAAGTAAATAGGTTTTTATTTTTATATTTTTGTTGGTTTTACAACCAATTAATACTTTAACCAGGTTATTTACTACATTTTTGAGCATTATTTACTTAATATCTAGTTTATTTACACATACTAAAAATAGAATTTCATTATTTGAAAAACTATTTTTAGTTTTATGGCGCTTCTTTCTAATTATTATAAAAATACTTAAAAAAATCGCCAGTAAAAAAACTTACGCTAAATTAACCCTTATTTTTTTTATTTACAAGTACTTCAAATCAAAAAAACATTCAAAATTTAATATTTTCTAATCCCTTCATAAAGCTTTGCTGAATTCTTTGCCATTCTTGAGGATTGCTTACAATCCTTGGAGTTACCAATACTACTAATTCAGTTTTATCTCTACTCTCAGAATCATTTCTAAACAAGTGTCCAATAACAGGGATAGAACCTAGAACAGGCACTGATGATGCATTAGAGCTTTTATTTTCACTAATTAAACCACCTAGCATAACTGATTGTCCGTCAGCCGCAACGACTTCTGTTGATATTTTACGTTCAAATACAGAAGGTGAGCCGCCAACACTTAAACCGTCAGGTGAAATATTTGAAATGTTTTGTACGATCGTCATAATAACCGTACCTTGTGCATTTATAGTAGGGGTTACTGATAGGTCAACACCTGTTTTTCGATATTGTATTGTCGTTGTTTGACGTTCACCATTAATTGGGTCGGATGTGGTACTGCCTACTGTTGGAATATCGTCACCTACGCTTATAGAGGCAGAAACACCATCTCTAACTAAAATAGTCGGACGCGACAATACATTTATTAAACCGTCGGTTTGATTTAAATTTATATTCACATTGCCATTTAAACCTACAACTGAGTAACTAAAACCTTCCTTACTGGCATAATTAAAATTTTCAGTTTTAGTACCCGTAGGCCCATTTTGAATCGCAAAGTTAACTCCTTTAGCAAAACTACCGGTTAACTTGACTTCTGCTATGACAACTTCAAGCATGACTTGTTTCGGCATTACATCCAAGTTTCTTACAATAGGCAACAGTTCTTGATAAAACTTACCCGTAGAATAAAAAATTAGCGAATTAGATCGTTCATCAACCACTAAACGTAAATTATCTCCTTCAATTGTTTGTGTGCTACTTTGACTATTTGAGTTAGTTATTTGTTGGTTATTTATACTACTTCTTTGCAGTCGGTTATCATTTGCTTGACCATCAAAACTGTTAGAAGCACTTATCAATGGAGCTAAGCTTTCGCCTAAGTCAGTTGCTCTCGCATATTGAGGATGATAGGTATAAAAACTTTGTTCCGAACCAGTTGCCGGTTGGTCTAATTGCTTTGTCCAATATTCAACCCTATCTAATATTTTTTCAGATGTAGCGAAAACAACTACCTTGCCTAAGTGCTCTATCGGTACAAATTTAATAACAACAGAATTAGCAACACTTCGACTTGCTTCAATACCTTCCAGTGCTAATAACTCAGTAATTTTTTCAATAAATGTTTGAGAGTCAATATAGTTAAAACTGAGCATAGCGACGGCTTTATTTTTTAAACGCTCACTGTCAAAAATCGCGATTAATGATAGTGCTCTTATTATTTGATCTCTTTTTCCTTGAAGAATAGCCAAGCCTTGTGCGCTATCCATCGAAATTTTGACATTTACTAAAGATGCAATAACCCCTCTCAAACTTCCGGAGGTCCCATAAACAAGCGGCACCATCTGTATTATATCACTAGATACTGAAGGTACATTTTCCTCACTTGCGCCATAACCAAAGGCAATATTATCTTTAGTCCCATTATCGATAAGAGGATGAACAAAAAATATGTCGTTATCTAAAGCTATAGTTGTATTATTTTGATTTAAAATTTGCTGTAATAATTGAAAAAGACGCTTGGCTGATACTTTTTCTTTTAAATCTAATGTGACTGGCGTTACGTTAGATTTAACGCTAGGTTCAATTAAGTAAGATACCTTTAAAAGATCGCCTAATACATAATGCAACAAATCATTCAATGGTAATTCATTTACAGCAAACTGATAGACAGATTCACTGTCAAACTTATTAGAAAGATCAATCTCTAACTTAATCCCTTCTTCTACGCCTGAATTATTAAGGCGCGTAAACTCACCATTCTTTAATTCTGATGATACTAAATCAGCATTTACTATAGTTGTAGTGAGATTATCCTGTTTAAGATAGGAAGAATTAACAGAAACATTATCAGCCGTAACTGATTCATTTGGCTTCCAAATAGATGAAGCACACCCGCTAACAAATAAGACGAGTAAAGTTAAGAGGATTTTATTACAGTTATTATTTTTCATTATATTTACGTTCAAAAAGTTTAAATTTCACTTGTTTATCTCCATTAACAAAAACAATTGTATTTTCATTAATACTTGTTAATACATATTTCCCAGGTAAGGCTTGTCCAATATATAATTTGATAACCTCATTCTCTTCATTACGAAATGAAACGAATTCAAGCTTACTCTTCTTAAATATACCTAATAGGTCATATTTTTTGTTGCCTAATAATATTTCATTATTATTCTCAATAACTGGCTCTTCTGTAACAACAGCTACATCCTCTTTCTTTGATGCTATCCACTTTGATTCTACTGAGAGTTCATTACTCGGAAGCGGTTTGGGAATAATCATTGTGAAATTTTCATTTTCATCACTATGAACATTCATGTTATCACTAGTAAGATCTAAATCTAGTATTAAGATAGATAATGTAAATAATGAAAAAAAAACTGCCAAAAGTTTCATTGCTTACTCCATATTTCAAAAGTCATTTGCGCATTAAACATACCGTCAACAACCTTAGTTAACCCCCTATGATTAAAGTTATAACTAAAAATTTTCACATATGGAGTTAAAGATTCAATTGCACGAGTTGTACTTACTAAACAACGAATGTCGCCACGATACCTTGTTTCAAGTTGCCAGCGTTTAATGTTGGCACTTATAGGAGTATCACCTTTAAAGCCAATTCGCTCTATTGTGCACCCCCCTGTCATGATAGCTTTCTCTATTATTGATTGTGCTATAAGCTTAAAATCTTCGTCATTATCCGCATCAAAAAGAACTGTTTCATAATTCTTTACTCTATTGCTTGATTCTTGTAACGATTCATTCAAAAATTCTTCACGCTGAAACAATGACTCAACTTTTGTCTGTTTTTTAACCAACAAAGTTAAGCTTTCTTGTTGTTCATCAGTATATTCAACTAAGGGTATTATAAGGTAATTAACTAACATTAAAGCAGATATAATAATTAAATAATGCTTATACTTTGCAAAATTAATTAGCATCGTTATTTCTCACTTCTAGATTAATTTCAAATAGGTCCAACCCTTGTGATTTTCGAACTTCCCCTTTAAAGGTTGCACTTTTTACTTTTGGGTGTTTAGAAATAGCCAATAAAACGCTTGAAGCTTTATCAGCTAAGCCACGAATAGACAATATACCTTCACTGTAATTAATACGAATAATATTCATATCCATGTCTAATAGTTCATCTATCAATAACCAATGATAATGAACGTATTGGTTGCTATTTTTAAACTCTAACGATAAAGCAGCAAGTATTTTATTATATTCATCAATTTTATTTTTATTATTTATAAGTCTACTGACTTGCTGACTATCAGTAAGCAATTCACTTTCTATTTCTGAGCCTTTTAAGTAAAGATACCCCGTAAAAGTAAGGTAAAAAAACAAAGAGGAAAGTATAGGCGCCCAATACAAAAGGTGTAAGTGAGAACTATTAAACCATGCTTTTATATCAAAAGTACTTACTCTGCCAAATTGAGAAAAATTAAGTTTTAATAATTGAGTCAGTAAAAATTTGGAAAAATCTTTAACCTGAATGTTTAACACTTCTATGTTTAAAGGTAAGCCAACACTTAACTTATAAGTATCGATGTTATTTACAATTCCTTTTGCATAAGAGGTTCTTATTTTATTATCTACTTGACTACAAAACATACTCCCAGCTATTGTTTCAATTTTTAGCAATTGATTTTCTTGATAAGGATTAAATAGCTCTGTTTCAGGAATATACACTCTATCTTTTCCTAAAATTTCAATAATAGATGAATTAATCTTTATAGTTTTAACTTCATAACCATCAATAGCTTCATTTCTATATGACTGAAACAAAAGGCCAATTTTAGACTCAGTAGCTTTTTTCAGTGTAAGTATTTTTTCTAAGTCTTTTTTACTGATAGACGAAAAGGTCTGCCATGATTCACTGTAATGACACTTAGCGATAATAATAACTTTGGTATTCACTTCAGGTGAATAAACTAACTCTTCGTCATTAAATATATACAACTGTTTTGAGTAATAGCCTACATTATTTACTAGCCAATTTTTTATTGCTGGGTACTGATTAACAAAGTTTAAAGTCACTATTCATTCCACTTCACATTAGAAATTGTTATAGGCCGGAGATTGGCAATTGGACGTAATTCTACCTGAAAACTCTTACTTAGTTGATTACTTTCTCTAGTAACAGTTATTTTAATATTGATAATACTTCCAGTTAAGAACGTAATAAAATTATCTGCTTCTATTCCTGTTGCTTGATAAAATGAAAATGTATTTAAGCGTTGTTGTGACCTTAAACTCATAACCTGAGTGAAAGCTCGATCGTTATCAATAAAAGCTTTAATAATTTCAGGTGACGAATTCAACGGATTAAACTGTGATACAAGCGCTATTGAAAAATACTTTCTCCATTGTTCTTGGGTTAATATATTTGCTCCCTTAATATTCATAACCTCATCTATACTTTGTAAAAAGTTATTTCTAGGTAATGGTAACCTTTCTTTATCATAGTAATAACTTTCTGCCCCATTTAAATGTTTTAAATCGTCCTCATCTTTCCAGTCTTTTAGTGAATCTAAAAATATTCGAACATCACTTTCAGTAAACCCCAACTGTGAAAACAACCTTAATGCCACACTGTTGCTCATATAATTAAGACTAAGTAATCCATTAAGATCTTGCATTTGTATGCTTACATTATCATTGAGATGAAATACCTCTCCATGAAAGTTCCAGCTTTTAACCCACTCATTCAGGCTACTACGGTCTTTATACCGCTTTTGAGTCAATAAAGCATGAATTAATTCCGCTTCAGTACTCTCAAGTAGCAAATCTAAATGATGGTTGCTTTTTATTAACTGTGCTGTTTTTATCTGAGACCCAATCGTCTGATTAATAAATATACCGAGCATAGTTAATATAATGGCAATAATTAATACTTGGATAAGTGCCATACCTTTTTGATTTGCGCTTGTATAACTCATAATCAAGCATCGTTTCTAAAGTTGGCGATTAATAAAAAAATAGTATTATTAGGTAAGTCTATATTAAACAAGCTTTGATTTTTATTTTTACTCAAATGAAGTTTAACACTAGCAGGTAAGATTCTTGTGTTAGCTAATTCATGCTTTGTATAAAATTTTCTTAATTCTATTTTTTGATTATTCCCTGCAATATTAGCTTGTTCTAATGCGTCGGCAAATGAAGTCCAACCATAATAAGACCAAGATATTGATGAATAGCCTTGAAATAATATCGCTTGCTTTTGCCATTGAGTAATTTTTTCAAATCCATCGAGTGTAAATACCGGTTTATTTAAAAGGTTACTCTCTCGGTAGATTAAACTTTCTTTATCACCAACACGCAATACTTCCAATTCTACAAGTGCCGTGCCTTTTGAAAATATAGGTGAATTTGACACGAAACGTAAATGCTGTTGATCTCCTTCAAAGTAGATACTTTCTTTATCATTATTATTTTTAACCACATAACTTACTGCCGAAATAAATAATTTGTTAACAGCATCTAAACCTATGCCTTGATTTGTACCCTGCCAAAACACATCCACTCTTTTCTGCCATTTTTGACTGTATAAACTGTAAGCATAATACCCCGTAAACATAATCATCATTAGTAACGACGTTGCTAACATTAATTCTATTAGTGTAAAGCCTTTACTTTTTTGTATGCACTGTATATGAGTTGTTTGAATTACCATGAGGCCACCTTAAAAACAAAAGGGGGATATACTTTTTCATTAACTTCTGCGGTCACATTAACACTGAACAAGCTAAACTGTTTATGTGGTGGTTCAGCATCTGATAACTCTATTGCTCTCGATTCGAATTTTTCCCGCACAGCTTTCCATTGAAAATTTATACCGCTAATTAGTACTTGCCCTGAATGCTCTGCTAGTTTTCTATTTTCAGCGAGCTTTCTTAAATCTGATTTAATTGCTTGTACTGCGACAATACTTGATTGTGAAAATCTTGCACTTTCAGTAATTTTATTAGCAGACAAACTAGAAGCATTGTATAGCTCAGCTGTAAGTGCCAATGCAGTAAATAATATTACTGCAGCAATTAAAACTTCTATTAAGGTGAAACCTTTATTCTTCTGTAATTTCATTAAAAATAGCATTTAATGGTAAGTGTTTTATTTCATTTTTTAAGATAAAACCGAAAGTGTTCGGTGAGACTACACCTTTACTTGTAATAAAATAATCTTGGGCGACAAAGGTTAGCTGCTTAAATGTTAATAATTGAGATGTTAATTCTGCGCTATATTTTTGCTCTGATAGTTCATTTTCATTAATACTAGGATCTATTTCTTCACCGTAGTGGCTTACAGTGTTTTGCTTAATTAACGTAATTTTATTTTCTTGTAATCTAACAGTTATTGGTCCTTTGCCATAATATGACTGGTAAGCGAGTTGATGAAATAGTTGCGTTACTTGTTCAAGTTCTACTACACGTTCTTGTTTAGCTATATTTTGTTGCATAATACCGCCGGTTAAAGTGAGTAACACTGCGACAATGGCCATAACAACCATTAGCTCAATTAAGGAAAATCCTTGATTATTGTTAGAATGGAACATCGTTAATCGACACCATACTCATTAACATTGATATCACAATGCCACCAACAAAACCTCCCATAAAAACTAACATAAGAGGTTCTAACAAGGTAGTTAATTTTTTGATAACTGCATCTAAATCAATTCTACTTCTACTTGCAACTTCATTAAACACTCGAGGTAAAGTACCCGTTTCCTCACCTACCTTAATAATTGATAAGAAGAACTCGGGAAATATTTGAGTTTTAGATAACACAAAACTTAACTGTTTACCTGACTTCAGTTGTCCTAGAGCTTGTTTGGCTTCGCGTTTTAGATCTTCATGCTTCAACGTATTACTTGTAAGTTCAAAGGTTGTATCTAATTGAAGTCCCGCTTCCAACATCATAGCCATAGAGGAAGCAAAACGAATTCGTTCAGAGGTTAAAATTATCTTTCCTATCCCTGGAATTTTCGCTGCGGTTACATAACACCAGTTTCTAAACTTAACCTGTTTATAAGCGTAACTCATTCCAATTAAAGCCGCGACTATTCCCCCAACAATTAAATGTTCGTTGGCAACAAAAAAATTACTTACCCCAATTATCATTTGTGTATACCAGGGAGCTAGCGATAAGTCGGTAAATATACCGGCCATTTTAGGTACGATAAAAGTTAAAACAAAATAAACTGCGGCTAAACAAACAAACATAATGACGCTTGGATAAGTTAATGCTTGCGAAATTTGAGATTTGAGCTCTTTTCGAAATTTTAGGTCATCAGCCAATCGTTGCAATACTTCCGGTAAATTACCTGATGTTTCACCTATTTCTAATAAACTAATATAAAGAGGGTCAAATAATTCATCATGTTCAGCAAAAGCTTTACTTAATGATGAACCTTTTTTTAGAGAAGCTGATATTTTAAATAATAATTGGTTTAATGCAGGTTGAGAGTTTGTTTGTTGAATAATTTCAATACCTTTATCAACTCGCACTCCACTTTCTAATAATAACGACAATTGTGAAGTAAAAAACTCTAACTCATCTAAAGTAATACCACGTTGAAAATAATCTTTAAGCGTTTTTTTATTACTTAACGCAATGAGCTCAATAACATGAATACCATCTTTTTGAAGTTTTTTTTGTGCGTCAGCATTATCTATCGCTGTAATACTACCTTGATGCCTGCTACCTTCAGCATCTATGCCTTTATATTGAAAATCCATTAGCCTGCAACTCGTAACACTTCTTCGATAGTAGTGACGCCTAGCAAAGCTTTATAGAAGCCATCTTCCAAAAGGTTTCGACGTTGAAGTGCATCGTTATGAGCTTGTGCTTGACGAATAAACTGATCATTTTTGGGTATTTGCTTAATATCGTCATCGCAACGCAAATATTCATTGATCGCTATTCTACCTTTATAACCAGAATGATTACATTGCTCACAACCAACCGCTTCTAGTAAAGTTATAGAATCCAGTGACGCTTTCTCTTTTACTTTTTGTAAAGGATAATTGATAAATAATTCATCTATATTTTCTGCAGGTTTAGCGCAGTGTGTACAAACTTTACGCGCTAAACGCTGAGCAACAATAGATACAAGTGCTGCATTTAATAAAAACTCATCCACTCCTAAATCAAGTAAACGAGTATAAGCACTTGCGGCATCATTAGTATGTACCGTAGAAAAAACTAAATGACCTGTTAATGCTGATTGCAATGCTATTCGCGCTGTTTCAGCATCACGAATTTCACCAACCATAATAATATCTGGATCTTGTCTTACAATTGAACGAAGACCAGCCGCAAAATCGAAACCTATCTCTGGGTTCACATGCACCTGATTAATACCTTCTAGTTGATATTCAACAGGGTCTTCAAGGGTAATAATTTTGACGTCTTCACTATTTAATTCATTTAAAAAGGTATAAAGCGTTGTAGTTTTACCTGAGCCGGTTGGGCCTGTTAATAGAATTACACCTGTTGTTTTAGCTAAATCTTGTTGAATCAATAATTGTGTATCGTTGGCCAACCCTAATACCGACATATCATATCGAATAGCATCTTTCTTTAAAAAACGTAAAACAATGCTCTCGCTTTCATTTAACGGCAATGCTGACACTCGAATATCCAATTCTTGATTGGCAATTCGCATTTCAATTTTGCCATCTTGAGGTCGCCTTTTTTCTGCAATATCCATCCCTGATAATATTTTTAACCGGGTGATAATTGGCATTTGCATTTTCGTCGCCAAATTTTCAACCGTATGTAAAACACCATCAATTCGATATCTCACGCGATATTTATTGTTGTAAGGTTCAAGATGCATATCAGAAGCGCCTCGAGCAAGCGCTTTGGTGATCAACGTATTGAGTAAATTAACGGTTGGCGCTTCAACTGCTAGCTCTCTAAGCCTAGCTTCTTCATCACCACTTAATTCATCTTCATCAGGTAAACTTTCAGTTAAGGCTTGTATTTGATAAAAATAAGCTTGTAAATCTGACTCTTTAGCCAGTTCAAATTCAACATCTAAATTATTGTTTTGAACGTACTCAATTAATTCAAGGTTTAAAGGATCTTTGGCTGCTACAATCCTTTTATTATCATTTGATTCGAGTAATAAAGCATTTTTAGATTTAAAAAAACTTAACTCTTCTAAAGATTGATCATCAGCCTTCCAGTCTTGCCATTTACTTGCGTCAAAAATTGGCAGACTCAATAGGGTAGAAAACAATGGAATAAGATCGTCTTCAGTAAGACATCCCATATTTACTAGGATTTGTTCTAAACGACCACCATTTCGACTTTGAAATCTTTTACCTTTTTCAAGGTCAGATTTAGTCACTTGAAAGGTAGTTAATAATTCATTTTCTAATGAGATCATTGATGAATAATATCTTCATTTTCGTCGGTACCACCAACTTTACCATCAAGACCATATGACATTAATGAAAATGGCATGCCATTTTCTCCTGGCGTTTGATAAACGTATGGTTGACCCCATGGATCTAATGGAATAGCTTTAGGTAAATATGGACCGTCCCAATTTGGATTAGTACTTGCCCGTAATTCTTCTAATGAACTAGGTACCGAACCGATATCTAATCGGTAAGTGTCAATAGCGGTTTCAAACATTTGCATTTGTGCAACAGCAGTTTTCTTTTTTGATGAACTTACTTTTGAGAATAATTTTGGTGCTACTAATGAGCCAAGAAGTCCAAGAATGATCAATACGATCATTAACTCCATTAAGCTAAAGCCTTTAGATTTTTTCATAATAAAATTGTTTTACTATCTGATATATACTAGTTGAAAGTATATTAACGTTTGACGCCTATCTTAAGCAATGAAAAACTTATAATTCAATTGTTATAAATTATTTTAACGCTCGAATAAATTTCCAAGCGTGTTGAATCGCATATGAATATGTAATAAAGGCAACTAGATAAAGCGATAATAAAATCCACTCAGCCACCATAAAAATTTCACCAAGAATACCTACTAATGCAAAAGAAATCGCTAAAGCACTAATTGCCCATAATGATTGGCGAGATGATAAACCTAAACGCATGCAAATATGATGAAGATGCCCATTATCAGCTTTAAAGGGTGAATCTCCTTTACGAATACGACGGATCATAATAGCGAACATATCCATCAGAGGAATAGCAATGATCCATAAGGCAGTAACTGGTCTAAAAGCAGCTTCTGATAACTCCGTAGTTTGGGTACTAAGCGCTAATAGCCAAATAACGGTGAGTCCCATAAACATGCTACCGGCATCTCCCATAAATATTTTTTTACCTCGAGGATTACGAGTACTAACGTTATAAAATAAATAAGGAATGATAGCTACGACTAAAATAAGCGGTAGCAAAATATCGGCTGAGTTATCATTTAATACGGTAAGTATTGCCACTGAAGAGATAGTCACAATACTCATGGAGCCTGCTAAACCATCTATCCCATCTATCATATTAAAAGCATTGATAGCAGCTACACAGGCTAGCATAGTAAATATCATGCCGAAATTTCCTAACTCAACGGGCCCAGTCGCAAAAAGGTTACCAAAATCATGAATATAGATACCTGCGCCAAACACCATGATTGTGGCAACTATGCCTTGGAATATCATCCTAGGTGCAACTTTTAAGTCGTAAATATCATCCATCGTGCCGATAAACACTAACAGGGCTGATGAAATAAAATATAAATTAAGTAATTTACTTTGATCAATAAAAAGAGTCGAGGCAATTAGTACCCCAGTATAAATCGAGATCCCGCCGATTAAAGGAATTGCACCATCATGCTTTTTTCTTGCATTAGGTAAATCAACTAAGCCAATCTGCGGCGCTAGCGGTAATAAAATTTTAATAGTAGAAATAGAAACAACAAAAGCGACTAAAAGTGCACTTATAGTAAATAGCATTAGATAACCCTGTTTATTAGCCTTAAAATTCCTTTTTTAGCTAATTTTTTATATTTAAATGTTACAAATAAAAAGCGCGCTAATTATAGTATTCAATTAGCCGCTAATCTAGGCTTTGACAAAAATATTACTCGTAAAATTAACATAAATGTAAATAAATTTGCTTTTTACCAGTAAATGCCATTATTGAAGAGTGATATTTACTGGTATTCAATCTAATTATTTTTATAAACCTGAAATTGCCGCTACAGCAACCGCTGCCTGATAAACGATTTGTGTAGCTGCCTGCCATAAAGATAAATCTTCCATAAAATATGAATCTAAAGGTACTACCACTGTATCGCCCGGTTTTAAGCTTTCATCGGTTGATTCAAACCAGTTACTGTTATTTGGTATTTCAACCGCGCCATTGGCTTTAATAACATAAATTCGATCATTATCTGCTTGTTTTTTACTACCGCCACTTAAATCCACATAATCATATGCGGTTAAGCCTTCCTGATAGATATGTGAAGAAGCCACTTGTACCTGACCAACAACATTGATGGAGTTTTGTTTCGATGGAATATAAAGCACATCGCCATCTTCCAAGATAACATCAACGTCAGTATTTGCAGTGATTTTTGGTATATCAATAACTAAGCGACCAATCGGTTTTATGTTAGTTAGATCCGCAAGTAACTGACTGGTTTGTTTATAATCAAAATTAGCAGAGCCTTCACGTTGTGATAAGTTTTTAGAAGCTATCTCCATTCTTAAACTTTCAGACACTTTAACCAGATTTTTCAATTCAAGTTGCTTTAATTTTTCACGTGTAAATAACGACGCTTCTATATAAGCAAACTCAGTAAAGCCACCAACGCGTTCGATTAATTGCCCCAATGTTTCACCGCGTTTAATGGTGTATTTTCCTGGGAATTTAAACTCGCCTTTTAGCTCTACATTATGGTTTTCTTGCCAAGAAGGAATATGGTGTACATTGATACGATCTTTACTTTCCAATAAATGGTTATCTTGCTCACTACCATTTAAAGCGGCTGATAATTTAAAATTAATCGACGTTTTATCGGCTTTCTCATTTACGATAACGTTTCGTGTAATTTCAGACTTCATTAAATAGGCTGACTCTAGTAAGCCACCAGAAGCTTTAATTAAATCGTTGACTCTGCCATTTTTCGGTAAAGGATACAGACCCGGATATTTTACCGCGCCATCAACTTCAACCATTTGAATAGGTTGTCCAGAAGCGGCTTGTCGTTTAAGTTGTTCTATAATTGGCGCTAATAATCGTTTACGAGAGAAAAAACCTAGCTCTCGAATTTCAAGTTCTTTATTTGTTTCACCCGCAAGCTCTTCAATTGACTGGTATGTTTGTTTTAGCGTTTCTTTTGCCTGATCAACTTCATTAATCTCTTTTATTGCTGTACTGGAATCTTCATCGCCGTAATGATCCCAAAACTTTCGAGATTCATATTTTTTTTCTGCATTTTCTTTTTCAAGATCAAACAGTTCAGTTTTTGTTAGGGCAAAATCATCTAGCGAATCAATATTTGAAGCAATAGTTTCAATATTTGAGAAAACAACAATTTTATCACGTGGTTGTAATGTTAAATTATCTGTTGAAGAAGTGTCGCTTAAAGCATCGAATAAACTAAATTGCAGTACTTCAATATTTCTTCCAATGTCTTTTTCACGAATAATTAAACTATAAGTTAGATCTGCATCATCTTCTAAATACGCATGAATATCAGGGATTAGATCCGTCACTTTTTGATGTTCTTTCCACTGGTAACGACCTGGACGAGCGACAGCACCAATAATGGTTACGGCATCCTCATATAAATCAGAAGTTTTCATCACACGGATAACATCACCTGATTTAACCGAATGTTTTAATGATTCTTTATCTGTTAAATCAACACTTTGAACAATCCTAAGATTTTCGTCATTGAAACGTTCTACAATCGTAGATGCTGGGTAAGCTGAAGGTAATAACCCACCAGCCATAGATAATGCCGATGCAAATGTATCTTGCTTGGAAAGTTCATAAATTGCAGGACGAGTAACTTCACCATCAACGGTTATTTTATCGCCAACAGGATTGATAAAGACGACATCACCAGATTTGAGCATTACATCGTTAGAAGAATCACCTTTAATTAATAAGTCGTATAAATCTAACGTTGTAATTAATTTACCGGCTCTTTTTAATTGGATATTTCGTAATGAGCCAATATCATTAATACCACCAGCGGCAAATAAAGCATGGGTAATACTTGATAATGAATTCATCACATAAGGACCAGGTTTAAAAGCTTCGCCCAAAACAAATACTCTAATAGAACGCAAGTCACTTAACGTTATAATGGCTTCTACACCTAAAATTTTACTGCTAATTTGATTTGCTAAATATTTTTTGACCTCTAAAAAGGACATGCCAATCACTGAAAATGCTCCGAGCTCTGGCAGAATGATTTGTCCTTCTCGAGTTACTTCTACGTCGTACTGATTATTTTCTTTACCAAAAATTTGAACGGTTAAAACATCTCCAGGACCAATTAAATAAGACTCTGGCACTGCGATATCAATGTTGGGTGCAAAGGTTAAAGGTGCGTTAGCAAAAACATCATAGCCAAAAGGTTGAGGGCCTTTTTCTTCTTCCTCGGTATCTGTTGTAGGTTGGTTATCGAAAATTGGATTACCAAATTCATCGAACTGAGTGCCTCTTGGGTAATACTGTTGTAGTGTTTCTGCATTTTCAGTGGTGTTACTTTGGCTAGTCGACATTTGACTTTGAAGCGCAGAAAAATTGATTCCCATGCTTTGTGCCAACGATTTTTGTTGGGCAGGCGATAACTTTTTAAATTGCGCAAGTTGCTGTGGAGTAATATTACTTGGCATTTGCGCCGCAGATAATTCACCAACAAACATCACACTCAAAAAAAGAGCTATAAACATACTGAAAATTTTACTTACTTTAATCATTTATCACGCCAAAAGTTACTTAATTCAAACAAAGGTTTAATTATTTTTATCTTCAAAATTAATTAGTTGTTAATCAATTTCTTCAAATTCATCCATAAAAGCTTCTAAATCTGCTTCACTTTCATCTACCTCGATTGGAGGGTTACCATCATACACTTTATAGTTAATATTTTGAAAGTATGCGTTTTTAACAAATTCATAAGAGTCTACTGAATCGTTGATTAATTGCTCTTGATCAGCAAGTGCGGCTCGTTTCTCTAATCCGATCACGCCAACTCTTAATAAATTTGGCCAAAAATCTATAATCGCAAGAGGCCAATAATATCGATCAACATAGTCACCAACTTCTTCTCTAACAGACGTTGGACCCATTGCAGGTACGACTAGATAAGGCCCATCACCTACTCCATAAACGCCGAGCACTTCACCAAATTCTTCTTGCTCTCGTGTCCAACCAAAATCACTGGCAGGATCAAAGATCCCGAATAAGCCTATGGTCGAGTTTAAAACAAACCGGCCAGTATTTTTAGCCGCCGCTGAAAACTTACCTTGCAATAAATGATTAATAATTGACGATGGCTCATTCAAATTCATCGCCATATTAAATAAGCCTGTACGCACATCTTCATTAACATATTCAACATAGGCTTGCGACGTGGGTTTTAAGACATATTTATCGGCATAATTCCAAGTAAAATCCCAAAAAGGTCGATTAATAGACTCTAACGGATCTAACGGTGCATTCGCATTTTGTTCAACTTTGGGTGTTGACGAGCAACCAGCAAGAACGAATAAAAATACACTCGCTAAAAGTTTACTATTTGTAGAAAAGTTTTTTATAAAAGCAAAAGACAAAACAATCTTTCCTTGGTTCAATATTGTACGTCTGTAAATTGCTGAGGAGTTTAACATGCAAGACCGCTACACGGTACTTTTTGATGTTTAAAAATGATGGAAATATTAATAAAAATTGTAAAATTAGGTGTTTTTCTGTTTATGCATAGCGATAAGTATTTCTGCTTCCGCATGAGGTAGATCACATTCTCGAACGAGTTCTTCAACATCTGCCCCTAACTTCACCATTTTTTGGGCGCGACTATACAACTTATCTTCGGGTTGCTGCTGTTGAATTTGTTCTATAATTTCATGGGTTTGCGTGAGTTTTTCTTGCAAAACTTTTATTCGATGTTCAAGTTGTTGACTAATTTGTTGGTGCTCTAACTGCCAGGCTTGCAGGGAATTTTCTTTCGCCGTTAACTCACTTTGTTGTTGTTGATTAGCAAGTTTTAATTCATTAATTATAAACTCGTAACTTTCAATTTGTACTTCTAACGCACTGAAACGAATTTGATTTTTTTTGTTTTGAAAGAAAATGAGTACAAATAAAAATAACACTAGTGCTAAAGCAGCAAGACTATAAACCATCAATACATCCATAGCAGTCGTTTCTTTTCCATACTCATTTCAAAAGGCACTCAATACCGTTAAGTGCCTGATCAGTTAGAATTGTTTCAATTCATCCCATTCATCATCAGAAAGTAATTTATTCAAGTCGACTAAAATAAGTAATTCACCATCTCTATTTGAGACACCTTGAATGAATTTAGCACTTTCATCATTACCAACATTTGGCGCAATATCGATTTCAGAAGCTCTTAAGTAAACAACTTCGGCAACACTATCCACTAAAATGCCAATTACTTGCTTTTCAGCTTCAATAATAACGATGCGAGTATTATCAGTGACTTCTGATGATTCGAGACCAAATCTAGAACGAGTATCAATTACGGTGACAACATTACCACGTAAATTAATAATCCCTAAAACATACAAAGGTGCACCTGGAACGGGTGCTATTTCGGTATAACGCAAGACTTCTTGAACTTGCATAACATTAATACCATATGTTTCACTATCTAATTTAAATGTTACCCATTGTAGAACTTCATCATTGGTATCAACATTATCATTTGCACTGCGTCTTTCTTCAGACATACCGCTTGCCTCTTAAAGTTATTCACTTTTCCACTAGAATATTATTAATATAGTCTATCGTTCAAGTTTTTAATATTAATTCTATAAATATTAATGTGTTGACTGATTTACATTCGCACCTTCTTCAAGCATATGGATTAATGCATCAACATCTAATAAAGCGCACATTCGCTCTTTGACTAATCCTGCTAACCAAGGCCTTTTCTGAGAATCTTCTAACCATTTCACATCTTCGTGCTCTAAAGTAACCGTATCAATTAAATTTTCAGCCATCAATCCCCAAGGACTATTATTTAACATGATGATATATTGATAGTTTAGCGAATCTTTTAGCGTTTGGTTACATTTTTCTGGCATGACCCAAACGGCAGTATCAACAACATTGATTTTTTCTTCTCGATGAAGCATCACGCCTGTAAACCACTCAGGTTTACCGACTAAACTATTAATTTTATCTACGTTATGAATACCACCTAATTCAATCAGAGGTACAGCAACGGTTAAGCCTGCCACATCAAAAAACATGGCTTGAAAACTACCCTTTCGATAATTTTTATCGGCGTCAATTTTAAACTCAGCTAAGCTTTTTTTCGTTTGAATTTGCGGCTCTGTTTCGATCTCAACTTCAGGAATGACTTCAACTTCAGGCGGTGTTTTACTTTCAACTTTAACCTTAGCAGGTTCCATTATTTTATTTGCTGATTTAGCAGAGGTGACCGCTTCAAGCGTTGATTTTTCAATGTTGTTAGCAACACTTGCTTGTTGTAATAATTTATCGAGCTTTTCTTTCTCGGCAGTTTTAGATAGTGCTTCAGCTTCCAAATTTGGACTGTTCTCTTCTTCTGTCATTAACTCTGACAGATAGTTTTGCATTAATTTTTGGCTCGCAGCTAAAGACTTTTTCATAAATAATTAGCTCTTTTTCTTATGAAGTTTAATTAAATAGTCTAGCAGTTTTTTATAAGCTAAAACCCCTCGACTAGAAGGAGAATAGTCAGATGGCACACGTTGAATATTACTAGCATTTCTAAAATTGGTGTCAATCGGCACAACGCCATTCCAAACAGCATCACCGTATAAGTCTTGTAATTTTTTGTATGCTAATAAAGAAGCTTTAGTTCGTTTATCAAACATGGTCGGAATGATGGTATAAATAAAAGGCTTTTGTTGTTCACCTTGCATTATTTCCATTGTTTTCATCATTCTATCTAAGCCTTTTAGCGCAAGAAATTCTGTTTGCACCGGAACAATGATCCTATCAGATGCAACTAGCGCATTTACCATTAATACGCCAAGAACGGGTGGACAATCCATTAAGACATAATCGTATTCATCTGAAAGCTTTTGGATGGCTTTTTTAAGAACTAGCCCCATGCCTCCTTTAGCACCTAAAGATCTATCTAATGTAGCTAAGCCCATTGTCGCCGGCAAAATATCAATATTTTTATAGGCGGTAGGACAAAGTGTTTGCATGATTTGTTCTTTGGTCGAAACTTGAACGAATAGATCATAAACACTTAGCTCAAGATCTTCCGATTCTATACCAAAATAATAACTAAGAGATGCATGGGGGTCAGTATCCACTAATAAAACTCTTTTGCCACGTTCGGCTAATAATCCGCCTAACGAGATAGTTGAAGTAGTCTTACCTACACCACCTTTTTGATTTGCTATTGTCCAAACAACCAAAAGTTCACCTATTGTGTTATTAAATTAATCAAAAAATGAAAGCTATTTATAATTAATCTCTTTCAAGATAGCTTTAGAAAAATCAAGTAAGGGTAATTCAAGCGATGAAATTCCAGCATTGGCCACAGCTTGCGGCATACCATAAACGACACATGTTTCCTCATTTTGAGACCATATCACTGACCCTTTGCTTTTTAACATTCTTGAGCCATCACGTCCGTCAGATCCCATCCCTGTTAATATTATAGCTAAAACATTATTAGAAAATATTTTTGAAGTAGAACCAAAAGTTATATCAACACTTGGTTTAAATGCTATTCGTGCAGAATCATCATCTAAAATTTTAATTCTAGGGTTACTTTCCTTCCCTTCTAACACCATTTGTTTACCGCCGGGCGCTAAATATGCACAACCGGGTTTAAGTGAATCACCATCTTCCGCTTCTTTGACGGTTATTTTACATAAGGAATTCAGCCGAGTTGCAAACGCTTTAGTAAACGCTGCCGGCATATGCTGCACCATAATAATAGGTAGTGGGAAATCACTCGGTAATTGAGTTAATATTTTTTGTAAGGCAACTGGCCCGCCGGTAGAAGTTCCTATGGCTAAGAGTTTATAGGTATTTCCTGACGCTTTATTGAAGCTAGTTGACCTTGGTGTCGTTTTGTTAGCATCAAGCGGTACTTTTTCTTTCACACTTTGAGTGCTTCTAGACGTTTTTAACGCGGACGATTCTTTATTAAAACTAGTTCGCGGTATCCTACCAACTTTTTTATTGGCTAACTCTAATACTCGTTGCTTTAATACACTACCAGCATCGCCTGACGTTTTTGCTATCTCATTAAATTTTTTAGGTAAAAAATCTAATGCCCCTGCATCTAAAGCTTCTAGCGTTGCTTTTGCCCCTTGGTGAGTTAATGAAGAAAACATTAAAATAGACGTGGGTGAATTCGCCATAATCTGCTTAACAGCTTCAATACCATTAAGCAGCGGCATTTCGATGTCCATAGTGATGACATCAGGTTTTAATTCTTTTGCTTTTTTTACTGCTTCGACACCATTTACAGCAACATCTATTACCGTTAAGTTTCTATCACTATTAAGGATATCACTGACTCTACGACGGAAAAAACTTGAGTCGTCAACAACCAAAACCTTATAGGCCATTTATCATCTCTTTAAACTTGCTTTATCAGCAATTATGAACGCAATTTTTTATTTACGATGGATTTTTTTGCGTAATACTTCAGCATACTAGGCACATCAATAATAAGCGCAATACCACCATCACTTGTAATTGTTGCACCAGCCATGCCAGGAGTGCCATGTAAAAGTCTATCTAAAGGTTTAATCACAACTTCTTCTTGACCAATTAAGCTATCAACAACAAAACCGATTTGTTGTGCGCCTAACTGAACAATAACAACATGCCCTTTATCTTTAGGTTTATCATCACAGCCTTTCACTAACCATTGATCTAAATAAAACAATGGAATAGCTTTTTCTCGAACAATAATGGTTAATTGACCATCAACTAAATTAGTATTGGTTAAATCTAAATGGAATATTTCATTCACTCCAGCGAGCGGTAAAGCAAAAGTTTGCTCGCCAACAACCACCATCAAAGTAGGTAAAATCGCTAATGTTAATGGAACTTTAATCTCTAAAACCGTACCTACACCCATTTCAGAGTCAATATTTACAGTACCGTTTAATTGGGTGATTTTTGTTTTAACCACATCCATACCAACGCCACGACCAGAAACTTCTGAAATTTCTGTTTTCGTTGAAAAGCCAGGGGCAAAAATTAGATTAAACGCATCTGAGTCAGACATTCTATTGGCAGCATCGGCATCTAAAACGCCCCTTTCAATAGCAATTTCTTTTAATTTTTCAGCATTCATGCCGGCACCGTCATCTCTAATGGTTAATAAGATATGATCACCTTCCTGCGATGCTGATAACACAACTGTCCCTTCTCGAGGTTTACCAGTAGCTTCTCTTCGATCGGGCTCTTCAATACCATGATCAACAGAGTTTCTAACTAAATGCACTAATGGATCCGCTAAAGCCTCCACTAAGTTTTTATCTAAATCGGTTTCTTCGCCTTCGAGAATTAATTTAATTTCTTTATTTAAACTTCTCGCTAAATCACGTACAACGCGCGGAAAACGTCCAAAGACCTTTTTAATCGGTTGCATACGAGTTTTCATTACAGCCCCTTGAAGGTCTGTAGTAACGGCATCTAAATTGGAAACCGCTTTGGTTAAGTCTTCGTCTTCTTTGGTCATTCCTAAACTAGTTAAGCGATTTCTCACTAACACTAGTTCACCTACCATATTCATAATTTGGTCTAGACGTTGAGTATCAACACGAACCGTTGTTTCGCCCTGTGGTGCAGCTGGAGCAGCTTTTTTATCTGCGGCTTTTTTAGCTGGCGCTTTTGCCGGAGCTGGTTTAGCTGCCGGAGCTGGTTTAGCGGCCGGAGCTGGTTTTGCTGCTGGGGTTGGTTTTGCTGCTACAGGTTTTTCAACTGGCTTAGGGGCAGATGGTTTTGTCGTATTTTGCGGAGCTTTACCTTGACCATGCAATTCATCAAGTAAGCTTTCAAATTCATCATCATCAATTTCATTAGAAGACTTTGCCGGCGTGTTTTTACTCTCAATATCAGGAGAAAATGCGCCTTGGCCATGTAATTCATCAAGTAAATTTTCAAACTCATCGTCTGAAATTTCATTACTATCGCTTGAAACTGGTGCAGGTTTTGCGGCAGAAGCGGTCGGAGAGCCACCATGTAATTCATCTAAAAGACGTTCAAATTCATCTTCACTCATTTCATCATTTGAGGAAGAGTCGGTTGCTGCTGGTGTTTCTACTTCTGCCACAGGTTCTGGCTCACTTGCAACTTCTGGCTCTGCACCTTCAGGTGTACTTAATCGATGCAATTCTGCAAGTAATTCTGCATCTGCGGCAACCAGTTCTTCTCTTGCTTGTACCAAAGCAAACATCTCATTAATCGTATCTAATGCTTGTAAAATAACATCCATTAAATCCGATGAAACTGAACGTTGACCATTGCGAAGCAAATCGAAAATATTTTCAGCACCATGACAAACATCGACAAGTTCAGTTAAGGCTAAAAATCCCGCGCCACCTTTAACGGTATGAAATCCCCTAAAAATCGCATTAAGTAAATCGGCATTGTCAGGATCATTTTCTAGTTCTACAAGTTGCTCAGATAAACTTTCAAGTATTTCACCAGCTTCGATTAAAAAATCCTGAAGAATTTCTTCATCCGCTTCATAAGACATCCAGCAACTCCTATTAAAAACCTAAACTAGATAAAAGATCATCAACGTCATCTTGGTCAGCGACCACGTCATCTCTTTCTTTTGCATTAACAATTGGACCTTCAACTAGGTTCTCACCTACTTTAGGTTTAGCTGATTCATCAGCCTCACCAGAAGAAATACCAAAGGCTGTTAACATATTAATTAAACTATCTTCAACTTCTCTTACTAAGTCGATAACCTTACGAATCACTTGTCCGGTAAGATCTTGGAAATCTTGCGCCATTAATACATCGGTCATCAATGCATGCATATGTGCAGTATCGCGGTCTGTCGTTTTTAATAACGCATCTATGTCTTTACATAGCACTTTAAACTCGGTCACCGATAAATCATTGTTCATTAATTTATCCCAGAGCGGGTTCACTGCTTTAACTTGCGCTTGAATATTATCAACGACCGGAAAGATTGATTCTACGGCATCCATCGTTTTATTAGCCGCCTCTTCTGTGCGAGTAATAACGTAATTTAGTCGCTCTTTAGCATCTGGAATATCAGCATTAGCAAGATCGTTCAAGCGAGAATCAACTTGAAAATTCATAAGAGAATCATGAAGTTGTCGCGTTAACTTGCCTATTTCAGCAAATAATTCAGTGTTGATAGGATTCTGAATTTCAGCGATTAAGTCGTCCGCTTTATCTTGCTGCCCTGTTTCTATGTATTCAACAAGCATTTTCGCTTGTTCCAAAGAAACATGCACACCATTATCTTTACTCATGCAACATCCTTACCTGACAGAGAGTGCCAATTATCCTAAGCGTTCAAAAATTTTATCAAGCTTAGTTTTTAACGTTGCTGCGGTAAATGGTTTAACAATATAGCCATTAACACCCGCTTGGGCTGCCATAACAATCTGCTCTTTTTTCGCTTCAGCGGTTACCATCAATACAGGTATATGAAGTAACTTTTCATCAGCGCGAATCGCTTTGAGAAGGTCTATACCTTGCATTCCAGGCATGTTCCAATCAGTTACTACAAAATCAAATTCACCTTCTTTAAGCATAGGTAATGCAGTACTACCATCATCAGCTTCTTGAATGTTAGTGAACCCTAAATCACGCAATAAATTTTTAACTATACGTCTCATTGTTGAAAAATCATCAACAACAAGCACTTTCATATTTTTATCCAAGGCACCCTCCAGGGAGATCATTCAAAATTTTTAAATCTAAAAAACTACTGGTATATATTGTACTTAACTTTGCCAAGATTGCATACGAGCTTTTAATCTATGTAATGCTTGACTATGAATTTGACTAACTCTTGATTCACTCACATCGAGAACTTGGCCAATTTCGCGTAAATTCAATTCTTCATCATAGTATAGTGACAGTACTAAAGCTTCTCTCTCGGGTAAAGTAGTAATGCATTCAGAAAGCGCTTTTTTAAAGATAATTTGTTCTATGTCCTCATAGGGGTCATGATTGTTTTTATCTTCAAATGATTGAATGACATCTTC
This sequence comes from Thalassotalea sp. SU-HH00458, assembly GCF_040362795.1. Classification (NCBI taxonomy): domain Bacteria; kingdom Pseudomonadati; phylum Pseudomonadota; class Gammaproteobacteria; order Alteromonadales; family Colwelliaceae; genus Thalassotalea; species Thalassotalea sp. SU-HH00458. The sequence goes on from NZ_BAABWW010000001.1 coordinate 203,935, forward strand.
ACTCACGCCGAGGTCATCAATTCCTATTATTTTACCCGAACTTACCTCACTAAGAATATGATGGTACTCATTGAGCGAAATATCAAGTTTTTCAGCAACTTCAATATCTGTTACATCACGACCAAGTTGTGCTTCTAAGGCTTTTATCGCTTCACTCACCATTCGGCTATTTTTATGAACCGAACGAGGAGTCCAGTCACCGCGGCGTATTTCATCTAACATGGCACCGCGGATCCGTATACCAGCGAAAGTTTCAAAGCTTGCGCCTTTGCTAGAATCGAAATTATTTGCCGCTTCAAGTAAGCCAATCATGCCTGACTGAATAAGGTCATCAACGATGACACTAGAGGGGAGTCTTGCCAATAAGTGATAGGCAATACGTTTGACTAAAACGGTATGCTGTTCAAGCAATGCGCTTTTATCAATGTGAACATTATAAGTATTAGCTTTTACCAAAGTAGTCTACTCTTTTGACTAGTTTTCTAATAACTGCTCAATGAAAAATTCAAGATGGCCAGATGGGTGATGGGGAATTGGCCATTTAGTAATTTTACTCGCTAATGCTTTAAAGGCTTTAGCGGCAGGTGAGTCTGGAAACGCCTCAACAATTGCTTGCTGCTTTCTTACTGATTTTCTGATATTTTCATCGAAAGGGATTACGCCAACTAAATCCAAAGCGACATCTAAAAATCGGTCAGATACCTTGGAAAGTTTAGCAAAAAGTTGTTGGCCTTCTTTTGGACTTCTCACCATATTTGCCACAACTTTAAATTTAAAGACATCGTGATCACGACTAAGTAGTTTCATTAATGCGTAACAGTCAGTGATTGACGTTGGTTCATCACACACCACCAATAATACATCTTGTGCGGCACGAGTAAAACTTAGCACCATATCTGATATACCTGCTGCGGTATCAACAACTAACACGTCAAATTGCGTTCGCATATCACTAAAAGCACGAATTAAACCAGCGTGTTCTGACGGGGTTAAATCCACCATAGATTGAGTGCCCGAGGTAGCAGGAATAATATTGATTCCAGCAGGGCCTTTTAAAATAATATCATCAAGCTCACATTCACCTGATAATACATGTGAGAGATTACGTTGAACTCTTAAACCTAGCATTACATCGACATTGGCGAGGCCTAAATCAGCATCTAAGACTAAAACCCTTTTCCCCAATTGCGCCATGGCAATTGACGTATTTAATGAAACATTGGTTTTGCCTACCCCACCTTTACCACCAGAAACTGCTATGACTTTTATTTGATGATTTTCTTGCATTTTTCGTAAGCCACTCGCCTGATCTATCATTAATTTTTTTCTCTATTTTGCTCAATATCTGCGTCGATATTGTTTACATACTCACTGCATGACTTGTTGGCATTGGCCGCCATGAATTTTGGCAATTTACTTTTGTTGCTAATCTATCTGCAAGCGTAACTAACTTTTCAGCATTTGCAACTTTAATATCTTCAGGAACTCTTTGTCCATCAGTAAGATAACCTATTGCTAATCCATTTTGAATAGAAGTTGCAATGATTTCGCCAATACTTAGACTTTCATCAAGTTTAGTATAAATAGCACCCGCTAATGGTACTTTTTTAAATCGTTCCACATTTTCTTGCATCACACGCTGTTGCGTATTCGCAGCCAGCACTAAATAATTACGAATTCTAACACGAGAATTTGCCATTAATGCGGTTAAATGTTCAGAAAGACGCATATCTCGTTGCCCCATTCCTGCAGTATCAATTAAAACTAGTTTTTTATCAGCATATTGCTCTAATAGAGTATCTAACGCTTTTGCATCTTTAGCTAGCTTTACTTGGCAACCAATAATACGTCCGTAAGTAGAAAGTTGTTCAAAACCGGCAATTCGGTAACTGTCTGTTGAGATCATAGCCACTTTGTCCGCGCCATGAATTTGAGCAAATCTTGCCGCTAATTTAGCGATAGTGGTGGTTTTACCCACCCCCGTAGGTCCCACTAATGAAACCACGCCACCACGATGAATAATATCATTGTTAGTGGTGTTTAATTGTTGAGCTAATAATTCTTTCGCCGTCTCCCACGCTTGTTCTTCATTATTGTGAACAGGAATTGCGCTTGAGATTTGATCCGCAACTTGATCATTAATGCCAATATTTAATAAACGGTTGACCATCAAGGCTTTGCAAGGATCTTTTTTCGCCATATCTTGCCACATTAACCCTGATACTTGGTGCTCAAGTAATTCTCTGATAGACGCCATTTCTTTACGCATCTTTTCAACTTCTTCCGACGCGCCAATATCTACACGATTATTTTTACTTGATGGACTGATCCCTGACGCTTGATGATTTTCTAAGGGTTCATTAGCCTGTTGTTCATTTTGGGTAAAATTATGTTGATTGTTTACAGGTTCGCTAGTGATCTGTTTTTCTGAATTATTGGATGTATAAAGCGAACCTTGTTCCAATCTATCAGTGAAACTTTTTAGCTGTTGTTCTATGTCTTGTTGCGCGAGGTTAGATTGAGGCTTTGCTTGTTGACTAGCTTGTTCACGTTGTACTTTACGTTGAAGCAATGCCGATAAACTATCAACACCCCCTGCAGAGTTTTGTTCGTTAGGTATAGGCTGTTTTAAATTTTTACTAGACGACAGTGACACCACGTCATTTTCAACATCTCTTGATTCCATGGATGCCTGAGTAGAAGTACTTTCTTGATTGTTAGCCTTTTCGCTTGCAGGTGCTGGGGTTTGCTGACTGTAATCAACTGCCGCCATTAATTCGACACCTTCAGGAATTTTTTTATTTGACATAATGACGGCATCAACACCTAATTCGTGTTTGATTTGTTCTAATGCCGTTCTCATATCTTTTGCTACAAAACGTCTAATTTTCACGAAAAACCCCTTACCGAATACTTAACGGCTATAGTCATTTACCAATACTTTTGCTTTACAGGTGATTACTGGCCAATCGAACTAACAATCTTGATTTGCTTGTCATCTGGTATTTCCTGATAAGAGATAACTCTTAAACTAGGAATAGTATATTTAACAAACTTAGCTAAGACCGTTCTTAAAATTCCTGAGGTCAACAATATTGGGGTATTTCCTGCCAATTCTTGTTGTTGTGCTCCGTCAGTTAAAGAGGTTTGTAGTCGTTCAGCTAAGCCTGGTTCAATACCGGCGCCATCATCACCTGCCATTTGCATTGACTGGTGCAACATTTGTTCCAACTCTGGTGACAAAGTTATGACAGGCACTTCAACATCAGGACCCACTAACTCTTGAACGATAAATTTACGTAAAGTAATTCGCACGGCAGCGGTTAATACTTCTGGATCTTGACTCTTACCTCCGTATTCAACAAGGGTTTGAATAATGCTTCTCATATCACGAATTGCAACACCTTCATTCATTAAGTTTTGTAACACTTTAACTATAGTGCCTAAACTTAAGATATCCGGAATTAATCCTTCGACTAATTTAGGGTAATTTTTCCCTAAAATATCTAAAATATTTTGTACTTCTTCATGCCCTAATAATTGTGAAGCATTATTAGTGAGGATTTGACTTAAATGTGTCGCTAAGACAGTTGCAGAATCAACCACGGTATAACCAAGCGCTTGTGCTTGTTCACGTTGTGATTGCGTGATCCACACGGCGTCTAAACCAAAGGCGGGATCTTTCGTCGCAATCCCCTCTAATTTTCCATAAACCTGACCAGGATTAATCGCTAAATCATGATCATGTCTTATTTCCGCTTCCCCAACAGTGACGCCCATTAAGGAGATTTGATAGGTGTTAGGATCTAAATCTAAATTATCACGAATATGCACCGCGGGAACGAGGAAACCAAATTCTTGAGACAGTTTTTTCCTCACCCCTTTGATGCGATTAAGCAACTCACCACCTTGTGATTTATCTACTAATGGGATCAAGCGATATCCGATTTCCAAGCCAACTATATCAACATGGTTAACATCATCCCAACCTAAGTCTTTTACTTCCGCTTCTTGTTGCTTCGTTTCTATTTGAGCCGCTTCTTTTTGTTTTTCCAGATCTATAGCTTTTGCCGCTTTAAATTTACTACTGAAAAAAGCACCGCCGGCAATCAGAACTGCAAACAACAAAAAGGCAACATGTGGCATACCAGGCACTATTCCCATGATAAACATCACACTAGCAGCTATATATAAAGACTTTTCTTGACCTAGTTGTCCACTCACTTGCGAGCCCATGTCTTCACTCGTATTTTGTCGAGTCACAACAATCGCAGTACCAACAGACAACAATAATCCCGGAATTTGGGCGACTAAGCCATCACCTATGGTCAGTAACGTATAAATTTCCACCGCACTATCAAAATTCAAATCATGTTGGATCATGCCAATGACTAACCCACCAACAATATTGATAAAAAGAATTAAAATGCCAGCTATTGCATCCCCTTTAACAAATTTACTTGCACCATCCATCGAGCCATAAAAGTCCGCTTCATTGGTGATTTCAATACGACGCTCTCGCGCTTGATCCGCATTAATAAATCCTGCGTTTAAGTCAGCATCAATCGCCATTTGTTTGCCAGGCATTGCATCTAAGGTAAAACGGGCTGTTACTTCTGCAATTCTGCCAGCCCCTTTTGTCACAACAACAAAGTTGATAATGATCAGGATAATAAACACCACTAAACCAACCGCGTAGTTACCACCGATAACCACTGAGCCAAACGCCTCGATAACTTTACCTGCGGCATCGGGACCTTCATGCCCTTCTAATAAAACAACACGGGTACTAGCAACATTTAAAGCCAGTCGTAAGATAGTCGCGATCAATAATACCGCTGGAAATGAGCCAAACTCTAAAGGTTTAAGGGTGTAAACTGTAATTAATAACACCACTAAAGATAACGCGATATTAAAAGAAAAAAGAATATCGAGTAAAAAAGCCGGCATAGGTAAAATCACCATACCTAAGGTCGCCATGACTAATAACGGTGTTCCCAGCCCTGACAGAAAGCTAAACTTTTTTTGTTTTATTTGATTTAAATGAGCGACTAGTTGCATTTAATTACATGATAAATTTTTGACACATACCTTGGCAGAGCAATAGTTATACCAAAAGTAACGGGAAGAGTTAAAAGCTTATCGTAGTAAGAAATTAATATTTGAAATCGTCTGGGATCGGTAGGTTTTTAGCAAGCGGAATGGGTCTATTCGCTTTGCCTCTTTTATGCGCATTTAATTGAAAAATAAAAGCAAGTACTTGAGCAACTGCGCCAAACAATTCTTCAGGAATGTCCTCATTCACCTCAGCGGTATAATACAAGGAACGAGCAAGTGCTGGCGATGCTATAATTTCAACGCCATGCTCTTTGGCAATGGTACGAATATGAATTGCCATTTCATCCACACCTTTCGCCACTAACTGCGGCGCCCCTCCTTGTTCAGCATCATATTTTAAAGCTACGGAAAAATGCGTAGGGTTAGTGATCACAACATCAGAATTAGGGACTTCAGCCATCATACGACGTTGCGACAATTCATATTGAGTACGCTTGATCCTACCTTTGTTTTCTGGGCTACCTTCCGAGCTTTTATGTTCGTCTTTCACTTCTTGTTTAGACATTTTTAGCTCTTTATTATGAGACCAAGTTTGATATGGCGCATCAACAATGACGATTATCACCAAAGACAATGCAAGCGCTAAAAACATCCAAAGTAATAAATCGACTGCATGTGCAAAATTAAATGGAATAGCCTCAATACTTAAAGATAATATTTGTTCAAATAAACTCGTTAACAGCAAATAGGCCGAGAAAAAAACAACAAAAAATTTCAATAATGATTTAAATAATTCAACATAGGCTTTTAGGCCAAACATCCTTTTAAAACCAGCAATGGGAGACATTCGACTGGCTTTTGGTGACATGGCTTCCCATGACCAACTAATACCACCTAGCATAGTATTTCCAATAAAACCCGCCAGCATTACAATGGCAAAAATCCACGCCAACGGGGTAAAAATTAAAGAAACATTTTTTCTCACTTCGCCAAATAACGCATTGACATCCATGATTTCTTCACGGGTCAAACTAAATTGATTTTTCATGACATGTGAAAGGCTTTCAACCAGCGAATCCCCCATTAGCATCAAAGAAATGGCGCTGCCAACTAACACAAACATAGTACCGAGATCTTTAGAGCGAGCTATCTGGCCTTTTTTCCTCGCATCGGCCATTTTTTTCGCGGTGGGTTCTTCGGTTTTTTCACCACTATCAGACTCGGCCATTACGGTGCCTCACAATCAATAAGGTAACAGCTAAAATCAAGCGCTCGCTGCCACTGAGCTTCAAAATGGGTCAGAAAATTCCCCATAGTCAACCACATAATTAATAAGCCTGAACACATAGTGATGGGAAAACCAATAGCAAAAATATTCAGTTGTGGTGCGGCTCTTGTCATAATACCAAATGAAAAGTTAATCAATAACATGGCCGTCAGTGGTGCCATAGATAAAGAAAGTGCGGTGGCAAACATCCAGCCGCCCCATTCAACCAACTCTTTAAACTTCATCGAGTTAAAACTTTCCATGGGAATAGGCATAGTTTCAAAACTAGCAACAACAAAATGCAAGTAAGCAAGATGACCATCCATCACCCAAAAAAGTAAGGTTGAAAGGATCAGAAAAAATTGACCAACAGCGGGAACATTCATACCACTGGCAGGATCGACCAAAGACGCAAAACCTAAACCAGTTTGCATGGCGATAATTTGGCCAGCCATGGTAAATGTATTCACCACCATAATGGTCATTAACCCCAACATGACACCAATAATGGTTTGTTCAGCAACTAATATCACCGTCTGAAAAGAAAATAAGGCTTCAATACTGGTTGGCGGAATAGCTGGCATAATAGCGACAGTGATCGCAATCGACAGATAAATTTTGATATTACGAGGGATTGCTTTCGCACCAAAGCCCATCATCGACATAATTAATGCTGAAACACGCGATAACGGCAGTAAAAAATCAGCGAGATATTGGTTGATAACGGCTTCTGAAAATTCCATCAGCTAAGTTCACTTCTCAACTTACAACACTAGGAATGCTCGAGATTAATCGTATGGCATAATCCATCAACTTTTGAACTAACCAATGTCCTCCTAGTATTAAGGCTAATAAGGTAACGATTAAACGAGGTAAAAAACTTAAGGTTTGCTCGTTAATTGAAGTGGCAGCTTGAAAGACGGCAACAATTAAACCAACAATTAAACTCGGCACTATCACGGCACTAACTAATACTATGACTAAGAAAAGTGCATCCCGTAGAATATCAACAAAGACCTCTGGGCTCATTACGTGACTCCCATACCGTAACTGGTTGCAATTGTGCCAATCACGAGGTTCCAACCGTCAATTAACACAAATAGCATCAATTTAAACGGCAAAGAAACTATCATTGGGGATAACATCATCATCCCCATCGCCATCAAAATACTCGCGACCACCAGATCAATAATCAAAAAAGGAATAAATAACATAAAGCCAATTTGAAATGCCGTCTTTAATTCACTGATGACAAAGGCAGGAATGATCACTGTCATGGGTAAATCTGTTGGTTTATCCACACTAGTAATACCTGCCATTTGCGCCAAAGTATCTAAATCTTTTAACCGGGTTTGCTCTAGCATAAAAGCCCGCAGTGGTACTTTAGCTGAGTCGATTGCTTGAACAGACGTCATTTGATCCGCCAAATACGGCTGAATGGCGGTTTCATTAATTTTATTATATACCGGTGTCATAATAAAAAGTGTCATGAACAAAGTAAGGCCAATAATCACTTGGTTTGACGGCGTTTGTTGCAAGCCAAACGCTTGTCGTAATATGGACATTACCACGACAATTCGAGTGAACGAAGTCATCATAATGACCGCTGCAGGTATAAAGCCCAACGCGGTCATAAAGATCAATATTTGTAAGGTAACTGAGTATTCTTGTGAGCCATCAGGGTTTGTAGTGAGCTTTAAAGCTGACATGGATAAATCATCCGCAGCATGCGCTGAAGACAAAAACAAAAAGCTTACAATGACAATAAAGTAAACCAAATGAATTGGCGTAATATTTTTGCTGTTAACGCTTTTTGGGAATACTTTATTTAACATAATGATGATTAGCCCTAGTTACTAGACACTCGATGAAGCATTATTTTCTGCTTGTTTATTGGCAGTATTTTTTTGCGGGGAAGGTTGTTCTGTTGTTTGACTACCTGCTTTTTTGGCCATAAACCGATTCAATGTTTGACTTAAATCAGAAGTAATCGGAGTGTTGATTGCCAACGGTTTATCTAACGTTTTTATTAAATTAATTTGCTGGCTACTAACGCCTAACAATAATTGTTCTTCTGCAATTTGAACAACGACTAACTTTTCTTTATGTCCTAAAGGCAAACTTGAGATCACTTGCATGCCTGATACCGATTTATTCGCGAGATTAAACTTTTTCAATACCCACGCACTTATGACAATTAACGCTAATACCATAAGTAAAGAAAGCACCATACTCATAGCATCCAAATTAGGATTCGCGTGTTTACCAACCTCAACCGTTTCTTCTTGCGCAAAAACATTCATAGAAGCGGCCAAAAGAGTAAACAAGGTTATTTTAAATTGAGTACGTTTAATCGCCAACCCCTTCATAATTATTGATGCTATTAGCTGAATTTAACACGTTTACTTAAGCTTTTTAATGCGTTCAATTTGACTGATCACGTCAGTTAATCGAATACCAAACTTATCGTTCACAACAACCACTTCGCCATGGGCGATTAACGTGCCGTTAACCATTACATCTAATGCTTCACCCGCGACTCTGTCAAGCTCAACCACAGAACCTTGGTTTAACTGTAATAAATTACGAATACTAATATGACTTCGGCCCACTTCCATTGAGATAGTGACAGGAATATCGAGTATCGCATCTAATTTACGTTTTTCATCGCCTGTAATAGGAACATCTTCATCTTGAAGTTCGTCAAGTTCAACAGTTTCTGCTTCAGCATCAGCCTGTTCATCCATCGCTTCATCCCACATGCTTAGATCTTCGTTTTCTTCATCACTCATGCTTTTGCCTCTCTAATACTCTAAATCATCTTCTAAAAGATGTAACTCTGCGTCACTGTCTAATCGTTTACCACCTTTCGTTAAGATAGTAAGTTCGTTTTTAACAGACTCAGGACGTTTAATTTTTTCTTGAATTTGTAATGCCACATGGTCACGACTTCGACCAAGTTTCGCTCTAAAGCTCGGCAAGTCTTCAATTAATACCGTGATATGTTCCGGCATTTCTATGGGGATAATATCACCAGCTTCTAAGCTCATGACTTTCGTTAACGGAATATCGACTTCTAAGAATTTTGTCGACAACTCAACCGGTACATCTAAAATTTCATCACGTAGCGCCTTAGACCAACGCATATCTGTGTCTTCTTTATCACTTTGTACACCAGCATCAAGCAATTCACGAATAGGCTCTAACATAGAATATGGCAAGGCAACATGGAAATCTCCGCCACCACCATCGAGTTCAATATGAAAAGAACTGATCACGACAACTTCTGTTGGACTGACAATATTCGCCATCGAAGGGTTAACTTCAGAATCAAGGTATTCAAAAGACACATCCATTACCGGCGACCATGCTTCTTTATAATCCTCAAAAATGAGTTTTAATAACATTTGAATAATACGACGTTCAGTAGGAGTAAATTCACGGCCTTCAATTTTAGCGTGATAACGACCATCCCCACCAAAAAAGTTATCCACTAAAATAAACACTAAACGGGCTTCCATAGTAATAAGCCCCGTACCTTTTAATGGTCTAAATCGCACCATATTCAAACTTGTAGGTACAAATAAGGTGTGAACATACTCACCAAATTTGATCATTTGAATACCATTGATAGATACTTCTGCCGTTCTGCGCATCATGTTAAACAAGCTAATTCGCATATGACGAGCAAAACGTTCATTAACCATTTCAAGCGTAGGCATACGACCACGCACAATACGATCTTGTGAAGAAAAGTCATAGTCACTGGTACCTTGCTCTTCAGCAAAGTCCTCTACTATTTCTTCTTCTTCAACTTCATCAACGCCATGCAGTAGTGCGTCAATTTCGTCTTGCGATAATAAGTCACTCACTCGATTTCTCTTTATTAACTCGTTTAAATGATTAAATGTTCAACGTTATAAATGCGTATTAGCTGCTGGTTTGCTATTGCATAACAAAGCCAGTAAACAATACTTTCTCAACGATGTTACTTCCTTCAACGTCAGTCATAATTTTATGAACTTCTGCTAAAGACTTTTGCTTTAATGATGTTTTACCTGCACTGGTAGCTAGATCATCAGCGTTTGATTGTGAAAAAACAGCAAGCAACGTACTTTCTATCAGTGGCACATGCTTTTTCGCAGCTTCTTCATTATCTGCGCCACGAACTAACAATTGAACTCTAATTTCGACAAATCTATCTCGCGCTGATCCTGGAACATTAAACCGAAAAGGTCTTGGCATTGGTACATATAACGCTGTACCTATACTTGCTCCAGACGGCGCAGAAGCAGCACCATCCGCTGAAGCTTCACTGCCGGAATTTAAGGCTGCATCTAACTCTGCTTGGCTAACTTCGGGTTCTCCGCCTAAAAATAAAAAGGCCCCACCACCTATGGCTAATAACGCGACTACGGCACCAATAATGATTAGTTTTTTCTTTTTGCCAGAATTGTCTAATTCTAATTCTTTATCTTTTTCTTCATCTGCCATGAACAATCCTTAACGTTTTGATACTTTAATATCTCAACTATATCCTTGATTAAGCTAAGTGAAAACGCTTTTCTGAAATTATGCGTAGTAATCAACACCACTTGCTGAAGCTTTATACAAATTTGCTGCGGACAAGGTTAATTCTTCAACATCAGTGTCTTGTCCAGCCATCGCATCTTTTGCGCTTTGGCCTTGAGCGGTTTCTTCGCCTTCATTGGCTTGTTGATTTCTTTGTTCTATATTCGCATCACCAACATCAACGCCAGTTTGCGCTAACATATCTTTAAGCTTATCGATATTTTGTTCTAATGCTTCTTTCGCTTGTTGATTTTGTACAACAAAATTGACCGCGGCTTGTTCGTTCTGCAAATTCAATTTTACATGCATGCTACCTAATTCAGGTGGATCAAGTCGAATTTCTAGTTGTCTAATTTTTTGATTAATCATCACCATCACTTTGTCTTTTACGGCATCGACAAAGTCTTTTCGATTAATAGAAATAGTTTCCGCTTGGATATTAAAGGCTGATTTAGCCGACTGAACAGAAATTGAATCAGCGGTGGCTTTAACAATACTGCTCTGAATCGCTTGCTCTTCTGCATAATGTAAACTTTGTTGTGATAAAACTTGATGATGAGAAGTTTCTCTTACTTGCGATTGCACCGCACTTTTTTCCGCCATATTCGCGGTTGTTTTTTCATCAACATCAATTTCAAATGCTTGCTTTGCAGCTACTTGTTGTGTTTCTTTAGTAAATTCTGCGTCACTTTTTTCTAACGGTTGCTGTGACATATGTTGCTGTTTGGTCGATTGTTCTTTTGACTGACCTTGTGAATCTGCTGTTTGATTATCAGCTAAAGAGCCACGATTGTTAATCGTTTGGCTAATCGCACGTTCAGCAGTTTGATCGCTTTTAGCGACATTTTTCACTTCTTCTTTGCTTATCTCTGAATCTTTGGTGACAACGGGAGTTACTCCTTGCGGCTCTGTTTGAACTTGACTCGTATCAACTTTGTCAGCCTTGCCTTTCGTCGCCGCGCTCTGCTCAGTTATCAATGTTTCTACGTTAGAATTTTTACTTGCCTTTGCATCTTTATTAATTGCTTGAGGAATTTCTTCATCCGCAACCTTCTCCTCAATTATGTTGGCATCAGTTGCTGCAACTTGCGCAGGGTTAACCGATGGACTTTTTAGTTTTTCATCGATTGCCGTGGCTACGCCATCAGTTGCCAGTGAGTTATCCACCCAAATAGCTTCTTTCACCGATTTTGCTGTTTGGGTTAAGGTTAAATTTTCCGCTGAGTTTATTTTATCGGCTGCAGTAATTGATGCGGCATTAGTTTTATCAAGCGTAACTTTTAATTCACTCGTCTCTTTCGACGTTTTTTCCGGTTCAGTTGTTATTTCACTGGTGTTGGTTTGATCGCTATTTGCTACTGTTTTATTGATGACCTCAGATGTTGTCGATGAAGATGATGCCACTTTACCTTCAAGATCATGCTTTTTATCGGTAAAGTCTGCTTTTATCCCAATAGTTTTGTCTGTTTGTGAACGGCCTTCTTGCGTTGCGTTAAATTTGCCATCAATCGTTTCTGTTGATACTTCATCTGAAGCCGCAATAAATGATAACAGTTGTTTGGCAATATCATCTGCCGTGTTTAAACGAGAAGAGGTATTCCCCTCAATCGCAGGCTTCTGCTCGATATTTTCTTCAATGTTTTCATCGACACTAAGTTGCGTTTGTTCTTTATTTTCGGCATCAGATAGATCTGATGTATCATCTTTTATTGGAGTTTTACTTTCTGAGCGAGTTGCTTTATCTGCTTTTGGCTCAGCACTTTTAGTTTCAGTATCCGTCAGCTTAGTTTGTTCGTCGGTCACCTCTTGATGACTTGCCTTGCCACTTTGCTGCGATTGTTTGCCGCTTTCTTGTTCTTGATGTTTAGCCATCATCGCTGAAAAGCTGGCAGATTGCTGCTCACCTTGATCTAAGTTTTTTGTTGAAACAGCAGTATTATCAACACTTTGAGCTAAATCGATCGCTAACAAATTAACTTGTGACATAAATCAACCTTTGAAAAAGTTATCCGAGAAAACATGTAAATTTTGTCTGTACTGGTACTACAAAGCAAAACCCGTTCCAATTAAGTAATCTGGCCTTACATATGTCGTCGAATAAATTGTTGTTGTGCGATTTCATCAAACATCTTTTGTTCTAGTTTGTTGGCTTTGACTTGCATCACTTTTAATTTTTTTGCTTTTAAATGCTCTACGGCTTGTACCTTTTGCCTTTGAGCCAACCATTGTGTTTTTCGTTGTGCCATTAATGATTTTGCTTGCTCAATAGCAATTTCAACCTGTTTTGCCGCATTATCCAGTTTGGCGACAAACGCATGAAAATGTCGATAAGTTGCACTATCAATCCCTTTTAATGATCGTTGATTTAATCGTTTCATATATTCCAAACGATAATCTCCCACATTTTGTAATCGCATCAGGTTATCTTGATAATCGTGCTCAGCCAATTGTAATTGTTGTGCAGCCTTGCGTTCTTTATCACTTTCATATTTATACAAGGTATCTAGTTGTTTCATTGACATAATTCACTCAACCTCTTTTTACAGTTTACCGCCCAACTCATCTTTATTTTTAAAGATTATTGATTCGGCATTTGTTGATTGTTTGCATGTGCTTGCGCAGCAGATAAAATTTCTTGTAACTGAGTTAAACTTTGATCATATGGAATGACGTCTGTCATTTTTTGTTGCAAGAAAAAACGAATAACCGGCAATAATTGTATTGCCTGATCAATGCGAGGATCACTACCTTTGCTATAAGCACCAATAGCAATCAAATCTTTGTTTTGTTGGTATAACGAATAAACTTGTTTGAGTTGCTGAGCAAGTTCTTGATGCTCAGGACTCGTTACCATAGGCATAACTCGACTAATAGAGCCTTCAATATCTACAGCCGGATAATGTCCCGAATCGGCTAACTCACGCGATAAGACAATATGTCCATCTAAGATTGCTCGAGCGGCATCAGCAATAGGATCTTGCAGATCATCGCCTTCAGTTAGAACGGTAAAAAAAGCAGTAATAGCACCTTGTCCGTCCCCTCCATTTCCTGCACGCTCAACCAATTGAGGTAACTTTGAAAATACCGATGGTGGATATCCTTTCGTGGCAGGCGGCTCACCTACCGCTAAGGCAATTTCGCGCTGCGCTTGGGCATAACGCGTGATTGAATCGACTAGCAGCAAAACATTTAAACCTTGATCGCGAAAATATTCACTGATTTGTACCGCAGTTTCACATCCTTTTAACCGCATTAAAGGGGAATTATCGGCAGGTGCTGCAACTACTACGGCACGTGAACGGCCTTCCTCGCCTAGTATTTCTTCAATAAATTCTTTTACTTCTCGGCCACGTTCTCCGACGAGTCCAACAACAATAACATCAGCCGTGGTACCACGAGTCATCATACCGAGTAATACACTTTTCCCAACCCCTGAGCCGGCAAATAACCCCATACGTTGACCTTGCCCTACGGTGATAAAGCTATTAATAGCGCGCACACCAACGTCTAAAGGTTCTGTAATTGCTCGACGAGAAAGTGGATTAATAGGTGAACTATTATGGTGATAATTTTCTGTGGCTTTAATGGGTCCTTTGCCGTCAAGGGGTTTACCAACCCCGTCGATGACTCGACCTAGTAAATCCATCGACAAAGGTAAGCGTGTTTTCTTTGATAAAGGTACAACCCTTGCTCCAGGTAAGACCCCTTGTAAACTCTGCTCTGGCATTAAGTATGTAATATCATTGGCAAAACCAACAATTTCTGCAATTAAATCACCTTGTGCGGTTTCCACTAGGCATTGACTACCTACAGCCGCTTTCACACCTACTGCTTCTAAAGTTAGCCCGACAACTCGCACTAATCGCCCCGCCACAGAAACTTTATGTGGATGGATAAATTTTTGGCTATTCTCTAGTCGTTGATTGAGTCGTTGTACATCTATCATGAATGTTTTTTTGACACTTTCAGGCTATTTTACTGGTGTAATGCTTCTTGCAAAAACGATTCCAATACTTCTTTTATACGAGATTTAATCGACAGGTCGATATTTGAGGTGCTGTTTTCAATTTGGCAACTACCTTGCGCCAGCTGTGGGGCTGAAACAAAACGCCAACCTTGTTCTTGAATATGTTCTGAACTGAATTGCTGTTCAATTAAAGTGATATCATCGGGATGAAGTAATATTTGCGTTTGCGCTTCATGGCTCGGTAATGCTTTCATGCCTTCTGCAAGTGCCGACAAAATGATATCTGGATTGGTTTTAGCTTCTTGTAACGTCACCGCTTCTGTGAGTTGTACTACAAGCTGCAATAATTGTTGTTCAACATTTTTTTCAACCACCGATAAAGGTTGATGTAATTGCTCGGTTAATAATGACCATTGTTCAGCCAATGCTTTTATCTCTTCTTGGCCTTGCTCTAGTCCTTTAGCTAGGCCCTCTTCGTGACCTTGTGATAAGCCTTCTTCATGGCCTGATTTTTTTCCTTCATCAAAGCCGGTTGAAAAACCTTCTTCTTTTCCTTGATTAAAACCTTCTTCATATGCCGCTTGTCTAATCTCTTCAATTTCTTCAGCAGTTAAAGGTTGTACTTCTTCTTCAACTTCCTCTGGTGGCTCAAAACGCCAGGTTGGCTTTCTACCTAAGGCATTCGTTTTAAGCGTTGATTCGTCTATTTCTACTTCGACAGATGGCAGTGGCCAAACATCTAGCTCGTCTTCACCTTCGACTTTAAGCAGCTCATCAGCACTTTGATTAGTAGGAAAATTTTTCATGAACTAATGCATTCCCTATAAGAATTCGTCACCGCCGCCAGCACCACCTAGCATAATTTCACCCGCGTCAGATAATCGTCGTGCCACCGATAGAATTTCTTTTTGTGCGGCTTCAACTTCACTAATACGCACTGGACCCATAGCTTCAAGGTCATCCGCCATCATTTCAGCTGCACGTTTAGACATATTTGACATGATTTTTTCTTTCAGTGCATCGTCGGCACCTTTAATCGCTTTCATTAATGCATCTTGTTGTACATCACGTAAGATAGCTTGGATACCACGATCATCAACGTCAGCAAGGTTTTCAAAGACAAACATCAAGTCTTGAATTTGTTGACTCATTTCCTCGTCATGCTCACGAATAGAATCCATTAACATACCTTCAACATTGGTATCTAAGTAGTTCATAATATCTGCAGCCGCTTTCAAGCCGCCCATTTTCGCTGCTTGTGCACCGGCTTGACCAGCAAATTGTTTTTCCATAATTTCATTCAATTCTTGTAATGCCGCTGGTTGAACTTCTTCTAAATTCGCAATTCGCATCATGAGATCTAAGCGGGTTTTCTCAGCAAACTGACTCATAATTTCGGCAGATTGTTCTGGTTC
The DNA here is from genome assembly GCF_040362795.1 of Thalassotalea sp. SU-HH00458. NCBI lineage: Bacteria > Pseudomonadati > Pseudomonadota > Gammaproteobacteria > Alteromonadales > Colwelliaceae > Thalassotalea > Thalassotalea sp. SU-HH00458. Next base: position 220,214 of record NZ_BAABWW010000001.1, read on the forward strand.
TAAATATGACAATACAATGGTTTGAATTTGAGGATGTTCATTTCGAATAATATTGGCAACTTGTTTAGAGTCCATCCATTTCAATGAATCAAGGCCTTTCGCGCCGCCTCCCATCACAATTTGATCAATTAAATTACCCGCTTTATCTTCACCAAGCGCAGCGGTTAATGCTTTACGCACAAAGTCATCACTGTTAAAACCTATCGTACTAAAGTTTTGAATTTCATTGATAAATAACTTATGCACCGCGGTGATTTTTTCTTGAGTAAAATCTTCCATGGCCGCCATCACAGTACCCACTTGCTGTACTTGCTTAGGTTCAAGGTGCTTTAATATTTGCGCGGCATCTTCTTCGGAAAGGCTCAATAATAAAATTGCTGCTTTCTCTGCGCCATCTAATTTATCAACATCAAAACCTGACGGAACTGGTGCTAATTCTTGGGTTTCATCACTCATCTTCTATCAACCAACTTTTCACTACTTGAGAGGATAATTCAGGCTCATTTGCCACTAAAGCTCGAACTGCTTTTAAGACATCTTCATCACGATGAAGATCAGGTAATTGTAAGCTACCATCTGGTGCAAACCCTACCGCACCTGCATCAAACTCTGATGTTAGCATATCCATAGTTTCATCACCTAAGTCAATATGAGAATCAAGTGATTTGTCACCATAGTCTGACGGTGTTTGATCTGGGTAAATTAAGCGTTTTAACATTGGACGAACAACCGCTAATATCAAGATGATAATAACTAACGCTCCCATGCCTAGTTTTAACATTTTAAAGAACCAAGCTTCTTGATAAAACGGTACTGCTTCTACCTCGTCAACAACAGAACGAGAGAAAGGTAAAGTAACGACTTCAAGAGCATCACCCCGTTGTAAATCAAAGCCTATGCTTCCTTGCAATAAACGGCGGATATTTGAAAGTTCTTCAACCGAGCGAGGAACTTGAGTCGTAGTCGGTTGAGCATCTTCAACCCCTTCAGCTGGCGGTACTGTCGATGATAAGTAATCAAGGGCAACTGACACACTGATACGACGAATAACGCCCGTTTGTTGTTTCGTATAACTAACAGCTTCATCTAACTCGTAGTTTTTTGTCGACTCGACATGCTTACGACTTGGCATAGCTTTTTGTGCATTGCCTGAGGTTGCATTTTCTGGAATATTTGAATCTAGTGGAGGTTGATTGGTTAATGCCCCTGGAATACCACCTAAAGCGCCACCTAATGTATTATCTTCTACTTTCATTTCACTGCGAAGGGCTGGTAAATCAGAATTGTAACGTCGTTGTGTTTCTTCGGTATTAGTGAAATCCATGGTTACGTCAACCTGCGCGGTATAGTTACCTAACCCCACAACAGGAATAAGAATACTGTCAATTTTATCCATATATTCTTTTTCACGTTTTTGTTCTATTTCAAACTCTTTTCTTGAACGTGATGAAACAGAGTCTTGCGAACCAGAATTTAATAATCGACCATTTTGATCTGTGACAGTGACTCGGTTTGGATCTAAACTTTGTACCGCAGAAGCAACAATATCAACAACCGAATCAACTTCTTCTTCTGATAATAAACGCCCTTTACGTAACGTTAGTACCACAGTTGCCGATGGATTTTTCTCACGTTTTGCAAACACATTATCTCGTGGAATAGCTAATAAGACCCTTGCACGACTAATGGTTTGTAATTCTTCAATCGTTCTTGCTAATTGTTGCTCACGCGAATGTTTTAATCTTTCTCGTTCAAGGCGCTGACTCACACCAAACCCCATATCTTGCATAATGATATCACTACCTTGATCAGGCTCATCAGCTAGGCCTTCACGAGCCAACAATAGACGGATGTTTTGGTATTCTTCGGCAGGAACAGAGATAGTATTATTTTCTTGACGATAATCAACTTTATTCGCATCAAGAAAATCCATGGTTTTTATTAATTGTTCAGTCGGCAGCTTTGTCAGATAGCGATATTCAGGTTGATTCGCCCACATAATTACAAATACCGCAATCGCTAAACAAATAGCTAGTGCCATAATCAGAGTCAACTGACGTAAAATATCAACATTGCCCATCGCAGATGCAAAGCCTGATTTTTGCTCATCAATGTTACTCTCTGCATTATCCGCAGCGACTAAATCTGATCCTGAATCAGGTGCTGCTAATGCTGTATTGCTTATATCTGCCACTTCACTTCTCCGCTTGCTTCAACTGCGTTACTACGTTTTTTTACTCTAATTGCTTGACTAAACTGATTAAACACCTAAACCTGCATTGACATGATTTCTTTATAAGCTTCAACAAACTTATTACGTACTTGCACCGTTGCATCAAATGCTATACTTGCTTTTGCTGCGGTTACCATAGTATCCGCTAACGTTACGCTTCTATCGCCCATCTCAAAAGCATTACGCTTATCTTTGGCTTCATGCTGCACATCATTAACCGCATTAACGGCTTGCTTAAGCATACTGCCAAAGTCGCTTGTTGATTGGTTAACAGAAGTAATATTGTTTTCAACATTTGACATACGATTGCCCATCGCTTCAAGCTGCATATTTTGCATCTGGGCATAAAGTGAATTCGTTTTGATATCCATGTTTTTTCTCGCTTGTGTCAATATTTTGTATATTTAACGCTGTAACGAGTTACTGCAAGCAAGGTGCCAAGAATAAACTCAAGATTTTCGGAAGGGAATTAAGCAAATTAATTCATTTGATATCAGTTAGTTATATTGTTACTAATATTTGAAAAACTATGTATTAAAGCTGAGTTTATGAAAGAATCTTAGGTTAATATCAGAGAAATCCTCCGTGACTCTGCATTTAAAACCAACAGAAATAAAAGAGTGGTATTAAACGAAAACAATAGAAAAAACACCAACAAGCTAAGCTCATTGGTGTTAATGCTTTAATATAATTTAAGCCGGTATTTGAATACCTGAATCACGCATTCGTGCAATTTTATAACGTAAAGTGCGTGGACTGATCCCTAATCGTTCAGCGACATCCTTTCGACTTCCTCGACATGCTTGTAAAGTATCGAGAATAATTTGATGTTCTTGCAGTTTTAACTCATGACCTAATTTATCTTCAGTGACGGTTTCAGTTGGCGATTCAATCAGTACCGGCGTATCAAAGTTTTCGATAAGTAAATCGCTAGCATCAATTTTTTGCTCACTATGTAAAATTAATGCACGTTGCACAACATTATCAAGTTCCCGCACGTTGCCAGGCCAATGGTAAGCAAGTAGCTTGCTGCGCGCAGCTGCAGTGAACTCCGGTATCGCTTCGCCACTTTTTTGACATAAGCGTTCGACTAAATGTTTAGCAAGTGGAATGATATCGTCGCTTCGTTCAGACAGCGCTAACCAAGTCAGTGGGAAAACATTTAAACGATAATATAAATCTTCCCTAAAAACTCCCGCTTTCACCGCTTCTTTTAAATCACGGTTACTGGTTGCTATGACACGAACATCTAGTTGAATGGTTTTTCTTCCAGCCAAGCGCTCGACTTCACGCTCTTGTAAAACACGAAGAATTTTTGCTTGTAATGCTAAATCCATCTCCGTGATTTCATCTAATAAAATGGTACCACCTTGCGCTTGCTCAAACTTACCAGGACAAGCTTGAACCGCCCCAGTAAATGCCCCTTTTTCGTAGCCAAATAAGGTAGCTTCCAACATGTTTTCAGGGATCGCCGCACAGTTAATTGCGACAAAAGGAGCTTCGTGTCGAGCTGAATTGTAATGAACATATTGAGCCAGAACTTCTTTACCCGATCCACTAGGGCCAAGCACCATCACAGATGCATCCGTAGTCGCAACTTTTTTCGCAAGTGCTAATAATTTAATACTTTTCTTATCGGCAACAACGGGTTCAAAGATGTCTTGCGTTTGCAAAGGGATATACTGGTTAACCATGTTTAATAAAACTTCTGGAGCGAATGGCTTTGCCATATAATTGCTCGCCCCGTCTTTAATTGCCTGAACAGCATCATCAATAGTACCATAAGCGGTCATGATCAACATCGGAATTTTCGGATAGGTAGATTTAATACTTTTCAGTAAAGATAATCCTGACATGCCGCCCATTTGAACATCGCTGACAACCAAATCAACCGCCTGGTTTTTCAATAACAATAACGCTGTTTCTCCTGAATCAGCTTCTACACATTGGTAGCCTGCTAAGTGCAGAGTATCAACTAATGCTTCGCGCAAGCCTTCATCATCTTCTACTACTAAAATTTTACTTTGAGTCATGCGCATTCTCCTGTTGAAAGTTAAATTCACTCTCTTTGGTAACACTACTTTTTGAAAAGCCTTCACTCACCAATAATGGTAACTTAATGCAAAAATGTGCGCCTTCATTGGGTTTACTCAATAAATGCACGGTGCCTTGATGAGCTTGAGTCACTGATTTCACAACGGCTAATCCTAAACCTGTTCCTTGAACCCGAGAGGTATAAAAAGGTTCAAAAATTTTCTCTGCTAAATCGGCACTGATACCCTTGCCATTATCTTTCACACTAATGTAGGCAAATTGATCCTGACAATAAGACGAGATTTGAATCTGCGCCTCACTCTTAATCACTTCTAAACTATTATGTATAAGATTTTGGATAGCCCCCGTTAAGGCACTTTTATTACCAAGAATATGACAATCATCAGGACAAGGCTGAAAAGTAATCTTCGCCTTAGCTTTATCGATCAAAGCTTCTAATCCTGCGGTTGACTCATTCACTAATTCATTAATAGATAAAGGTTCGACGACTTGTTGCTGACCACTTTTCGCAAACAACAACATGTCATTTACTTGCTGCTCTAAATCTTGCAAACGTGACATGAGTTTGCCTTGAAAGTTATCTCGGTCTTGATCGGTTATTTTTTTATTTTTTAAATTAGCCCCATATAACATTGCCGCCGAAAGAGGCGTACGTATTTGATGAGCTAATTTTGATATCATTTGTCCCAGCGAAGACAATCGTTGTAATTGACTTAATTTATCTTGTAATAAACGCGTTTCGGTAAGGTCTGTGATCATAATAAGCTGACCAGGCTGATCTTCTAATGCAGATATTTCTAATTTTACTCGCCTGCCATCATTCAGTGACACTTCATGCCAGTCATCAGCGCGCGGTTTGAAAGAGCGTCGAATAACGTCAAACCATGGGTAACCTAAAATAGGTTCATCAAGTAGTTTACTGGCAATTTTATTGATTTTTACCACCACACCATCACCATCTAGCATGATCATACCTGTCGGCATTGCATCAATAATTTTTTCGAGTTGACTAGATTGCTTTCTTAGATGAGGTAATTCACCTTGATAAGATTCTTTTTGTAAACCTGAGCTAGCGTGCAGGTACGATTGTTCAATAAACGGAAAGACCGTTTGATGATGCGAACTGCTAGTACCACTATTTGTAGATTGATTTGAATAGGCAACGACCATAATGCTTCACTCGGTTTACTAATAACAACCAGATAAAGCATTTTTTGTGCCAGATGAAAATACCCTTTAATTTCAGATAATTACAAGGTATTTATTATGGGTCAAGAATTTGGCTTCCTTGTAATTCGATTAAATATCAATAAAGATATTGCCGACTAAACATCATTTTTTTGTAAGGCATATTTTCGCATTTTTTCCACTAAGGTGGTGCGACGCATGCCAAGCAATTCCGCGGAGCGAGCGACTACCCAATCATTTTTATCCAGAGATTGGGTGATCAGTGATACTTCTAATTCCGCTAAATACTCTTTTAAGTTTAAGCCTTCGCTAGGTAAAATATCAACTTGCTTTCCTTGGCTAGCTTCGTCTTCATAACTATCTGGCTCAGTGTCATCATCGTCACTGTATTCAAATCCAGCAAAAAGTTCATTTATTGCTTCACGCTCTTGCAGCTCTTCAGGGTATTCCGGCGTATATTCTTCAACATCAATATGACGATATTTATTTGGCAGCTCGCTAACATTCACCACTTGTTCAGCGTACATAATAATCATACGCTCAATTAAATTCGACAGTTCACGAACATTACCCGACCATGCATGCTCTTGCAGTGAGGCAATTGCTTGCTCAGTAAAACGCACCGTTTGACCTTGGTCTTGCTCAAAACGTGCGACTAACTCTTTTAGCAATAAAGGGATATCTTCTTTTCGATCACGAAGCGCCGGCGTTTCAATCGGAAAAACATTTAATCGGTAGTATAAGTCTTCCCGAAAGCCCCCTTCTTTGATCATTACTTCAAGGTTTTGATGGGTAGCGGCAATAACGCGAACATCAGCTTTTATACTTTTAGCCCCGCCAACACGTTCAAAGGTACGCTCTTGGAGAACTCTCAGGAGCTTTACTTGCATCGGTTGTGGCATATCACCGATTTCATCGAGAAATAATGTACCGCCTTCGGCGAGTTCAAAACGACCTTTGCGTGTTGAAATCGCGCCAGTAAATGCACCTTTTTCATGACCAAATAATTCACTCTCTAATAAATCAGGTGGGATCGCGCCACAGTTCACAGGAACAAATGGTGCTTTATTACGATGGGAAAGATTATGAATATTACGCGCAACCACCTCTTTACCTGTACCTGACTCTCCTAAAATCAATACATTGGCATGAGTACTAGCCACTTGTTCAATTAAAAAACGTACTTGCTGCATTGGTTCGCTTGTACCAACTAAAGAGCGAAATAACAATTTGTTGCCCGCATTCCCGGCTTTTTTATGGGGTAACTTATTATGATACTGATGACAATGATGAATCATTTCCGTTAATTGTGCGTAATTTAATGGCGTGGTCATTTCACCAATAACATTGGCACAATTTTCTATCGCATTTTTATCAATAACATCATGAAGAATGAAAGGACAAGCAGGGTTACTTTTTATAAATTCAATTAAGTTAGTCGATATTTCACCACACAATATAACGGTCAAAATATTATTATTCTGAGCAAAAACTTGTTCTATTTGATGATCAAGACAGGCATCAGAATTTTCTCCGATAAACGATAACACTGTTTCTATTTGCTGACGCCTTGCAGCGTCATTATCAATAACAATTATATGTTTATGACCTTGCATAATTCTTTGATAAACCTGTAAGTTCTTATTCTAATATTTAAGATTGTATCTGGCACCACAGATTAATCAACAAATTTTTGACGCTTTTTTGCTTTCTAGGCATTTTTTTGACACTTGACGGTGACTCTCGTAAAAGCTGTCATCAAGCTGTCATTTTCATGGGAAAAAATCAGCAATTTAGCGATTCATTGTCCCAATAAAAAACAAATTACCTTCAATCATACAAATTGGTTTGAAAAATGCTTTGCCTTAGTTCAGGTCAAATAGATGTCAGTAACAATGTCTGGCACGAGTAAAAGAGGTTATTATGATAGTAATTAGTGGTTTTGCCGAGTATGCAATAGAAGACGACAGCAAGTTTACCAAAGGTGACCGACATTCTATCGGGCTGTTTTCAAAGAACAAAGATTGTCCTAAAAATCGCGATGCGTTGAAAAGTTTCGTCAATCAATTAGGTTGGGGCTCAATCATGTTCACTCATATTGAAGAAATTAAAGATACTGAAACTATCACTCATGATATTTTACGACAAGCATTCAAACGTGCTTCGAAAAATGGTCAATCATTTGTGGTCAATGATTTACCAATTCGTGTTCATTAAAGCACATGAACTTTATGATTCGCTGATTAACTCAAATAATTCTATAATAAAATTCGATTAAATATGGCTAAAACATTGTATTATAGAAAGATTCAATGGATAGTAATTAATTTGAACAATAGTCAGATACATCATCCGTTACATAGGGCAAAGCAAGAAGGTTTTCAATGACAACTATTTTCGACAATAAAGTAATTTTAATTACTGGTGGTACAGGTTCGTTTGGCAAGCTTTATGTGAAAACATTATTGGCTCGATATAAACCGAGAAAAATCATTATTTTTTCACGAGATGAATTAAAGCAGTTTGAAATGCAGCAAGTTTATAATGATCCATGCATGCGTTACTTTATTGGTGATGTTCGTGACGGACACCGTTTACGTCGTGCCATGCGAGGTGTTGATTACGTGATTCATGCCGCCGCCTTAAAACAAGTTCCGGCAGCTGAATATAACCCTATGGAATGTATTAAAACCAACATTAATGGCGCCGAAAATGTCATTGAAGCCGCTCTTGATAACAATGTTGAAAAAGTTATCGCCTTATCGACTGATAAAGCCGCAAACCCAATCAATTTATATGGAGCAACAAAACTCGCATCAGATAAGTTATTTGTTGCAGCAAATAATATCAGCGGTGGACATAAAACCTCTTTTTCCGTGGTTCGTTATGGCAATGTTGTTGGTTCTCGCGGCTCGGTAGTGCCATTTTTTGAAAGTTTAGTTAAAAATGGCAGTGATCATTTGCCTATCACTCACCCGAATATGACCCGCTTTTGGATTTCATTACAAGGTGGAGTTGATTTTGTTTTGAAAAACTTTTTGCGAATGTTAGGCGGTGAAATATTTATTCCCAAAATACCGTCTATAAAAATAACCGATTTAGCCACGGCAATTGCCCCTGATTTACAACAAAAAACCGTCGGTATTCGCCCAGGGGAAAAATTACATGAAGTGATGTGCCCTGCTGATGACTCTTATCATACTTATGAATATGAGGATCATTTCGTGATCGCGCCAAGCATTAATTTTAGTAGTCGTAGTAATGATTTTACCAAAAACGCTATTGGTGAAAAAGGTAAATTAGTGACTCAAGGATTTGAGTACAATTCAAATACTAATCCAGATTTTATGTCTGTGGAGCAAATTAAAATTTTTAATTATGAGGCACATGAATGATCCCTTACGGTAAACAAAGTATTACCACAGAAGACATCAATGCCGTTACTGATGTTTTACAGGCAGATTTGATCACTCAAGGCCCATTAGTTCCAGAGTTTGAACAATCCATTGCTGATTTATGCCAAGCTCAATATGCTACTGCGGTAAGTAATGCGACGGCGGCTTTACATATTGCTAATTTAGCCTTGGAAGTTGGAGCAGGCGATATCGTATGGACAACCCCGATTTCTTTTGTTGCCTCGGCTAATTGTGCCCTCTATTGTAGCGCTACCATTGACTTTGTCGATATTGATATAAACACCGCCAATATTTGTCCTATTCAATTACAAGGAAAATTAGCAAAAGCTCAGCGGGAAAATCAATTGCCTAAAGTGTTAGTTGTCGTACATATGGCAGGAGCAAGTTGTAACATGCGCGCCATTGCTCAACTGGCTAAACAGTATCATTTCAAAGTTATTGAAGACGCTTCTCACGCTATCGGAGGAAAATACCTCGACCAACCTATCGGTAGTTGTCAGTATTCTGATATTACGGTCTTTAGTTTTCACCCTGTAAAAATTATCACCTCAGGTGAAGGCGGCATGGCGCTCACGAATAACCAACAATTAGATAAGAAATTAAAACGTTTACGATCTCATGGAATAACGGCTGATCCAGCAGCTATGACCCAAGAAAGCCATGGGCCATGGTATTATGAACAAGTTGAATTAGGGTTTAATTATCGCATGACCGATATACATGCAGCCTTAGGATTAAGTCAGCTAAACCGCTTAACCAGTTTTGTACAAAAACGGAACGATATTGCCAAAAGATACGATAATGCATTTAATCATACGAATGTTATGCCAATCAAGCCTGAATCAGACTGTTACAGCGCCTATCATTTATATTTAGTGCGATTGCCAGAAATGTCACTTGCCGAACAAAAGCATTTATTCGAAAAACTAAGAGGCGATAAAATATTTATTCAAAAACATTATATTCCTATATATTTACAGCCTTATTATCAACAATTCAATTTTGACCCTGCTGATTACCCGCAAGCCCAAGCTTATTATCGAAGTGTGATCACTTTACCTTTATACCCTGAATTAGATATAGCTCAACAAGACTATATTATCGATAAAATTTTACGCTTATGATGAAGCTGGCATTAGGCTGTGTACAATTTGGTCTCGCTTATGGTGTAACCAATAAAATGGGTCAAGTGCCATTGACTGAAATTGAAAAAATATTGGCTTGTGCGAAACAAGTGGGTATTAACACGTTAGATACGGCTGCAGCGTATGGCAATAGTGAGCAAATATTAGGGCAATTAGCCCTGACCAATAGTTTTGATATCGTCACCAAAATCCCCACATTATCAAACGGTGACACTCAAAGTATTCATGAAATCGTAACAGAGAGCTTAGCGAAACTTAATGTTCAATGCCTTAAAGCATTAATGTTTCATAATGCTGATGACTTACTCACGAGTAATGGTTCTTTATATTACCAAGGAGCTAAGCAATTCAAGACTGATCGAACCATCGCTCAACTAGGTATTTCTGTTTATCATGTTCAGCAATTATCTACATTACTCAATCAATATTCATTCGATATTGTTCAGCTTCCCGCAAATTGGTTAGATCAACGATTTCTGACCACAAAGCTGCTGAACCAACTTTCAAATAAACACATTGAAGTGCATGCTAGATCCTTATTTTTACAAGGCATATTGATACAACCATTCGAAGAATTACCTGATTATTTTTTACCGTTTAAGGCGTGGATAATGGCATTTCATGCACTTTGCCAGCGCTGTAACTGTCAACCCTTAACCTTAGCTTTAGCACTTATTCATCTACATCCAATGATCGATAAAGCCGTTGTCGGTTGTTGTTCGCTACAACAATTAGAAGAAATAATCGAGCATTACCAAAAAGCAGAACAACTCACACATCAATACCATGAATTATTAACACGAGTAGGCGCAAATATTGCTTCTGATGAACAGGAGCTAATAAACCCGAGTCTTTGGTCGATATAAATAATAACTCGCTATAACTAATCAAGATAAAGTAAACGACAATATCATGACAATACATGCAATTTTACAAGCAAGAATGACGTCAACACGTTTGCCCGGTAAAGTGTTAAAAGAAATTTTGGGGCAACCCATGTTAAGCAGACAAATAGAACGCTTACAGAAAGCTTCTATGATAGATAAAATCATTATTGCTACCAGTAATGAGCCAAGTGATGATCCTATTGCCCTACTTTGTCAACAACTCTGCATTCCCTGTGTTCGAGGCAGTCTTCATGATGTACTAGGGCGTTATTATTTAGCCAGTCAAACCTATCCAAGCCAACATGTTGTTCGCATTACCGGTGATTGTCCATTAATTGACCCTGCGATTGTCGATCAAGTCATTCAATTACATTTAGAAAAACTTGCGGATTATACCAGTAACTGTCTTCATCAAAGTTTTCCAGACGGTTTAGATATAGAAATTTTCACGCAACAAGCACTGATACAAGCGTATCAATTTGCCAAAAAGCCTGAAGAACGTGAGCACGTCACCCCTTATATTTATAATCACCCCGATCAATTTTCACAAAGGGAATTATATTACCCGCACGATCTTTCTTTTCATCGTTGGACCGTTGATCAACCCGAAGATTTCACGTTAGTGAACAAAATATACGAACAGCTTTATCCTGAAAATCCAAACTTTGCCTTAGCTGATATTTTGCGACTTATTGAACAACAACCCTCATTGTCCAGCATTAATGCCAAACACCCCCGCAATGACAGTTTACTTTCACCTACAACGCGACAAGAAGTTCAATCATGAATAAAAAAACTTTTCAGCAATCGCTCACTTTTTTAAACCGCGCCGAAAAAAGTATTCCGCTAGGCTCCCAAACCTTTAGTAAAAGTAAAGTCGCCTTTCCAAAAGGTGTAACCCCGCTTTTTATCAATCAAGGTAAAGGGTGCCAAGTATGGGATTTAGATGGTAATCAATTTACAGATTATGTCAGTGGCTTGTTAGCGGTTTCCATCGGTTATTGTGATAATGATATCGATCAGGCAGTGATTGAACAGTTAAAATCTGGCGTGAGTTTCTCATTGCCACACCAATTAGAAACCGAAGTGGCGGAACTCATTATCGATTCAGTTCCATGTGCAGAAATGGTTCGTTTTGGTAAAAATGGTACAGATGCAACGTCTGCGGCTATTCGTTTAGCGCGAGCATACAATCATAAAGAACATATCGCGGTATGTGGTTATCATGGTTGGCAAGATTGGTATATTGGCTCAACCACTCGAGATCTTGGCGTTCCTCAATCAACGAAAGCGCTCACCCATAAATTTGAATATAACAATATTGCTTCACTTACTGCGATATTTGAGCAATTTCCAGATCAAATATCTGCAGTCATGTTAGAGCCGATGAATATTGCTTACCCAGAGAAAGACTTTCTTGAACAGGTAAAAACCTTATGTCAGCAACACAATGCTGTGTTAATTTTTGATGAAACCATCACAGGTTTTCGATTTTCTATCGGCGGTGCACAACAATTATTTGGAGTTACGCCTGATTTAGCGACTTTTGGTAAGGGAATGGCAAATGGTTACCCTATTTCGGCGGTCGTAGGAAAGCGTGAAATAATGACATTAATGGAAGATATCTTTTTTTCGGGTACCTTTGCTGGGGAAACTTTGTCATTAGCAGCTTCTAAAGCAGTATTAACCAAGATGAAAAACGAAAAGGTTTTGAGCCATATTCACGCTATGGGTGAGTTATTACACACTCAGTTGCAAGCGACTATCGACCAGTATCAGGCGCACAAATGGTTGAGTATTTCAGGTCACCCAAGCTGGTTATTTTTCATGATCAAAAGTTGTGGTGGTTATTCGGATCTACAATTAAAATCCTATTTTATACAAGAGATGATACAACAAGGGATACTGATCAATGCTAGTCATAACTTAAGTTATGCCCACAAAGAAAAAGACATACAATCACTAGTAAGTGCTTACAAACACGTTATTCCTTTAGTGAATGAAATGATCAAACAACAAGATTTTGACCAGCGTTTTCACGGCGAAGTATTACAACCGGTTTTCAAGGTACGTTAAACATGCATATTGCTTTTCGAGCCGACGCATCAGCAAAAATCGGTACCGGCCATATTATGCGCTGCTTAACATTAGCTGATTTGCTAAGCCAATATTACCATTCACGACAATCGAACAATGTACCACGTTTAATGATCAGTTTTTTATCTGCGCCATTACCCCAAAGTCTTCAACAAAAAATTATCACTGCCGGCTATCATTATCGTGAACTAAAGTTAGATAAGCATGATCATTCACAAGAACACGATGCTTCCTGTTGTCATACATTGTTAAAACGCTTACCAAAAATAAATTTATTAATCGTCGACCATTATCAATTAGCACAAAAATGGCAACAATTACTCACAGCAGATTACGATAAAATCATGGTGATTGATGACTTAGCTAATCGTCAGCATCAATGCGACTATCTTCTCGATCAAACCTTTGCTCGTCGTAGTCAAGATTATCAGCCATATGTTAATAGTCATTGCCTTACATTTATTGGTCAGCACTATATTTTGCTGCGTGATGAATTTTTATCTGCTGTAAAAACTGCCGAAAAGCGTCGCGCCAGTACTGAAAAAATAGACAATATTTTAGTGACGATGGGTGGTATGGATGAAGACAACTCCTCGACAACCATTATCAATTATCTCATTGCGCTTAGGACACAAGAACAGCTAAGTTTTAGTGTAACTATAGTGCTAGGCAGTCAAGCGCCTAATTTAACGTCATTAATGGCATTAATCGAACCCTATCAATGGATAACACTGCAGATCGATAGTAATTCGATGGCACAATTAATGTTATCCGCTGATCTAGCTATAGGTGCAAGTGGTACTACCGCATGGGAAAGATGTAGTTTAGGACTTCCGACTTTAGTGGTTATTATGGCGGACAATCAAAATTTAGTTGCCAGTAACTTAGCTAAGCAAGGTGCCGTCATCAACCTTGGTGATTTTCAATCACTAAGTTATTTCAAACTTGAACAAGCATTTTTACAGTTAACTGCCAGCCCTAAAGCGTATCAAACCTTAGTTAGACAATGTTTTGACACCATTAAACAAAGTAAAGTATCAACAATGCTTGATATCATTATGACTTCAATCAAACTGGCCCCCGCAACGAATGACGACAAAGACATTATATTCAGTTGGCAATCAAACCCCGATATACGACGCTTTTCAAGAAACAATCAAGCCATTCCTTATCAAGAGCATTGTCAGTGGTTTAGTCAAGCGATAGCAGATCAAACAAGACATATTTACTTAATTCAACAATGCTCAAGCTCTGAACAAGCCAAAAATGCAGGCATGATCCGCTTTGATGAAATAAATGCTCGCGAAGTTGAGGTGTCTATTTTAGTCGCGCCTGATTTGCAAGGTAAAAAAGTAGCACTTAGAGCATTATTTGCCACACCTAAAATATTTAAACAAAAGACTATCCATGCTTATGTCCATCCAGATAATATTGCATCGCAACACTTGTTCCGTAGCGCGAATTATCGTCAAATAGCAGACGATCACTTCATATTATCGTCAGAAAATAATCAGTGAGTTAACCTGTGAGAGTAAAATAATGCTTAATCATGAAATATCTATCAATGGCCGTAAAATAGGGAAAAATCATCCTCCATATATTATTGCCGAAGTTTCAGCCAACCATAATGGTTCAATTGAAAAGGCGTTGCAGACTATTTCTATGGCTAAAAACATGGGGGCTGATGCGGTAAAAATACAAACCTATACCGCTGATACAATGACCATAGACAGTGAATTAGATGATTTTAAGATAAAAGGCGGATTATGGGATGGCCATAATCTTTATCAGCTTTATCAACAAGCTCATACCCCATACGAATGGCATCAAGAATTATTTGAACATGCCAAGAAAATTGGCATTACATTATTTAGTACGCCGTTCGACGACAGTGCCGTTGATTTATTAGAACAACTCAATACCCCAGCTTATAAGATTGCTTCATTCGAATTAACCGATATACCATTAATTACCCGCGTTGCAAAAACGGGGAAGCCTATGATTATGTCAACGGGTATGGCTAATGAACAAGAAATCACTGAAGCTGTGACTGCCGCGACGCAAGCAGGTTGTCAGCAACTGGTATTATTACATTGTATCAGTGCTTACCCTGCCCCAATTGCCCAATGCAATTTAGCAACTTTAGTAGACATTGAACAACGATTTAACACATTATCCGGACTTTCTGATCACACATTAAGTACGACTGTCGCCATCACGGCTGTTGCATTAGGGGCTTGTGTGATAGAAAAACATGTGACATTAAGCAGAGAAGATAAAGGACCTGATTCAGAATTTTCTATCGAGCCAGCGGAATTAAAAAACTTATGTCAGGAAAGCCGTATAGCTTGGCAAGCTATTGGAAGTGCTGGCTATGAACAAAAACAAGCAGAACGTGATAATGTTAAATTTAGACGTTCCATCTACTTTGTTGAAGATATCGCTAAAGGAACAACTATCACAGCTAAACATATTAGGCGTATTCGCCCTGGTTTTGGTTTGGCACCAAAATATTTTCAAGAAATTATCGGCAAGGTAACGACTGAGGATATTAAAAAAGGCACGCCGACAGAATGGCGATTATTCAACTAAAGACTAGTAAGAATCTCGCGTGATAAGTTTTCACTTATCACGCGATTCAATACGATTAACGCTTAAGCACCGCTTCCTGTCAGTAACATTTCTTCGTTATAAACGTCGATTAACGCTAAAACAATCGTCTGTTTCATTTCAGTTGTAATCGCCAGTTTTAATAGTTTGCTAAACAAAGTAGGCACTTGCACATCTAGATCTAAAGTCGTGAGTGCCGAATCTTCTGCAATTAAGTCAGCTAACGAGGTCGTTGGTAATGTCGTATTAGATAATTGTGCGACAGTAAGTTTAGTTAGCTCATTTAAAAAGACATTCCCCAATTCAGTTTGCGCTTCGGCAAAATAAATAACCGGATATAAGCCTTTGGGTAACATAAGATATAAATTAAACGTAGAACGAAGGCCAAGCAATTCGTCTGACGACATTTCAGAGAAACCTAAGGTATGGCCAATATCAATGGTTGGAATATTTCCTTCACCATCGCGTAATGGAATTTTTTGTTCAACGGCAATTGGCGTGCCATGATAAGGATATAATACATAAGCATTCGCGGCGTTAGAGCCAATTTGTCTGTTTAACTCAATCGTTTCAAAAACATTTTCTCGTGTTTCACCAGGGAAACCAATGATGTTAAAAGTCGAGACGCGAATCCCGTAACTTTGCGCCATTTTCAGTTTTTTCACTACGTTATCATTTCGATAAAAACGTTTCACGGAACGTCTAACTTCATCGTTGCCACTTTCAATGCCGACACTCATCGCGACACAACCCATTTCAACGGCAAGCTTAACTTTGTCTTCACGAATAGTATTAGGCATTACCGAACAACCAAACATAATGTTTAGCGGTGCAATTAAATCACGCAATTCTTCTAAGTGGCTGATTTGTGGCATTAAAAACGTATCATCAACAAATTTAAACCAAGTGGCATTAAACTGTTCTTTTAACTCACTTAGTTGATTAAAGGTGACTTGCGGATCTTGAATTCTAAAGTAATTTTTACGACCACCGGTTATCTCAGCAATCGTAGGGTCGACACAATATGTACATTGCATTGGACAACCGCGCGCTTGAGAATAAAAAGAGCCTTGATAAATTTCACCATCAAAAGGTCTAAATAAGTGACGAGAGTCAAACAATCCCCAATCAGGAGTCGGTAGATCGTTTAATTCAACACGAGGGGCAATAGGATTTTTGATAATTTTGCCATCAGGGAGTTTAAAATTCATTGACTTAACATGGAAATAATCTTCGCCTTTATCCATTAAATCTAACAATTCTAAAAAGGTATCATCCGCTTCCCCGACACAGGCAATATCGATGACATCTTGCGCCAAACAATCGTCACTTGCGATAGTTGGATGAACACCACCAACAATCACTTTTGCGTCATAAGTCACTTTACGTAATAAATTTACCGCCGAATCAAACGTTGCTGTCATCGTTGATAACGCGATCACATCCGGTTTAAATTCGTCGATTTTTTTCTGTAATTCATCTTCTAGAACAACATAAGGATCATCACGAATTAAGTCGTCCATACTGTACGCTGTTTCTTTAAACAAACCGGCAGATTGTTTCCCAGCCAGTTCGCTATTTTCTTCGTCATCAATAGGAACATCAAAGACATCACCCGCTGAAGCGTTTTTACTATCATCATTGACTTCAAGGTGATGACCATCATTTTTATCTTTAGTTTTTAAAAACGTAGTATCAAATAAATCAACGGTATGACCTGCTTTTTTAATAATGGCACTTAAAATTGAGATTCCCGCGGGAATTCCATAGTTTAAATACTTTTCTGGATGAAAAAATAAAACTCTCATGATTGTCCCTCAATCTATAAGTTGTTACCAATTGCTCTTAATCATTAAATAAAGCAATTTATGAACCAACATTATCAAAAAATTACTACCGTATATTGAAGCAGTAAAATAGACTTTACTAAACTTCGATCAACATAACCATTATCTTACTTGTTATCTTCTGTTTGGTCGAAAACTTTAATTTATTTTGAAATACGCCCCTTATTTTATGGCATAAAGTATGCTTAAAATTAGACAATAACGTTGCAAAAAAGGCGAGATAAGAAACAATGAAATCTATCAAAAAAGTGAATTTATTTCATGGCGCTTCCGAACATGAGATCACAACAACCATTGAAGATGAAACTTACCACTTAATGCCTGATGCTCATTATAATTTACATAGTTATTTTGAAAAAAAACACCGTTATGCCGAATTAAATAGCATCGCGAAAAAAGCCTTTACCCGCGAAAGTGATTTGATCGACAGTGAACTTAATCATCATCATCAAATGCATTATAAACATGCTATTCCTGCTGATTTATGTCAAAAATTTATCCAACAAGTACTTGAAGATAAAACAGCATTTAATCACCATAAAGTTATCACGAGCATTTTGGATCTGATCCTTGATAAAAATTTAGATCAAGTGCTGAGTTCATATTTTAACAGTGAATATACACTGTCTTGGTACTCGTACCTTGAGACGTTACCTGATAGAGAAAATCGCTCTTATTCATCCTATTGGCATTGCGATGGTGGACCAGAAAATCATTTAAAAATATTAATCTATTTAAACCCTTATAAAGAACATTTAGGGAACACAAAATTTTTAACGAAGGAAACCACAGATCAATTAAAAAAAATTGGTTGTTTATTTAATGACATTGAAAAAAGAACTGAAAATTTAGCCCCGTTAGCAAATGCAAAAGGCATTGAACTAGAAGAAATCATGTATGAAAATATTGAGGCTGGTGATGCCTTAATTTTTAATCCAAATCAATTAGCTCATATTGGAAAAATTCCAGAAACGGGAACTCGTCATGTTCTTCAATTGTGTTTTATCCCTTCTCCTTTTCATTGGAAGGATACCATTAACCATGCGGCCCCGATCCAAATTGGTTGTCAGCCTTTTGAAGGATTAGCAGAAAAATTATTAAATTATTATGATAAAAGTGCGCATCAAGTACCTGATAATATCATGATCCCAGATGACGGCACTATCCAATCAAGCATGCAATTACGTTGGTTAATAGAAAATATTTTTCCCGACAAAGTCTTCGCGGAAACGATGTTTACACGGCTGATTGAATTAGATCCAAAACTAGAATATTTGCATGCGTATGACAATGTCTTTGAAACATTAAAATTATCGTTTAGAGACAGTATTAATTGGGGCGGCGAAATTGACCGTGAAGACATAGAACACTTAGCGCAATTAACCGAGTATTTAAACGAGTTTACCCATAGTTGTGAACGATATGCGCCCACCAACAAACCGAATCATAAAGCGATTTATTGGCCGAACCCTGAGCACGAACATCACCCCTCTTCAAAATATCAGGTTTTACCTTACGTCAAAAAGTACCCTATCATGGATAAATCGACACCGATAGGCTCTGCGGGAAGTTGTTTCGCGTTTGAAATTGCTCGAGTTTTTCAAGAGTCGGGGTTCAACTATGTTGTCACTGAACGTAATGATGACCCCATGTCAGGAGTATTGGTTGATGGTTATTCACCAGGTGATCAATATGCAAAATTTTGTGCTAATTACGGCATTTTATTTAACAGTATCAGTTTTAAACAATTAGCAGAAAAAGCCTTTGATACTAAACCCATTAAACAACTATTATTTCAACAGCCACAAGGATACTGGGTAGATCCTTACAGAGAAGGCGTCGCATTTTTAGATAGACAAAATTATTTACTTGATTACCCACAGCATATAAATGCCACAAGAAATGCGCTAGAAATGGCCGAAGTATTTATCATTACCTTAGGTTTGAACGAATGTTGGGAGTTTAGAGATGGTACGGTATTATCTAGAAACCCGCGTGATAATATGTATCCCTATGTGAAACATAAAACGCTGAGCGTGCAAGAAAATATTGAGAATATACAAAGCTTTTTCGATACGGTTAAAAAATTTAACCCTAATTTTAAGCTCATCATTAGTATTTCACCTATTCCATTTCTTGCAACAGGTCATGGTGAAACCAAGCATGTTATTACAGCCAATACTCACTCAAAAGCAACATTAAGAGTTGCCGCAGAAGAATTAGTAAACAACAACGAAGATATCTATTATTTGCCAAGTTATGAGTTAGTAACCGAATGTATCGAAGATGCTTGGGATAATGATCAAAGACATGTCAAACGAAGTACCGTAGAAAAAGTTGTTGAAATGTTTAAAGACATTTTTGTCAAAACATAATAGTTCGCTGGGCGGGTAACAAAATAACTTTGCAATGCTAAACAGTATTCAAGTTTTACTAATACTTGCCGATATAGGAAAACAAGTCATACTTTATAAATAAAGTTCAGTCATTAATAACCAATATTCAGTCAGTTTTATGAGTATTTAGAGGAAATTCACTATGACAGGTATCACATCAGCAGGCGTTGGTTCTGGTTTAGATTTAGAAGCAATTATTGAGGTAACTGTTAATGCTGAAAATCAACCTAAAGTTGAAGCATTAGATAAAAAAGAATCATCATTAGACATAAAATTGACGGCACTTGGTCAAATGAAATCTGACATCAGTGCTTTAGAAGATGCAATTGAAGCTTTGTCTGATATTGAAAATTTTAATAAAAGATCTGCGACAGTGAGTCAACCAGCCAATGGCGACGTTATTTCGGTATCAGCAGAAAGTACTGCAACGGCTGGAAATTTTGAAATTGAAGTGAAACAACTTGCTCAGGGTAGCCGAGCTGTTCAAGATGACGCAAATTCTTACAGTTCAACAACCGATGTGGTTACAGCTTCCGGCGGAACGCTAACCTTAACAGCAGGTGCTAACACCTTCGACGTGACTTTAGCGGCGGGTGCCACTTTAGAAGATTTAAGAACAGCAATTAATGAACACGCTGATAACTTTGGTCTGTCTGCTAATATAATAAACACTGGCGGTGCTACGCCTTTATCTAAATTAGTGATCACCTCATCAGAAACCGGTACAGGTAATGATCTTGTGATCACCAATAATACCGCTGAATTAGATAAAGTTTCGACGGTTGCTAACGGTGGTGGCAACGGTGGTTTAGTGATAGCAGCAACCGACCAAGCACAAGATGCCATTATTCTAATTGATGGCATCACAACAAATAGCAGCACCAACACTTTTACCAATACCATTCAAGATATCACCATAACCGCGTTAAAAGTAGATACTGAAAAAGCATCGTTAACCGTTGATACTGACAAAGAAGCGGTAAAAGAAACCATCGAAAGTTTTGTTGATGGCTTCAACACTGCAATGAATACTTTAGATCAAGTGGTGACTTCGAGAGTTACTGATGGCACGGCACGTGGTTTAAGAACAGCCTTGATCAATCAAGTAAGTAGCATAGTATCTGGTGCTGGCTCACTCACCAGTGTTTATGACTTAGGCTTATCATTAAATAAAAATAATGAATTAGAAATAAACAATACAGGTGTCAATACCTTAGAAGATAGTTTAAATGAAAATTATGATGATATTGGCAACTTGTTTGCCGGTGCTGGGGGGATTGCGCAAATTTTAAATGATACCGTTGAGTTATACACAAAGTCTGGCGGTATCATTGCTCAACAAGAAGATTCTGTTAATCAACAATTAAAAGATGTAGAAAATGATCGAGAACGGCACGAATATCGCATGGAACAATTTGAGAAACGATTAAGAGAGCAATACGCCTCGTTAGATGTATTAATCGCCTCAATGAGAGCACAAGGTACTGCGGTTACTTCGGCACTATCTAACTTACCAGGCTTTTCAAGTGGTAAAAGCTAACGATCATTAACCTTAGGAATTATGATTATGAACAAGAACTTACAAGCTTATGGCAAAGAAAATATTAAAAGCCAAATAGCAGGAGCAGACTCATATACAATTATTAAAATGCTGATGCAAGGGGCTTTAGATCGTCTAGCTCAAGGCAAAGGTTTCCTTGAAAGAAAAGATCTTCATGGTAAATCTAAAAGCTTATCTGGCGCAGCCGCCATTATTAAGGCGCTTAACGAGTCGTTAGATTTTAATGCTGGCAGTGACGCTGTCGAAAATTTGTCAAGTCTTTACGAATATATGGATGAGCGTATTTCTGATGCAACCATCAACAATACCACAGACCCAATTGTTGAAGTTATCTCGTTATTATCAGAGATAAAAAGTGCATGGGATGAAATACCTAGTTCAGAAGTAGAAAAAGCGTTAGCGATTCAAGCTAGTCAAGGTTAACGTATGCCTGACTTATTTCACCAGCGATTATCAGCTTTAGAGCAGTGTGAAGTAAACTTAATGAACTGCTTTGACAATGAAGATTGGGACGCAGCTCTGGCTATTTCAGAAAAAAGAGCCGCGCTCATCTCAGATGTCATAGATACCATAGGCACTTGTAATGATGAGCAACTCATTCAAGTAAGAAAATTATTAGAAAAACTTGCCGCATCAGAACATAATTTCATCTCAACAGCCTCTGAGAATCAAAAAAACATTGCGGCACAATTAAAAAAAATGAAAGATGCCCAAAAGGCGTCAATCGCCTACCAGGCATGTAAAGAATAAAGGTGGTAACCTAAAAATGTCATTTTCAGATGATTATAATGAGCTATTAAATTCAGCAGAAAAAAATCTCGAAAAGTTAAAGAAAAAACATCAGTTAGAGCAAGAACTTGTCGAAAAAATGCAAAGCAAGTTCGATAAAAATATTATCGCCTTTCAAAAGTATTATCCTGATATTGCAGAGAAGTTTAAACAAGATGCGCCTCAAAATTTACCTTTCTTCTGTGCGCCTTCCGGTGATGCTAATATCTTATTTGGTCCTGATAGTGCACCACTCTATAGTGAAGATCCTGTTTCGCAATGTAAAACTCAAATAGACATAGAAATCGCAAATCCTAAGTTTAGTTCACTCAGTTTTACCCTAGAAGATAAAGAGAATAGAGAAGATAATTTTATTCATTCCAAATATCTAAACCAGATCCATGATGTTTATTTGGAAAACAAAGAGAAACTTGAACCACTAAAACAAATGCCAGATCACATAGGCAGTATGATCGTTTTTGGTATTGGATTAGGTTATCACTTAGACTATTTAATTGAAAAAATAACCATTGGTCACCTCTATTTATGTGAGCCAAGTTATGAGCTGTTTTATGCCAGTTTGTATACTTGTGATTGGTCAATGATTTTAAAAACTTTAGATGAGCGAAACGGCTATTTACATCTTCACATTGGTGTCAGTTACGAACAGTTTACCACTGATTATATTAATGAAATTAAAGATAAAGGTTCATTCAATTCCGTCAATGCTGTCCTTATTCAACATTATCCTTCGAAAGAATTACGACAAATAATCGATCGATTTTGTGAAGAGTTTCACCTTGTAGCTATCGGCTGGGGATTTTTCGATGATGGTGTTATTAGCATCGCTCACGATTATGCAAATGCGAAAAACAACATCCCTGTCCTTAAACGAGATGTTGTTTTACCAAAGAAATGGCAAAACACTCCTGCTTTTGTGGTGGCAAATGGTCCTTCATTAGATGCAACGATAGAAACAATTAAAGCCTATGAAAAAGATGCCATTATTTTCAGCTGCGGTTCCGTTTTACCTAGTTTGATCGCACATAACATCATTCCTGACTTTCATATAGAATTAGAACGAACAAAGCTTACCTTTGATTACTTAAATGATCTTATTGATCATGAACATATGAAGCAGCTTAACTTCTTAACGTTAAATATCATGCATCCAGATTGTCCACAGCTTTTCAAATGGACAGGTATTGGCTTTAAACCAACAGAATCTTCTACGATAATTGCTTGTGATTTTATTAATAAAAATAAAGATTTTGTGCAAATGAAGTTTTCTAATCCTGCGGTGGCCAACACAGGAATGTCGTTTGCCTGTTATATGGGATTTAAAGATATTTATTTATTTGGCGTAGATAACGGATATAAAGACAGGAAGCATCATCACTCTAAAAAAAGTTTGTATTACACTGATGACGGAAAAGAAAAAGAGGCTATTGGTGATATCGTTAGAGCGGGCGAAATTGAAGTAGAAGGCAATTTTGGAGAACCTATCCTTAGTACCGTTTTTTTCAATACCAGTAACTTTTATGAAGGCAAGCTGTTAGAAAATTTCCCACAGGTAAATTGTTATAATTGCAGTGACGGCGCCAAAATTGAGAATACCTATCCTTTAAGAGTTGATGATATTTTACTGGCTAAATCGAACGCAGATAAGTCAGAATTAGTAGAGTACCTAAAGGCTAACGTTTTTATTGATCGTGAATTCTCAGAAGAAATCTATAAAAACTGTATTGCTGTAAATATGTTTGATGAAATATGTGATAATTTGGTGTCATATTTAGATAAAGAATTTGATTCTCGTGCTGAAGTTCTTGAACAATTAATGCAACAAGTTCGATATCTACATTCATTTGCCTATACCCCTTACCGTCATATATTCTTTATGTTGGAAGGGTCATTAACATATATTCAAACGATGTTCAGATTGATGTTATTTGATTTTGCTGATGAAAAAGCCACCTTACAATGTGTCCATCAAAGCATCGAAATTTTTAAAACTTATATGCATGAAGCGAAAATTAAATATGCTAACGTATTAGATGAGGTTGATAGCCATAATTATAATGTTATCAGTATGTTTAAAGAAAAAGATACCGCTGAATAACGCAACGGACAAACGCAAGCCTATAACAATATAAGCTTGCGTTGAAATTTTACAAATTAGAGAAAGCTCCTTGAAAATCATACCCGCTAATGATCCAAAGTTTATTCGTTATAAAGCTGATTTACTTCATCATAGCAAAGATATTTCACCTTTATATCAAGAAACTAACAGCCGTTATTATCGGTGTTATTATCAAGATGACTTGGCTGATATCTCTTTTTGTATTGAGCTAGGCTCTACGGCTGTATTGTTAGTATTATTAACAGCCCCAAATAATAACCTGATCAGTTTTATAAATATGCCAGTGCAATTTGTTTGGCATCATCAAATCAGCGAACAACAAAAAAAAGGCGCTAATAAAGTCGCCATAAAACACCTAAAACAATTAATGGCAACATCAAATGCTAGTATTTTTTATCAAGAGTCTAGTCAGTGTTCATTATCTGAATTCGGTCAATTTTTATTAAAACAGCATTATCATATTCAACCTTTTTTTTCGCAAAAAATATCATTAACACTTGATGAACAACAAATTTTTACTGGTATAAGAAAAATATTTCGGGCAAATATTCGCTGGGGCGAGGAAAATTTACGTTTTAACATTATCGATAAGTCTACGTTAACACCAGGTGATATTTTCGATTTTCAGCAGTTACATATTCAAGCTGCCGGAAAAGAAACAAGAAGTGATGAAAGTTGGAGAATTCAAGAGCAAATGATTGTTGCCGAAGAAGCATTTGCTATCTATGGATATCTTGACAATAAACTCGTCTCTACAGGGTTATTTCCTTACAACCAACATGAATGTTATTACGGCGTTGGCGCATACGACCGAGCATTATTTGATAAACCCTTAGCGCATGCCTTAGTTTGGTTAGCGATAAAACATGCAAAAGGGTTAAATTGCCAGTATTTCAATTTTGGAGAAAGCCATTTCCCCGGTATAGAAACCCAAGGAGGTTTACCGTCAGAAAAAGAATTAGCAATTGCTCATTTTAAGCAAGGCTTTGGTGGCAATTTTCAATCTATTTTACAGTTTAAAGGGTAAAATGAGTCAAAGTATTGTCATATTACACTTTAGAATCAAATAAAATACCTTTTGTAGAAGAAAGCTCATCTAACAGATCATTAATTTTATTGGCCACTTGCAAAAATTCTTCCGACGGAATCTGACGAATGACTTCGTCTGTATCTTTATCGACGACCTTAACGACAACATCACCTGAGTCATCAACAATATCAAAATTTAGATGCCGATTTTGTACCGAAAATAGATTTTGGTTATTCTCCAATAAAGATTGGATCGCTTTCGCAGCGTCTTCACTTTCTTTTTTTTGTGTTTCACGGTCAATCAGTTGTTGCGCACTAATGTTTTCATTCACCAAAGATTGGGTATTACTTTCTGAATAGGCAACATTTTGCCTCTGTATTGATTGATTATCAGACGAATTATTACTCAATTCACTTGAACGTTGAACCTTACTTAATATATCGCCTTGTTTAATCACTATATCGTTATTCATATCATCCTCACGAACAAATATAGCGATGAGTTAAAATAAGCTCTCCACAGTTACTTACTTCAACTCCCCACTTACTTAAATAGCATGTTTCACAATATATCTTTATATTAACCTAATAAAGATAACGCCGTTTGCGGACGTTGGTTTGCTTGTGAAAGAATTGATGCACTTGCTTGCTGTAGGATTTGAGCCTTAGTCAAGTTAGCAGTTTCTGTTGCAAAATCAGCATCTTGAATTCGTGAACGTGCAGATGATAGGTTTTCAATGATATTCGTTTGATTACGAATCGTTGAACTAAAACGGTTTTGTACCGCACCTAACTCAGCTCGTTTAGCATCAATCGCACCGATCATTGCATCAACACCAGCTAAAATAGACTGTGCTTTATCAATTGAAGTGAATGACATGCTAGTTAAATTAGCAAAAGAAGTTACCGCTGTACCAGCAGAAGTACCGGCAATATCACTGGCAACGGCCGCAACATCACACATTTTAAAGCTGGTCATAGAAACGGCAGAACCGTCAAAACTAGTAACGGCAGTCATTGTCATACTTATGACTTGACCCGCATCAGCACCAACCTGAAATTCAGCCGAAAATGAGCCATCAAGTAAGTTTGTACCACCAAAACTTGTATCACCAGCGATTCGGTTAACCTCTTCCCCTAACTCACGCATCTCTAATTGTAGAGCCGCACGGTCAGAATCTGTATTTGAACCATTTGCCGCTTGCGCCGCTAAAGTTCTAATACGCTGATACATACTGGTCATTTCATCCATTGCACCTTCAGCAGTTTGTGCTAAAGAAATACCGTCATTTGCATTACGGTTACCTTGCATTAAACCGCCAATTTGGCCAGTAAGTCGATTTGAGATTTGCATACCAGCAGCATCATCTGCTGCGTTAT
This sequence comes from Thalassotalea sp. SU-HH00458, assembly GCF_040362795.1. Lineage (NCBI taxonomy): Bacteria > Pseudomonadati > Pseudomonadota > Gammaproteobacteria > Alteromonadales > Colwelliaceae > Thalassotalea > Thalassotalea sp. SU-HH00458. The sequence goes on from NZ_BAABWW010000001.1 coordinate 246,966, forward strand.
TGATACGTAAACCAGATGATAAGCGTTGAAATGCAGTATCTAATACATCTGACGACTTATTTAACTGTCTTTGAGCATTTAAACTCGAAATGTTGGTATTGACATATAAAGCCATATAGCCTCCTGTTTATGATTTATTTAGGAATCCTTGTTTAGGCTTCTTTAACGAAATTACAAACGCCCGAATGATTGCAATCAAATTAAAGTAAACAATGTTCCTACAAGTAATCAAATATATAAAATTACTCCATCTTTGTTATCGACAGAGCAAAAGAAAGCTTTAGTGGTTTTTTAAAATAAATTGAAAAAAAACCAATAAAAAATAAAATAACTATATTTTACATATAGTTATTTTATATATTTTTTTGGTTTTTTTATCGATTCAAACAAATCAAAAAGGATTTTGAGTTGTTTGAGTCGATAAGAAAAGAAAGCTAATTCATTATCCTTGTAGTAAAGATAAGGCTGCTTGAGGACGTTGATTCGCTTGCGCTAAAATAGTACTACTTGCTTGTTGCAATATTTGCGCGCGTGTTAACGCTGCTGTTTCAGTAGCAAAGTCAGCATCTTTCATTCGAGAGCGTGCCGCTGATAAATTTTCAATTACGTTCGTTTGGTTACGAATGGTTGAACTAAAGCGGTTTTGCACCGCACCTAATTCAGCACGTTTAGCATCAATCGCACCAATCATTGCGTCAACACCAGCCAATATAGACTGTGCTTTATCAATTGAGGTAAATGACATACTGGTTAAATTAGCAAATGACGTCGCAGCAATACCTGCAAATGTTCCTGCAATATCACTTGCTACAGCAGCTAAGTCACACATTTTAAAACTAGTAATAGAAACAGCAGTACCGTCAAAACTAGTAACAGCTGTCATTGTCATACTTATGACTTGACCTGCATCCGCACCAACCTGGAATTCAGCTTTAAAGGTGCCATCAAGTAAGTTGGTACCACCAAAACTAGTATCTGAAGCAATACGATTTATCTCACTACCTAACTGACGCATTTCTAGCTGTAATGCTGCTCGGTCAGTAACCGTATTTGAACCATTTGCCGCTTGCGCCGCTAAAGTTCTCATACGTTGGTACATATTAGTCATTTCATCCATGGCACCTTCGGCAGTTTGTGCTAATGAAATACCATCATTAGCATTTCGATTACCTTGAGTTAAACCATTGATTTGCGATGTTAAACGGTCAGAAATTTGTAATCCGGCAGCATCATCTTTTGCACTATTGATACGTAACCCAGAAGATAACCGTTGAAAAGCAGTATCTAACGAGTCACCTGATTTCATCAAGTTACGCTGTGCATTTAAACTTGATATATTAGTATTTACAAACAAGCTCATTTTATTTCTCCTGAGTTAAGAAAACAGTCAGTAAAATTACCTTGCTGTAACAAAAGCAAAGAATGAGCCAAGTGATAACAAACCTGCTCTATTATTAAACAAAAAATTATTTATCACCAAAATAATCAATAGGTTAACAGTTTAAAAAATTAAGTTTTTTGATATTAGTTTATCAATAAAGCATGCATATTTAAGAAAATTAAAGGGGAGTAAATCGTGCTGACAGATTTTTGCCGCTAGCGGTGGCAAGTGTTTTCCTAATAACAGTGGTAAAAAAATTGAAGGCTATATAAAGCAGAGGTTACTCCACAATATATTTTTGGCATACATAATGCTTAATTAAAATTGATTAATCTTATTGACGTATTGCGTTAATAAATTGACGGACTAACAAAAAGGATTACCCGAATAATGCTTTTTATTAGAAGAATACCAAAACAATTAACGCCTCCTGTTATTGCTTAATTTATTCTTTTATCCGTTGTCTTGATTAATCTATTATCGAGAAGCTCTTGGGAGTTTGATTTTGAATCAAATTTCCCAAGGGTTTTCTTGACTTCCCATCCAATCTTAACCTAGTGACACCTTTCCAATTAAAGTTATGTAACACTATAGTTTGCTTATCGTGCTTACCCTAGTAACGATAATGCAGCTTGTGGACGTTGGTTTGCTTGCGATAATATTGTACTACTTGCTTGCTGCAAGATTTGCGCTTTAGTTAACGTTGCCGTTTCTGTCGCAAAGTCCGCATCTTGGATACGTGAACGTGCAGCTGATAAGTTTTCAATGATATTCGATTGATTACGAATCGTTGAGCTAAAACGGTTTTGAACAGCACCTAACTCAGCGCGTTTTGCATCAATCGCACCAATCATTGCATCAACACCGGCTAATATAGACTGTGCCTTATCAATTGAAGTGAAAGACATACTCGTTAAATTAGCAAAAGAAGCCGCAGGAGCCCCAGCCGAAGTACCGGCAATATCACTTGCTGCTGCCGCGAGATCACACATTTTAAAGCTGGTCAATGAAACGGCTGATCCGTCAAAACTGGTAACGGCAGTCATCGTCATACTAATGACTTGACCTGAATCCGCGCCAACCTGAAATTCAGCAGAAAATGTGCCATCAAGTAAGTTAGTACCACCGAAACTAGTATCACCAGCGATACGGTTAACCTCTTCGCCTAACTGACGCATCTCTAATTGTAGTGCCGCTCGGTCAGAAGTCGTATTTGAGCCATTCGCTGCTTGCGCCGCTAAAGTTCTGATACGCTGATACATGTTGGTCATTTCATCCATAGCACCTTCAGCCGTTTGCGCTAAAGAAATGCCGTCATTGGCATTACGATTACCTTGCGTTAAACCATTAATTTGACCAGTTAAGCGATTTGAAATTTGCAAACCTGCGGCATCATCTGCTGCATTATTGATACGTAAGCCAGAAGATAAACGTTGAAACGCAGTATCTAAAGTATTACTTGAATTACTTAATTGTCTTTGAGCATTTAAGCTCGATATATTAGTATTGACATATAAAGCCATAACTAAACTCCCATGCTATTTATTTGCCTTAGAAGAATAATCCTTCTAAGTAATACATCTAAGAGAACAAGTAAAATGACGTGAAAGGTATTATTCGAAGCACTCTTTAACTAGCGTAAACTTGATTATTTTTAACTTTATTCTGTGGAAATAAAACTAAAAATTTCAAACTTAAAATACTTCTGAACTCACTTCCTCTACTAGCTGTTTTAACTCTTAGAACGTAGCTTTTATCAAGCTTACTAATGATATCGACACGATTATTGAAACCTTTAGAAAAAATTTAAAATCAATCCTTCTGATTAGACAAATAGATTTTTATTTATTGATTTATTTAGACTTTTTTGATTGGAGTGTATTTTATTTAATTGTGAAAAGGCAATATATTGACAATATTCCCAAGAAAAAAACGATGAAAAAACAAACAGGCGGTAAGCGGGAACAATCAAGATTGCTCCCTATTTTTACCTTAATTGAAAGACATGAATTAAACGGCCTTTTGCTTAAATATAATTAAATAAGGAAAGGTCTTTTATTTGTATAAATGACTGTTGCGCAACTTGAAGCGCGGTTTGTGCTTGATCAAACTCAGAGACAGCTTTTGCGTAGTCGAGATCTTCAATACTCGAACTACTTTGCGCTAAATATAATGCAGTATCAGCATGTTTACTTTCTTGATTTTCTGTCATCTGTAAACGTATGCCCACTTCTCCTCGTTGAGTACTCATGTAATTTAAAGAAGCATTCACCTTATTCAACACATCAGAGTATTCGGCCGCGTTTATTGCACTATTACTCGTTGAAGTAACCCAATCAATGGCAGACTTAATTGTTTCGAAGACACTAATTTCTTGTTTAGGCTCAATATCAATTTGATCTCCTGGTTCAGGAACGCCATCAAACTGTACTTCTAAACCATTAAAATTAAGTATCTGCCCAGCAGTATATGGATTAACTACTAAAAGAGTGTTCGATGCGCTGTCTGTCACAGTTACTTGATTAGCTTCACCATCAGCGGTGGTATCAGTAAAATCAAAACGAAAATTTGGTGCATTAGTTAAAGGATCATAGGTGCTAGGATCGATAATAACCGCTTTATTGATAGATATACCGCTGGTGTTATTTTGATAAATAGCTGAAAAATCACCATCTGGATTAGGAATTTTTAAAAAAGCAAGATCGCCTGGTTGATTCGTTGCTACAGCAAGATTTTTACTTATTTGTAATTCTCTCACTCCAGAATCACCTTCATAGCTAACTGAATTATCTAGTTGTAAGGTAAAAGGTGTTTTATCTGTTTGATAACCTGCAAAAATATAACTGCCATTTTCATCTTTAGTGTTCGCTATATCGAGCATTTGATTTAATGAATTTTTAGCTTGTGCCGCAATAACATTACGTTCAGTTGAGCTTAACGCGCCATTATTAGCTTGGATCATCATTGTTTTAATTTCTTGCATGACATCTTCAGCTTGCGAAAAAGAAATTTCTTGAAGACTATTTCTATTAGTCGCTTGAGTTATATTGGTTTTATATTTCTCAATCGCTGCTAGCTGTTCTTTATAACCGATCAACGTACTATATTGCACCGCATCATCTTTTGCCGTTAATACACGTTTACCACTGCTTAAATATTTAGCTTGTTCATTTAGCCCAGATTCTTTATTACTCATCTGTAAAGCATTTTGATAATAAAATTGAGTCGTTGATACACGCATTTTAAAGCCCTACCTTGCCGCAGCTAATAAAGTATCGAAAATAGTGGTGGCTACTGAAATTATTTTTGATGACGCTTGATATGCTTGTTGAAACCTCAGCATGTTGGCAGCTTCTTCATCTAAATTCACCCCAGCTGTTGCTTGATTACGATTAAAAGCTTGCGTATACATAGCCTCTGCAGTGCTTGACACTAATTCCGCTGAGTTAGCTTTTGAACCAACATTTGCCGTAGAAATCCCCATACTTTGGCCAAAAGTTTGTTGATTCCCATTAATAATTCCTGTTTCTTGGGTTAACGCCATAAAACTAGCATTAGCACCATTGCCTACGCCAAACGCATCATTAATTTCATAGATTTCAGGAGCTAATGGCCCTTGGCCAACAGGATCACCACTGATCTCAATTTGAAAAGCCATCGTCCCAGGAGCTGGAGGTAAGTCAACAACAGCAGAGTTTCCAGCAGTAAAACTCCCCGAAGCTATTGCACCAACAACTGAAGGAGGTGTCGGCGGCAAACTCGCAGGATCGCCATCATAAACTCGGTAAGAATATGTACCAGGTGCGCTTTCATAAACATCTACCCTCAACCCTGTGTTGGTTGTGCTTGTAAATGTTCGAGCGGCAACTGGATCATCCATTGTTATAATACTTACACCGCCAGTGCTGACATTGTTTGATGATGCCTTTGCTTCAATTGGGGTACTTGCCGCAATACCATTAACATCACGTAAAGTAACGTCCATAAACGAAGCACTATTTTCTGTCGGATGAATAACAAATTTATCGCCAACAGCAGGAGAACCACCATCAATAACAAATGAAAAACCAAGGCCAGTGTCATATTCATTTGGCGGGGTCAAAACTAAGGTCTGATTCGTGCCGGTATTTAAATTTGTCATGGTATAGTTTGCACCATCCCATTCAATTTCGTATTCATCAATCGGTACTAAAGAAACATCCGTTATTCGCACACTAGCCGCTACAGTACCGGTATTATCTGATGGAATACCTACACGCCCTTGCATCAACTTAGTGGTATTAATATCGGTAAATATATTTAGCCCTTGTTGCTGGTTTAGATCTAATCCGTCAGCCTGAGCATCATTGAAGGTACCTGAAATAGCCATGGCAATGCGATTAATTGAACTTCGCGTTTCGGCTAAATGCTGATCCCTAAATTCAAATTTAGCTTCTAAAATGCCACCTAAATTGGCAGGGTTCATAGCAAATGTGCTGTTTGGACCTACGAGTTGTATTTCCGTTTTTAAGGGATCAGGGTCCCCTGCTTTTACGGTAGCCGTTAACGGAGTTATACCCGCAACCAAGGTTGAGCCGTTGCCGATAATCACGTTCATGACACCATTAGCATCATGAACGGTACTAACTGTGGTATATTCACCCAGTTCATTAATTAATTGATCACGACGATCTAATAAATCGTTAGGCTGCCCACCAACTGATTGCCCTTGGCTCTGTAACACTTGCTCATTAATTTTTGCTAGTTCGACAGAAATTTCAGAGATTTTATTCGCAATTTGATTGATTTCACCATTAACAGACTTCTCAATTTGATCAAAATTTTCATTCAGGGATTGAAAGTCCGCCGCTAAAATTCCCGCTTGACTCAGTGCAATACTTCTTATTCCTTGGTCATTTGGATTATCAGCAACACTATTTATGGTTTGATAAAGCTTATCAATAGAATTTAATACCGAAGTGCCTGAGAAGCTCATGACTTCGTTTAATTGATTTAAGTCTTTATGAAGAGAGTCTGCATTGCCTAAGTTACTGGTGGTAAACAACTGTTCTTTATAAGTAAATTGATTATATAAACGAGTTACATCCTCAATATAAGTACCGGTGCCAAGATAGTTTCCGCCACTTGCTAGACCGATACTTGCATTTTGCTCAGCTCTTTGACGGGTATAGCCTTCAGTATTAACATTGGAAATATTATGACCAGTAGTCGCTAACTGTTGTTGTGCAGCTAATAAACCACTCACTCCAGTTTGAAATAAACTAACCGCCATAATGAACACTCCTAATGATGCACATATCTTTTCTCAATGAATTAAATAACGCTTCGTTATTTGTTAATTAAACCTGTTACCGTACGCAGTGTTCCCATTATTTTGTTAGCATAGTTGGGATCTGTCGCATAACCAGCACCTTGTAAACTATGCAGAAACTGTTCCACATTTTTAGCTTGTTTAAGTGCACCTTGATAACGTTCATTTGAAGAAAGAAAATTAATGTAGTCATTGATACTGTCACCAATGCTTTGATAGACACGAAAAGGTTCACGTTTTTTAACCATTGCACCTTGCTGATATTCTAAGGTTTCTTTATGAGTTTTATCGCCAGACCAACGTGCATCGGCTTTGATATTGAACAAGTTATTTGAACTTTCTCCTTGAGCCGTTTTGATCACTTTTTGTCCCCAGCCCGTTTCTAACGCGGCTTGTGCAATCACAACTTCAAAGGGAATATTTAGTTTTTTCTCAACATGTTTTGCCGGTTCAGTTAATGCCGTAACAAAATCTTGCGGCTCATTAAAGGCATGATTTGCAACGTTATTGTTCGTTGTAGTGTCTGAAGTTTCAAGCGTCGTATTGTCAGGAAATTGACGACGATGAGGTATTTGGAGATCATTCTTTTTCGTTGCTTCTTCTCCACCTTGAAAAACATTCGCTTTAAAATGGCTTTTGGGCGTAAAGTTCTCGCTATCACCACCTAACTGTCTAACAATTAATTCAGATAAACCTAACGAACCATTATTCGATAGCTCTAATGACATTTGCTGATCGTGCATATCACGATAAAATTTAGTGGACTCAGAATTAAAAGGGCTATCTGATTCTAAAACTTCTTCGGCTTTTCGCATGCTTTTGAGCAACATTTGCATAAATATCGCTTCAAATTGTTTTGCTGCCGTTTCTAATGCCTGTTCTTTCGAGGCTTTATCGTCAGAATTTGACTGTTGACGAATATTATTTAAGCCATTTAAATCTAAGAAGTTTTGTGCATCAGCAAGTTTAGTATTCATAGCGATTTCAGATCATTAAATAATGATCAGCTCTCCTCGTAATGCGCCTGCCTGTTCTAACGCTTCCAATATCGCCATCACATCTCCAGGCCCTGCCCCAACATTATTGATGGCTCGAACTAAGGTATCTAAGGTGATCCCAGGGTCAAAAACAAACATGCGATTATCCGTTTTATCAACGTCAACAATGGATTGCGTTGTAACTACGGTATCCCCTTCAGCAAAAGCATCAGGTTGGGTAACATCTTGTGCCTCATTTATTGTCACTGTGATGCCACCATGGGTAATTGCCGCGGGTAACAATCGAACATCAGAGCCAATAACTATGGTGCCCGTTCTAGAATTAACAATGACTTTTGCCGCAGGTGTGTCTGGCTCAAATTCTAAATTTTCTAACACGGCAAGAAAGCTAACACGTTGGCTGGCATCTCTTGGTGCTGATACTTGAACTGACGTAGCATCAATGGCTCTGGCAATAAAAGTAGATGGATCATTAGGGTTAGCAAACTCGCGATTGATCGCTTTTTCTAAATTTTTAGCCGTACTGAAATCAGAATTTCTCAAGTTAAAGGTAATATGATCTCCTGTGGCAAAGGGAGACAGCACTTCACGCTCTACAATGGCTCCATTGGCAATACGTCCAACCGTTGGCGTATTAACGATAACTTTCGAGCCATCTAATCCTTCCGCGCCTAAACCACTAACCACTAAACTCCCTTGAGCCACGGCGTAAGCATTACCATCAATTCCCATTAAGATGGTTTGTAATAAGGTGCCGCCACGTAAACTTTTCGCACTCCCCATGGAAGAAACAGTAATATCAATGGTTTGTCCCGGTTTAGCAAAAGCAGGTAACTCAGCATGTACGGCAACCGCAGCAACGTTTTTAATTTTAGGCTTTAAACTAGCTGGCATAGTAATGCCGAAATTACTTAACATCGTCTTAAAACTTTGTTCTGTAAAAGGGCTTTGCTCCCCCGTACCAGGCAGACCAACCACCAAACCGTAACCGACTAGCTGATTCGATCTTACGCCGGCAACATCAGTTAAGTCTTTTACCCGTTGAGCATTTGACGACTGACTAGCAAAAGTAAGCGCTAATAACATTACTATTTGAATAACAACTTTCATATTCATTTCCACCTATATATGGCAATTATAAGGGCCACCAAGAACTACTAAAAAACTTAGATAACCAGCCTTGTTCTTGTACTTCCGCAAAGGCACCTGTACCAGCATATTGAATACGAGCATTGGCAACTTTCGATGAAACTATGGTATTACTTGAACTAATATCTTGTGCGCGAATAATGCCTGTTAAGCGAATATATTCATCGCCATTATTTAATGACATCCATTTTTCACCCCGGATCATTAAATTGCCGTTAGGTAACACTCTTAATACATGAACCGAAATATTACCGCTTAAGCTATTGCCTTGGTTTGACTTTGAATCACCTTTAAAATCAGAGGTTTGATTTAAGCCAAATTGAATCGCATCATCTTTAAAGGTAATCGGAGAAGCTCCCAAACCGGTTATCGGATCCAGTACGGCACTATTTTCTTTTTTCAGCTCGGTTTTGGCATTTTTTTGAGCTTGCGTACTCTCACTTAAAATTACCGAAATAATATCGCCTACGCGGTGTGCTTTTGAGTCTGAATAAATATTATTGACATAATTAGCTTGGAATAAAGAGCCTGTAGGTACAATCGGCGATTCTTGCATTTCAGGTAAGATCGGCGCAAAATCAGGATCATCAGGTAAAGTTTTCGCCTGTTCAATACTGGCACAGCCAGATAACGTCATCCATGCACATAATATTATCGTTACAATTTTCATATGACGCTCCCTATTGGTTATAACTGTTGATTGATATAGCTAAGCATTTGATCAACCGCAGAAATGACCTTTGAGTTCATTTCGTAAACCCGTTGACTCTCAATTAAATTGACCAGCTCTTCTGTCGTATTGACGTTGGAGGTTTCAAGTGCTCCTTGTAAAATCATGCCGAAGCCCTCTAAACCGGGAACACCTTCTTGTGGCGCACCACTTACCGAGGTTTCAACAAATAAATTTTGTCCGATGGGCTCTAATCCCGTTGGATTAACAAAGTTAACTGTGTTTAATTGTCCAACGACAGCGGGCTCAGCTTGACCTTGTAAGGTCACCGACACTTCGCCATCTTGAGAAACAATAATACTAATAGCATCAGGCGGTATCGTGACTTGTGGTTGTACTAAATAACCAGCACCAGGCGTTACCATATTGCCTTCTTCATCCATAGTAAATTGGCCATTCCTTGAATAAGACAACGAGCCATCAGGCATTTGTACTTGGAAAAAACCTTCCCCTTGAATCATTAAATCCAACGCATTATCCGTTGAAATCATATCCCCTTGGGTATGAATTTTTTGCGTGGCGACAACTTTTGAACCAGCCCCTAACATTAAGCCGGAGGGCATTTCGGTGTCTTGAGCAGAACGACCACCAGGTTGATTAATCGTTTGATAAAGCAAATCTTCAAAGACTGCTCGACTCTTTTTAAAGCCAACCGTACTCGCGTTTGCTAAGTTGTTTGAAATAACGGCAATATCTTTCGTTTGCGCGTCTAAGCCTGTTTTACTGATCCACAATGCTGGGTTCATAAATCACCTCAATAATTAGTTTAGAAAGCACGCAATAGCGATGCACTAGCTGAATCAATTTCTTCAGCGGTTTTCATTAATTTCAAATGCATTTCAAATTGACGTTGAATGGAAATCATGTCTGTCATTTCGCTGACAGGATTGACATTACTCGATTCCAACATGCCACTTTGAACGGTAATACTGATATCGGCATCTTCATTAGTACCGTTACCCCCTCGAAATAAACCATCGTTACCACGCACTAACGTACGAGTTTCAGGGTTAACAAGTTTAATTTTACCGACTTCTTCTTGAATGGTCGTAGGGGCACCGGCTGGCTGAACCATGATAGTGCCATCTTTAGTGATCTGAATATTATTAACCGGTAAAGGTAAAGACACAGGTCCGGCATCGCCAATCACCAAATCACCATTTGGAGTTTGTAAAAAACCTTCTTCGGTTAATGTTAAATGACCGTCACGTGTATAGGCTTCGGTACCGTCCTTTGCTTGAACGGCAATCATGCCATGCCCTTGAATCGCAATATCTAAATCTCGGCCTGTGGTTAAAAGTGCGCCACTGTCAAAGTTTTGGCTAGCTTTTTCTGTCATAGCAAAAACACGGGTTGGTAAACCTTCACCAAAAGCCTGCATTGAGCGAGCCTGTGCTAAGTCAGCTTTAAATCCCGTGGTCTTAGCATTGGCTAAGTTATTGGCATTTATCGCTAAAGCTCTCATATTTTGCTTGGCGCCACTCATGGCAATGTAAAGCATCTTATCCATCATGAACCCAGATTTATTAAGTATTACGTAGATAAATGCAAAGAAAGTGCCAACTAAAGAAGTTAATTTTGAGGGGGAAAACTTATGACTTGTCGTGTCGTATTTGATGATGATAGCAATAAAAAAGCCCTTAAGTAATCTACATTACTTAAGGGCTTTTCCTAAGAGGGTCGATTAACGAATTTGTAAAATCGTTTGGTTCAATTGATTATCAACTTCTAACGAACGAGAGTTTGCTTGGAAGTTTCGTTGCGCTGAAATCAAATCAATCAACTCACTGGTTAAGTTGACGTTAGATGACTCTAGAGCAGAAGCATTAATAGTACCGTATGTACCTGCCCCTGCTTCACCTGCTAAACCTTCACCAGAGAGAATACTTTCTTTCCAGTTGGTATTCCCCACTTGCGTTAATCCTTGGTTATTTGCAAAATTTACTAATGCTACGCGAGAGAGCGGTTGCGAAGTACCATTACTATAGGTCGCCATAACTAAGCCATCAGGGCCAATATCAAGCCCGGTTAAACGTCCAACCGGTAAACCATCTTGCTCAAGTGACGTCACTTCAAAATTTGAAGCAAACTGCGTAGGTTCATTAGGGTTTGCGCCAGCAGTATCAAGGTTAAAGTCGATAACTATTTGCTGAGTGTCATCAGAGCCGTTAGTCAAAATACCAGCACCTAATGCCGCCGTTTGAAATCCTGCAGCAGGTACTTGTGAGAAAAAGTCACCACCAGGGCTAAAGTTTAATCGTGCGCCATCGAAACCATTTATATCAATACCTGTTGCCGCATTAGCCGGATCAACTAAATCAACCCGTTGATTATCAACCGCAGCTGTAACTAACCAAGGGTTAGAGGCCGGAGGACCAGCAACGGGTGCTTCTTTAATAAAGTAATATGTCATGATATGACTATCACCTAACGAATCAAATACCGTTACCGAGGTAGAATGGTTAAACGTTAATGGGTCAGTTAAATCGAAATTGCCTGGAGAACCAGTGATCACAGCATCACCTGCAGGTAAATTCATTCTTACGTCTACTTCACTAGTTTGAGCAGGCGCACCAGATGCTGTTGGAATTCTAATTGGCTCAGAAGTACTTAAACTAACCGAAGATGAACTACCATCAGGGTTTACTGGAAACCCTAATAAATGCTCACCCGCAGAGTTAACAATAAAGTTATCGTTATTTAACTTGAATTGGCCTGCACGCGTATAAGAAAACTCTAAACTATCGATATCAGGAACAACAGCAAAAAAACCATTACCTGTAATTGCAAGGTCTAGTGCATTGTTTGTAAATTGAATACTACCTTGACTAAATTGTTGAGCAACATCTGATGTTAACACACCATCACCAACTTTTGTTTTGCCGGCAGCAAGTAATGACGCAGCATACACATCAACAAATTCAGCACGAGATTCTTTAAAACCTACGGTACTCACGTTTGCAATATTGTTGGATGTTACATCCAAATCTTTTTGAGCAGCGTTTAAACCACTTAGTGCTATATTAAATGACATAACTATACCTCATTGTAAACAATTGTTTTTTAACCTAAATAGGCTATAAAATTCGATTTAACTTTCTGAAACTTCAACAACATCTATTAATGCCATTGAACTACCACCATTTAGATTTAATACTATATTTCCGCCAGCTCCAGCTAGTGTGACACTATCTACTTTACGATAAGTCATGGCCTGAATTTCAGAAGCTTGGCCATCAACTAAACCTGCAATTCTAAATCGATAAGCACCTTCTGCGGCAGGCTCACCAGCTGAAGTCATACCATTCCAAGTAAAGCCAAATTCCCCTGACTCAACATTACCAACAGGAACAGTTTGAATAATTTCACCGGCTGCATTTTCCACATAAATATTAACGTTACTTGCCGGTTGATCAGTCACTAGCTTACCTTTCACCTCTTCACCTGTAGACATACCAAAGACATTGTCATCAACTAAAACACTTCTTCCTACTAGTGATGAAGCTTGTAATGCTTGGCTTGAAGACATAGATGTAGCGAAATTTGTAAACTGCTCATTTAACTGCGAAACACCATCAGTGGTTGAAAAAGCCGTCATTTGAGAGATCATTTCATTGTTATCAGTAGGATTAGTTGGGTCCTGATGCGCAAGCTCTTGCGTGAGCAACGCGAAAAAATCTTCTTGCGTCAACATACCTTGATTGCCGTCAGAAACCTTAACTTCTTCCTTCTGCCATCGCATTCCTTCTAAAGGACTACCACCTGTAACCGATTCCATAATTACTCCTAACTAAGTATTATTTCTGACCTAACAACAAGGTTTTATTCAGCATGTTTTTTGCTGATTCAGCCAGTTGAATATTAGTTTGATATGAACGAGAGGCAGATATCATATTCGTCATCTCTTCAATCACATTAACATTAGGCTTATATATATAACCTTCCGAGTCTGCCATTGGATGCTCTGGTGAGTATTCAACATTTAACGGTTTGTTACTTTCAACAATACCAAGTACCTTAACTCCAACAGACTGATCTTGCCCAGCGGCAGCTTTTTGCATCTCAGCGGCAAAAACTGGATGGCGAGCACGGTAAGTTTGATCGATGCTACTACTAACACTATCTGCATTGGCAATATTACTTGCCGTTGTGTTTAAACGTACTGACTGAGCACTCATGCCCGTGCCAGAGACATCAAAAACATTAAATAAACTCATTAGCCTTGCCCTCCTGTTACTGTCCAGTTATTGCTTTTTTCAAGCCTTTTATTTTGCCATTCATAAATTGAAGACTCGCTTGATAATGCATTGAGTTTTCTAAATACAAGTTTCGTTCCACTTGTGCATCAACTGTATTACCATCACCTGTATCTGGTTGATTTGGAACGCGATAATCTACACCGTTATTTATTTCAGTGCGTACATCAAAGTGCTTTTCATTAGTACGGGTCATGCCGGTTTGTTGCCGGCTTGCCGCTTGCGCTAAAGCAGATTTAAAATCCATTCCTTTAGCTTTGTATCCGGGAGTGTCAGCATTAGCAATATTTCCAGCAATCACTTCCGCATTTTGGGCGCGAATTTGCAAACTTGCTGGGTGAATACCAAACGCTTTTTCGAAACTAATGGCCATAAGGCTACCTCCAATCTAATGAAGATAGCTATTCAATATTTGTGCCATTAAAAAATATACGGGGAAAGGAATTAAGATTTTTTTTGATAAACTATGCCAGGATTACAACGGATCATATCGAAATCTTGACTCAAATTAGAAAGAGATTCAGAGGCACCTAAAAACAGATACCCCCCTTTATTTAATACACCATGAATCTGAGAAAGTATTTGCATTTTTATTTCTGGGGCAAAGTAAATCAATACGTTACGGCAAAATACAATATCAAACCGTCCCATTAAACTATAACTGCCTAACAGATTTAATTGTCGAAAACTAACAGATTTTTTTACCGAGTCTTTCACTTTTGACATGCCGTTATCACCGTTCTCAAAAAAGAGTCTTTTTCGTTCAGGAGATAAACCGCGAGAAAGTGCTAAAGAATCATAATGCGCATATTTACAGTGTTCTAACATGGTGTTTGAGATATCAGTGCCAATAATTTGAACATTTCCCGGTAAACTACCAGGATTAGCTTGTTGATATTCAAGTGCAGACATAGCAATAGAATAAGGCTCTTGTCCTGAAGAACTCGCCGCTGACCATATTTTTAATGGTGTTCTTTGGCCAGTAAAGCTAGGAAATAATCTCGACTTCAATAACTCAAACGGGTATTCATCACGAAACCATAAGGTTTCATTCGTTGTCATAGCATCTATCACAGCGGCACGTAATTGACGTTCGGTAGGACTTAAAGTGCGAGAAACAAGATCGCCTAATGAGTCAACATTAAACTTTGCCATTAAAGGAGCAAGGCGGCTTTTAACTAAATATTGTTTATTTTCTCCTAGAACGATACCACATTGTTGTTCTAGAAATTCTCTAAACTGATGATAGCTTTTATCATCTAGCTGTCTAGCTGACACTATATTATTTCCGCCTTTAAACTACTATTATACAATTAGGATACATCACTAGGTTTCAACCATTTTTTCACTGCTGTTGCCAGTTCATCAGGATGAAACTTAGGAATAAAATCTTCTGCACCAACTTTTTCAACCATGGCGTTATTAAATACACCACTTAACGATGTATGTAAAATCACCGGCATTTTTCGTAATTGTTCATTACTTTTTATTTCAGCGGTAAGTGTGTAACCGTCCATTTCTGGCATTTCAATATCAGAAATCAATAAAGCGACTTTTTCAGTGATACAATTTAATCCCTCGGCGAGGTCTTTTAATTGATCCAACGCATCTTGGCCATTTTTAGCTAAGACCATATTTAAACCAAGTGGCTCTAATGCTCTTTTCACTTGGTTACGAGCAACAGTAGAGTCATCCGCAATCATAATGACACGTTCACCGATGCTATCACCTACACTATCATCTATGACATCATCACTGAGTTCAGTGGAAATAGGACTAATTTCATTCAGGATTTTTTCAACATCTAAAATAGAAACCATTTGTTTATCGATTTCTGTTACTGCGGTTAAATAACTTGATTTACCGGCACCTTCAGGAGGAGGCATAACATCTTTCCAACTTAAGGTAACTATTCGTTCGACAGCAGCAACTAAAAAGCCTTGAACACTTCTATTATATTCAGCAATAACCACAAAAGAGTTTTCATCAGGGATAATTTCAGGACCGCCAGTCGCTTTACTTAAATCGATGACTGAAATAGTTTGTCCCCGAATATGAGCAACACCTTTAATGTACTTATCTTGTTTTGGTAAAGATGTTAAGCGCGGACATGGCATGACTTCTCGCACTTTAAAAACGTTAATACCAAAGCGTTGAGGCCCTACTAATCTAAAAAGTAAAAGTTCAAGTCGGTTTTGCCCCACCAATTGGGTACGTTGATTAACCGAGTCTAAAATTCCTGCCATACAAACCTCTTATAAAGCGCTTCTATTTATACTATGTGTCTAACAAGGCACAATTCTTGATAGTAAAAGAGTAAATGAAATGAGTCGACTGAAAATTGACACTATTTTTACATTTACAATATCTCTACTAAGCATAGACGAGTATTTAAATTTCCCTAATAAAAGATTACAAAATTTATGAGCAAATTAAAGATATTTATAACTTTTTTATTTTTGATAAGTCATTTTCCATCTTTAGCTTATTCAAATATTTATGATCGTGCGTTTATTATAAACCTCGCCAAAGAATTTGTAGAAAGCAATACACCCGTTCCTATAAGAGGTAAACGTGTTATTGAACCTGCATCAATTGACTCAAGGATTACCTTAAAACCTTGCGCAATTCCATTAACGGCAAATATACCCGATAATTACTCAAGTAGAAATGTAAATGTTAAAATTTCTTGTGAAAGTTCAACGCCATGGCATTTATTTCTTCCAGTTAGAGTCACAGTAACTGTTCCCGTGTTAGCGACCAAATATAAAATAAATAAAGGAACTATACTTGATAAAAGTAATATTATGGTTGAATGGCGAGAGTTAAATAGCATACGTAGTGAAATTTTAGACGACATAGATTTAATTATCGGCGCTCGCTCTAAAAGAACACTTTCTCAAGGTGCCATCATCACCAAAAGAGCAATTTGCGTTGTATGTAAAAATGAGAATGTCACCATCATTGCAAAGTCTGATAATTTTATGATTAAAACGGCGGGTATTGCACTTAAAAATGCTACTTTTGGTGAACAAGTAAAGGTGAAGAACACGCGTTCAGGTAGAACAATAAATGCGCAAGTTAACGCTATCAACCAAGTAGTAATTAATCTATAATATTTTTTAAAGATTTTAGGCGTTTGGCCGATAACAAGATAGTAATAAAGTTTAATTGCCGATAGGAATTAATTATGGCTATAAATATCAATAACTTGTCGAATAACAATCAAGTTAAACAAAAAGTTGATCAGCAAACCCAGGTTAAACAACAAGCAACACAAAGTTCAGTTGTTGCCGAACAAGCCAAGGTTGCCAGTAAAGATTCTGTTTCTATTACACCTCAAGCAAAACAATTAGGTGAATTACAGAAAAAAGCAAATGATGCGCCTGCCGTCAACCAAAAGAAAGTTGAGCAGTTGAAAAAAGCGATCATTTCGGGTGAATATAAAATTGACCCAGAAAAATTAGCAGCAAGTATTGCTGGCTTTGAGTTTAAACTTAATTAAAACTTTTTTTCAATCTGTGAAAGGATTTTTGTGTGACAACTGAAGCAACTAATTTGAGTCTAATTGAAAAGCAATTAATGCAATTACAACAATTAGAAATAATAATAGATCGCGAAAAAGATGTATTACAAAAACAAGATCCTGACAAATTACTAGAAATTACCGACGAAAAAAATCACTTACTCGTAGCAATTCAAACTCTTGATCAACAGTTTGAGCAAAGTATTTTGTTTAAACAAGAGAAATCTCAAGGACTGTACGAAGAGCAATTAAGTTTGATTGAAGAAATATTGTTACGTTGCAAAGACAAGAATCATGTCAATGGCCAAATCATTGCGCAATCTCAATTGGCAGTAGAGCGTATGAAAACCTCTCTGCTCCATAGCCATAATAAGTCTTCAATGACTTATGATAGCAAAGGTAAAACAAGTGGTGGTTTAAGTAGTTTAGACCTCAAAGCTTAATAACTTTCCTTTTTAAACTTTATAAAAAAACGCCAGTATTTACTGGCGTTTTTTCTAGCTGTCTGAGCAGTACGAAAGTTCGTTAATAATATCGAACTTCTTTAATTTCTTTATGATGACTTGAGGCAATATATAATTCATAAACGTCTTTAAAATCCAAATGAAGCTCTGTTGTATAAGTATCGCCAACAGGATAACTTTTTATCACTTTTGCCCCACGGATAACCCCTTGCACTGACGTTTTAAACTCTTGATCATTTAATATTAAGTTAGACATAGACGTTGAACTATTAATTTGTTGCCCATACACTTGTTCGGCAAGTTCAGCATACGCGGCAATTTTTGAGGCATTAATGGCCATTAACATCCGTTGAGTTTCATTATTCGATTTTTGTAAGCTGATTGGAGCCTGGCCTATTGCAGTAATCACCGGAAAACTTTCAGGCTTTATCGTTTGCCATTGCACATGCTTATCATAAATCGTACTGCAACTCGTTAATGTAAGAATAGTAATTCCCAATAACGCAACTTTCTGTAATGAATTAATCATAAAGTTTACCTTTTATTGATGAATTTCAACTGCACGAGCATCTTCAGTCAACATGTCACTTTTACGTAAAATCATACCGTCTTTTATTCTAACGTTTTCATCTCGATGCAATTCATCACCGACAACCCAATTGGGAATAAAAGACTGGGCGGTAGCAACAACAACCCTTGATTGCATACCAATCATTCTGGCATTAACCAAAATACCATTTTCTTGCTTCATCATGGTACCTGTAACTACATAGTCAATAATCTGGCGTTCTGGTAATTCTTTCCAATCGCGACTAAAAACATAATCGCCATCTTTCGTCACACGAATATGGCCAGTGGTTTTAAAGTCCACTAAGATAAGCCCATGACGTTGCAGTTCATGTACAAAGCTTTCTGAAAGTTGATTCCCTAGCCAGTTAGTCGACTCTAAATCTTTTAGATCAACAAATGAGGCAACGGCTATAGGTGTTTGAGGATTTACAAAGGAGCTGCTTTCAAGCATTTGATAAGCTAATCCTTTTACAACATCGTTAATCGCATGCTTTGGCAGTTCATAACTATCTATTTCACTCTTTTCTTGTTGTGAAATTCGATAAAAGTCATCATCAGATGAAAGCATACTGCAGGATACCAAAGTTGGTACCACTAAAACTAATAGCCAATTTTTCATTAGGCGCCCCTCAATTACAACGCGATATTTTAGGTTTTACAAAGCATAAATTAAGCCAACTTTCACAACTCTACTTTTAGGCATAAAAAGTGCATACGTCAGGTTAATTAAAATATTCTCCGTGGTTTAAAGTCGAGATAGTTATGCGCAGCTTAATTTTTATCATATTTACCGCTATTTTCAGTGTGCCATCGTTTGCACAATGGTATGAAACACAAGGGCATGCAATCATCAATAGCTCTAAAATGCAGGCAAGAACTAAAGCCATTGAAAATGCGCTAAAAAAAGCATTGTTAGTTGCGGGGGCTTCTGTATCAAGTGTCCAACAAGTCGTTAATGGTTTATTAATGCAAGATGAGATCAATATTAGAGCCAGTGGTGAAGTAAATTCATTTGAACTAATTGATGAACTATATAGTGGTAATGTGGTAACTGTCACTATTCGTGCAGATATTTTCCCTAAAGAACGGCAATGTTTCTCCGCTGATTATCGTAAATCCTTATTAATTACTAAAAGTCATATTAAAAACCGTGAACAAGCCAATATTGGTGGTATTTATTCACTAGATAAAGTACTTGTTAAAAGACTTGCGAAAAAAATAAATGCTGACGGTTTATATTTAGACACTAAACTTGTACTAAAAAACAATACGGAATTTTCACGTTATAACTATAGCTTACAAGCAGATAAAATAAAAAAACTGACGATGTCTCTATCAGATCTCAGTGGCAGTCAATATGTATTATTTTCTGAAATTAACGATATTTCTTTTGCGAACGTAGAAAATAATAGTTGGCAATTTTGGCAAGAAGATATTTACGATCGTCATTTTAATTTTAGTATCTATATATACAATGGCAGTAATGGCGAACTAGTATTTAATCAAAATTACAAAAACTCTGCGCCTTGGCATTACTCTATTAGAGATCAAGTAGACGTTAACTCTAATACCTTTTGGCAAGGTGAATATGGCAATATTATCAATCAAACTTTAAATGCCGTGATCACAGACATTGATGACAATATGATGTGCCAACCCACCAGAGGGAAAATAGTGAAGGTTTCTGGTAATGAAGTGATGATCAACCTTGGCAAACGCCAAGGAGTAAAAGAAGGTGATGAGTTTTCTTTATTACACACCAAAAATTTTACCTCTGATTTAGGAAAGGTTTACGCGGGCTTTAATATTAGTCCTTTTACAGTAAAAATAATCCAAGTATCTGAGGAAAGTGCGTTAGCCGTATCATCAAAAGGTGAAATGCTCGATAATATACAACAAGACGATTTAGCGGTTAGGTATTAAAACTACGATTGTTATGAACTCCCCCACTAGTTTCTCGATTTTGTAGAATAAAATGGTTCAACTGCATTTCATTCTACAAAGTCATTTTACTTTCCCGCGCAAGCAAAATATTATTAGCCTAGTTCATTTTAAATAAAACCTACGTCCTCATAGTTTAACTGGATAAAACTGCGGCCTCCTAAGCTGCTGCTCCAGGTTCGAGTCCTGGTGAGGACGCCACTAGCTTTTCACTATTTGAAAGATTTACCAATGCCTTTTAACGATTATAAAATGACGA
Organism: Thalassotalea sp. SU-HH00458; assembly: GCF_040362795.1. Taxonomy (NCBI): domain Bacteria; kingdom Pseudomonadati; phylum Pseudomonadota; class Gammaproteobacteria; order Alteromonadales; family Colwelliaceae; genus Thalassotalea; species Thalassotalea sp. SU-HH00458. The sequence continues at coordinate 267,551 of NZ_BAABWW010000001.1, forward strand.
ATATTTGATAAAAGGAAGTATTCATTTCCTAGCAAGAAAATTTCAGCCGCAAAACATTATTTTATTGATAAAAAAAACCCCGTAAGTACGAGGTTTCATTTATATTCACTCGAAAACTAATTCGATTGTTCTGTCGTTACGTCCGTGTCTCCAGCTACTGAGGTATTACTCAATATGGCTGACAACGCTAATACAAGTACGGCAAATATTACGGTTGTCAGTTTTATCCCTTTCGAAGACGATTTGTTCATTATAGATCCTGCCAGCAAGGAATATTTTTATTATTAAATTTTACTGCGGTTAAAACTTATACGATTCAGATTGCTATTTCAATGATTTTAATAGAAAAAGTAAATAATGAGCCACTTTTTATTCTATTGCAAGGCAGCACCACCTATTTATCCATGAATGTTTGACGAAAACAGAACATCAAAAACGCCTCAGTATTTACCGTAATTATTGCGCCCTTGAAAGTGTTCCATTTATTTAGTCATGAAGAAAATAACCAGTAAGCGTAGTAATTATTCTTTGGTGCGATATAACTAACCCAACGAGTTAACCCCTACTAACCCAATTCAACTAACTCGATTTCACTAAAAAAGAGGTTAGAAAAAGTCATTTAATTTAGTAATCAACTGAATCAAGGCCGATATGTTCAGTGAAGCACATTTTTAGCAAGAAAATATAACAAATAACGTAATAACATTTGCAGTGAAGGGCTACTCTAGGCGAAAATAGCGGCACTTTTATATACCCTCAATAAAATTAGAATAGTTGGAGCTATTATGCCGTCGCGTCAAGAACTCGCCAATGCCATCCGTGTATTAAGTATGGATGCCGTACAAAAAGCAAAATCTGGTCACCCTGGTGCCCCAATGGGCATGGCTGACATCGCCGAAGTATTATGGCGTGATTTTTTAAAGCATAACCCTACCGATCCTAATTGGGCAGATCGTGACCGTTTTATTTTATCGAATGGTCACGGTTCGATGCTTATCTATTCTTTGTTACATTTATCAGGATATGACTTACCGATTGAGGAAATTAAAAACTTCCGTCAATTACATTCTAAAACTCCTGGCCACCCAGAATATGGTTACACACCGGGCGTTGAAACCACCACAGGTCCATTAGGTGCGGGGATTTCAAATGCCGTTGGTATGGCTATCGCAGAAAAAACCTTAGCCGCGCAATTTAATAGAGAAGGTCACGATATTGTTGATCACTTCACTTATTGCTTTTTAGGTGATGGCTGTTTGATGGAAGGTATTTCTCACGAAGCCTGTTCACTCGCCGGTACTTTAGGCTTAGGTAAGCTGATTGCTTTTTGGGATGATAACGGCATTTCTATCGATGGTGAGGTAGAAGGTTGGTTTACTGATAATACGCCTCAACGCTTTGCCTCATATGGTTGGCACGTTATTGCCGATGTTGATGGCCATGACCCTCAAGCTATTACTGCAGCTATTGAAGAAGCTAAATCAGTCACCGATAAGCCAACCATGATTTGTTGTAAAACAATTATCGGTTTTGGTTCGCCAAATAAAGAAGGGACACACGATTGTCATGGTGCACCTTTAGGCGATGACGAAATAGCTTTAACACGCGAAAAATTAAATTGGTCGCATGGTCCTTTTGAAGTGCCTGCCGATATCTATGCTGATTGGGATCAAAAAGAAAAAGGCCAAACAAGCCAAGTTGCTTGGAATGAAAAATTTGCTGCTTACCAAACCGCACACCCTGCACTGGCGGCAGAATACGAACGTCGTGTTTTAAAAGGTGAATTGCCAAAAGAGTTTGAAGCAAAAGCCAATGATTTTATTCAACAATGCCAAGCTAAGTCAGAAAATATCGCCTCTCGTAAAGCATCACAAAATATTATCGAAGAATTCGGCGCTATGTTGCCTGAATTATTAGGTGGTTCAGCTGATTTAGCCGGTTCAAACCTTACGTTATGGTCGGGTTCAAAAGGTATACAAGACGATGCTGCAGGTAATTACATTTTTTACGGTGTTCGTGAATTTGGCATGTCAGGCATAATGAATGGTATTTCGCTACACGGCGGTTTTATTAATTACGGTGCGACTTTCATGATGTTTATGGAATATGCACGAAATGCTGTTCGTATGTCAGCGTTAATGGGGATTCAGAATATTTTTGTTTACACCCATGACTCTATTGGCCAAGGTGAAGATGGTCCAACCCATCAGCCGGTTGAACAATTAACTAACTTACGTACGACACCAAATATGGTGACATGGCGTCCAGCTGATGCAACAGAATCTGCTGTAGCCTGGAAAAATGCCGTTGAGCGTCAAAATGCTCCGACGTCATTGATCTTCTCTCGTCAAGGTTTACCTGCACAAACGCGTACAGCAGAACAAGTCGCTTTAATTAAAAAAGGTGGCTACATTTTACGAGACAGCCAAGGTACACCTGAAGTTATTTTAATTGCGACTGGCTCTGAAGTAGCCCTAGCAGTCAAAGCTGCTGAAGCACTTGGTGACCACGTTCGTGTTGTATCTATGCCTTCAACAAACATTTTTGATGCACAAGATGCTCAATATAAAGAGTCGGTATTACCTAGCTCAGTAACAAAGCGGGTCGCAATAGAAGCGGCACATACTGATTTTTGGTATAAATATGTTGGCTTTAACGGTGGTGTTGTCGGTATGACTACTTTTGGTGAGTCAGCACCAGGCGGAGTATTACTCGAACACTTTGGTTTTACTGTTGATAATGTAATAAAAACAGTAAACAGCCTCGCTTAAACATAAGGCACCCTAGCAATTAACTATCTAGGGTGCCAGTTAATTCTCTTAAATGATCTTTCTATATGTCTGTAAATATTGCTATTAACGGTTTTGGTCGTATCGGCCGAAGTGTTGCGCGCGCTCTTTATGAAAATAACCATAAAACTGATATTAATTTAGTTGCTATCAATGAAATCGCAGATCCAGAAGGTATTGCTCACTTATTAAAGTATGACAGTACCCATGGCCGATTTTCATGTCCGGTTCAACTCATTGGCGAGCATTTAAATATCGCTGGTGATGATGTAATGCTTTCTCATCACAAAAATTTTCAAGAAATAAACTGGGCCGAAAAACACGTTGATATTGTTTTAGATTGCACAGGCTTTTATGCAAGTAAGGCTGATGGTTTACAACATATCGCCAATGGCGCTAAAAAAGTTTTATATTCACATCCGGCAGCAAATGATGTCGATGCCACCATTATTTTTGGGGTAAATGAACAAACCTTAACCCCGTCAGACAATATTGTCAGTAACGGTTCATGCACAACCAATTGTATTGTCCCTGTCATTAAAGTCATTGATGAAGCTTTTGGTGTCGAAAGTGGTTCTATTACTACGATTCATTCATCCATGCATGATCAACAAGTAATAGATGCATATCATCCAGATTTGCGCAGATCACGTGCCGCTAGTCAGTCGATTATTCCGGTAGATACCAAACTTTCAATTGGCATAGAGCGAATTTTACCTAAATTCTCAGGCCGTTTTGAAGCCATTGCAGTGCGAGTGCCGACCATCAATGTAACCGCAATGGACTTAAGCTTAACAGTATCAAATGATGTTTCTATTGCCGATATAAATCAGGCAATCATCAATGCGCAAAAAAATGGTTTACAGGGGATCCTTGGTTATACTGAAGAACCTCTGGTTTCTATTGATTTTAATCATGACCCTCATTCAGCCATAGTGGATGGTAATCAAACTCGAGTGAGTCATAAACGCTTAGTAAAAATGTTAGTGTGGTGTGATAACGAATGGGGCTTTGCCAACAGAATGTTAGACACCACAAGGGTACTATCTACCCTACTTTAACAATAAACTTTAGTATTTAGCTTTATAAACATTAACGAACAGGAAATTTACCATGTCAGTTATTAAAATGACCGATTTAGATTTAGCAGGAAAAAGAGTATTAATTCGTGAAGATTTAAATGTGCCAATTAGCGAAGGAAAAGTAACTTCCGGTGCTCGTTTAAGAGCCGCATTACCAACCATAAAGCTTGCCTTAGATGCAGGGGCAAAAGTTATGGTAATGTCTCATCTTGGCCGTCCTACCGAAGGTGAATTTAATCAAGAATTTTCATTGCAACCTGTTGTTAATTACTTAACAGAAGCATTATCAGCACCTGTTAAGTTAGTTAGTAATTACTTAGACGGTGTAGAAGTTGGCGCGGGTGAATTAGCCGTATTTGAAAATGTTCGCTTTAATATCGGTGAAAAGAAAAATGATGATGCGTTAGCAAAAAAACTTGCAGCATTATGTGATGTATTTGTTATGGATGCTTTTGGCACAGCTCACCGCGCCCAAGCAAGTACCCATGGCGTAGCAAAATTCGCGCCTGTTGCCTGTGCAGGTCCTTTATTAACAGCGGAATTAGATGCTTTAGGTAAAGCACTAGATAACCCTGCTAGACCATTAGTAGCAATTGTTGGTGGTTCAAAAGTTTCAACGAAATTAACTGTTTTAGATTCGTTATCAAAAATTGCTGATACGCTAGTTGTTGGTGGAGGCATCTCAAACACTTTTGTTGCTTCCGCTGGTAATGAAGTGGGTAACTCGTTATACGAAAAAGATTTGATCCCTGAAGCACAACGTCTTTGCCAAGAAACACAAGTAATTTTTGCTGATGACGTTACCGTAACAAGAGACGGTTTCAGTGATTGGAAACATGATTCTAAAACAGCAATAAAAGCATTATCTGAAGTTTCAGCAGAGGATGACATTATTGATTACGGACCACAAACAGCAGAAAAAGTGGCTGAAATTATCAAGGCTGCTGGAACCATTTTATGGAATGGTCCAGTAGGCGTTTTTGAAATTGACGCTTTTGCAAAAGGTACTGAAGTAATTTCACACGCCATTGCTGAAAGTCCTGCTTTTTCTATTGCCGGTGGCGGAGACACATTAGCAGCGGTTGATAAATATGATATTGCTGATAAAGTTTCTTATATCTCTACAGGCGGTGGTGCTTTTCTTGAATTTCTTGAAGGGAAAAAATTACCTGCGGTTGAAATTTTAGAACAACGCGCGAAATAAAATCGTATTATCCACCGTAATACTTAAGTAAAAAACCACAGCTTTCGGCTGTGGTTTTTTATTTTAATCATATATTTAAAAAAAAAAATAAATAGTTTGTTTGCTTTCATTTAACTCTAAAACGTACTTTCGTAGTAAAATTACTAAACAACCAATTTACCTTTCGTTCCTCTTTCGTTTTACAGCGCATTTTGTTGTAATTTTTCTATAAAGTTGACTAACATTAGAATAATTACTGCTTAAATATAAACATCTAATCGTTTTAGTTAGTGCCAAAGTGTTTTTTTTTCTGATACAATTACGACTTGAAAGAATATTGTTTCGTTATGAAACTTATTTATAGTGTGTATTGTTACAATGATAACTTAGGAGTTCATTCATGGCTTTAGTCTCTATGCGCCAAATGTTAGATCACGCCGCGGAAAACGGATACGGCATCCCGGCATTTAATGTTAATAATTTAGAGCAAGTTCGCGCAATTATGATTGCCGCAGATAAAACCAACAGCCCTGTTATATTACAAGGCTCTGCGGGTGCCCGTAAATACGCTGGAGCTCCTTTTTTACGTCATTTAATTTTAGCCGCTATCGAAGAATTTCCTCATATTCCAATTGTTATGCATCAAGACCACGGTACTTCACCTAGTGTTTGTCAGCGTTCAATTCAATTAGGCTTTTCATCTGTCATGATGGATGGTTCATTAATGGATGACGGCAAAACACCTGCAAGTTATGAGTACAATGTAGATGTAACTCGAAGAACTGTTGAAATGGCTCATGCTTGTGGCGTTTCAGTTGAAGGTGAACTAGGTTGTTTAGGTTCATTAGAAACCGGTGAAGCTGGTGAAGAAGACGGCATTGGCGCGGCAGGAAAGTTAACAATGGATCAAATGTTAACTGACCCAGAAGAAGCGGCTGATTTTGTCAATAAAACACAAGTAGATGCATTGGCAATTGCTTGTGGTACATCACATGGAGCCTATAAATTTACTCGCCCACCAACAGGGGATATATTAGCCATTGACCGCATTAAAGCGATTCATGCTCGCATTCCAAATACACATTTAGTGATGCACGGCTCTTCATCGGTTCCACAAGATTGGTTAGCGATTATCAATGAATATGGTGGAGCGATACCTGAAACTTATGGTGTGCCTGTTGAGCAAATTTGTGAAGGAATCAAATACGGTGTGCGAAAAGTAAATATCGATACGGATTTACGTTTAGCTTCTACCGGAGCAACACGTCGATTTTTAGCCCAAAACCCGAGCGAATTTGACCCTCGTAAATTCTTAGCTGAAACAACCAAAGCGATGACAGATATTTGTATTGCTCGTTATGAAGCCTTTGGCACTGCTGGAAATGCCGATAAAATCAAACCGATTTCTCTTGAGAATATGTTTGAAAAATATCAACGCGGCGAATTAGCAGCTTTAGTTAAATAAGCATAAGTAGATCAAGTCCCAAAAGTATTCCTTGGGCAATCAATAAAGGCGTTATCTTTGAGGTTACGCCTTTTTTAATGGCAATTTTTTGCCACCGCTTCACATACAACTCACTTAAAATAACTGTAACTTTCGCTTGCAACCTTTATTAACAAAATATTAACAAGTTCACCTAGGTTTCGTGGTAATCCCTTCTTTTATGTAAAAATAACCAAATTATAGTTGGTAAGCAGTTAATCATTGATTATAATTCGCACTCACAATAAACGGGAGATTTTTTATGGAATTTATCACATCGTGGTTTAATAACAACCAAGTAATGCTTCAGGATATAGCAATTAAATTTATTGTTGCTTTGCTTATTTTATTTATTGGTAAGATGGTCGCCAAGCTAATACGTAAAGGCGTGCAAAAACTGCTCGAACATAAAAATGTCGACAACACCGTTATTTCTTTTACCTCTAGCTTGGTTTACGGTTTAGTTATTTTAATCTCGTTTATTGCTGCTATTTCGCATTTAGGATTTAACACCTCTTCATTGGTTGCTATTGTAGGTGCTGCTGGTTTAGCGATTGGTTTAGCCTTACAAGGCTCATTATCTAACTTTGCTTCTGGAATTTTGCTGATCACGTTAAAACCTTTTAAATCAGGTGACTTCGTTGAAGTATCAGGTACTGCAGGTGTCGTTGAAGAAGTGAATATTTTTTCAACACAGCTTCGTACCGGCGACAATAAAACCGTAATAATCCCTAACGGCTCTATCACCAGTGGCACAATAACTAACTACTCGAAAAAGCCAACCAGGCGTATCGATTTAATTATTGGTGTTAGTTATGATGCTGATCTTGCCAAAACACGCGAAATTTTAACTCAAATTACGTCAAATCATGAACTCGTCTTGAAAGATCAAGCGGTTACTATTGGTGTGAGTGAACTGGCTGACAATTCAGTTAATTTTGTAGTACGTCCTTGGGTTAAAACCGAAAATTACTGGCCTGTTTACTTCGAATTATTAGAAAGTATTAAATTAGCTTTAGACGAAGCTGGCATCGAGATTCCTTATCCACAACTATCTGTACACGTAAATCAAGAGAATTCAAATGAATCATAAAATTATTATCGCAACGCTTTGCTGTCTGCCTTTTATTAGTGTTGCACAAGAAGATGAAGAAAAATCCCCAATTACTGCTTCTGCAGAATTAGGCTTACTTTATAAAACTGGTAACACGAAAAGTGCCGATATAAAAACTGGCTTTGACGTTAAATATGAAGAAGCGCTTTGGCGTAGTACTTTTGCTATGGATTTATTAGTAAAAAAGACAGAAAAAACCGATGCAGACGGCAACGAACAATTTGAAACGTCAGACCAAAAATGGACTGTAGAATCTAAAACAAATTACACTTTAGATAAATCCAGCAAAAACTATATCTATGGTGATATCGCCTATGAAGATAATCGCTTCAGTGGTTTTGAAAACCAGAGCTCTATCTCTGCTGGTTGGGGTCGTGAATGGTTTAAAAATAAAAAAGCATCTTTGTTTGCTGATATTGGTCCTGGTTATAAACGAGATGTAATTAAAGCAACAGATACCATGGAAAGTAAAACGCAAAGTGCATTTATTATCCAGGCTCAAGCGTTATATTTAAGAAAAATCAATGATCATGTTAACTTTAAACAACTTTTAAGTGCTAAATATGCACCTGGTAGTGGTGATAATAGTAAATACAAAGCTGAAACTTCAATAACGACAAAATTAATTGAAACCTTAGCGTTAAAATTCTCCTTTATTATTGATCACAATACAGAAGTAGATGAAGGTACGGATAGAACCGATACTCAAACAGCGATGACTTTAGTTTATAGCTTTTAATCATCACATCTACTTAATTAACTGACTTAAAAGCAACCATTTATCTTAACTGGTTGCTTTTTTTAACGACAAAAATCAAGAGAACATAAAAGATTAACATGCAGTATTGTATAAAACATGAGCCGCCTTCCCCCGAAGAGTTTGCTGCATTAAGGGAGCTAGTAGGCTGGGGGTCTATTGATTTAGCAATGGCTCAACAAAGTCTTGAACAATCTTTATTTCACGTGAGTGTATACCTTGAAAACAAACTGATAGGTATGGCTCGAGTGATTGGCGATGGTGTTATGTATTTTTATATTCAGGATCTCGTCGTATCGCCACAGTTTCAACAAAAAGGTGTTGGTCATGCGATTATGCAGGAACTAGAAAGTTATTTAGCGAAAACGGTTAAACAAGGTGCTACAATTGCTTTATTGTCGGCTCAAGGTAAGGAAGGGTTTTATACTCGATACGGTTATATTGAACGTACAGGGCTCCCCTTAGGGAAAGCAATGTGTAAATTCATTTAATTACTTATTTTATATTAACTTATTTTTACTTTGACTGAAAACTTGTACGCTTTTTAATGAAAGGTTGAGACTAATAACTATTACTGATAAATAAAGATGCCTTAGTTGAAATATTTTTTAATATTTCTATTTCATCCGTTTTCCACTTCGCTATATTGCCTGTTCGTTCACAACAGATAATCCCTAAAGGGGTATCGTTATCTTTTGTGAAGGTCACATCAAGCAACGAATAAATATTATGTACATCAAAATATCCAAGGTTAAAGCACTTAGAAATAGCATGCTCTCTCGCATCTGATGCGACTAAAATTTGATGGTTAATTATATGAGAGAAATAATCACCATAATCTTTTGAAAATAACTTTTCTCCTGCCGATTTTTGCCCGTTTTCATCAATACAGATTAATGACGTCATTTCAGAATAATCATCATTAAACAGCCAAATACTGACGCGATCACACGCTGAAACATCCGACTTAACGGCTCGACATATTTTATGTAACTTGTCCTTAAGTGATACTCGTGGGTTACTTAAATAGAGCGAGAGCTGAGCAGATTGCGGCATAAAAACATAGAAATATATGATCAATATTGCAATTATAGCGTGAATAAATGATTTCACCGATAAAAGAATTAAATAAATTCCGCAAGCTGTCGATATATAAAGTACCGATACTTAACTAAGGCATTCAAATGGAAGCTAAATTAAAATTACAAACACATTCGATCAAATTGTCTGAAAAACAAATTGAAACGGAAATGGCTCAACATTTCAATTCGCCACAGAAAAATATGTTAAGAATGTTAAATGAAAAAGCACTAGACCGAGCCTTTCAACTTCATACAGCCCATAATTAATTTTGAATTTGGCAACGCTATAGACAAAATAATGACGTACTGGCACATTGTTTTGTCGCACTATCACTTTAAACACTTTCCTCTAACAACTCGTTTAAATCACATTTGCTTGCCCTGCACCTTTGCCCTAAAATATTAATCAGTTAATTTCCTCTTCAAAATAAAAGGTTTCCACATGGCATTGCCAGACAAATTTATATTCTCGATGAACCGAGTCTCAAAAGTTGTACCCCCTAAAAAAACCATCTTAAAAGATATTTCGTTGTCATTTTTCCCTGGAGCAAAAATAGGGGTATTAGGTTTAAATGGTTCAGGTAAATCAACATTATTACGTATCATGGCTGGCGTTGATAAAGAATTTGAAGGTGAAGCCAATGCATTATCTGGAACCAACATCGGTTATCTGCCACAGGAACCTCAACTCAACGAAGAAAAAACCGTTCGTGAAGTCGTTGAAGACGCAGTTTCAACCGTTAAAAATGCGATGGCAAGGCTTGATCAAGTCTATAACGAATATGCAGAAGAAGGTGCTGACTTTGATGCGCTTGCAAAAGAGCAAGGCGAATTAGAAGATATAATCAACAGCCAAGACGGTCATAATATTGATAACGTACTAGAACGCGCTGCAGATGCATTACGCTTACCAGAATGGGATCAAAAAATAGCCGTACTCAGTGGTGGTGAACGTCGCCGCGTAGCTTTATGTCATTTATTACTTCAAAAGCCTGATATGCTTTTATTGGATGAACCAACAAACCATTTAGATGCTGAATCTGTTGCTTGGTTAGAACGTTTCTTACACGATTATTCAGGCACTGTTGTTGCTATTACCCATGATAGATATTTCCTTGATAATGTTGCGGGTTGGATACTAGAGCTTGACCGCGGCCATGGTATCCCTTGGGAAGGTAATTATTCTTCATGGCTTGAACAAAAAGATGCGCGTTTACAACAAGAACAAAAAAGTGAAAATGCTTTACAAAAAACGATCAAACAAGAGCTTGAATGGGTGCGTTCAAATCCAAAAGCAAGACAAGCTAAAAGTAAAGCACGTATGGCTCGTTTTGAAGAGCTTAACAATCAAGATCATCAAAAACGTAACGAAACCAACGAACTATATATTCCACCTGGGCCACGTTTAGGCGACAAAATTTTAGAGGTGAATAACTTAGTCAAATCATACGGAGATCGCGTATTAATTGATGACTTAAGCTTTAGCATCCCTAAAGGCGCAATTGTCGGCATAATCGGGGCAAATGGTGCTGGTAAATCGACTTTATTTAAAGTCTTATCAGGGGCTGAATCGCCTAACTCTGGTACTGTTGAGCTAGGAGAAACGGTTAAACTTGCCAGTGTTGATCAATTTCGCGATGACATGGGGGAAGACAACACGGTTTATCAAGAAATTTCTGAAGGCCATGATATTATTGAAATTGGAACTTACCAAATTCCTAGCCGCGCTTACTGCTCTCGCTTTAATTTTAAAGGTAATGATCAACAAAAATTTATTAAAGACTTATCTGGTGGTGAACGAAACCGTGTACATTTAGCTAAATTAGTGAAAACTGGCGGTAATTTATTGTTGTTAGATGAACCAACCAATGACTTAGATGTTGAAACCTTGCGTGCACTCGAAGAAGCGATATTAGAATTCCCGGGTTGTGCCATGGTGATTTCGCATGATCGCTGGTTCTTAGACCGCATTGCCACTCACATTTTAGATTATCGTGACGAAGGACAAGTCAACTTTTTCGAAGGAAACTTTACTGAATACGATGAATGGCTGAAAAAAACATATGGCCCTGCAGCGGTTGAACCACATCGCATCAAATATAAGAAAATTGGATAATTCACTCTAGTTCAAAGTTAATATTTTGATTTAAGGCATCTTTTTTACCCAAAAATCGTGTAATAAAGATGCCTTTTTATAAAAATGGGGCTATGCTGAATATAACTATTCATCAACTAAACAGTACAATGGAAAATAGACGTCAATTTACCCGAATCTTATTTTCAATCGATGCTCAATTGGAAGTAGAAGAACAAACATATACTGTTAACATTCATGATATATCATTAAATGGTGCGTTAGTTACCGCGCCTAAAAATGCAGAAAAAATTAAAAATAAACTTGGCTTATTAACCTTTCAACTTGCCGATAGTGAGATGCAAGTTGCAATGCACGTTGCCATTGTTCATGTTAAGCAGGATGAAATAGGCCTACAATGTAACGCTATAGATATAGACAGCGTTACCCATCTTCGTCGCCTTGTTGAGTTAAATTTAGGGGATGATAGTCAATTGAATAAAGAGCTTTCGCAACTCTCTAGTCAATCGTAAACCCGTAACAATTAACCCATTCTCATTCTTTTTATTTATGGTAAAAGGACGCTTTATGAACCACCTTATCATTTCATTTATTAGCCCAGATCGCCCCGGACTTGTAGACACTCTTTCTAATGCAGTAAGTCAACACCAAGGCAATTGGCAAACCAGTAGTTTGCATCATTTATCTGGATATTTTGCCGGTGTTATCGAAATTGCTGTTTCGGCTGAACAAACATCAGATTTAATCGATAAAATACAAAGTATTAAAGATTTTAAATGTCAGATTGAAACAGCAAACGCCAATCAAACAACCACACATGCTGATATCGTGATTGAGTTAACTGCCAATGATCGCTCCGGTATTGTTCAAGAAATATCATCGGTGATCCATAATCAAGGTGGCAATTTATTAAAACTTGTTAGCTCTCACGACAGCGCTCCACATTCAGGACAAGAATTGTTTAAAGCTAAGGCGACCATTTCGGTTGCAGAAAATACCGTGGATGATCTCATTAATGCGCTAGAAAGTCTGGCTGATGATTTGATGGTAGATATCTCTCGATAATATAGTTATTTCTTTACAAATTTATGTAATATTTCTCTTTTATACTTATTTTTTTAAACAAAAATAATAAGTTGAAAAATTAATGATTGATGATGGTATGAAGTTTAATAAAGAGCTTAGTTGGTTATCATTTAATGAAAGAGTACTGCAAGAAGCAGCTGATAAAACGGTACCGCTAATTGAACGTATCCGGTTTTTAGGCATTTACTCCTCTAATTTAGACGAATTCTTTCGTGTACGAGTGGCCGATGTTCGTCGCAGAGCCATTTTAGAAACAGCTCAAGAAACTTCGAAAGATAAGTGGCGAACCATCAATAAAAAAATAAACAACAAAGTTAATACCCTGACAAAGAATTTCAACCAAATCACCCAAGAAATTTTTTCCTTATTAAACCAAGAGAATATCTATACCATTTTTGATGATCAGCATAATGACACATTTAATGAAAAATTAAATACTCAACAATTAGCCTGGCTTAAACAGTACTTTGAACATCGAATTATTCGACATATTACCCCGATAATCCTTCACTCAAAAACGCAACTAGCCAACTGTATTGATGACGACGGGATTTATTTTTTAGTCGCATTACATCATCAAAAGCAAATTAACTATGCGTTGGTAGAAATTCCTCGGGAAAATGTTAAACGCTTTATTGAACTACCAAATGAGCACAGTAAGGAATCTAAAGCAAAATACATCGTTCTGCTTGATGATGTTGTTCATTATTTTATCAAAAAACTATTTGTCGGTGTTTTCCCTTTCGATCATATAGAAGCATATTCCATGAAATTAACCCGAGATGCTGAATATAACTTAACGGATGATCTTGATGAAAGCTTACTGGATCAAATGTCAAAAGGGTTAAAACAACGCTTAAAAGCAGATTTAGTGCGTTTGGTTCATGACCAAAATATGCCACAACACATGACAGATTACTTACGAAAATCGTTAAAAATAAAAGATGATGAAGCGCTTTCACAAGGAGTTCGTTATCGTCATTTTAAAGATTTTATAAAATTTCCTAACCTAGGAGGTAAGCACCTCGAATATGAAGAGCTTCCCGCCTTAGACTCGGCACACTTTACACAATGCCCGACGGTATTTGATGCCATAAGCCAGCAAGATATTTTATTATATTACCCTTATTACAAGTTCAAACATTTCACAGAATTTGTCCGCCAAGCCTCATATGACCCATTGGTGCGTCATATAAAAATTAATATTTATCGAGTGGCAAAACATTCACGAATTATTCAATCCTTAATTGAAGCGGTTAAAAATGGTAAAAAAGTAACCGTTGTGATTGAACTTAAAGCTCGATTTGATGAACAAGCAAATATCGAGTGGGCAAAATTGATGAAGGATGCCGGTATTGAAGTTGAACTTGGTATTGAAACATTAAAGGTTCATTCAAAATTATGTTTAATCACCCGCATTGAAGATGAAAAAATAGTGAGATACGCGCATATCGGCACAGGGAATTTTCATGAAAATAATGCCCGTGTTTATACCGATTTCGCCTTGTTTACTAAACATAAAGAAATCTGTCAGGAAGTTGATAATGTCTTTTCATTTGTTACACACAGTTATCTACGTTTTCGTTTTAATCATTTAATTGTCTCACCTTTAACGTCGCGCCGACGTTTATATCAACTCATTGATAGTGAGATAGAATTTGCCGAGCAACAACAAAAAGCGAGCATCACGTTAAAACTCAATAATTTAGTAGACAATGGCTTAATTAATAAGCTGTATGCCGCCAGCCAAGCGGGAGTTAAAATAAAATTAATTATACGTGGTATGTGTTCTTTAGTGCCGAATGAAAAAAACACCAGTGAAAATATCAAAATTATTTCCATTGTTGATCGCTTTTTAGAACACCCACGAGTCATGCTTTTTCATAATGGTGGTAATCAACAACTATTTATTACCTCTGCAGACTGGATGGAACGAAACATAGATCATAGGGTTGAAGTTGCCTGCCCTATCTACGATGAAGTCTTAAAGCAGCAAATTATTGATATGTTAGACATTCAATTTCAAGATAATGTCAAAGCACGTATTATTAATAAGGCGCAAAATAATCGCTATGTAACGCAAGGTAAACGTCCGCCACTTCGTTCACAAATGGCTATATATAATTACTTAGTCGAACATGAACAACAGCTTATACAAGCGCAACAAAAAGCGTAATGATTAAAAAGATGAAAAATACTCGAGACAATTCTTCCATAATGCCTGCTGAACATTATCTAGCAGCACTTGATATTGGCTCGAATAGTTTTCATTTTGTCTTAGCAAGAAAGATCGGTGAGCACATCCAAGTGATCCATCGTGAAAAATATCAAGTTCAGCTTGCTAAAGGATTGAGTGCAAAAAAAATTCTCTCTGAGCAAGCCATTGAACGAGGCTTAGCGACGTTAGAAAAGTTATCGGCTTCCATACAACATATCGATAAAAAAAACGTGCGTGTCGTAGCTACTTACACTTTAAGGCAAGCTAAAAATTCAGGTCAATTTATTTCCGCAGCAAAGCACAACTTCCCATTTAATATTGAAGTTATTTCGGGTCACGAAGAAGCACGGCTTATTTATCAAGGTGTTGCGCATCACCGACAACACAATGATCAACAACTCGTGATTGATATTGGGGGTGGCAGTACTGAATGTATCATTGGTAAACAATATAAAGTTAAAGCCCTTGATAGTCTCAATATAGGTTGCGTCAGCTATCAACAACAATTTTTCCCAGATGGTATTATCTCTGAACAAGCATTTGACAAAGCCATTCATCAAGCGAAACATCAGGTTGAAAGCATAGCTAAACGCTTTAAAAAATTAGGCTGGAAACATGTTGCAGGAACCTCAGGCACGATAAAAGCCATTGTAAAAATTATTAATATTCAACAACAAATTCCTCATGCTATTACCCTTAAGGATCTGAATACATTAAAAAAACAATGCCTAAAGTTTAACCATTTCGAAGCATTAACCATTGATGGTTTAAAAGAAAACCGTCGCTCTGTCATTTGTGCTGGTCTTGCTATTTTAATTGCGGTAATGGAAACTTTAAACATTGACAGTATTGAGTATTGTCAATATGCCTTGCGCGAAGGAGTGCTATTCGAGTTGCTCGAAAATAGCCATCATAACAATGTTAGACAACGGACAATTGAAGACTTTATCCGTCGATTTAATATCGACAAGCCCCACGCAGCAATTGTTGAACAAGTGGCCATGAAAATTTATTCGGCCATCAAAAAACCTTGGCAACTGCAAGAAGATATTTATCAAGAGTTATTATGTTCTGCAATCAAACTTCACGAATTAGGCCTAGACATTAATGCTTCTGGATATCAAAAGCATGGACAATATATTATTGAACAAACCGACTTACCAGGATTTAACCAAGAACAGCAAACAGCCTTAGCTTGGTTAGTTGGTAATCAACGTAAAAAAATAACACCATTAATGAAACAACAGTGGCACCTACTCAATGCTGAATCTTTAGAAAAACTAGCCGTTATTATTCGTTTAAGTGTTTTACTGAACCAACAACGTCATTTAGACGATGATTATTTGATATCGGCAATTGCCACTCCTAAAACACTAACCCTCACTTTAAAAGAGCAATGGTTAATTGAACGACCAATCATAGATACCGAACTGTTTTATGAAAAGCAAAGTATTAACAGCCTTGATATTAAATTAATCATAAATGCTACTGACGCTAAAAACCTATAAAAATTCACCGACAAGTTTATAAATTCATTTCTCAACGAATATTGAAAGTTTGAACAGCAGATTAATGGATAAATTTTTAACTAAAGCTACCTTTCATTGTCAATTCTCATCAACATAACAAGCGTAAAAACATGATATAGATCTAATGTTTATTAGAAAATCAGATTTAATGATTTTTGTACTTAATCAAGTTGATTTAGATCACCTTAATTTTTAAACATTCTTATATAAATACCCTATGAACAAGATGAAGTGTTTAGACGATTCAACAGAATGACCGTATTGATTAAAACGCCGAACTTGAGTTTATTTGTCAATTTTATAATGGAAGGAAATATGTTTAAAAAGTCTTTAATTAATCTTGCTTTAGCTGGTGCTTTATTACCTTCCTATGAACTTTTGGCTAATGCAAATGATGTTATTCATCAAGGTATTGATGATGAAACAGAAGTGTTAGTCGTCATTGGAAAAACGCCTAGAAAAGTACAAGATGTCGTTGGTGCGGTCACCGTCATAAACAGTGAAGCCATTAACCAGCAATTAGTACATAGTATTGCCGATCTTGTTCGTTATGAGATTGGTATAAATGTGATCAATGCTGGTAGTCGATTTGGCGATTCAAATATTGCTATTCGTGGTATCTCAGGTAATCGTATTGCGACAGAAATAGACGGTGTGCCAGTTGCTGAGCAGTTTAATGTGGGTAGCTATTCAAATTCAGGTAGAAACACCATAGATCCTGATTTAATCAAACAAGTCGAAATATTACGTGGGCCGGCTTCAAGTCTATACGGGAGTGACGCGATTGGCGGCGTGATCTCTTACGTAACCAAAAAACCTACTGACTTACTTAGCCAAACAGATAACCGTGTGTATTTAGACTTAAAAGCAGGTCACTACGCTATTGACGATAGTAATGCCATTTCTTTAAATACTGCTTTCGCTGATGGAAAATCGAGCGCACTTATTTCAGGCTCATTAAGAAAAGGACATGAACTTGATCGTCATATTTCAAGTGACTTTGCTAAAGATAGCCAAAATAATGAAACAAAATCTTTATTGGCGAAATATCATTACGATATATCAGACAATCAAGAGCTAAGCATTAGTTACGACTATTTTACCCGTGAAAACCAAAGCGATATTCGTTCAATATTAGGAATAGGACGTTTTGCTTCAACGAATTTATTATTAGGCGATGATGAAATCACCCGAGAAAATATCTTAGTGACATATGACTTTGTTTTAGACAGTGCTTGGTTAGAAGGCGGTTACATACGCCTTTACGATCAAAAAACTGAAACAATACAATTAACCGAAGAAGCCAGAGTTTCAAGAGGGAAAGCCTACTTATACGACAGAAGTTTTTTCTTTGAGCAAGATATCCAAGGTTTACGATTAAATTTTTACACCAATGTTAATAACCAACATACGTCACAACATATAGGCTACGGCTTAGAAATTAGTAACAGTAAAACAACAGAAAGGCGTGATGGTATTCAAACGAACCTTGCCACCGGAGACTCAACCAACACTATTCTTTCTGAAGTATTTCCAGTAAGAGACTTCCCTATTTCTGAGGTGAAAGAAACCGGTATATATATTAACGATGAAATAACACTCGACGGTACAAATTTTACAATCATTCCGGCCATTCGTTATGACAAATATGAGCTATCCCCTAAGCCTGACTCAATATATTTAGAAGATAACCCCGCCACAGAAGTAGTCCATATCAGTGAAGATAGTATTTCTCCTAAATTTAGTGTCGTATATCAAATAAATAACGACAGTAAAGTGTATCTTCAATACGTGAAAGGCTTTCGCGCCCCACCTTTTGAAGATGCCAATATTGGTTTAGACATTCCTATGTTTAAAATGCGCGCCATACCAAATGCAGAACTAAAGTCTGAAACCACACATGGATATGAAGTTGGCTATAGTATTGGTTTAGAACAACATCAATTTAATGTCGTTGGCTTTTTCAATGATTATCAAGATTTTATTCAAACCAAAGTTAACTTAGGTTTTGACCCTTTAGTTCAACGGATAATTTTTCAATCTCAAAATATCGATAACGCAGAAATTTATGGTTTAGAATTTAGCTACAAAGGCCAATTTAAAAACATATTCAATAGCCAGAATAACGTTAACTCCTATGCCAATATTTTTTGGAGTAAAGGGGAGAATAAAGATAGCAATCAACCATTAAACGAAGTGCAACCTAACCATGCCCTACTTGGTTTGCAATGGCTGAATGAAAATGAAACATTCTCAATCGCATTGAATGCCAATATTGTCGATGGCAAGTCAGATATTGATGATCCAGATAAAACTTTGGCAACAACCGCGGGTTACGCCACTTTTGATGTGATCGCTAATTATCACGTGAACGATAAAATAACCATAGCAGGAGCTATTTATAATTTAACTAATAAGCAATACTGGCAATGGTCTGACGTTAATGGTTTCGAAGCTGAAGATCCATTATTAGCGACGTTAGCCGCCGCAGGTATTAATGGCTCAATACAATTAAAATATGCGTGGTAATTAACTTTGGGCCATCATAAGCTTACCTAAGTTTACCATAAACCAAACAATGAGTCAGAGGATTAACGAACAATTAATCCTCTGACTCAATCATACATTCGATAAAGTTGCTAGCTAGCAAAAAGCAGCCATTAAGTGTTGAGTTAATATCGACAACCAGTGCGAAGAACGGTCATTGAAAAAACTCAATATGAATCATTATAGCTATTACTGATCATTCTAAGTAACAAGCAAAAAAATCATATGTTCAACATAACTCCATGTAAATAAACATAAATTTAACACTATAAACTTAGGGTATCATTGTGCATTATCAGTAATTCCTTAATTTTCAATGTGGTGTGACATCATCATGAATTTAACCGATTGTAATATTGCTTTTTTATGATAGGTTAATGAACGAAACGTAGATGGATATTACTGAGACGTCTACATAAGATACTTTTATTCAGAACCAATATTACGGAGATATAATCCATGATTGGCGTAAATGAACTTACTACTTTTTTCGGTTGGTGTACGGTAATAAATCTTGGTGTTTATTTGTTTTCAGCGTTTTTTATTATCGTATTTAGGAGTTTTACGATTACTCTTCACAGTAAAATTGTAGGCGTAGAGGCTTCCGAATTACCAAATATGTATTTTAAGTTTTTGGGTAATTATAAAATAGCCATATTACTGATAAACTTATCACCATATATTGCATTAAAATTAATGGGTTAGTTCAAGGCTCAGCAAAAAAAGTCGACCAAAAGGGGACACAAAACAGTTGGCAGTGTTTCGTTCCTCAACAATTTAAGCCAACTAAATTTTTCCTATTAACAAGGACGTTAGATTACAAGGAGGTTTCGTGTTTAAAATTAAGCTTGATGATTTATCAGGTAAGGAAATATTTGCCCTTATTCAGGAACACCTTGAAGATATGAAGGCAACATCCCCACCAGAAAGTAAGCATGCCTTCGATCTAGATGGATTAAAAGATTCATCTGTTAAGTTTTGGACTATCTGGGATGGTAAAGAGTTAGCCGGTTGTGGTGCGTTTAAAATATTGGATTCTGAGCACGCAGAGATAAAATCTATGCGAACTTCAAATCAATACCAGAATAAAGGTGTTGCTTCTAAATTACTGGTTCATATTATCGAACAAGCAAAGCTATTTGGTTTAAAAAAGTTAAGCTTAGAAACTGGTTCAATGGACTATTTTATTCCAGCTCATGGTTTATATAGAAAACATGGGTTTTCTTTCTGTGGTCCATTTTCTAATTATAATGCAGATCCTAATAGTAAATTTATGTCCTTGGATTTAGTTGGGTGAAGTTGTAACCTAATAAGCGATCCAGCAGAACAACGAATCCATTTTATTGATAGTCAGCAGGTATTATTTTACACCGCACTGAGTTAGGTGTTTTGTGTAGGCTTTATCAGTTCCGTTTATATGATTAATCAACCAATTGGTTAAAAACTGACTAATTTCTTCTAGCGCTTCATGACCTTTGTCAATGTAGAGATCTTCGAATTTTTCTACTTGTTCAAACATTTTTTTATGTTCTGCTTTATGCTCAACTACATCAGGATAATGATGCTTTAGCATTAACGCTTCTTCACGCTCAAAATGATATTTGGTATAAGCGATTAACTCATCTAATGCTTCACGTTCAAAACTTTCACTCATGGCAAAATCGTATGCTGTGATAAATTTATTTAATAAGTCAATCAGGGTTTTATGATCTTGATCTAAACTTTCTATACCAACGCTATATTCCTCTTTCCACACAATTTTTTTTTCTTCTCTACGTGTTCTATCTAGCATAGGAATAAGCAATAACACGGCAATTAACAACCAAGAAACAGGATTGGTGATGCTCGATAAAAAACCAAGGAAAATGGCAACTATGATCAATCCAATAATAGCGGCATACAGTAAGGATTTTTGACGATTATTCATAAAATGTTTCCAAAAAAGTTGTAGAAGCGGTTTAGTAAAAATATAAAAGTACGATGTGTCTATTGTGAATAGTCTATACCGAAAGCATGCTCATTCGTTTAAAAATCCATCATTTATTGACCTCAATCAAGTTGTAAATCACTTCCGTTTAATATTTTTAAAAACTTGATCTGCATCAGGTTTTCAGATTGGTAATTCCCCGATAGTTACGTTTATTTACAGATTAAAAATATTTTCAATCAAGATAATTTCAATCTGAAAATTCCTTTTAAACACTAAATTAGAAATTAAACATCTGGAGAAAACCGATGAAAACAATAAAGTATGGCCTTTCAGCGATAAGCTTAGCTATTGGTTTAGCTGCAAGTGGTATCAGTCTGTCGGTTTCAGCAACCGAGCCAACACTCTCTGAAACTGATTTTGATAAAGCAAAGCTACAGTACTTCCAACGTTGTGCAGGTTGCCACGGTACATTACGTAAAGGTGCAACCGGTAAAAACCTAGAACCCGAAAACACGATAAAGAAAGGGCAAAAACGCCTAGAAAAAATTATTGCATACGGTACTGAAGGTGGCATGAATAACTTTGATGATTTGTTCACAAAAGAAGAAATCACCAACATGGCAACCTTTATTCAAATGACACCACCTGTTCCACCAGAAATGTCCTTAGAACAAATGCGCTCACACACAAAACAGTATGTTGATCCAAAAGATTATCCAAGCAAACCTATGCACGGCTTAAATTGGGAAAATTTCTTTGTTGTCATTGAACGGGATGCCGGTAAAGCTGCGATCATCGATGGCGATACTAAAAAAATCGTCAAACACATTGATACCGGTTATGCCGTTCATGTAATTAAAGGTACTGAGCATCATAAAGTGGATCATGCAAAAGACGTTGGCCGCTTTTGGTACACCATAGGTCGTGACGGAAAAGTCAATAAAATAGACTTATGGCAAACGCCTGACAACATGTTAGTAGCTGAAACTAAAATGGCATATGACGCGCGTGATATCGCTGTGTCTGGCGACGGTAAATATGTTATCGCGGGCGGATACTGGCCGGCTCACTTTGTTATCATGGATGCGGTAACATTAAACCCACTTAAAGTGGTTTCAACCCGTGGTTACAACACCAAAGGTGAGTTTATTAACGAAGCTCGTGTTGCGGCAATTTATACTGCGCCCAATACCTCTTCTTTTATTGTTGCCGTGAAAGAAACCGGGCAAATGTTACAAGTTGATTATAACGACTTAGACAACTTAACGATCACCAGTATCGCTTCTGCCGAATTTTTACATGATGGTTTCTTTGATCCAACAGGTCGTTACTTCCAAATTGCAGCCAATGCGTCAAATGCAATGGTGGTAGTTGATACGCAAGATAGAGCACTCGAAAAAATCATTCCTGTAGATTCGCTCCCTCATCCTGGACCTGGTGCTAATTGGGTTGACGAAGAATGTGGTTCAGTTGCGGGCACAACTCATTTAGGAGTTGGTTTAGTATCTGTTTGGGGTAATGACCCTATGGGTAACCCAGATCAAGCGTGGAAACTTTGTTATGAAGTTGAAACAGATGGCGCTGGTGTGTTTATTCGTACTCACGAAAACTCTGACTATGTTTGGGCTGATCAGTTAAAACACCCTGAGCCAGAAATTCAACAATCCGTACAAGTTTTCGATAAGAAAACACGTGAGATTGTTAAAACTATTCGTGTTACTGAAGAGGAAGGTAAAGCCGCGCTTCATATGGAGTTTAACAAAGGTGGCACTGAGGTTTGGGTTTCTGTTTGGAACCGCAAAGACGCTAAAAATCCTACTGGTGAAATCGTTGTCTATGATGCAAAAACCCTTAAAGAGAAAGCACGTATTAAAGGTTTAACAACACCAACAGGTAAGTTCAACGTTTATAACCGTATGAACCACAAAACCTAATCAACATTTAAACTATTGATTATGCGAGCATAATGCATTGTAAACATTATGCTCGCGCTTTTTCGCTTTATGCTAAACGAGTTAATTATGGTTAATTTAGAAAACAAACCCAGCTTTTGGTCTCGAAGACTCATTTTAGGGACAACTGTCGCCGGAGCCGTGCTCTTTTTTGTTGTCGGTATTATTTTCTGGGGTGGTTTTAACACCGCGATGGAAGCGACAAATACCACAGAATTTTGTATTGGTTGCCATGAAATGGAAGACAATGTTTATCAAGAATACCAACCCACAATTCACTACTCAAATAGAACAGGCGTAAGAGCCGGTTGTCCTGATTGTCATGTTCCAAGGCCTTGGATCCATAAAGTTGTTCGTAAAATCCAAGCATCTAAAGAAGTCTTTTCTTGGTTAACGGGCAAATTAGACACTAAAGAAAAATTTAATGAACATCGCTTTGAACTAGCACAAAGTGTATGGAAAGCTATGAAAACAACTGATTCACGTGAATGTAGAAACTGTCATAACTTTGAATCAATGAACCCAGAATTCCAAAAACCTCGCGCTCGCAAACAACATTTAAACGCCTTTGAAACTGGACAAACTTGTATCGATTGCCACAAAGGTATTGCTCATCACAACGTTCGAGACCAGTTAACGGATGAAGCGTTAGAAGCGATAGAAGCACCAAACCCGGAATATATTCGTGAAGTACCTCAATTATATTTAGAAGGTCTAGCGCGTGTTGAGGCCAAAGAGGCAAAAGAAGCAGCAGAATTAAAAGCGGCTAAAGCCGCCGAAAAAGTAAAAATTGAAGAAAAAATAGCGCAAGCAGTGAATGCAGCATTACAAAAAGCAAAAAGCCCTGCCCCCGTAAATCTTATTGCAGATGAGTCGAACAAGCAAAGCAACCCAGACTGGCAAATTAATTGGTCAAAAGCTCAATCAACGGATATCAGTGTTTTTTATCCAGGTACTGCCTCATTAGAGTGGATACTTGGTAGAAAACATGGTGGTAAACGAGCCTTTACTAAAGGTGATAGATGCGTTGAATGTCATGGCGAAGAAATTGCTGATATCGGTGAAAACATCGTGTCGGGGAAAAGTGAAAAAGACTTAGAGCCTAACGTAATACCAGGAAAACGCGGTAGCTTTCCGGTCACAATAGAAGCAAGTCATGACAATGAAAACCTTTACTTAAGATTTAGTTGGAGTGAAACCGAACACGCGCCTGTGCCTTTTGTCGAAGGTGGAAAGATGGATCCTGACAACTCAATGAAACTTGCTTTCATGTTAGCGACTGATGATGTTGAATATGCAGATAGAGCTGGTTGTTGGGCAACTTGCCATGCAGACGCCAACTCAATGCCATATCAACAAACCCAAGAAACCTTACTAGGCTCTGATATTGCGAAACGGTTAAATTTAAACAATGGCGTCACTAAATATTTGAAAGAGTCTCGAAGCAAACTTGAACTTAAAGGTCGTGGTGGCAAAGCATTAGGCGGCTGGGATAAGCTCAAAGACGAAAATGAGATCAAAGCCGCAGAAGATTCTAATCAATACATGGATATCGTGCGCTTTAAATCCGGCAATAATGAAATAGAAGACGGTATGTTGCTAGCCGAGCGAAAAATGCATGGTGGTCAAGGTGCTCAAGTACATGCAGCACTCAAAGGCGACACTTGGTCTGTCATGATAAAACGTAAACTAATTTCTGTTAAGCCCGGTGATATCAGTATTGAAGCAGGTAAAGTTTATAACTTTGGTTTTGCTATTCACGATGATTACTCATCGGCCCGTTACCATCATGTATCCTTTGGTTATAAACTGGCTTTAGATAATTCAACGGTAGAAATAAACGCAGTAAAGCAGTAAAGCAGTAAACAAGTTAAAATGGAATAAAGACTTAGTATTGAGGAGTTAACCCGTTTAGTTCTTCAACAGTAGTTGTTTTATTTTTACTTAAATTAATTTTAAAAATCGCCTTCCTAGCGTTGATTTTAAGCTTCATGACCATTCATGAAGCTTTTTTTATTCAAAATCCTTACATTTTGCTAACCACTGAAACAAAACAATATTGTTAAGTCTATGAACACAAACAAAAGAATTATCATTTGCATTATATTTACAATACCCGCCATTAAAAATCAGTAGCACATTCTCGCTAATATTGATTCAGAAGCAGAAGGCGGACCATGTCAAATTGGCAACAACATCAAGTTGTTTTACAGTATGGTAAACTCGCAAACGCTTTTAAAAAAATTAACATGCTTGCTAAATCACTTGCAACGCGTGGCGATTACCAAAACAATGGCAATTACCTCATTAAACCGAAAAAATTTCGAAAAATATACAAGCTAAACCGTATCCATTAAAAGGCTGTGTTTCTGTGTTTGGTCAAAATACTATGTTAGCTGACGCGTTGACAAAAATAGTCGTTTTAATGAAACCTAAACTAGCATTGGTTATTTTGCAAAAATTGACAGCCAAAGCGATAATGGTTAATCGCTTTGGTTTTAAAAGACATTTAAAGACGTGAAACACTAAGGTTAAAATAAGCGCTCACATATCACAAAACTATCGATATTTTTTTATACTATGTTGTCATTGAGCTTTGTGAGCGGCTGCACTGTTTGGTTATTAAAAACGTTTGCCATGCAAGAGGGAGACTTTGGAACAGAATCCCGTTTTTTACAATATCCATCCCTTCAGTTTCATGGCTTAGCTGCTTTTTTGATGTTAATGAATTTGGGCGCTATTTTCACTTCACAATTCTTGAAGAATTGGCTTTATCAACGCGGTAAAGTAACGGGAGCCACATTAAATGCTGCTTCTTATCCACATTTTATATATTCATTTTTGATAATTGGCTAAATACCCTATGTTCGCTGTCCACCACTTTTTTAAAGCTCTTCAAAAAACACTGGTCACTTTATTAGCGCTTGTATGTGTGATGCACTTGCAGGCATCTGAAATAGAAAAAATACAGGTCACACATGCTCGAACTGTGCTTTCTGTCGATGATAATTTAACAACAGATAATACTTTTTTAGAAATAAATGACTATATGGCAGGTCAGCACTCTGTAGCAGGTATTTTAAACCCTGCCCCAGGATTAAGCTTAACTGGCCAAGGGGGATTGTTTCAAAGCTACAACATCAGAGGTTTTAGCCGTGCCCGTATCAAAACAGAAGTAAACGGTATTCCAATTATCACTGATCGTCGCGCAGGCAATTCTTTATCATTTTTACCCGCCGCGCTGATTGAGCACATTGACATTAAAAAAGGTCCAAGCTCTACATTATATGGCTCAGGTGCTATGGGGGGCGTCATTAGTTTATCGACATTAAATTTTAATGAATCAAGTCTAAATGTGATGTTTAAACCACAAGACGATACAGTACAAACACTCTTAAAGCTGAGCAATGAGTCTCTGTCAGCAACATTTATGCAACGAAAAGCCAACAATGCTCATGCTCCTAAAACAGCAACCGGTCAAATAAAATTAAATAGCCAACATCAACAATATCATGCCAATTTCGCCAGTCACTTTACATGGCAAGAAATTGAAATTTCGGCATTAACCATGCTAACTCAAGGTAAAGATATAGGTAAAAGTTCAGCTGAATTCCCACACGATAAAATAACCCTTTACCCGAAAGATCTGCATTGGCTTTCAAGCCTTCAATTTCATAAAAAAGACCGCTGGCGTTTGTCGTTTTTTAATCATCAACAAGCGTGGAAGAATAATATATCAACCTTTGAGAATGAGTTAACAAGCACATTAGAACGACGAAACCTTGTGACATATTCATCGACGATTTTTGGGGGGAATGGCACTATTTTAATAGGCAACACTCTGCTCGGTGGGGAATGGATAAAACGCGATAATATCGATATTTCAGAACGAGAATTTAATCAAGCAAACGAACTTGCTTGGCAAAAAAACACCATCGACGGTGCAGAACAAACCATAGGAGTTTTTGCTAATCATACGTGGAAACTCAATAATTTATCTTTAAAATCTGGAATTAGATATGATAAACAAACCGTTGAAAATCATCCTTTACTGACTCACGAACAATACAAAGTACAAGATGATTTTGTCTCGCTTTCACTCAATAGTCATTTGCCGATATCAACCACAACACAGCTAAACATCACCTTCGCCAATGCATTTAGGTTTCCAACCATAAGTGAATTATTTTTCTCGGGGGAAACTCCTCGAGGTAATACCCAAGGTAACCCGTTTTTGATACCTGAAAAAAGTGTTGGTTTACAGTTTGACTACCAGCAACAATTAGCGGGAAATTTTCGCTGGTTAATTAGTAGTTATTATTATCAAGTAGATAATTACATTGAGCGTTATCAACGTGACCATAACAAGGTGATTCGTAGTTACCGCAATAACCAAGAAGTTACATTAAAAGGGATAGAGTTAACCGCCGATTGGCAGACTAATCATCAACTTAGCATGATATTTAGTTATCAAAAACAATGGGCAAGGGACTATTTAAAAAGAACAGTTGACGATGCCTTACCTGAAGAATTACAGTGGCAAATTAATTGGTTTCCAGCGGCCGTGAGTCAGCTAAAAATTGAAAATCACCTCAGTTATCAATTTGAAAAAACACAATTTGGCAATTCAGAACAAGCGTTAAGTGCAGAGTGGAAATGGCATGTTAACGTCAATTATCAAATTTCAGCACAACACAAAATTAATATCACCTTTGATAACTTGACCAATAATCAATATTTAACCAGTGCCGATGAAGATGCACCTTTCCACCCTGAAAGGAGTATAGCCCTTTCTTGGCAATGGCAATTTCATTAAAATAAATCATTCAACAAGTTAAATTCAGCAATTTATTGACTAAATAACTGATATTGATGCGGTACAATTTCAATCGCAATTTTTTCACCTTGAGCAAAAACAAGGTGACTATAGAAACTTAAGTGCTCGAAGCTCAAACGCTTATCGTCGGTTAAACTCGATAATAAATAATGAAAGCCATGTTCAGTGATCCTTACATAGTCAATCACCACATTTGCTTGGCCATTAGGCACTATTTTAATATCTTGAGGCTTCAATAATAACGCATGTCGACTACCACCATTATTTTGCATTGAGTTAAGATCAATACCGATATTACCTATCGCAGTAATACAGTCCCCATTTATTGTAATAACAGGTAACCAACTACCTATTTGCAGAAAATCTGCCACTTGCCAACTACAAGGATGTTGAAAAACATCAACCGGGGTTCCTGATTGAAGTACATGTCCTTGATGCATCACCGCAATCTGATCTGCAAAACTGAACACTTCATCTTTATTATGAGTAACAAAAATAGCCGTAATACTTAACTGCTTTAATAAGCTTCTTAATTCAAGCATTAATTCATTACGTAAACGTGCATCAATATTTGAAAAAGGTTCATCGAGCAACAATAACTTAGGTTGTGGAGCTAATGCCCGAGCAATTGCCACTCGTTGTTGCTGACCACCAGAAAGTTGATGTGGGAACCGCCCAGAGAACTCAGTGAGTTTTAACAAAGATAATAACGTATCGATTCTCGTGGCTTGTTCCGCTTTATTAAAATGTTTTAGGCCAAAGGCGATATTTTTATTGACGGTTAAATGAGGGAACAAGGCATAATCTTGGAAAATCATGCCAATATTTCTTTGCTCAGGTTCAATAAGATTATCAGGGGTAATCACCATATCGGGGGCAATGGTTATCGTCCCTTTATTTTGTTCGACAAACCCCGCAAGGGTATTTAATAAAGTCGTTTTACCACAACCACTTGGTCCAACTAAGCCGAGGATATCTCCGGCAGCTAACGTTAAATTAACATCAGTTAAAATTGGTTTCTGTTGCAAGGCAACCGACAAGTGCTGCAACTTTAACAAAACGGTCAAACGTTACTCTCTTTTTGATTTAAATAGACGATTGGAATTAAGCCGAATAATACTATGAGCAACGCCCCTAATGCACCTTGTTCGAGACGTTCATCAGAAATTAATTGATAAATTTGTGTACTTAACGTTTCAAAGTTAAAAGGCCTAAGTAATAACACTGTCGGTAATTCTTTCATCGCTTCAACAAAAACGAGTAACCATGCTACCACGATTGATGATTTCAACAGTGGTAAATGTACTTTAGGTAAACTTTGGCTTAATTTAACACCCAAGCTTGCCGGAGCTAAGTCTAATGAAGCAGGAATTTGCTCTATGCCACTGCTAATCGTGCCATTAGCAATGGCGGCAAAACGCACTACCAAAGCAAAAATAATCGCAAAGATAGAACCCGATAAAATTAATCCCGGCGATTGTAAACCCACTAACTCAGCGAAGTCATTCAAGCCATGATCAATAGGCCCTAACGTTGCTAACATCGCCATGGCTAACACAGTGCCCGGGATTGCATAACCAAAACCTGAAATCCGCAGAGGATGTTGTCGCCAACGAGAAAAGTGTAACCGTTTAAATAACGCTAATATTAACGCAAATATCGTTGCGATACTCGCGACATAAAATGCAACTTGTAAGCTATTAAACCCCGATGAAAGTAACGTATTAAATTGTGCTACGGTTGCGTAATCTAAAGCCATCACAATCAACAGCAAAAAAGGTAAAATGAAACCGGCAACCACTAAAGTCCAACAAAAACTTAAGGCAACGCATTGTTCAATAAAAGAGAGTTTTTTTTCTTTTATTTGATTATTTAAACGATTAGATTGATGGCGCTGCCCAGCTCGTGCTCTTTGTTCGGCAACCACAGTAAATAATATCAATAACATTAAAATACTAGCGATTGCATTGGCGGTAGACAAATCGCCGTACTCTAACCAAGTGTCATAAATCGCCGTTGTTAACGTGTTAACGGCAAAATATTGAACCGTAGCAAAGTCAGCTAAAGTCTCCATTAATACTAAGCTTGCAGACACCGCAATTGCGGGTCTTGCTAATGGTAACGACACTCTAAGAAAACTTTGAGTTAAGCCAAAACCTAAACTTCTACTTGCTCGGATCAGTTGTTGATTTTGGCATTCAAAGGAGGTTCTCACCAACATATAAACATAAGGAAATAGCACAAGCGCGATCATCATAGATGCGCCAAATAAGCTCCTAATGTCAAAAAACCAATAATCTCCGGGCGAATGCCAGTCAAAACTTGCTCGAAGAAAACGTTGTACCGGCCCTGCGTAATCAAATAAATCCGTGTATAAATAAGCCACTAAGTAAGCTGGCATGGCTAAAGGTAGCATCAGCAACCAACGTAAATACTTTTTTCCATAAACGTTTGTTTGACTAATAATCGCAGCAGCAGGTACACCAAAACAAAGGGATAAAGCCACCACTAAAATGGCAAGGAGTAAAGTATTTGTAAGGTAAGTTGGTAAAACGGTCTGCCAAAGGTGGCTAAATAAATCGCTTGATGAACCGATTCCAGAATATAGCATCACAAGCACCGGTGTCATTAACACCAGTGCTAAAATCCAACTCAAAAACTTCCATGTATTATTTTTATTTCCAACGCTCACTGATTAATAAATCCTGAGCCAGCAAGGTTTACCGAGTTACAGATCAAATTGTGCTTTATCCAATAGTTTAATCGCTGCTTTTCGGTGTTGCGCGATAGTCTCTAACGATAATTCGTCGGCTTTAAATTGTCCCCAAGAACTCACTAGTGCTGAGACTGCAACGCCTTCACGAACAGGATATTCCATATTCGTTTCTGCGTACATCTGTTGTGCTTGTTCAGACACCAAGAACTCCATTAATGCTAATGCATTTTTCGCATTAGGTGCATGTTTTGCCATGGCGACACCAGAAATATTAACATGTGCGCCGCGATTGGCTTGATTTGGAAAATTAATATTTACTGCATCAGCCCATACTTTTTGTTTTTCATCATTTAACATATTGCCAAAGTAATAGCTGTTACCTAATGATAAATCACATAAATTTTGATGAATTGCTTGTACCTGTCCGCGATCACTACCTTGTGGTTTTCTCGCTAAATTTTTCTTTAGATTTTCTAACCAAGTTAAGGTTTTCTCTTCACCATGTGCAGCGATCATTGACGAGACCAATGCGACATTATATGGATGCTTACCACTACGAGTACAAACTCGACCTTTATATTTAGGATCCGCCAAGTCTTCATAACTCAGATCTACTTGGCCAAGTCGCTTAGAGGAATAAATATTACGTACCCGCATCGTTAAGCCATACCAAGTATTGTCTTTTGATTGAAACTTTTCAGGGACTGCTTTTTCCAGTGTTTCAGAGTCAACCGCTTGCAATAAGTCTTTATCATGCAACTCAACTAACCGACTGATATCAGTAGTCAATAAAATGTCTGCAGGGCTATGTTGGCCTTCACGAGCTAAACGTTCTGCCATGCCTTTTTTTGCAAAAACCACATTCACTTTAACGCCTGTTTTTTCTGTGAAGACGTTAAATAATGGTTCTACTAAAAACGGTTGACGATAAGAATAAACATTTACTTCCGCTGCTTGAGATAGAACGCTAGGGATGAACAAACAAATAAACAAAACCTTGCTGAACAATGATTTTTTCAACATACCAGCTCCAATTAAGATAAGTGATAAAATATATAGCTAAACGCGATAAAATTGCCAGCAAGACTAATGAAGAAGCAATAAGCTGTCAAGGTTTTTGAGAATTATTCTCATTTAAGTTTTATCACTACAACTTAATCCCAGCTAAGCCTATTACTAGCAACCAAAAAGCAAAGAATAGTTTTAATCGGGTAGCAGAAAGGTAAGTCACTAATGTTTTTGCAAAAATCCCACCTAATAAAGCTCCAGGCCCGGCAAATATCACCACTTGCCAATAAACTTGATAAGACACTAAAGTATGTTGTCCTATTCCTGCCCATACTAATAAAGCAGAAACAATCACCGCTGCTGCAACCGCCATACTAATATCGAATCGACGAAGTATTAAATATACCGCCAATAATTCGCCTATTCCGACCGAAAGCCAAGCGGTAATTGCGCCGCCAAATAAGCCAATTAAAATGATAGTTATATAATCAAGGACATATAATTGACTACGTTCGCGTGGAGATTTAACAAAAAAAACCGTGATAACGATGAAAAAACCAAGAATTAACGAGAATAAACTAAAACTCTGGTGTAACGTTGAGGGTGCTTGAATATGCGTGCCGTACACAAACCAGAGTCCAATAATACCACTGATAGCGCAAACAGAAATAATCCGTTTAAATCCTTGCCATAACCTTAATTCAGTTTTTTCAGCGCGATAATGATACCACCAAGTAATTGCGCCGCCTGTCATGCCAAAGCATTGAATGGCAAAGCTTGTTGCAATCGCTTGTTGTTCACTAAAATTTAACTCATTAAACGCAGGTATAAAAACCACACCGCCACCAGCGCCTGTTGAACTTGCAAAAATAGCCCCTAAGACCCCCAAAAAACTAAACAATGCATATTCAAGCGTTTGTAAAAATGGCACCGGAGAAAGCGCGATCAAAAGAGCCCAGCCTAAAACAAAAGCTGAAATAAACTTCCAACTTGTTAATCGAATTGGGTTTTGATTAGCTAGTTGTAATGTCGATTGCTCATTCATGTTGCTGTTTTATTTATCTCTTGAGCTTTATCTTGAATATATTGGCTGGCTTGTGCATTTAAAAAGCGTGCTGATATGTAATTCTTTCCGTTACTATGCTGAATAATCCAGCCTTTATCAGTCGCGGTCATTTTACTAATATCTTGCCAATCATAACTATCATCTACATAGAATGAATGACTATTTATCCCTTTGGCATCAATAGTTAAAGTAACTTCACTTTTGGAAGCTTTACCGAGCATTTGTCGGGTTACCCACCATGGTTTTTGATAATAAACGCTTAACGCTTCAATAATACCTATGCCAAATAAAAACCAAGCAACATAAGGATTAATCGGTGTGAAGATGACTAACAAGCCACCAAACACAGAGAAAAAAATCGCTTTAAAATAAGCTTGCCACGTCTGGTCAACATCCACAGACTGTTCAAAACACTCGGTAAAATAACTTTTATCAAGAATAAAAGTGGTTGAATAAGTAAATTCACTGATCATTTTTACGTTTAAAAAGCCGTATTATCATTAACTAATGCATTATTCTAACGGCTAATAGGCAGAGATAACACTAGTATTCATTTGTTCAATCATTATATTTTGTTTTAAGGTATCAACTTATTGTTTAATCGGCCTTATCTTTTTCTGAAATCTTACTCACGGGGTGATTCGCCAGCTTTTGTAAAACCCCATCTAAAGTACTTTTTGCTGAGGTAGTTAAGCCCCCTTTTGCGGATTGTTCTCGGATCAGATCTTCAATTTTGTCGAATAATTGGTCGGCATTTTTTTGTAAGTTTTCATCACCCTCCTGACCAGAGATTGTTCTCTCTTCACTCTTGTTAGCATCATCAGGCGTATAATCATGTTGAGAAAACAAATTAAGCCACAGATCTGTTTTCCCCCCAAACGTCATTAATTTTTTAAAATAACTTTGCTCATCAGGGTTATTTTTTATGATATCAATCAAAGCGCAACCAAAAGAAATGGGGCTTAAGAAAAGGTCCCTTAATGCATCAAACGCTAATTTGACTTGGAAAATTACTAGTTTTTTAAAGATTGACCAGCGACTAGCAGGTTTATCCGTCATTGTTCATACTCAACAAAATCATCAGCCAAATAGCATAAACGTTAATCTTTAAAGGGTAAACAGGGTCATGAAAATGATTGTTATGGAAGTGCTAATTTCAGCATGAAGTGATTCAACGAAAGAATAGTTATATATTCCATTGAAATGATTCAATAAAAATGCGCTTTAATGAATAATCATTAAAGCGCATGGACATGAAACAAAGAAGTAAGTTTTGCTTTGCACTTATAAGTGTAGGCAAAAATTAGCCAATTGCTATTGTTGAACAAGCTTTTTTTATAACTTTTTTTAATAAACTGTTAGGGCATTGATTTCATGAACGTTTGATATTTGTCTCGACCATAAACAACCCAGTGTGGAGATGCATCGCCAGTGCCTTGTGCTTGAATACTAGGAAACTCTTTTATAACACTATCTAAGGTAAATTTTTGTTTAGGTTCAATATCAACGAACAATACATGCATGCCATTAGTCAATAAACGTTTAAAACGCCTAAAATTGATATTATCAGTTTGAATCCCGATAAACCCTCCTTCCCAGGTACAAAACCCAATAATAATAATCGAAAGAAAAACAAAGGGTAACCAACCGCTTGGGCTATTAAACCAATTCATAAAATAGGCAAAAAGCAAGGTAATAATGGCTAAAACACAACCGACCATTGCGCCAATTTTTGTTGAATGAATTACATCTTTTTTTAATACTGATTCAACTTCGTGAAGCTGTAACATAGCAACTTCAGCGTCTTGTTCGCTTAAAACATGAATTTGAGAATCTAACATGCCTTGGCTAATTAACGCTTGCTCAACTTGCGCTAAATCTTCTAACCTATCCGTAATATAATAATGTCTTAACATAAGCTACTCCTTTATCGGTAACTTCCAGCTAACGTTCGGACCTTTCCAGGTTGATTTTTCCCCTAAAAACTTACGCTTCTTCTTCAAGTAATAGCAGATAACGGTAAGTATAGTCCTAAAATAATCTAGATGTTTTATTAGCGATAAATAACAAAATCAAGCGGTTATTTTTGTGAAATATCCATGCGCATTTCGACTAAATATTCTTTAAAGCCGACTTTTTGATAAGCACGGATCGCAGAAGCATTTTCTGTATAAACATCTAAATGCATCATAGTCACTCCTTGTTCTAAACTCCATTGTGTTAATGCGTCGATAACCCGATGGTTCAATCCTTTACCTCGGTATTCTTCTTGAACAAACATAAAACCTAAATAGCTATAAAAGTTATAATTGGCATACTTTTTTGCTTGTTTTATTCGTGCATAACCACAAGCAATAATTGCTTGATTCAATTCAACCACCACTATTTGAGTATCGTTAGCGACAATCAGTGATTCCAGATCATAGTATTCAATAGGATCTACTTGTAAAGTTTCGTCATATGGACGCTCAGCTTTAATGACACCTTGCTCAAAAACCCTCAAAGCTTCAATATCTTGTATAGTCGCAGCTCGAATTTTCATATATTCACATTCGCTAACCCGTTGTTATTTCAATCATCACATGAGATGTTCAATCTTTCAATGGTATTCATTGTAAGTTTACTCGCTCACATAACCGTTTCACTAAGACACACAAAAAGTCATCGAATAATGTTGAAAATTCACTCGCAATAATTCAGCAAATCACCGTGAACCTTCCTGTTTTGATAAATGTTCCTCACAATCATATTTTCTTTGAAGAAAGATGAATTCCCCTGTAGCCTAAGGAGCGAATACTGATGCAATATAGATAAGTGCATTAGTTGTTAAGAAAAGTTGTAACGTATAAATATGAGGTTAAGTTGATAATGACTACCCCCCCTGCCATGGTAAGTATTCACGAAGAAAGTTTTGGTCAACTCTCTAATGGCACTTCAGCATCGCTCTATACGTTAACGACTCCGCAAGGCATGAAAGTTAAAATCACTAACTTTGGTGGCATTATTGTCTCGATTCTTACATTAGATAAAACGCGACGATTAGCCGATGTTGTTTTAGGCTACGACCGTGTTAGTGATTATGAGGCTGATAGTTATTATTTAGGTGCCGTTATCGGTCGATATGCGGGAAGAATCGATAAAGGACAATTTAAACTTAATGGGCATTTATATCAACTAGCGCTCAATGCCCCAGATAGCCAATTACATGGTGGCAAAAAAGCTTTAAATAAACAATTATGGCATGCAAGCACGGCACAAGAAGAAAATAAAAGTAGCATTATACTGTCCTATTCTAGCCCTGATGGCGAAGAAGGGTTTCCAGGAGAAGTCAACTTTACCGTTAAATATCATTTGACGGTGGACAACGAATTAATCGTTGAATATTTTGCGGAAACCAACAAAACCACAATAATTAATTTAACTCAGCATAGTTACTTCAATTTGGCCGGTCACGACTCGGGGAATATTCACCAACATAAAGTATCGATTAACGCTGATTACTTCCTTCCCATGTCAGAAAAAGCCTATCCTACTGGCGAAATCAAATCAGTCACCAATACCGCCCACGACTTTTCTAAAGCAAAATTTTTAGCGAAAGAGATTGATAATAATGACGATGACCAAATTCGTATCGGGCTTGGTTTTGATAATTACTGGCTGTTAAATGAAAACGCCATAGCCATGAATGAATATGCTGCGCAAGCCATTGACGAAAACTCAGGAAGACGTTTAACTATTTTTACCGATCAACCCAGTATGATTTTATATACGGCAAATTATATTGATGGCAGTCATTACGGGAAAAACAATGTGCAATATCAACGCAGAGCTGCACTTTGTTTAGAGCCTCAACGAGCAAATAATAAAGAAAAAGGGGTAAATATAGAAAATTGTTTATTAACGCCTGAACAGCCATTTTATAGCCAAACCCGTTATGTGTTTGATTTAGCCTAGAGTTAAATTGAAATAAACAGAAAACACGCCGACTAAAAAACAAAAAAGAAGTGAACTGCACTTCTTTTTTGTTTTATATTTATCACAAACGCTTACTTGTTTTAAAAGATTAAACGTCTAATAATCTTTTAATATCTTCGGTGATATTAGCGATATTGTTCACATCAACGGGGGCAATAAAGATAGTATCATCACCTGCTAACGTCCCTAAAATACCAGCGGATTCACCCATACTGTCAAGCATTCTAGAAATTAAAGGCGCGCCACCAATTCCTGTTTTAACAATAATTTGTGTATTATTATGTTTAACACTCACCACTACCGATTGAATTGCTTGGCGTGATTTAGGAATTGCCAATTCATCCGGTAAAATATAAACAACCTGATCATTAGCATTTCGCATTTTAACCGCACCGAGTTTTGATAATAAGCGCGAAATTTTAGCTTGAGAAATATTCGTAAATCCTTGGTCATCTAGCGCTTGTGCTAATTGACTTTGCGATCCATAACATTGCTCATGTAATAAAGCTTTAAAAGCGAGTTGAAGCTCAGCTTCATTTTTCTTACGTATAGATGTCATTGTCTTTTTTAATATAAATCCCTGATATAGATATATTAGCCATTTTCCCTGATTAATCCTACTTTTTATTCACTCACATAATACATTAAAACACTAAATCATTGATTGCTAAGAGTAACAAACTAATAATCATTTATTTTTGCTGAATATTTATACGAATATTACGTTTATTCTTAAAATTTCTTGCTATGTTGTCTTTAAATGACTAATTTTCGCTGCTCTGCAATCCCCATAGACAGAATATAAGGGGCTTGTTTTTGCTGGTCGATAAAGGCTTTTTTACTCGATAAACCTAACCAGTTGTGCTCAATCAAACATTGTGCAACTGCCCCCCCTAATGTTGCCCCAGGTCCTAATATAATTAATTTATCTGGCGCATATTCCTTAATCGCGACTTCTATCGCTTTGCTGAAATTATAAGGTTCGGTTACTTGTGTGGTTAATGTGTATTGGTGTAATTTATTGAGATCGGTAGAATACGGTTGCCAAATATTCCCTAAGCCATCAATTAACGGTATATCCGGTGTTGAAAACAAGGAAACCGGAAGTTGCTTCAATGCTTGTTCAGAAACACCCGACAACATAGGTGTGTGAAATGCAGCATGATTAAAAAGGTTCATTGGATAGCGCTCATCAATGATAGGCAAACGATTTTCTAAAGCTTTTAAGCCCTGTTTATTGCCGCCAAAAACCAGATATCCGCCTAAATAAATTGAGACATAAACTTCACAACCTGCTTGTTGATTCACTTCAACCAAACATTGCATCACTTGTGCTTCGCGTGATTTATCTTTTAGCCAATGTTCATCGATAATTGGATATATCAATTGACCGCCAATTAAGCCATTGCTCATCATTGAGCCCATGGTATTAATTAACTCGATAGCTGAATCGTGATTTAATGCGCCAGCTACCGCCAATGCAATATACCAACCCATTGAATTACCCGTTACGGCAACAACATCATAAAGCTCAGAATTAATGGCTTGATGATCATTATATGCACACGCGTAAATTAGAGCAGAAGCATTCTCACCGGCGGTATGCGTACGCATGCTATAGTTTTCCATTGCATCGAGTTCGCTAATGGCAAGCTGACCTTTCAACTGGCGATATTGATCAATATTCTCAATAAAAGTGAGTTTGTCACCATGATAATTTTTTAAATAGCCAAGCTCTTCTTTATTATAGGTACCACGCCCAGGACAAATCACCACAGCGCGTTGCTTTTTACTTGTCATTTTCATTTTCCTACGCTTTTGCTTTAGCATTGGCCTTAGTGCTTGTTAAACACATTTCACTGGCAATTTTAACAATATCCTCTTTACTCGGCAGCACATGATAAGCCGCACTTCCAAGAGGAATAAAACTATCTTGAGCACAAAGTCGTTGTACCGCATGCGCATCATTAGTTGCTTTTTCACAGAGTAACGCCAGAATCGCTTCGCTAATTGAACCGGTTTTTCGACACTCATCCACGATTAACACCTTTTTACAAGCTTGCGCATGCCCAATAATGCCTCTTTCATCTAGAGGGGCTAACCAACGTAAATCAACGACTCGACATTCAATCCCCTTCTTCACAAGCTCTTTTTCCGCTTGACGCGATAAGTAATAACCATTTCCATAGGTTAAAATACATAAATCCGTGCCATCGCCATGCACTGCAACAGCCAAGTCATTTTCCTCACTAGCATTATTCTCTTTCGAGATGTTAGTCGCTAAATCATGCGTGGCCGCGTCAACACTTTGCTGAGCAGGGGCTGGGTATTCAAATGTCCATAATCCATCACCTTCTTGATGTAAATCTTTCGTCATGTATAAAGCAATAGGCTCTAAAAACACCACCACACGTTGCTGCTCTTTTGCTAATTTCACCGACGTTCGTAACAATTTGACCGCATCGGCTCCGTTAGAAGGACAAGCGATAATTAGCCCAGGAATATCACGAAAGACGGCAAACGAATTATCATTATGAAAATGACCACCGAAACCTCTTTGATAAGCAAGCCCAGCAATACGGATCACCATAGGATTGGTATATTGTCCTTTAGAGAAAAACGATAAGGTTGCCGCTTCTCCGCGAATTTGGTCTTCAGCATTATGTACATACGCTAAAAATTGAATTTCAGGAATTGGCACAAAACCATTATGAGCAAGTCCAATAGCGCCACCCAAAATAGATTGTTCATCAAGTAAAGTGTTCATCACTCGATTTTTACCAAAACGTTCTACGAGTTTAGTTGTAACATTATAAACGCCACCTTTCTTTGCAATATCTTCTCCTAACAAGACAACATTTTCATGTTGAGCCATTAAATCGAGTAACGTCCAATTGATCAATTTAGCGAGATGTTGTGGCTTAGTCAGGTTATGTTTTTCGTGTTGAAAAAGCGCTTGTCGTTTTGTTTCGCTCACCAAATTAGGTAGGCTTTCTATGCTGGGCGGCACAATACTTTCCATCACTTCATTGGCATTTTGTAATCGTGGCTTTTTGACGACTTCTTCAGCAATTTTTTCTATGCGTTCAGCCATGTTTTCATAGAGTTCAATAATCTCTTCTACGGTTAAAATATGATTATCCAGTAAAATTTTAGCGCTATGGAGCAAAGGATCATTTTGCTCATTCGCTTCAATCGTTGCTTGTTTACGATACACAAACTCAGCATCTGAGCCGGCATGTCCTAATAAACGAATTAATTTCACATGAAGAAAAACCGGTTGTTGTTTTTCACGAGCCAAATTTGCAGCTTGCTGGCTGACACGATAGGTATCTAAAAGATTTAAACCATCACAAGTTAAATAAGTTAGCCCTGCTTTATTTTTATAGTTAGCTTCAATCCAACCATGGGGCGTTGAAGTGGAAATACCAATGCCATTATCTTCGCAAACAAAAACAATCGGCATAGGAAGCGATTGAAAGGCTGCCCAAGCGGCACTATTGATGGCTCCTTGCGCGGTTGAATGATTTGAGGATGCATCACCGAAACTACAAATAATTACGCTATCATTTGGCATTTCACCTTGATGCCCTAATCGCTTTGCCAAACCAATCGAAAAGGCTGCTCCCATAGCTTTAGGTAAGTGAGAAGCGATAGTGCTGGTTTGAGGGGGGATCGATAACGCTTTACTGCCTAACACTTTATGCCGACCACCCGAAATAGGGTCATCTTTTGCCGCAGCAAATGAAAGTAACATATCGTAGATAGCCGTTTGGCCATCCACTTGTTTACTACGTTGCAAGGTAAACGCGCCACTTCGATAATGTAAAAATGCCATATCATTTGCACGAAAAGCTTTAGCAATAGCAGCATTGCCTTCATGACCAGAGCTACCGATGGTATAAAAACTTTGCCCTTGCTTTTGCATGACTCTTGAATGTAAATCTAAATGACGACTGGTTACTTGTGTTTCAAACAAATCCACTAACGCACTCGGTGTCAAACCAACCTCTTTGGGGGTCAGTTGGCAGCTGAGTGATGGTAAATTTAATTGTTTAACGAAGTGAATAAAGTTTTCTTTTAAACACTGATTGCGATCCGACATTGCTAGTTACCTTCTTGCACTCAAATCATCAGCAATAACAATATTTTTATAGATTTCGTTATTGCTGAACTTAGAAATTATTAAGTTTTAAAAAAAGGCTTGAATGCCTGTTTGGGCACGCCCTAAAATAAGAGCATGAACATCATGTGTACCTTCATAAGTGTTAACCGCTTCTAAATTCATCATATGACGGATCACATGAAATTCATCAGCAATACCATTGCCACCATGCATGTCTCTGGCGGTGCGAGCAATTTCTAGGGCTTTGCCACAAGAATTACGTTTAATTAATGAAATCGATTCCGTGGCTAATGTGCCAGCATCCATTAAACGGCCTACCTGCAAACAGGCTAATAAACCAGTAGTGATTTCAGTTTGCATATCGGCAAGTTTCTTTTGAATCAGTTGCGTTGCGGCTAAAGGCTTACCAAATTGCTCACGGTCTAAGGTGTATTGTCTTGCGGCATGCCAACAAAACTCGGCAG
Organism: Thalassotalea sp. SU-HH00458; assembly: GCF_040362795.1. NCBI lineage: Bacteria > Pseudomonadati > Pseudomonadota > Gammaproteobacteria > Alteromonadales > Colwelliaceae > Thalassotalea > Thalassotalea sp. SU-HH00458. The sequence goes on from NZ_BAABWW010000001.1 coordinate 308,590, forward strand.
CCCCTAAAGCTCCCCAACCAATGCCGTAACGGGCTTTATTTAAACAACCAAAAGGACCTGACAAGCCTTTAACATGTGGTAATAAATTTTCTTCAGGTACGAATACATTATCCATCACTACTTCACCGGTAATTGATGCTCGTAATGAAAATTTCCCCTCAATTTTTGGCGCTGATAACCCTGACATGCCCTTTTCTAAAATAAAACCTTTGATCACTCCGTCAAGTTTCGCCCAAATAATAAAGACATCGGCAATAGGTGAGTTAGTGATCCACATTTTATTACCGGTAAGTCGATAACCACCTTCAACTTTTTCCGCTCGGGTTGATAAACTCGCCGGATCTGATCCCGAATTAGGCTCCGTTAAACCAAAGCAGCCAATTAATTCGCCAGTAGCAAGTTTAGGTAGGTACTTCATTTTTTGTTCTTCTGTCCCGTAGGCATGAATAGGATGCATCACTAAAGAAGACTGGACACTCATGGCACTTCGGTATCCGCTGTCAACGCGTTCAACTTCACGCGCAATTAAACCGTAGGTGACATAATTAACGTCTGCACAACCGTATTTTTCTTCAATGGTACAACCTAACAAACCTAGCGCGCCTAATTCTTTCATAATCTCAGGATCAAAGGTTTCATTTCGATTCGCTAATAAAACACGTGGCTGTAGCTTTTCTTGACAATATTGGTGAGCGCTATCGCGGATCATTCTTTCTTCTTCTGAAAGTAAAGAGTCAATTAACAGTGGATCTTGCCAGTTGAAATGAGGTTTTGAAGTTGACATTAGGCTTCCTATTTAGATTAGAAAATTAATTGTTATGAACAAAGATTAAGCAAAAATTAGCTAAAGTTAAAATATAGTTTTTCTTTATCAGCTATATAATTTAGCTATAGCTTTTTTTTTACATTTCCTGAATAATCAAATAATGGATTTAAAACACCTTAATTATTTCATCACGGTTTATGAGCAAAAAAGTTTTAGCGCCGCCGCTAAACATTGCTTTATTGCCCAACCTTCAATCTCAGCAGCCATTGCACAACTTGAACTAGAATTACAACAAGCCTTGTTTACTCGCCACGCGCGCGGTGTAACGCCAACAGATCAAGGAAAAAAACTCTACCCTCTTGCCAAACAACTTATAGGTAAAGCAGACGCCATTAAACAAACATTTTTATCTCAAGGTATTCATCAAAGCTTTCGCTTAGGGGTAACCAAAGGGTTAGGAGTAAAACGAATGAGCGCTTTATTAAATGATTTTACTTCTGCCGAGCCCTCTATGGAGCTAACTTTAGTACCACAGCATGAAAACTCAGATGCTCGCATCATCATTAAAGAAGAATTAAAAGATGAGGAAAAGTATCATTTAATTTGGCAAGAAGATTATTTATTAGTGTTACCGATGAACCATCCGCTGTCATTAAAAGACGAAATACGTTTATCAGATCTAGACGGTTTGGCCTTTATTCAACGATCTCCATGCAATGCCTGGCAAATGCTTAATGACACGTTGACGCTATCGGGTATTCAATTAGACATCCGAGCCAAAATTCAAACCATAGATTATGCACTCGGCTTAGTACGAGCAGGTTTAGGTTGTGCGCTGGTGCCCGCACATCCTGAAATTATCGAAAACACGGATCTAACGTTCAAAGCAATCAATAAACTTAAATTAACGCGTGAAATTGTGCTGGCTTACCAACATCCCTCGCCCTTGTTAAACACTCTACGACAACAAGTAAAACTCATCTCAGAGAGCTAAATTTTGTCAAATGCCAAAATTCCTGTTAAAGGACTTCCCCCAACTGCATTCATTCTTACAATTTTTATACAATTCAACTCTCGAACACACAGACAATGCACATTTACATTTGTTAATATAACGTAATAAGTCGCAGGAAGTTCTGTAAAACAGTATAACTTCCTATAAAAAAGTGACGTTTAATAACACCTCAAATGGATACATAATGTAATGAAAATTAGTTTCGCTTTACTATTGATGTTGTTTATCTGCACAAATAGTTTAGCTAATGAAAAAAAACCACTAAAAGAAAGTACCGTCTTTAATAAAACCTTTAGCTGGCAGGCACAAGCGGGAGTTTCATTACAGTACACTACTTCTATTATTAAAGGGGTCAATCAAGATAACCTCGGTAATTATCTTAACATCTCAATATTATTCGACTTCTATTATAAAGGCTTCTTTATACAATCGGATCATCGCCGTGCTGATACCCATAACTTAGGTGCTGAAATTGGCTATCAACTGATTGTCGAAGACGATTGGGAATTAGATGTGATCAGTAAATCATATATTGGTGGTTTTAATCCTGAAGAAGTCATAGACATTGCTGATAAAGATATCCCCATTTTAATGGGTTTAAAATCAAGGGGAACTGCTGATGGCATTGGTATTCGTTATACCCGCTTTCACGATGATAGTATTTTTTCATTCGATATCGCCGCTTTAGCTCCATTAAGTGCGGCTGATGGCTGGGTGATGGACGCCTTTTATAGCCATATTGTTCCTTATCGCAATTGGGATATTTACCTCAACGCTGGCATGACCTATTACTCAGATAAAGTCATGAATTACTATGTTGGTATCGACAGTGAAGAAGTGTCCCCCTTGAGAGAAGAGTTTACCGCTCATCACGCATTGCGCACGCAAGTTGAAGTGTTTGCTCAGTATCCATTATCAAAATCTTGGACGTTTAATATTGGTTTAAGCCAAAATTATTACTTTGGTGATTTAAGCGAGAGTCCAATCGTTGAAACAGAAAATGCTTCCCAAATTATGGCGGGGGTACTGTATGTTTTTTAAACTAGGCGATGGAACTGCGTGGTTGAGATTAACATGGCTAGGCGCATTAATTTGCTTAGTAGCCGCATCAAAAGTAATAGCACAAGAAAACAAGCAAATACAATTATCGGCAAAACTAACCTCAGCAAATGATATTCTTTTGTCGGCCAAACCAGCTAATTGCGTGGCTTTGCACCAAGGACGAACGTGTTATGCAACGGTTGCTATTCAATGGCAAACGCCAACGATTGGAAATTTTTGTCTCTATCAAAAAACAACAAAGACTTTGATGCAATGTTGGAAAAACAGTCAAGGCGAACAAATTCAATTTGAGTTTGAATCTGATATAAAGCGCGAATATCAATTAGTCGCAGAGAAAACTAAGAGCATTATTGCAGAAACCGCTGTCAATGTTAGTTGGGTGCATAAAGCGACACCGAGAAAAAGAAGGTGGCGTTTATTCTAATGAAAATAGTAAAGAGGATCATACATGGCAACCGCTCATAAACTGCTTTTAGTTGAAGACGACCTGACATTAGCCGGTTGGGTGATAGAATATTTACAAGAACAACATTTTATTGTCGAACATGTTGCTCGTGGTGACTTAGTCCAAGAGAAAGTTAGCGAGTTTTCACCCGACTTAGTGTTGTTAGATGTTATGCTGCCGGGTCTAAACGGCATTGAAGTTTGTCGTCTGTTAAGAGAAGACTCACAACTACCGATAATTATGTTAACAGCACGTTCAGATGAATTTGATGAAGTTATAGGCTTAGAAGCTGGAGCAAATGATTATGTCATCAAACCAGTTAGACCCAGAGCGCTATTAGCACGTATTAACAGTGCGTTAAAATTTAACGTTGCGCCACCGCAAAATACCCAAGAGATTACTCTAGGACAATTAAGCATTAACAGCGAAGCAAACCGAGTAATTTATAACGGGAAGGAAATAGAACTATCCACCAGTTTATTCGCATTCCTTTGGTTTTTGGCCAACCATGCCGGTGAAGTGGTTGATCGAGACACCGTATTTAAAGCGTTGAAAAATCGAGAATATGATGGTTTAGATAGGCGATTTGACGTCATGCTTTCTACTTTAAGAAAAATCTTTAATGATGATCCACAAAGTCCAAAAAAGTTTAAAACTGTATGGGGAAAAGGGTATCTATTTGTTGCCGATGCTTGGAATGATTAACCCATGACTCGATTATTTCTCAGTATAATTATCGCAGTATTAGGATCGTTATTTTTTATTGGTTGGGGCTTAGATCAACTTGTTGCCGAACAAGAAAATCCTCAAGAGCAGAGTGATATATATATTTATAAACAACTTGTAGAAGGGTTTACTACACAGCTTAATACCCTGCCTGAAAAAGCAATACACGAGACAACCGAAAATTTTGCGAAACATTACCAACTAGCAATCACATTAGACGACATAAATAATATTGCTCTACCTGCTTCGTTACGATCGCAACTTTCACAACATGGCGGTTTACTGCTTGCTACCGATGAGCAAGCATATATATTACGAAAAATACCGCAACACCCGCAGCAGTTGGTCAAATTACAACTTCCAAGCACTTCGGAAGACAATCAACAATTGAACATAATGTTAACCGCGGTTTTATATATAGGTGTTTGTGCGATATTAATTTTATGGTTATTTCCGCTAGCACGTCGTTTATTTATCTTAACCAATGCCGCGGAAAAAATTGGCAAGGGTGATTTAGGCGTGCGCGTCCCTAATAGTCGCTTTTCCTATATCAATCGTCTTGAAAAAAGCTTCAACCAAATGGCCAGCCAAATTGAAAAATTAATGGCCGATAATAAATTATTAGCGCGTAGCCTTTCCCACGATATTCGTACGCCTATGTCATGTTTAAGGTTTGGCGTTGAAGCAGCACTTGATACTGATAATACTGCCAAGAAAAATGAGTACCTTAATAGAATGGAAGCAGAGCTTACCAATATGGAAGCAATGACTAGTGCTTTTTTATCTTATGCTGGCATGGAAAGACAAGGCATACATTTAAGATCCGAAAAAGTCGATATCAATCAATTTATAAGCAATATATGTCATGATTTTCAATCGCTTGCCGAACAATACAATGTTAAATTAACTTGTCAGTTATTGGATAAAACAATGGTTTACACCTTAGACTCTCATTGGTTTCATCAAGCGTTACAAAATTTGATCAGCAATGCCGTTCAATATGCCAGCAGCCAAGTTGTGTTATCTGTCGCAGTAAAAACGAAAACAATCGAATTTATCGTAGAAGATGATGGCGATGGTTTAGCGCAAGACGATTTAGCTATTATTTTCGATCCTTTTGTTAAGCTTGATACTGCGCGATCGAGAGAGCATGGTCATTTCGGTTTAGGTTTAGCCATTTGTCAAAAAGTTGTTCATTGGCATAAAGGTAAAATTGCTGCGACTAACTCCACAAACTTATCAGGTGCATGTTTTACAATTTCATTACCGCGTTACCTAGCCTAAGTTTCATTGAATTTTACTATCTTTAGCTGGCCTATTAAGGTTTAATAATCGGATTCAATCTAGTGCTTAATTTTCAAAACAAACTATAGAGAAACTAAATGAGTAAACCAATTAAAATTGAATATTTTACAGATGTTTTATGTGTTTGGGCGTGGGTATCACAACAACGCATTGAACGTTTAGAAAAACTGTTTGGTGAGCAAATCAGCTTCCAATTTAGATATCTCGACGTGTTTGGTGATACTCAGCAAAAAATGCAAAACCAATGGGCAGAACGGGGCCATTATCAAGGCTTTGCTGAACATGTGAAAAACTCAGCCAGCTGTGAGCCTAATGCTATCATCAACCCTAAAATTTGGCAGGAAGTACAACCGACTACGTCAACAACCGCCCACTTAATTTTGAAAGCAATTGAGCTGGCATATCATGCCGATAAAAGTAGCGAAATGGCGTTAGTATTTCGAAAAGCGTTTTATATTGACGCCCTCGACATCAGTCAGTTATCCATATTAATGCAGCTAGTTTCTGAGCACGGTTTAGAAACAACGCTTGTGCAAAAATTCGTGGAAAATGGCCAAGCTATCGCCGCCTTAATGACCGACTATCAATACGCGAAACAACAATCATTAAAAGGTAGCCCTACATTTATCATTGATAATAGTCGGCAAGTTTTATTTGGCAATGTCAGTGACAAGGTTTTACAAGCCAATATTAGTGCGCATATAAGTTAGGGCTTTCATACCCTAACTTAGTTACAAGAGAATGACTCGTTTCGCTTAATCAGTAAGTAAACAAATTTTTAACCAATTGCCGATATCAATGAGTTGCTCAGGTAAAACACTGTGAGGCATAGGGTAACTTTTCCATGTAACCGGGTAACCCGCTTGCTGAAGTAATTGATTGGCAACTTTCCCCGCAGCAAGTGGAACCACTTCATCTTGTTCGCCATGGTGTTGTAAAATCGCCGTAGATGAATTTTCCGCACTTAGCTTTTCAGGTAAAGTATCAGCACTGGGTAAATAACAAGATAAAGCAAGAATGCCCGCAAGTTTTTTAGGATATCTTAAACCGCTAAACAAGCTAACCACACCGCCTTGGCTAAAGCCCGCCAACACGATATTCTGTACATCAATGCCCGCTGCTACTTGTTCTTCAATTAATTGATGAACCAATTGCTCTGATTTTAATACGCCATCCATATCGGCTCGATTATGTAAATCCATACTTTTAATGTCATACCAAGAACGCATCACATAACCCTGATTAATCGTGACGGGTTGCTCTGGCGCATGTGGAAAGACAAAACGAATACTATGATGAGCAGGTAAACCTAACATAGGGACAACCGGGGCGAAACCGTCTCCCGAATCACCAAGTCCATGCAACCATATCACGCAAGCGGTGGCCGCATTTTTAGGTTCTATAATAATTTTTTCTAGAGATTGTGCTGACATTACTTTTCACTAACAAGAAGATTATGTCGCGTATGATAACAGCCCTTTATGCTAATCAAAACAATCTATATTTCCTATGATCTAGATTAATATCGTCATAGCGAAAGCTTGTTATGCTCGTGTTAGTTAAATTATGTAGATCACACGATGACCATGCAACGTTACCGAATGACGACTAAAATCGCATTTTTTCTATTATTTATTTTTGCTCCGTTATGCGATGTTTTTCGTTTTGACCTTGAACTGGGCCATTTCATCATTTTCGGTCAAGCATGGACAATTAGTATTGAACCTATCCTTTTTGGTGGAGGCGATAGTATTGATGCAGCGGTAAAGATATTCTCTCGGGTACTCCTTCCTGGCATAGCTTTCGTCGTATTCTCATTTATCTTAATTTGGCGGTTTGGTCGCATCTATTGTGGTTGGTTATGCCCACATTTTTCCGTGGTTGAATTACTAAATGATGTGATGTTGAAACAACTCAACAGAGTGACGTTATGGGAAAAAGCCAGCAAAAAAAATGCGGGATTGTTACCAAAGATAATTGTTACTTTAACCGCCATTTTTATCGCGTTTATATGGGCTATTTCGCTCTTAAGTTACTTATTAAACCCGGTGCAGTTACTCAATGATTTAGTGACTTTTCAGTTAGGGTTTGGCGCAACAATTTTTATTACGGCTGCAACAATTATATTTTCAATCGACTTTATTTTTGCTCGTCATCTGTTTTGTAAATATGGCTGTGCCTTAGGATTATTTCAAAGTTTAATATGGATGGCGAACCCAAAAGCAATGGTAGTAAAATTTGACAGAAAACGTGCCAAAGCTTGCCGAGAATGTAGTTTATCAAACGAAAATAAACCTTGTGATCAAGCTTGCCCTATGCGCCTACCTACTCGGAATATAAAGCGAGCAAAGTTTACTTGTACTCAATGCGCACAATGTATTGCAGCTTGCGCACAGGTACAAAAGAATAATCCCCATGGCAGTTTATTAACCTGGGTTGATGGTCAAGCGGCTAAAGAAGTAGATCGAGCGGCGGGAACAGTGAAAACATCACAGCAGCTCATTAAAAGTAAAACGATTACATAATTGAGGGAATAACTATGTATGCCATGGCAATGCAAATGCGAGTTAAAAATATGAACGTTAAATACGCTAGTTTCATTCCATTGTTACTGGTACTCACTTTCAGTAGCAAACTACCCGCAAAAGAAGTGGTCGTAGAAATATATAAAAAAGCCTTTATTCCTGCCGATATTAGGGTTGAAAAAGGAGATACCGTGATATGGAAAAACATTGAAAAGCGTCAATATCATAATGTTTGGTTTAAACAATTTAATACAGAAGAGCCTGATTACTTTTTCCCTGGTGAAAGTTATCAACGTACGTTTAATGACACGGGCGTATTTGTTTATGAATGTGGACCACACCCGAAAATGACAGGGACAGTTACCGTGCAATAAGTAAACACAGGGGTGTCACATTGATGAAAATAAACCTGTAAATCATAGTGAAAATATCTGCTCCAATAATAGGATGTTTAACGACAGCGCGCTAAATTTATTTAGCCAAATAATTTTAAAGCTCAATAACATTAAAACCTGATGATTAAGCATTGCATTGCTGAATAATTTGGGTATGATGCGCGACCTTTATTTATGTTGTGCTGGAGCTTTAAAAGTTCAATGAGAAAGTTGTTATCTTCCCCTGTAAAAATGCCTTTATCTGAAAGTGAAAACTTTATTTACCAAAACATATTAAAATATGTCCCCGAACTTAGCCTGAACTTAATGGCAATTAAAGTAGATGAACACCCGAATGACTTCTTGGGATGGTGTCATCAATTACTCAAGTTATCTCGCGATAGCATCAATATGGATTTGCTTGAGCCGGCACAATTACCGAGCCTAAAAAAATTACACGACATTCTCAAAACAAGTATTAGCCGTGCGCAAATAAAAATGACTCGCATAGCACCATGGCCGATATTTTGTCAGTTTATTCAGCAACAAAAAATAGCGCATGCCTTAGATGAGCGATTAAGATTACTTCAATATATCAACGAGATAAAAACACAGCCTTTGAGTGAAATGATTGAAGAAGACAAACTAGCCTTTGCAGGTAAACACACAAACAAACACGACATTAGCTTATATCAATTTGACGTAGAGTGGTTTGCCTCAACCAAAAGTGCGAAAGTGTTTCATCAATTATTCATTGAACAGCCACAAGCTTTTGATCAGGCTTTAAGTCATATCCCGTTAACCGGAGAGGTAACGTTAAATGAGTATGATAAATTTGTCAGTGCTTACCAAGATATCTTTTCTTCTTACTCATCTGATAAAGCGAATGACAAAAAAGCACCACTGGCGCCAGCAACACGTTTATTGGCAATGAGAAGACCCGATCAATTTATTGCCTTAACCGCCAGTAAAATCGAAACTTTCTGCCAAGGTTTTTCAATAGCCAAATTTAATAACTTCGATTTTTCTGCATATTGGCAGGACATGATAGGTACGATAAGAACTTGTGCTTGGTGGCATCAAGCATCGCCAGAGAATGAGCAAGAGCTTATTTTATGGAATAACCGCGTAATTTTACTTGATGTATTTTTGCATGCGGAAAAAGGCAGTGCGGAAAAATCTAACTACATCAAACTTCGTGATAAGCCTCTTAAGAAAACGACCAAATCAGCCCCCATGGTAAGAAAAAGAAGCAAAGAATCAGCAGAAGCGTTAATTGATCGCGCCTTAGAAGATGAAGAATTACCGGCATATTTACTCAACAAACGTGACACGTTAATTCATCAAGTGAAAGAAGGTAAAACGGTTGAGCAAGCGATCTCATTGATGCGAGCAATTTTTGGTTAAAGCCTCTTTAATTCAATACCAATATGCCCAACAAAATTTAGCAACTTGATAGCGATCTGAGCAAAATTCATATCAATGATTTGATCGGTATCAAGTAAGCATCAATCAAATTTGCAGCCATTCCCAGAACCAAGTAATTTTACCTCAGATAACGTCATTTCTTAGTAGGTTCATATGAGCGCCGTAAGTTTAGAAGCAGCAACTCAATTAAAAACTGAGTTATATTATCAAGCACAAGGTAACGAAGTTACCCTGTTTGAATACGCAAATCAGCACCAATTGCCAGTATTAATTAAAGGGCCTACCGGCTGTGGGAAAACGCGTTTTGTTACTCACATGGCTAAAAAGCTGCAAAAACCCTTGTATACAGTTTCATGTCACGATGATTTAACTGCCGCTGATTTAGTTGGTCGTCATTTGATTGGTCCTGATGGTACTTATTGGCAAGATGGACCGCTAACTAAAGCGGTACGTGAAGGCGGCATCTGTTATTTAGATGAAGTTGTTGAAGCACGTAAAGATACGACGGTGGTATTGCACCCTCTCGCTGATGATCGTCGTATTTTACCGTTAGAACGAACAGGGGAACTTATAGAAGCAGCGCCGGACTTTATGTTAGTAGTTTCTTATAATCCTGGTTATCAGAATTTATTAAAAGGGATGAAACCTAGCACTCGTCAACGCTTTGTTGCCTTGCGTTTTGAATATCCTACAATGGAGTTAGAACAAGAAATTCTTATTAAAGAAGCTGGCGCCACACCCAATTTAGCTTTCAAATTGGTTGAGTTAGCTCAAGCATTGCGCCGTTTAGAACAAAATGATTTAGACGAAGTCGCTTCAACACGTTTATTAATTTATGCAGCAAAAATGATGTCTAGCGGGATGAATCCTCTGGATGTTTGCCGCTGTTGTTTAGCAGAGCCTTTATCGGATGATCCTGAAACGATTAAAGCCTTAATGGATGTTGCCCGTATATATTTTGATGAATAACACCCAAGCATTAACAATGCATGAAGATAAAAAGCTACCTGGCGATTTAGCCATGTGGTTTTTTATTTTAGCTGAATTAACTGTTTTTGCTATATTTTTCATTAGCTTTGCCGTTACTGAACAATTAAATTCTGACATGTTCAATCAAGGAAAAGCGCAATTACACCCCATAGCGGGACTGTTAAATACACTAGCATTGATCACCAGTAGTTTTTTTGTTGCATTAGCCCTTAACACCGTCCATCAAGGTCATAGCAAGATTTCTGTCAAATGGCTGATCACAGCCCTTGTATTCGCAGTTTTATACTTAGTGGTGAAAATGTGGGAATACCAATCGCTTTTTAGGCTAGGGATCAATCTAGAAACCAACACATTTTTTACTTTGTACTTTTTAATCACTGCATTTCATTTTTTACATGTCATTTTAGGTATGATTATTCTTAGCTATATCACAATTAGAACCTACAAAGGTGCTTATCGCGACAATATTTCTGGTTTCGAAGCGGGGGCAAGTTATTGGCATATGGTCGATTTATTATGGATTATTTTGTTCCCTTTAATCTACGTTATCTAATACAAAAAGCTCAAACAGAGACAAGCAACTATGACTCGAAAACAAATTATTCTCAGTTGGTTAAGCTTAATATGCCTAACATGTATATCTGTATTTGCGAGTGATTTTATCGATAATATTCAGTTATTTATCATCGTAGTCATGTTAATAGTTTTTATCAAAGGTCAACAAATTGTCGATGTTTTTATGGAATTAAAAGCGGCCCCTACCTTTTGGCGATTATTGTTGATAAGTTATACCTTTTTAATCCCCTTAATTATTTCAATAATTTATCTCATTTAGTATAAAAACGGAGTATGGTTTATGTCACAGACAAAAAACACTTTACATTCCGCGACTATTTATCAAGCATTATACTTGACGAATTTATTATTATTACCTGGGGTATCTTTTTTGTTGCTGTTGTGGCTTTTTAGCAAAAATAGGCACCAAAAAGATTGGCATCGCATTCACTTATACCGAGCACTCCAATTTTCAATTCTTGCCGGTATCTTACTGGTGTTAATTCCTGTGCTTGTTGTATACGGTGGTAATACATTTGAAGCATCAGTAATGGTTATGTTAGTTTATTTTGTCACCATGCATGCTTTATTGGTGTTATTAGGAATGCTCAATATCTCTCGTGCGATGGCAAAAAAACTGCCCATTTATTGATGTAGCATAATGAAATCCTACTTTTCTTAACATAATTTTATACATCCCTAAAAACTTGATTTCCATCAAGTTAAATATTCTCACTGACGTTTATTATTCAGCAGCTTTTATTACTAATTAATAAGGGAAATACCATGTCAGAAAGCTTTACGAAAGGTATGGCTCGGAATATTTACTATGGGGGAAGTGTCTTCTTCTTCTTAATATTTTTGAGCCTCACTTTCCATACAACAAAAGAAATGCCAGAGAGAGACAATCGTGTCAATCTTACCGAGTCTGTAGCGCGGGGTAAGGCGTTATGGGAAGACAACAATTGTGTAGGTTGTCATTCTTTAATTGGTGAAGGTGCCTATTTCGCGCCTGAATTAGGTAATGTTTATATTCGCCGCGGTGGTGGAAATATTGATGCTTTCAAAAGCTTCATGAGAGGTTGGATGAACGCACAACCACTCAATATTCCTGGTCGTCGCCAAATGCCTAATTTTCATTTAAATGATCAACAAATTGATGATTTAGCTGAGTTTCTGAAGTTTACAGCAGAAATGGACGTTAATGATTGGCCACCAAATGATGAAGGGTAAGTAAGATGAGTACTTTAAAATTTCAATCTCAAGCCGTTGCAAAACCTTATTTTGTATTCGCACTAATCTTATTTGCAGGTCAAATCTTGTTTGGTCTGATCATGGGGTTACAATATGTTGTTGGCGACTTTTTAGCTGGCGCTATTCCTTTTAACGTTGCACGTATGGTTCATACTAACCTACTGATTGTTTGGCTATTATTTGGCTTTATGGGCGCAGCTTATTATTTAATACCTGAAGAAGCTGAAACAGAACTTCATAGTCCTAAACTGGCTATCGCCTTATTTTGGGTTTTTGCGGCAGCTGGAGTGTTAACTATATTAGGTTACTTATTAGTGCCTTATTCAACGTTAGCGCATATCACAGGCAATGAATATTTCCCAACGATGGGACGTGAGTTTTTAGAACAACCCACCATTACCAAAATAGGTATTGTTGTTGTTGCATTGGGCTTCTTATTTAATATAGGTATGACCATATTAAAAGGCCGTAAAACAGTAATAAATATGGTGCTTTTAACTGGTTTAGTTGGTCTAGCGGTTTTCTTTTTATTCTCTTTCTATAACCCGGCGAATATTGCCCTAGATAAATATTTCTGGTGGTTTGTTGTTCATTTATGGGTTGAAGGCGTTTGGGAATTAATCATGGGGGCAATATTAGCGTTCATCTTAATCAAGACGACGGGTGTTGATCGCGAAGTCATTGAAAAATGGTTATATGTCATTATCGCTATGGCACTAATCACCGGAATTTTAGGAACAGGCCATCACTTCTATTGGTTAGCTACTCCTGAGTATTGGCAGTGGGTAGGCTCTATTTTCTCAGCGTTAGAACCATTACCATTCTTTGCTATGGTGCTATATGCCTTTAACATGGTGAATCGTCGTCGTCGAGAACACCCGAATAAAGCCGCTACTTTATGGGCTTTAGGTACGGCAGTAATGGCATTTTTAGGCGCAGGTGTATGGGGTTTCTTACACACATTAGCACCAGTAAACTATTACACACATGGTTCACAAATTACCGCAGCTCATGGTCATATGGCTTTTTACGGCGCTTACGCCATGATAGTCATGACGATTATTTCGTATGCAATGCCTAAGATTCGCGGTATTGGCGAAGCCAACTGTAATCGTGCACAAGTATGGGAAATGTGGGGCTTTTGGTTAATGACTGTCGCTATGGTTTTCATCACACTGTTCTTAACCGGTGCTGGGGTATTACAAGTGTGGTTACAACGGTTACCAGAAACAGGTGAAGCTTTAAGTTTTATGGCAACACAAGACAAACTGTCTATTTTTTATTGGTTACGTGAAATAGCAGGGGTGTTTTTCTTAATCGGGTTACTTGCATATTTTAGAAGTTTCTTCGTCAAAGAAAAAACCGCTTAAATCATTGTTCGCTTATAATTTAACTCAAGCTCATCAGTTGAGTTTGAGTTAAATTTTTCATTAAGCCATGGAATATCAATGCTTACTTTAAATTTTACTGTAGAAGGCGAGACAATGAATGATCAATTACCCGTAAAACGGACAAAGAAACGTAAGTTACAAAAAGTAGCGACTTTTATTAGCTATGTTGCTATTTTAATTGCTATCGCATGCGCAGCTTTTTTATTGATGGTTGATGCAGAAGAAAAAGTGATGCGAGCCAGTCTAGGTGCCACCAGTTTTTTCTTTTTTATGGTCGGGTTAGTACTTCACACCATCGGCAATAGCGACTTACCAGATTTAACAATAAAAAAATAATTTTTGCCGCTAAAATCCTCTCTCTATTGATGTATATCACATAAATCTTCTTTACTTATTGTTACAGTGATCACATGTTTTACTGATTAATTAACAGGTTTTTATGGAAGAGTGGGTTGGCGAGCTTTGGCATAAATATATCACGCGTAAAGCAAGCACAAGTTTTGCTGATGCTAAAGTTAATTTTTCACAAGTCAGTAAATCTATCGGTATGGTTTATCGCGCACTTGGCGGTGAACATATTAAACGTGTGGAAGCCGCAACACCTCGTGATTATCTTGTCAGACGCACTATTCTTCAAAAAATATCAGGTGAAAACAAACAAATTAGTTTGGCATGGCAAGACGAAGATAGCCTTCGATTACCTGAATCTTTAGCCGTATTTCCCTCCACTGAATTAAATTATGACCTTTATATATGGTTAGCGGTTCTTGCTGCTAATCATCATGGAAAATTTCAGCATTGGGCTAATGATAATCAACGTTTAGTTGTGAAGGTACTCAAAAAATATCCGGCCATGAAACCGCGTTATCAACGATTAGCACAAGCGACGGTTGATATACGACCAGTTTTTGGCAACCTCCCAGACAATGAACAAGCCATGGAAAAGTCTATCATTGAGGCGATATTATCTCCAGGTTCAGTCAGTCATTTTCCGATCGTTAATTTTGCCCCGCAAGCGGTCCATTTGTGGCTATACCCGTCGGCGCATGTTGATCCTCAACTTTTACCTGAGTACCAAGAGAAAGATGATTTAGCGCAAGGGAAAGAAAAAACGAAACCATTAGCTAAGAGTGCGGCTAGTAGAAAAAAGGCTGAGCGCATTGACTCACCAGAAAATCGAGATGGCATGATGATTTTTCGTTTAGAAAGCATGTTTTCATGGAGTGAGTTTTCAAAATTAGACAGAGGGACTGACGATACCGAAGAAGAAGATGAACAGTATCAGAGCGTTGCAGAAGATCTTGACCAAATTTCATTATCTCAACAACAAAACCAAAAAAGTGCTTCGATAAAAATTGATCTTGACCTCCCTTCCGCATCAGAAGATGACTTTCCCATAGGGGATGGCATTTCCTTGCCAGAGTGGCATTATAAAAAACAGCAACTCGAAGCGGATCGTTGTTTGCTCCAACCTATGCTCCCAAAAGGTGCCATGCCACAAAAACTGCCAATAAAATTGCAAAAATCAGCAAAAATCATTCAAAGTCAGTTTGAACAGATGCGTAATCTACGTTATTGGTTGAAAGGACAAGCCCAAGGTGAAGAATTAGATTTAAATGCCTGGTTAGATTTTCATGTTGAAAAGCAAATATCTGCCACTCAAGAAAAAGGACTCTATCAAAGTTTTCTTGGCAATAATCGCGATATATCGACCTTGTTGTTAGCCGATTTATCCATGTCTACCGATGCATACCTTGATAATGAAAACCGGGTCATAGACGTCGTTAAAGATTCGATGATGTTATTTGCTGAAGCATTAAACAGTGTCGGAGATAATTTTGCTATGTATGGTTTTTCTTCAGTAAAAAGAAGCCATGTAAGATTTAGTTTATTAAAAAACTTTAATGAAACATACAATGATGACATTCGTGGCCGAGTTCAAGCGATCCGACCTGGTTTTTACACCCGCATGGGGGCTGCAATTCGTCAAGCCACTCAGGTGATTCACGAACAACAAAACAGTCAAAAACTATTATTGATTTTAACTGACGGTAAGCCCAATGATATTGATTATTATGAAGGCAGGTTTGGTATTGAAGATACACGTCAGGCGGTTAAAGAAGCAATAAAACTCGGTATCAAGCCATTTTGTATAACCATTGATGTAGAAGCACAAGACTACCTACCTTATTTGTTTGGTAGTGATGGCTTTACCGTTATTTTAAAACCTTCGCAGCTGCCTTTGCGTTTGCCTCAGCTATATCATCAATTAACGAGTCATTAATATGTCAAATAAAATGGTTACTTGCTTGTTTTGCCAGTCGATAAACCGTCTTGACGTTCAGCAAGAGACATCAAAAGAATATGGAAACTGTATTAACTGTGGCATGCCGCTAAGTAAAGAAACTCCCAATAGTACCAGCGCCAGAAAAAAACGTTTTCTCCCTTTATTCTGGTTTGTAGTTATTTTTTGTTTAGTGATGATCTTTTATTTACCCAGATAACTTTATTCCTGAAAAATATATAAGACGTAAAACAAGCGAGAATACATCACGCCCGTTAAAACCAAGTATAAAAAAACCGCCTAAACAGACGGTTTTTCGTGAATATCTATCTTGTATGATTTTAACTTTGATTGGCTAATTTACACGCGTCGGTAATTTTATCCCACTGGCCATTTTCTACCCAGCTTTTCGGTGCAACCCAGCTACCTCCAATGGCAAAACAATTACCTAACTTAAGGTAATCTTCCTTATTTTCCTGATTAACTCCGCCCGTTGGACAAAAACTCGTATCTGGAAATATCGAAGACATTGCGCCTATAAAGGGTGCACCGCCAGATAATGAGGCTGGAAATAGTTTTAATTCATTAAAACCAAACTCATTCGCCAATAAAATATCTGAAGTATTCGAAACCCCCGGTAGTACCGGTAAACCACATTCAGTTAATTCTGCTAATAAATTTGCTGAAATCGCTGGGGTAATAATAAAGTCAGCACCAGCTTCCTTAGCCCCTTGTAAAATCTTTTTAGATGTAATGGTACCAGCACCAACAATTAGTGATGGAAAGGCTTGTTTAATTGCTTTTAGAGCCTCTAAAGAAGCTTCCGTACGTAATACTACTTCAATTAAATGCAAACCGGCTTTAACCATAGCCTCGGTAATGGCAATACCTTGCTCTGGTGTATCTGCTTGCACAATTGGTAGCAAGACTTGTGATGCCATTAATTCTTTAAATGATTTCATATAAATACCTGTAAATTTTTATCAATAATTTAGATAAGATAATCAAGAAATCATCTTAAAGTTGCTGAACAAAGTCATTAAATAATGCTTTTGGAGCAATCGCCCCTTTGTGTTGAATAACAAAGCCCGCAGCCTTAGAGGCTTTATCAACAGACTCCGCAATTGAAGCATCAGCTAGACGAGCTCCTAAGTAGACCCCATTAAATGAGTCGCCTGCAGATGTTGTATCAACAACAGTTTTCACTGGCGTCACTTGGTGTAACTCTTTTTCACCATCTAATATTGTGATCACAGATGCCGGCCCATTTTTCACCACTAATTCTGAGATCCCGTACGATTGGCAAAAATCAATCACGCCTTCAACACTGTTAATACCGTATAAGCTGTCAAAATCTTCAACGCCAGGTAATGCGATATCCGCTAACTTAAACGCTTGTTCATAAGCTTGAATAGTTTCTTCTTTGTCTTTCCACATTCGAGCACGATAGTTAGGATCAAATACAATTTTTACCCCAGCAGTTTTAAGTTGTACTAATTTTTGCCAAAAACTCGCTCGCGCTTCAGGTTGTATTACCGCTAAAGAAATGCCACTAAAGAAAAACATATCGCCAGTAGTTAGAATGTCCGTTGCCGACTCGTCGATAAAATCCATCACTGTTCTCGCCGCAGAATTTTCGCGCCAATAAGTAAAGCTACGCTCACCTTGATCATCTAATTGAATAGAATATAACCCTGGAATTTTAGACTCTGATTGAAACACTAAATCAGTATCAATATTTTCACTTTCAAAATATTTGATCATATCGAGACTAAAATTATCTTTTCCTACGGCAGTTACTAAACGTACTTTCACGTGTGGGAAAGTGCGCTTAAGATACACAGCGGTATTAAAAACATCTCCAGCAAATGATTGTTTTAACAAATTGGATGTCGCGTCATTTGACGCGGTCATCAACTCAATCATACATTCACCAAAGAGAAAAATGTTTTTCATTTACAGAGCCTTATTCACTTTATTTAAATTTTAATTAAATAGGGTTGATGGCTAAAAGCCATCAACTATTATAGTTTTTGTAATGGCGCGATTTTTGGGATCAGTACCCAAACCGCCAGCATAGCTATCACTGCTAACGATGCACCAATCGCAAATACGGTGGTATAATTACCGTCTGCCGTTAAAATTGGCACTAATGAGGTTAAACCAACTACCGCAAGTTTTGCCGCCATGCCAGAAAAACCAGCTAACGTCCCTACGGCTTTTTTACCGTAAAGATCACTTGGCAAAGTTTGTACGTTACCAATTGAGGTTTGGAAACCAAACAGAATAACCGCCATAATCAATACTGCTGTTGTTGGTCCACCTGGGTTTGCCATAGCTAATAACGCAGGAAGCATAATTAAACAACCTAAGCTAATCGTTAGTTTACGTGTTTTATCCACAGTCCAACCCGATTTAATGCGGTTTTGAGCAAGAAGCCCACCAAACCAAGCACCAAACATTGCGCCAACATAAGGGACCCAACCGTAAAGGCCAATTGATTTAACGTCCATACCGTAAACTTCGTTCAAGTAGATTGGAGTCCACGCAACAAATAGCCACCAAATAGGGTCAATGGCTGCAGAGGCGATAATAACCCCCCAACTTTGTTTACGAGAAAGTAATTCACCCGTTGATGGACTGTATTCTTCTTCATCACACAAAGGTGCATTTTCTGAACTGCGTTGACCAGTAAGAATATATTCACGTTCTTCTGCGGTGATCCAAGGATGTGATTTAGGTGGCGCTTTCACTAAAATTAACCATGGGATCAACCATAAAAGACCAATTAAACCAATAACAACAAAGATCATTTGCCAGCTAAAAAACACCGTCATGTAGGCGATAAGCGGGATTGAAATAATACCACCAATTGCCGCGCCAGAATTAAAAATACCTTGTGCTAAAGCGCGTTCTCTTGAAGGGAACCATTCCGCGTTACTTTTTGTAGCGCCAGGCCAGTTACCTGCTTCAGCGACACCTAATATCGCTCTGAAAATGCTAAAACTTAGCATACCTTGTGCAAATGCATGTAACGCAGTAGCTATAGACCAAACACCGATCGATAAAACGAAACCGATTCGAGTGCCAACCCAGTCAAAAATCTTCCCGAAAATAGCTTGACCAAACGCATAAGAAAAAATAAAAACAACCGTGATATTGGCATAGATTTGTTTACGCTCTAATGCCGTTTCATCAGGAAAAAGATCTTCTACGATATCAGGCCAAAGCACACTTAGTGCTTGACGATCTATATAATTAATTACCGTGGCCAAAGCGATTAATGCAATCACCCACCAACGTAAGCCTTTTAATTGCATTATTCTATCCCCTCAGGTTTGCGATTAAGTTCATCTATATCAATATTATCGAAAGTCCCTTCAGGAAGGAAATCGGCACGAGGTGGACTGAACGTATCAATTAAAATACCACCGGTTGGACAAGTAGCACCGTGATCAGCCCAAGGAGGAATTAAACAGCTGTCCCCTGCTTTCATGATTTTCGTCACACCATCAATATTAAAGTGAAACTCCCCTTCAATGACATAAGTCACTTGTGAGTGTCTATGGGCATGATTATAACCAATAGCGCCTTTTTCAAACCAAATTTTCACCGCCATTAGTTCATGATTAAAACCTAACATTTGACGTTTTAAACCACCACCAATATCTTCGATTTCAGTTTCTTCACCACTTAAAAAGTGTTCGCTACGACTCATAATTAATTCCTCACTTCTCTTTATTGCTAAGTTTGAACAGCTTAAATTGGCCATTGAAACTAAAATTGTTATCTTGATATGTAAATGTATTTTTCGTTTTATTTGCTAACTGACGATTAAAGGCAAACAAATAACTTTGCCCATTGCTAACCCCTATTTCAATCAACTCAATGTCACCAAGGATCTGATGAGTGAGTGACGAAATGCTTGATTTAGCCGCTAAAGTAAATTCTTTCGCTGGGTTATATTGACCATGAGGTTCTAACACACTAATAAAGCGGTGTTGCTTCGCCGAATTTTTTACGATAGATAAACCCTGATTCATTGCGTAAATTAAAATTAGGATCATTGGCGCCTATTCGGGTAAATAACGCTTCAGTTTCACCGTCAACTAGCGAGGTTTGGGTATAGAACTTGCCATTTTCATTTAACCACGTAATTTTCGCTAACCCTTTTTCAGGGAGACTTTTTGCCGTTAGCCATAAATGTTGATAGCCATTTTTACTGCCTAACGCAGATAAAGATTGCGTTTGAGCATTTAATTGAAAATTGGTTTCAATTAATTGACCTTGATAATGTAAAGGTAAGTCGAATTGATGCGCTTTTTCACTACTGTTTACTGCAAAAATATCAATAACAAGAGGCTTATGAATTTCAGGCAGTTTCACTAATGCCATAGTTCTTGTTAATGAAACATCTTTATAAGCCGTATCAATTTGAGCTGAACTAATTGATCCTTGGTTATTGTTAGCAAAAAATAATAATTCTGGATGATGCTTATTGCCTGTTTTCACCTTACCTTTAAAGTGACTAGTTTCGTCTACTACGACGGTATTATGCGCAACGGTTTGTTTAGCAAACGTTTTGTTTTCAGGTAGATAACCTCCACCCGATTTTGCTTCGACATTTAAAAAGCGTGCAGCGCCATAATCAGAAACAATCTCATTACCTTTGTCATAAAATTGCCAGGTTAATTTGTCAAAATGACCATGCCCCAATCCTTGTGCTGCCGGCTTAAATAACAATGCTTGCTTGTCATGAGATTTTTGCCGCATGATCACCAAAGCGCCTTGTTTACCATCGGCACCATCGCCAAACGCCTTGGACTTAAATGGATAAGGTGTTGCTAAATTATCATCTAATGCTTGTGCGACTTTCAGACCATCTCCCGTTAAAATGACTTGCTCTTGTTGCTTAGCAATATCAAGTAAATCAGTATCTTGGGTGAAACCGTAAGCGATAGTTACCCCATGCACTAACTCAATGGTATCAATGCCTTTGCTTTTGATCGCATCGTTAATTGGGAAGAACAATTTGTTGTAGCTCAGCTGAATTGTGGTATCAATAGCTTTTAAAATAATGCCATTACGGTAAGCAAATATTTTTCGCTCTGGTTGATTGTTTTCGATCGCTTTGGCAAAGGTAACAAAAGGCATTAAAGCATAACGCTGATAATAAGGCCCTTCATTGTAATAACCTTCAGGTGAGAATAATTCATCTAACTGTCTTAAAAAGCCACCTTTTCCAGATTTATCTAAACCATAAAGCGCTTGTTCAACCCATTCAAGCTCTCCTAAAACATAGCCAGTCATACCGACGGCGGCAGTTAACCATGTGCCATGATTATGGATTTTATTAAATGTTTTTGGCGAATCAACAGATAAGAACTTAACGATTGGGCGAAAAAGGCCCGTTTCAATTTTCTTTTTATCGGCATGAGTTAATGACGCTAAAATCATGTCGTATGCTTGGCTGGTATACACTAACCAAACGGCTTCATTTAAGCTTTGCCAAAATAGTTTGCCTGGATTTGTTTTGCCTTTTTTTCTTTTCGGATGCAAAGGCAAGGTAGGATATAACTCGGCATAACTAAGTAGCATGTCACGCACATAGTCGGCATAACGTTTGTTTTGCGTTAATTGATATACAATGCTCGCATCATACATCAAGCGATAGTTTTTCTTATGTCTCTCATGCGTAAAACCGCCACCTGAATCTTTTGGTACCGGAATATTAATAGCTTGCGCTATCTGAGAATCGACCTTAGCTTTAACTTGTTCAAAAGCCTCAGTAAAGCGTCCTTTCGAGGATAAGGCTTTTTTCATTGCAGGTACATCAGTATGACTGATCACAAGATTGGGCGTATCGCTCGCCACACTATTTATGCTAAATAGTGCAGACCAACAAACCACGACAGCAAGCGCCAAATGAATCTTCATTTTTTTGAAAAAAGCCAATAACATGCTTAGCAAGCCCTACTTATTTACAATTTTATTATCAGAAAGTTCAGCGGTATGCGGACCTTCGACTCTAAGTTCAACGACACTCACCGCTTGTGAAAGTTGATTATTTGCAATACTGGTTTTCGGCTCGCCCACTGTGTGCTCAACTTTAATCGGCGCACTGTTAACCACCGTGTTGTTGTTTATATTCGTAACTTGAACACCATGTAAGTACAAACTAGCCTTAGTTTTATTTCTTTTCCCTTCACCGATGGCGGTTAATTGGTTATTCGACATGTTCAGGTGTGGACCAAAAGTACTTTCATCGGTTCCACCACGGTATAATTTAATTAATGCACCAGATACGTTTTCAATACGGTTATCTGCAAGTGTCACGTATTCAGCGTTATAAATACCTAAATCTTCTATTTCTTTATCAAGACGTAAAAGATCACCGGTGATATTAGTAAAGGTATTGCCGTTTAGTTCAATTAAGTTAGCAAAAGCGCCTTTACCTGATTCAAAAAAGTGAAATGAGTGGTTAATGTCTAAATTTTTCACGACACTATTGTGCATCACAAAACGATAGTTTTGAGTCATGCCCCACTTTTGGGTTCTTATTAAAGTATTGCCAGAAGAGTCAGGGCTGTTAACCCCATCAATCGTCAGGTTTTCAACTTTTAAGCTGCCACCATCAGAGATTTCAAACAAGGTGCCACGCTCAAAGGTAATGACTACGTCAGTATTTTTCGCGGCTTTCACCGTTAAAGTTTTCGCAACTTTCAGGGTTTTTCTTACGTTATAATTGCCTTTTGCAAGTACAAGCACATCACCATCTTCAGCCGCGATAACAGAATCAAATAAATCGTCGCCATTGCCTTTAACTTGAATTTCTTTTCCTGAACCGAACGCTGTTTCTTCGACATTTTTAGCATACCAACTTGGTCCTGTGGCTGACTTAGCGATTGGTTGTATCGTTTTATCTGCACCAATCGATTCGCCAACAGGGTATAACAAGCCATTTTCAGCTCGCTCTAAGCGTAATTCTTTGACTTGAAAGCCCTCAGCAATTTCTGCTAATGGTTTACTGTTAGTGATATTACCTTTGAAGGCAATACCAGAAACATCGTCAAACAAGGTAAAAGGTTGTTGGCCATTTTCATTAAAAATTAAATTGTTTTGTATTTTACTATTCAACGGTGCTGCTGAACGTTCAGCGTCGCTACCTGCCGCTAATTGAATATGATCAACGTTCACCATTGAGTTGTTTTCAATGAGAGCATTTTCTACTTGGTGATAACGATTGATAGGAGAATTAGGAACACCATTCATCACAGTAAAACCACTACCAAAGCGGTAACCCGTTAATCCTTCCATGTAATTGTTACGAATGATTTGATCTTTGTTGATCACGCGAATACCGCCAGTATGGTCAACTCCATTACCAAAGAAAACATTATTCTCAATGACATTACCATTACCGTGACGTAGGGTTAATGTGCCGCGAGATTCAAAAAAGGTATTATTAAGTAATTGATTTTTTCCTGATTTAACCGAGATGATTTCAACTTCACCGTTACATCGATCAAAATAGTTATTCTCAACTTTGGTAAATGAGTTACTTAACGAATAATGACTGGTTCCAATGCGAAGTGTTTCACCACCGTTTGAACCTAATATAGGGCGTGGTCCAAAGTAATTATGATCAATTTGATGATAGTTTTCTTGGCTCTCTTGAGTGTTTAAACGCACCGCCATGGTTACGCCTTTATTGCGTTTACCCGCTAGATAGCTATGGTCAAAACGATTATGTTTCCCGTATAAACTTACCCAATAATCATTTTCAGCTTTATCAGGGTTGGAATAATCTTCTATCACTACTTCGGTAACTCGAGAGTGATAGGCTAAATTATTTTTATTTTGTCTGTATTCAATAACAGCACTACTTGGCGTATAGCCATCTTTAAACACTAGACCTGAAACGATCAAATGCTCTCCCGCCAATCTCAAGTTCGATTGACCCGTTAAAAATACTTTACCTTTATTTTGCGCAGTTAAAGTAATTGGGTTTTCTTGAGTACCTTGAGCTTTAAATAAGATCTCAAAATTTTTCCATGTTCCATCAGACAAAACAATTTCATCGCCGGCTGATACTTTATCAAGGGCAGCTTGATATTCCGCTTGGGTAGTCACTAACCATGATTTTGCCGTTGTTTGCTGACAAGCAGCAGTGACCAATAATAATAAACTTGATAAAAATATCGATTGAAAAAGTTTAGACTTGTACATAATTACCTCAAAAGAGTCCTACTTAAAAATATTGAGTTCTCAATTACTTCCGCAAAAGAGAACTCCAATTTCACTTAAATTGATTGATAACTTTCAATATAAGCTAAGGTTAAAAGCTTGCTTTAACACCTAGGAAGAATTTACGACCAGAGAAAGAGTAATCAGATACTGTTCCAGGGCCACGTGTCATCACTTGTGCTTCTTCTAATAAGTTCAGTGCTTTTAACGATACTGAAACTCTCTTGTTGATTTTGTACTTAATCGCCGCATCAACATAGTCGCTATCTTCTACCCAACGATTACTTTTATGAGGAAAAGGTAAGTTGTTTGGTTGGAAATAACGTGAACGATATTTATACATTAAACGCATAGACAAGCTATCACCTTCCCAGTAAATAGAACCTGAAGCTACGTTTTTAGAAAAACCCATTAAGTTTGCATCTGGGCTAATACCCCAGTTAGCAGGTTCTTCAGAATTAAAGTCCGAAACCGCATGGTTCCATGCCCCTTTAATCCCTAAACCACTCCAAATACCCGGCAATTCAGTAAAATGCTTTTGAAAGGTTAATTCAAACCCTTTAATGGTTGATTCATCTTCAGCCACTTGATTCACGCTGTAAGGAATTTCATGTGAATATTCACCAACCGTTACTGTGCCGTCTGCCGCAACATTTGTCACTGTAGGAACACGATTTTCAATCACTAACTTAGTGCCGCCAGTGAAGTTTTTCCAATAACCGGCTAAGGTTACCGCCATATCTAAACTAGGATACCACTCTAAAGAAAGGTCATAGTTAGTCGCGGTAAATGGATTCATCATATTACCTTGTGCATAACCCGAGACTAATTGTGAATCATAGCTATCACATGTTGCACTCTCACTGGTATCAGCCGAGTTACAGTCAGTAAGGTTTTGTCCTGCAGACATAGCGTTCATCGCAAAACGAGACATTGAACGATAGACAGCAGTTCTTAAATATACTTCGTCATTAAGGTGGAACGTAAGGTTAAGGCTAGGTAAGAATTCTGAGTAGTCATCTTCTAAAAAGACTTCACCGGTTTCTGAAGAGTAATTCCACGTTTCAAGACCTGTTTCATCAATATCAAGCGTCGTGGGATCATCCGTTAAAAAGGATTGAGTTAAAATCGCTTTCTCACCCCAAGATTTAGAGCTAGTTTCTGTTTTAACATAACGTAAACCTACGTTACCTGTGACAGGAATACCCGAAAATTCGGTATCAATCCACGCCATTGCATATAAAGCCGTAGTATCTTCACGAACATCAACTAACTGACCACTTCGTTTATCAGGATCTTCACCAATATCGTAATAACCAATATTCGGGTTGTTTCCGCCTGGTGTTAGGAAACCCACTTGACCTAAATAAGCTCCAATTAAACATTGGGCATCAAACGTTAAGAAATTGCCTGCGTCGGCTGCACCACCAGAATTCGCCATAAATCCTTCAAGGCTATGACCATTATCTCCACACGCAGCTGCCGCGGCCGTAACTTGCGCATGCTCATCAGGATATAAGCTGTCAAAGTCATTATTTGCGCCATCTCTATCAACATGATCATCTGAATTCCAGTTGTCATCAATAGGACGACGAGAACCGTCATCTACATTAAATGCGGTTTGAATACCTGAGTAATCATATAAGTGTTCACGTGAATAACGAACACCTGCTTCTATAGATGAGAAAATGTTGTAATCGTCAAAAGAATATTGAGTATCAAATTTTACCGCCCAAATATCATCTTCACGTTCATCGTTCTCACGGCCATATTCTAAATAAGCACCGCCATCACTGCCGATGAAACTAGCCATATCGCTAACATCAAAAGCTGCGCCACCATAATTCGGGTTTTCGACTAACGTGCCACCTTGTGATGTATAGAAGAAGTTGGCGTTTTCAATTTGTTCGTGATCACCGAGATACAATTTAGGTACACTGCCACGAGAATCTAATGAATACGCAGTGGTTGATTCATGGCGGAATTTCGCTCGTTGGCGTAAACGGTAACGATAAGATTTTGAGTAAGAAGCATCAAATGAAAGTACAAGGTTATCATTAGGCTCAAAATCAACATTTAAGCCAAAGCCATCGTACTCATCTAATTGATAACGGTTTTCACCTTGAAGCGTCAGTTTACCTTCACCTTCTTCATAGATAAGGTTACCGTGATCATCAATAATTAATGTATCTGGATTTAAGTTTTTACCGCGCTCTTGAGCGAGCTCCATGCGATTTTCTGTATATTCAAGACGAGAAGAAGCGTAGTCTATATTAATATCCCATTGCTCATTAGGTACCCATTGGAAAGTACCGACTATATTACGACGTTCATCTTCATCATGGCCTGTACGCCAATATGAATCATCAGGGATAAAGAAAATTGAATCTGGATCAAATTTCGCTAAATGATCCGCACCATTAACACCAAATCTATCAGGATCAGCGTTTGGACCTAAGGTCACTAAATCAGCAGAACGGCCTGGACTTACCATAGAGTCATTATCAGGCATATTGTTATTGCTGCTATTTAAATCACGATCACCACAACGTTCATTATCGCCATTGTTAGTAGTCAGGGGAGATCCGTCAGCGGCTCTAAAACTACAAGCGGCTAAAGTGGTACTACTACCGTAGTTTTCTTCTGGATTGGCAGAATTACTTTGTACAAAACCTAAACTGAAACCCATATCGCCAAACGATTCGGTTTCAAAACTTTGCACGGTAGAAAGGGTAAATTTATTACCCCATTCTGATTGGTTATCAGCCGCAGTGTAATAGCTGTTATTCGCCACTTGTGCTTCTACCGTGGTTTTGCTTTTACCGTAATCAACGGCACGTAACGAACCCACTTCGATAGTACCTGAGGTACCACCTTCAACTAAATTAGCTTGTTGTGATTTATAAATAGTAACTTTATCAACTAAACTAGAGGGGAATTTTTTAAAGTTAACTGCACGACCAGGGCCAGCATTGGTAATAGTTCGACCATTAAACGTAGCGTAGCCCCAATAAGAGCCAAGACCACGAATTGAAATTTCGTTTTGACTACCTTTTAAACGATGACCAGAGGCACCCGAAACATTTTCAATAACATCAGAAAGAGACAAGCCCGGTAAATCACCAAAATCTGCCGCTGCGATGGCATCAACAATAGCCGTTGTATTTTTCTTTTCATTTAGTGAACGAGTCATAGTGCCTCGCATTCCGCGCACTTCAATAACTTCTATTTCACCAGTTTTGCTCGCTACTTCTATCGTTGTTGCATCATCACCACTTTGCTCTGCTTCTTGAAAGGCATGAGCCGGTCCAGCAAGCAAAGCAGTTATTGCAGTACTTGCAATAAATGTTCGGTTGTTTCTTAGAGCGTTACTAATTTTATTAAGTTTCACGTTCATCTCCCCCAGTTAAATTTTATATTTTAATTTTATTTCGCTGCGTAATTTACTTACAACAGCATTATTGACTAAATTTAACCAATACAATACCGAATTGTCAACCACTCATTTGACCAATTACTTCTTACTCAATATTATTTGTTATTACCAATAATTTATTGTAGTCTTTACATGGTATTAAAAATATGTAATGTAATGCTTATTTAAGCAAGGTAATGAACAGATATATTTTGCCAATGTTGATCTATGGCGATATTATGTGTCTTTGTTGTGAAAATAGAATTTCAGAGATAAGAAGGTACTCTCATGGCTAACCGTCGTATGTTTTGGCAAATTGTTGATAAAATTGAAGCGTCTATTAATGCCGGTGAATATCCTGCAGGCAGCCGCTTACCGCCAGAACGAGAACTAGCAGAGTCTTTTCAGGTAAGTAGACCAACCGTTCGCGAAGCTATTATTGCCCTTGAAGCGAGAGAGAAAGTTGAAGTAAAAACTGGCTCTGGGGTATATGTACTTGATACTGCAAATACCACCCTCGCTAAAAACAAAGTCAATGCTTTTGAAGTAACACAAGCCAGAGCACTTATTGAAGGGGAAGTGGCAGCACTAAGTGCGACAACCATCACTGAACCAGAACTTGCTGATTTACATCAAACACTTGTGGATATGGAAAATGGTAAAGATATCCCAGAAGCAGATAAAAAATTCCATAACATTATCGCATCATCAACTCGTAATGCCGCGATGATAGCTTCCGTACAAAATTTATGGGCGCTACGAAGTTCATCTCAAGAAATTATCCGTGATTATGATAGTGTTTGTAGCAAGAGTAATTCTCAAACTATTGCTGAGCATCGCGCTATTTATCAAGCATTGAAATCTGGCGACTCTACCAAAGCTAGACACGCTATGCATGGTCATTTTAACCGCTTAATCAATAAGTTATTTGACGCTGAAGAAACCAGAGCTCTGGAAGAAATAAAGCGTAAAAATAGTGAAAAGCGCGGTCTTTATTCAATTGAAAACCTAGTACCAAGAGTTTAATCATTCTATTAAACTCATACTTTCCTCATTTTAAGTTTAACGTTAACGCGGCCTAACAACGATTTAAAACACTTTGCTCTCTAGGCAATTGTAGTTTATCCCTGTCAGTATTAACTTACTAACGCCTGCTTTTGCGAACTTTTCTCTAGGAAACGTCTAATATTGCCAGGAAACGAAGCGAATCAATCCTGTCGATTTTTTTTGAGATAACACTAACATGTCAAATACCACTGTGCGAAAAAAGCATAAAAAAAGCCTCTCAATGAGAGGCTATAACAAAATTAAATCCATTTAATTCTAATCATCTAAACAATTTACTGAAATACATCGAAATCAGTTTTTATAGTACGCGAGCACCTAAATCACCTTAGTTCTGCAATATATTCATGACTCCAGAATAAGGATTTTAACCTTCTACTTTTCTAACTGACTATTAAAGTAGTCAAAAATTACCGGTACATCATTTTGACCTAAACCAGCATCAACAGCTGCTTGTAAGTTTGCAGAAGTACCTTGTGCGATAAGCGATTCTGAACCTAAATCTTTTACCATTTGGTTAAAATAACCTAAGTCTTTATTAGCATTTGCCACTGAAAAACCTAATTTCTCATCGCCATCTACCGCATAAAATTTACAAAATTGCATAAATGGAGAGTTAGAAGGACCCGCAGACATAATGTCAAATAGCTGTTGACCATCAACCCCTGCAGCTTTAGCTACCGCGAACGCTTGTGACATAGCTGTCACCGTTGTCATACCAATGAAATTATTAATTAATTTTGTTGTATGACCGGCACCAAGCGCACCAAGATGGAAAACATTTTCACCTTGCTCGTCAAGTACTGGTTTAACTTTATTGAAAGTTTCGATATCACCAGCAGCCATTATGTTTAATAAACCATCTTTAGCATGTGCAGGAGTGCGACCTAGTGGCGCATCAATCATGCCAGCACCTTTTTTAGCAAGGTCAGCACCAATTTTACGGGTAGACGCTGGAATAGACGTACCAAAATCAATTAAGGTTTTACCTTCAGACATACCGGCTAAAATACCATCTTCTGCATAGACAACTGATTCAACAACAGCGGATGTCGTTAGCGCTAGCATTACGATATCACTCTTCTCTGCAAGCTCTTTACCAGAAGATACTTCTGTAGCATTACCGCGAGCAAGCACCTTTGCAACAGCATCTTTATTTAGATCCATTACGTTTACGTTAAATCCACGCGTTTGAAGATTCTCAACCATGTTACCGCCCATAAGACCAAGGCCGATGAAACCTATTGTAGGTTTTGTCATGTTTAACTCCTAAATATTTGCTGTTTGTTTATCTGAGTATGAGAAATGCTCACTTTATTAATTAAGGCTTTTTATAAATCAAAACAATTACTTAATTAATACTCAGTTCAATGTCTAATAATAATCAGAACATTAATTTTTTTATGAAGCAGTTTTAAGAACCATGCCATTAAAATGATAACGACTACTCTTGTGAAACTACTTCTCTAAATTCTACTGGGTTTGATAATGCTGATTAAGTTGTTATCAAACCGCCGAAACAATACTAACCAATGCAAAGAGTTATTGTCAACCAATTTTATAAATATTACTTACCAAAATAACGATTAATTTAAAACCACCTTTTAAAAGGTTTAATTGCATGACTAAATTAACATTTCATTAAGAAAGAAAAACATCAAAAGGCACCTCGACGAATAGGCTTCTATGACTAGCCAATGTAAAAGTTGATTTTTTATTCAGAGCTTTTATAGCTCAATCAGCACAGAAGATAAGTAACCTGTTAACTTAGACCTACTCGATTGCTACAATAGCCGTTAATTAAATATCCACTTGATTCAAGTTTATTAGACTCTTCTACAGCTAATGCTAAGTGTTAAATATGCAATTTTGTTCAATTTGTAACGGTTAAATGCAAACAAGCCTTTACTGATACGCAACACTAAATTGGTAAGAACCTCTATTTTACCACAGAGCATTTTCTATTTTATTTCGTTAACTTTATTACTAATCAATGAAAAATTGGTTTTGGTGTTTAAAAAAAGTAGGTCTACACTTGAAAATATCAGCTAACAGAAAAGAAAATGACTATTTATTCTTTATTTAAAACCTTACTCGTCACTTTATTTTGCCTAACAAAACTTGGCTTACCGATAAAAGTTTATGCAACCGATACGGTTAGATTTTTAAAACCTTTAAAAGGCCATGAAAAAAGAACGTTACATAAAGATGAAGTCATCTTGCGTGCACTACAAATAACAGAGCCTGAATTTGGCGACTATCAATTAGAAACTTTACAAGTTGATATAACCCCTGATCGTGCGCGGCAATATATTCAAGAAGGAAAAATTCTCAACACATTCATTAATCCTAGTAATACAAAATGGGATGAATACGCAATTCCGATAAAGATACCACTACGTCTTGGTTTAATTAGTTACCGATTACTTTTAGTGAATAAAGATAAACTTTCTGTATTTAAAGAGGTGAAAACGTTTGCACAATTAAGTCAGCTAACAGCGGGGTTACAATCAAGTTGGGTGACGACTCAAATTTTTACATAACTTGAAATGAATTTAGTTAAGTCACACACGTTTGAAGGGCTATTTTTAATGTTAAATAAGCAACGGTTTGATTACTTACCACGCGCTATTTACGAAGTATTTGATGAATTAGATATTCGCAAAGGACATTTAGCCAATGTCGTGATTGAGCCTAACATCGCGCTCTACTTGCCTATGGTGACTTATGTTTACGTGTCTAAAACTGAGCCCCGTTTAGCAAAACGGTTAAAAATAGGCTTAGAGAAATTGTTAGTCAGTGGTGAATTAAAAACCATCTTAGATAAATATTATCAAGAAGATATTAAACGAGCGGATTTGAAAAATCGCACTATTATTGAAATCCCCAATCCAAATTTTACCGATAAGGCGGTACTTAAGGAAAACTTATATTGGTATAAAAATTACTTGTAAAACATTAACGGTAATGAATACCTTTGGAAAGATTAGCGACAAACTAAATTATACGATTGCGGTTTGTTATTGATGAGCAAGATTTTTATTGGCAAAGAAAAGCAAAGTATTGAACAATTATCACTAATTATTTAATTCAGTTGAAATAAAAAACACTAGGTTTAAAACTAGTGTTTTTTAGCTTGTTGAATTTAAATAAAGCCAGTTATTGTTTAATTTTGCGCGAGGCTAAACCTATCAATCCTAATGCAAAGATCGCGATAGTTGAAGGCTCTGGTACTTCAACACCTTGGATAATATCAATACTTGATGAGGCCAACAGTGTAGAACCGTCAAATGCTGAAAGTTTAATGGTGTATACGCCAATATCAGTATTATTATAAATTAAAGGTCCGTCAAAAAATTCCATGTTCCAAGAGTTTTGTTGTGATGCTCCTGAGTTAGCATTATCGTTAGGGCTGTTAATTGGATCAAAAGATAAAAAATTGGTTGACGCTGAAGGATCAAAATCAATCTCCATTAAATAACTCAACTCTCCAAACTCAAATTGAGTGCCTGAAATGTCGATACTCCAATCCCAACTCCAAATGGAAGTGGTCGAGGCATTTGGAGCCCAGCCAAAACCAGACGGCGGTGCTATATTAGCAAAAGAGTATGTCCCATCCCCATTGCTATTATATATAGGCTGAGGATTATTATTTTCATCAAAACGTAATTTTCCACGAATACCTATTTCAATACCGTTATTTGTGTCAACAGTAAAACTGCCATTTTGGTTACCAGAGCCAAAGTGAACACCATTGACTAAATTTTGATCATAAAGTAAGCCAGCATTAGCTGCTCCACTTAATATCATCACCGTGCCTGCTATTGCTGAATTTATAAAATTAAATTTCATTTATTTCCCCTCATTTTCTCCCTTTATAAACAACAAACTAGAGAGTCACTTTAAATAATCACTTTGATTTTTTGTACTTTAATACAAAGAATATACCAAAAAGCAAATATATATAATTTACAGTAACTTAAAAGTTAGGTGGAATGCACAAAGACAGATACTGTAAAATTAATCGACACTAGGTAAATTAATTATTTGATTAATCAATGAATTTAAGTAGATATTGTGAATGCGTGAGAAGTGAGAAAACTTAATGAACATGGCCGTTACTTGTGAAGAAAAGTGAATACTAACTTCTCTTCCACACAAGTAACTTTAAATTGATTGATAAGTAACAAGTGTCAATCTAATTTAACATGGCTAATTGATTATGCTGCACTTGTTCACGCTTAACATATTTATACCATTGGCTGGCCATTTTTGCTGAACTGGTAATTTGTTCCGCTTCTTTTAGCGCCGCTAACGATTGTTCAAACTGTGCTAAATTAAAATAACTCATTCCTATAATAAGATGCATATCTCCGACTCGATCAATACCGCCTTTTGTCAGGGCACTATCGGCTGATTTGATCGCTAAATGCCAATTTTCAAGGTTTAGATACGCTTGCGCCAGTTGTGCGTCAAACTTACCGGTTTCATTAATTTCACCGGCCTTAATTAAGGCAGGAATCGCTTTTCTATCATTTTTAGCGGCTAAATACGCTTGCGCTAACATTTCATAATGACGTTCATTTGCAACAATTCGACCATCAGCAATGGTTTCTTCTAACAAAGTTGCTGCTTTGTAAGGAATGCCATTGAAACGGTAGAGTTGCGCTAACGTGACAATATCTTGTGCTTTCGTGATATATCCTGCCTGCCATGCGGTTTCCATAGCTGCTAATTGTTTAGCTTCTTGACCGATTTCACCATACATGCCACTCAGTTGTAACCAATATTCAGGTTTTTCATAATACTTAACTAATGACTCAAGTACTTCTGTCACCTTCTTAGGCTGTTTTAACTCATAATAATTCGCACGCTGAAGAATTAGCCAATTTTCTTTAGGTAGCTTATTTTTTGACTTAGCTTCATCGATCGCTTTGTTTATTGACGCAAGTGATGGCGCAAACTGCTTGTCTTGATAATAAACTTGAGCAAACAAGATATGTTGATCTGCCGTTAATTCTTTGGTGTTCACCTGTTGCCACTGCTTAAGATAAGTCAATGTTTCACGGTATTTTTGCTGCTGCATTGATAACTGCGCTAATGAGTATAATGTTGATAGTCTTAATGGCTCGGGGATCGCAACTTCAGCAATCACTTTCTCAAAACTGTCAATGGCAGCATCTAAATCTTCATTGCCGTAATGCATAAAACCATAAAAATTCCATAACATGGCTTTTTCATAGCTATTTAAGCTGTCAATACGGTTTTCTACTTCACCAAGTACTTCTAAACCTGCTTGCTTTCCTTCCTCATCTGCCAACTTTTGCGCTCTGGCAAGTTGCGCATATACGCGATTACGCATCGCCGGAACTTTTACCGATTGCTTAACAGGCTCAGCGGCATAACTTGCTGAAATATTGTTATCTGTCACTGGTAATAGATACAAGCTTCCCAGAGCTAACATTGAAATATATAAATTTTTCATTCGTTTTCCTCCGTTTATTTTTATTTAGCCATCAATTTCAAAAGAAATTTTATTTTGTACACCGGCTACTTCAGTTGGCGTACCATCAACAACACGCGGCTTATATTTAAATTTAAGTGCAGCATCAAGCGCCGCTCTGTCAAAAACCCCTTCAGGTTGTGCTTCAATGACGATAGGATCTCGAACTGAGCCATTTTTTGTCACGGTAAATTCAACAATGACATATCCCTCTAAGCCTCGTGATTGAGCACGTCGAGGATATATAGGCGCAACTTTTACTATCGGTAAATAATCGCCATCACTACTACCTAAACTAATTCCACCCGTTAATCCTGACGCAGTATCAACTTGTGCGGTAAAGTTGGTGCTCACGGCATTGACATTAGGATTAGCTTGCTGCATTTGCGGTTGTTGCATTTGCGGCGGTGGTTGTTTGGGTTGCGGTGGCTTTTGTGGTTTACGATCTTTTTTCACGATCGACTCTTCTTTTTTCAGACGAATAAAATCTAGCACGTTGCCACGTGGAGCTTCAGTAAGCACATCATTGCCACCAGCAATCAGTGCTTGCATACTCCACAGCAAGGCAAACGTAACTGCAATAGATAACGCGAAGCTAATGCCATATCGCCCGATATTATTTAAGCGAATATTGTTTAAGTTAGTATTCATCGGTTTTGTTAAACCTCTTGTGCGGCAATAGAAACGTCAAATACACCGGCCGCTCTTGCTGAGTCCATCACTTTAATCAAGATATCGGTCGTGGCTTTTTGATCCGCTTGAATCACTACCGTACCTTGTGGGTTTTCTGCTTTTAATCGCTCGATATTGGCTTGTACAGCACGTACATCGACTTTTCGCTTATTGATCCAAATATCGCCTTTATCACTAATGGCAACTAAGATATTTGCTCGTTCTTTCTTAACAGCAGTCGCCGCTTCTGGGCGATTCACTTCAATACCGGCTTCTTTGACAAAAGACGCGGTCACAATAAAAAAGATCAATAAGATAAAAACAACATCCAACATCGGCGTCATATTTATTTCTTCAGCTTCTTCTTGCTCTTGTAACACTTTTGATAATTGAGAACGCATGTTCTTAATCCTTATACTTTGTTAACTATTTTTATTAATGGCTCTTCTACTTTAACTAACTTGCTTATTAGTGAGCCATTGGCAATGAGTCTTCCATTTGTTCAGTACGACGTTTAGTTTTTCTTTGTAACCAAGTCACCATAAAAACACCGGATAATGATCCCACCATGCCTGCCATAGTTGGAATAGTGGCGCGAGAAACACCTGATGCCATAGAACGAGCATTACCGCTTCCCGAAATTGCCATCACATCAAACACTTCAATCATGCCAGTCACTGTTCCCAATAAACCCAGTAGTGGACATAACACCACCAAACTTTGAATGATGGCGACATTATTATTGAGTAATTCTGTGATGCGAGACACTTGGGCGATGCGTATTTGTTCCGCATTCCACGAATGTCGCTCTGCTCTATTTTGCCAATCGGCAATCATCTCGTTTCTAATATCTTTATAACTTTTCAAAAAGAAATATAAACGTTCAAAAATGAGCAACCACATTAAACAAATAACACCTGCGATGACGGTCAATACTTGACCGCCCGTATCAAGAAACTCACGAATGCTATTCATCATGTCGATGAATAAAACCATGACTTACGCTCCTTTCTCAGCAGGTTCTGCCATTTCAGCACGCTCTGCAATAATGCCAGCACTTTGTTGCTGTAAAACATTAATGATGCCGCGTGAACGGGTATTAAGCAGGGTTGAAATAAATACCATTGGAATTGCCACTACTAGACCCAATACCGTAGTAACAAGCGCTTGTGAGATGCCGCCTGCCATTAATTTTGGATCACCCGTACCAAATAATGTGATGGCTTGGAAAGTATTGATCATCCCGGTCACGGTACCCAACAAACCAATTAGAGGCGCGACAACAGAAACTATTTTAATCAAGGTTAATCGGCTCGTAAGCACTGGCACTTCTTTTAAAATACGTTCAGATAATTTCAATTCAAGCGTCTCAATATCCGCATCAAGATTATTATCTTTAACGAGCATCACGCGACCTAACGGGTTATCGTCTGAGGCAACTGATGTTTTTAATTGACGATTTACTTTATTGCCAATGAAGAATAATGAAATAAAACGCTCTAAAGCAATGAGAAGTCCAATAACACCTAACGCAATAATCACGTTACCTACCGGACCACCTTGTTCAATACGCTCTTGTGTATCAGGAGCTTGAACTAACAACCCTAAAATCGAACCGCCTGTTGGGTCTAAAGCAAATGGAACGGCGCCAGTATTGGCTTGTGTTAACTCGGCTGCGCTCTCTAAATATCGATTTGATGGTTGTCTAATAAGCTCAGCAATAGAACCTGTTTCATCAATATATTCTAAATATTTGCCGTTTGAAACTAAGTTAAAACCACCAACGCGAATCACGTCACTTTGAACTTTTTCACCATTTGCAGCCACAACCTGAGCACTAAATTTATGCACTTTACCGCTTTCAGTCATTTCACGTTGAAGCTCAAACCATAAACGCTCAATTTCTTCGATAGAAGCAAGCTTTGAACTTGAACCCATACTTTGTGCAAATTCATCTAGAAACTTCCCTCGACCAGGAATTTGCGCAGAAATAGTAGATGTTTGAAATTTACTTCTCGTATCGCCGGCCACTTGTTGCAGTACACCAAACAGTTCTTTTAATTCACCCATTCGCTTATTTAACGCGTCGGTTTTATTGGCAATATCTACTTCATTAACTTGATACGTATTTTCAAGCTCAGTACTTTTTGCAACCGCTTGCTCTCTTGAGGTAATAGCCTGTTTTAACAGCTGATCTTGTTGCGATTTTTTTGCCATAAACTCAGCTTCACGTTCGATATTTTGCTGAGTTTGAGCAATTTGACCTTTTTCAAGTTGCTTTAATAAGTCATCTAGGTTTGTGGCTTGTTGTGCATTGGCCGCTAAA
Organism: Thalassotalea sp. SU-HH00458; assembly: GCF_040362795.1. NCBI lineage: Bacteria > Pseudomonadati > Pseudomonadota > Gammaproteobacteria > Alteromonadales > Colwelliaceae > Thalassotalea > Thalassotalea sp. SU-HH00458. The sequence continues at coordinate 345,938 of NZ_BAABWW010000001.1, forward strand.
ACAAAAGAACATAGCGCAATTGATGTAAAAAATTTATTAAGTGTTTTCATGATAAAGCCTTATTCTGCTGAATCTTGTGCGATTGGCACAATAATAAGATCGGGGGCAAGCTGCTTACGTGCAATACGAAGTGCTTTATTAATATCGGTACGGTAATCAGCGGCTAAAGGCTTCCATGACTGGCTAGCTTTATCCCATATGCCCATTTTTTCACCATCTCGCGTTTGATAAACAAAACTCACTCGACCAATACGAAGAAAATCAACGTCTCTTTCTATGCCATCCACTAATTGAGTACCACTGTAAACTTCGATAGTACGGCCATAATCTACTTCTACTTGATATGCCTCTAAAACTCTGCGAAATTTTTCAGCAACCGAGACATCAGCTTGTTCAAGTAATTTTTCTAAATCTGCCGTTCTTTTACTGCGCTCTTCGGGTAAAAAAGGCACATCTAAGCGTACAAAGGTAATTAAGGTTTCAATCATTCTTGCCATTAATGGCGAGATTTGGCGTTCAATGATGCTGACTTGCTCCATCGAGGTTGCTAACTGTTGAAGTTCGGTTAGTTGATTATTTAATTGCGCCTGCATCTGTTTGTTGTAAACATTTAATCCATCAATTTCTTTATTAACTACTTTAAATTGTTGTAGTTTTGACTGAATTTGTTCATTGATTTTGTCGACTTTTTGCTGAGAAACATTGGCCGATTGATTAATTTTTTTACCAGCATTAACCACTTTGTTTAATTCTTCGTCTGAAGAAGTGTAGCCAATTGAATATCCATACATTGAAAAGGCTGACATGCTTATAAACAAACTTGTTTGTGCCCATTTTGTGACTTTCATATTAAAACCCTAAACGTAAATGTTTCTGCACTATTTTTCACATTATTTAAATAGCGCGATGACTAGTAAGTAAACTGCTTTTACTAGTTTGATAGATTACTGGGGATGAATTTTAATAACGAAGTGTTACACTAATGTTTCACTAATATTGCAACTTTATTAAATGACAAAAAAGTGACATTTTTCTTACAGTTAAAAGCATGTCGTGCAATATTCAATAGCTGACATAAAAATTGGTATCAAATAAAAAACCCGTCATGCGACGGGTTTTACTCATTAAATTTATCAGGCGATAAACTTAAAAGTCGTAGGTATAACTTAAACTAATTGATGTACCTATTTCTTTTTCACGTACGGCAATATCTGATTGGGTTACTTCTTGAGATTCATCTAAAAGGTTTTTCACTTTTAATTTGATCTGTGAGTTAAAATCAGGGTAGTACGTATATACCAAATCCAGTGCATGGAAAGGTTGTTCAAGAGCGTCCTCTCGACCACCGACACCAGAAGCAATAATGCGCTCACCGAAGACATTGTAAACCAATGAACCTGAGTGATTACCATCAGCTGAATCATAGTTTAATTGTAAATTTACTACGTATTCAGAATGACCACTCATGCGTTTAGTAGGATTTGTTAAGTTACCTGCTAAGGCTGGATCTATGCTGACTTCTGAATCACTTAAGGTAATATTACCTGAGGTAAAGAATCCGTCGGCAACTTTCACTAAGTCAACCATCCATTCAAACTCAACACCTTGCACTTCACCTGTTTCGCCATTAACAAAGGTGGCTGAATAATCTTCATCACCTACTTGTAAAACGGTTTCAATGGGAGATTCAATGTCTTTATAAAACGCAGCAACGGTATAGCTGTTACCATTATCAGCGTAATATTCATAACGTAAATCGTAGTTTTTAATTGGACTACTTTCTAAGCCAACACGACCAAAGGTTCTGATATCAGTTAGAGGATCATAGTAGGCTACCGGCACAACTTCACGTAGATCAGGCCTTACGATAGTTTCACCGTAGCTCGCGCGAATTTGATATTTTTCATTCGCCAAATATGTAAACGCAAGCGATGAAAATAAATCATCCGTAAAAATACTACCGGCTTCAATTTTCTCTGGCGCCCAAAAGATATTGAGATCTTCTTGACCAAAAATTAAACTAGAGGTACCCACCGAAGTTTGTTTAAACTCTTCATAACGGACACCACCACTGACTCTAAACTTATTATCAATAATGACATCAAAAGCGCCGTATGCCGCATCAATCTTTTGCGCAGCAATATAGTCATCAGCATCAGGGGCTGAAGGTTCGTTAAAATCAACTAATATACGTTGACCCGAAATAAATGAGTCACTTAAATAGCCACTATTTGAGAGTGGCGATTGTGAACCATCATTAATTTCGATACCAGAACCTGATTTATTATGAACAGCAAAACTTGACGTTGTATAATTACGGCCACGGTCTGAAAAGTCATAACCGGCTTTAAATTCTAATTCAAAACCTTTTGCATAAATAGGTAACGTAAGGTTACCGCCGTATGAATTAACTCTGTCTTCCATATCCGTATATGAATATACAGCTCTGTTGTCATCACCGGTTATGGTTGAATTTGCATAGCTACCATTGGTGAAGTTATCTCTAAAGTTATATTTACTGCTAAACGGGATTTCTGTTTCAGCTTTAGACCGGGTATATTGCCAATCAAAACCTAATCCCCAATAATCAACAAAGGTATGCTGACCCAATAATTGAGAAACATGTAAAGTGCGTTCTTCATAATCAAATTCATGAACACGATTTGCTCTATCGTCAACTGCCACGGTATAAATTGTACTACCGCCAGCACTTTCAACTTGTGAAACTTCTACTTCATCTTCGTTATCAACTAAATAGAGGTTGTTCCAAGAAATTGAATGATTATCAAGCTTATAACCTAAGTTTAATACGCCGCTATAACGTTCATTTTCAGTGGTTTCTGTTGAATGCTTAACGGTATTGAAACAAGAACTTGCAACATCTTCTGCCGTGGCTAAGGTAGTGGAACAATCCGCTTCAACATCTTGTGCAATTACCGAAGTTTTCTTTTCAGCTGAATCCCACTTAGTTTCATAAGCGATAGATGCTAGGAAGCCCAATTGACCACCAAAATAATTTTCATCAAAGCTATTACCAATATGTGCTTTTATATTGTAAGCAGGATCTAATGATTCTTCTGAAATCACTAAATCTCTTGGTAATGAACTTAACAAGCCATTATTTATTGCAATAGCTTGTTCTGAAACGGTTTGGCTTTCAGTATCAGTTAAATTTGAACGCTTGATAATATTGTCAATGGTAAAACGACCACGATAATCAACAATCGCATTCTTCAAGGCTGTTGAAATACCACCGCTTGGGCGATTATACGTTAAGCCGTCACTGGCACTGGTATCATGTGCTAAACCAATTTCAATGCTTGAGGTGAAGTCACTTGGTACTGATTTAGTTCGAATATCAATAGCACCACCACCAAAAGCGGCCGGCATATTGGCTGAAAATGCTTTTTGAACCGCCATACTTTCAATGATACTTGAAGGGATAATATCAAGCGGTACCACATTACGTGTTAAATCAGGACTTGGGATATTAGCGCCGTTTAATCGAGCACTTGAGTAACGCTCACCCAAACCACGTACATAAATAAACTTGCCATCAACCAGTGTTAAACCAGTAACACGTTTAAGCGCTGAAGCGGCATCACTATCACCCGTTCTAGACATCTGCTCTGCGCCAAGAATGTCAGCGACAAAAGCTTGGTTTTTTCGTTCAGCAATTACCGCAGCAGCACTACCTTGCAAACGAGTTGCTTTTGCTACAACTTCTTCCATCACCTGTTGCTCTTCTTCTTGAGCAATAGCAACGCTAGTATAGCTGAACAAACCTAGCCCCACAGCAACAGCGAGCTTTTGGAGTTTATATTGATTTGTCATTTCTTTTTCCTAATTCAGTTCAATAAAAAGGCGCCTTTAATAAATTAAGTGGCGCCTTATTAAATGGTTGGTATTTAGTCGTTGTTAGCTGCAGTAACTGCTGCTTCAACCCACTGATACCAAGCTGAACTAGTGTCTTGGTCTGATACAGCACCGATATAGTCAACTGTATCGAAGAAGCTTGAATCTAAACCAGATAAATCGTTAGCTGAAATTGTCACATCGGTAGAGCTAGTGTTAGTTGAGAAACCATCCGCAGAAATTACATCAGCATCGCCACCTACACGTTGGTTTACACCACCGTTTTCATACCATTGCTCAACTGACATATTTGCCGGCATTTGCGTAGCGTCAGCAAATTCAGATGCACAAGCTAATACTGAGTTGTTGAAAGTGATTTCAGCTGCATTTTTCAAACCGTCTGATGAAAACGCGATACAGTCTGTACCATTTGAAGCATCAGTTTTAACATCTAACACGTTGTAATAATTCGTTTTGATTGAATCATCAAACTTATGAGCTGTTGAAGGGTCACCATCACGTACTGACGAACCATCGGTAGTAATTACCGTTACATTTGCAATAGTTGGGAAAGATGCAGGTGCGTCACTGTAATCGTCACCGCCATTTTTCTCACCATCTGTTTCAAAACCATTGTTACCCATGTATGCAGTCGCGCCATCACGTGTAGTTACTGTACCGTGTTGAATAAATAAGAATTGAGCGCTACCTTGCCAGCCTGCATCGATATCGATGGCATCATCTTGCGTATCTGTTACTACGATATGTTTGATGTTTGAAGCACCACCGAAAAACTCGATACCATCATCAAAACCTTGGTGAATATGAAGATAATCAAACGAAGAACCTGAACCAACAGCGTTTAGTGTTAATGAGTTCAAATCATCACCTTCACCACCTACGCGAGGACCAGAACCAGCATACCAAATTTTTGCCCATTTGATGTTACCGCTTCCGTCAGTATTATCATTACCACCAAAGTAACTCGTAATACCTTCTGAACCAACATCACAAGTGCTTGCAGCACGTTGAGCATTAGTACATTGGTTCGTTAAACCGTTACCGTTAATGATGATTCCGCCCCAATCAGCGTATTGTGCACCATTACCTTCAAGATCATGACGATCATAAGCAAATGCAGAAGTAAAAGTGACTGGCTTAGCAGCAGTACCTACCGCTTGAATTTTCGCGCCACGTGCAATACGAATAATCGCTTCACCTGATTTAAATGCTAATGTAGCACCAGGTTTAACCGTCATAGTAGGACCATTTACTGGCACTTCAAAACCTTCTGATTTACGGCCATCAGCACCAATTAATAACGCATCTTCAAACACATGAATACCACCATTAGGTAATTCTTCAAACGTAAGGTTTGCTGTAATAGAGATGTTTTTGCTGGCAAATGAGTCATTGTATAAACAATCTAAACCGTCAAAAGCACCTTCTACTGTACCGGCTTCAGTTTCATAACTTGTACATTCAACGGTTTCAGTTGCACCATTATCAACAGTATTATTTGAGTTATTGACACTGTTGTCAGTTGTTGAACTATTGTCATTTACTGTAGGGGTGATCTGAATATCGCCACCACAACCAACTAATGTTAAAGCACATGCTATCGCGCTTACTTTGAATAGTGATTTCATTTGCATTTCTTTTTGCTCCGAAGATATATAGTTTTAAATGTGTTCAAACTGGCTAAATGAAGATTTATCATGGTTTTCTCTCTTTGTTTTTTTTAGTAACAAAGACATCAAAAAAACTTCATTTAGACAGCTTGACTAAAAGTTGTAGCTATCCTACTGGGGAAAAATGACAGAAATGTTTTAGAAATATGTAGTTTTTGTTGCTAAAGAATGACAGTAATATGACAAGGCATACGCCTATTCTAAAATGATGATTTTTGTACAAGAATACAAAAAAAGGCCTAGAAAATGCTAGACCTTTCAATGAGTTAATTAAACTTTAGTTAGTAAATAGTTTACAAACCTAACTTTTTATATTCTTTTTGTACAACAGAGTTTGGCAATGGAATATAGCCATCTTTTTCAACTATTTTTTGTCCTGACTTAGATAAAACCATTTTCAAAAATTCTGCTTCCATCGGTGCTAAAGGCTTATTTGGGTGCTTGTTAACATACACATATAAAAAGCGAGATAATGGGTATTTTTTCGATACGGCATTCGCCATATTCGCTTCTACGAAGTTATCACCTTTCTTTGATAAAGGTAAAGCACGTACACCTGATGTTTGGTAACCAATGCCAGAATAGCCAATACCATTTAATGAAGCAGAAACAGATTGCACAACTGATGCAGAACCAGGTTGTTCATTGACATTGTTTTTAAAGTCACCTTTACAAAGGGCTTTCTTTTTGAAGTAACCATAAGTACCAGAAACTGAGTTACGACCGTAAAGCTGTATATCTTTACCTGTCCACTCACCAGAAAGACCTAAATCGCCCCAACGATCTACTTCTTTTAACGCACCACACTTACGGTTGTTAGAAAAAATGGCGTCTACTTGGTCAATACGTAACCCTTTTAATGGATTATCTTTATGAACAAACACCGCTAATGCATCAATTGCAACACGAACAGCAGTCGGCTTATAACCGTAGCGCTTTTCAAATGCTTCGATTTCACGAGACTTCATTTTACGACTCATTGGCCCTAAGTTTGATGTTGCTTCAGTTAATGCTGGTGGAGCAGTAGAAGAACCGGCCGCTTGAATTTGTACATTAACGTTAGGGTAAGTACGTTTAAACTCTTCTGCCCAAAAGGTCATCATATTCGCTAAGGTATCAGAGCCAACTGATGACACATTACCTGAAACACCACTTACTTTTTTGTAAACAGGTAAATCTTTAACTACCGCGACAGATGAAAAACTCACCATACTTGCTAAACCAATGATGCCTAAGGCACGTTTGATACTCATAATTTTCTCCAATGAGACTTGTATACCAAATTGATTATTCAATGGTATAACCTTGTTAATTTGTGAACACTATATAAAGCTAATATGACAATTATATTTAAGGTTTGTGACACTTATATGACAAAGGTAAAATAACTGTCATAAATTTGAAGTATTGTTACCTTTGATTGAAAAACCTTTGCTAGTCAGTATTTTTCAGTGAGGGAAACCATAAAAGGTGAAGAAATCGTTTAGATAGATAAAAGGATTTAAGGGACTGTTCGAATACATTTAGGATCAAAGTAAATAATAAATTCACTCCCCATTCCCCATTTAGAATTAATTGAAAGTTCAGCATGATGATGATTCAAGACGTGCTTAACAATCGCTAACCCTAAACCTGACCCACCGGTGTCACGAGATCTCGATTTATCGACTCGAAAGAATCGTTCAGTAATTCTATTAACGTTTTCAGGGCGAATACCAGGGCCATCGTCTTTGACTGAAAATTTAGCTTTATTTCCATCCATTTGCCACGAGATATGAATATTGCCATTGGCTTGTGTATAACTAATTGCATTGGATATTAAATTTAAACAGGCACTTTTAATTTCGTTATCAATGCCTTCTATCGCAAGGTGATCATCAATATTTGCTGTTATATGATGTTTTTTATCTTGATTAAGCCATTTACTGTCTTCAACTAAGGCACGAATCAACTTAGGCATATCAATTAACTGTTTATCATCTTCATCAATATTTATTTCTACCCGAGAAAGTATCAGTAACTGCTCAACTAAACGATCCATTCTCGATACTTGAGTATCCATGGTATTGAAGACTTTTTGCCAATAAGGATCTAACGCATGTTCAGTCATTTGTACCATTTCTACATAACCACGCACCACAGTCAGCGGCGTCTTTAATTCATGAGAAACATTAGCAACAAAATCACGACGCATTTCTTCAAGGCGATGCACTTTACTGACATCTCTTGCAAGAAATAACACTTGCTCGCTGCCATAGGCCATTAAACGTAACTCTAAAACCAATTCAGCATTAATCGGTGAAGGGATATGACAAGGGGATTCAAAATTTGCATCTTCTAGGTATTGGCTAAACTCTGGAAATCTTAATAAGTTATCAATTCGTTGACCAATATCGCCTGGCCAGCGAATGCCAAGTAAACGTTGTGCTTTTTTATTGCCCCATTCAATGGTTAAGTCATCTGACAAAACAAGCGCAGCATCAGGTAAAGCCTCAGCACCATCTCTAAATTGACGAATTTTGGCATTAAGTAACTTGTGTTTTTTACGGTGTTTTTTTGTCTGATGGTAAAGTCCGTCATATATTCTGCCCCAGATACCTTCGGCTTCTGGTGGAGATATAGCTTTACTGCGCCACAACCATGTTATTAATTTAAATAAATGGTGATAATGCCAAACTAAAATAGTTACCGCGCTAAGCGCAACAAATAAAAAAGTATTGCCAACTAAAAAGCCAACAGCTGCACTTAATACTAAAATAACGATTAAACGGCTAATTATGGTTCTTGCAGATAAACGAAAAAACATATTTGCGAACTTTAGAGACTCATTTTTATTTTGCCAGAGAAGCGATATCCCGAGCCGCGTACTGTTTGAATAAAGTCTTCATGACCTTCTCCAGCAATCGCTTTTCGTAATCGTCTTATGTGAACATCGACCGTTCTGTCTTCAACATAAACATTCGTGCCCCAAACATTATCTAATAATTGTTCACGACTATAAACTCTTTCTGTGTGTGTCATAAAAAAATGCAAGAGTCTAAATTCTGTAGGGCCTAAATCTAATGCTCTTTCATTGATCGAAACTCGATGCGCAACAGGGTCAAGCTTCATGCCATGAAATTCAATCGCTTCTTCAAGTGCCGTTGGTGAAACTCGACGAATAACCGCTTTAATACGTGCGATTAATTCTTTCGGCGAAAATGGTTTCGTCACATAATCGTCAACGCCGACATCAAAACCTTTTACTTTATCATCTTCATCCGCACGTGCGGTTAACATAATAATAGGAATTGAACGGGTGTATTCATTCTGTTTTAAAGTTTTTGCTAGCTTAACGCCAGTTCCACCAGGAAGCATCCAATCAAGTAAAATAAGATCTGGATAGGGTTCAACAATCTTTGACTTTGCCTCCTCATAGTCTTCTGCTTCAATGGTATTAAAACCATTTTGCTCTAACACAAAGGTGATCATTTCCCTGATCGGCGTTTCATCTTCCACAACTAAAATCTGTCTGTTCATGTAAAAAATTTCCTGATGGTCTATCGACAACTTCTAATGAACATTGTGATAAGTTTTTGTGACAATTTTATTACACACTTGAAATTTTAGTTAATCATTCACTATCAAGTTACTTAAGGCAAGAAAAAAGCGACCTAAAGTCGCTTTAATTACAGATATTAGAAAAAGAGATTAAAACTTATACTCAATCCCAGCCCCTAAGTAGTCTTCATCAGCACCACTGTCCATATCAAATGTAGTATAAAAACCATATAATTTGGTATTTTTAGCAAGTTTATAGTCAGCACCTAGAGTCACACCTGACTTATCATCACCGCCATCAAAATTCGCGGTTTGTAATTGCGCTTTTAATACCCAGCTATCGATAGAATATTTAGCTGAGGCAAGAAAACCATCCATTTCTTTTCCAGAAGACACTTCTTCTTGAGTTTGTAACATTGCGCCTAAAGTAACCCCTGCTAACTTACCTTGAACCGTTGCACGAGTGACATCGTATCCTTTCATTTCAGAATCAAACGCTAAAGCAGCATACCATTGAGATTTTTTTAGTGCGGCATCACCGTAAGTAACAGCAAAAGAGGTAGCATCATCACCATCTACGCTATCTTCAACGACATAAGTAACACCCACTTGAAAGTGATTAAAGCTCTTAGATTTATAAGTAATGGAATCAGACATACGGTTTTCACCTTTCCATAAACTTTTAATATCACCATTTAAATCACTAAATAAATCAACTTTTCCTTGAGACTGTTTCAACACGGTATCATTGTTTCCAAGCAATACTTGACCAAAATTTCCTTTTAAGCCAATGTACTGATTTCTATCTGTGATGCTGTCACCTTTCGCTGAATCACCATCTAGGTCAACTTGAAATTCAGCTTTATAAACGACCGTTAAATCGTCTGACAATTCATGGGTGCCTTTAAAACCAATGCGAGAGGCATTACTTTTAACCTCAGTAAACGAACCTTCCCCTTCATCAGAAGATTGAACTGAAACATTGGCTTTACCATAAATAGTAACATCGGCAGCCAATGACGACACAGATAATGTGGCTAATAATGCTGTAGCCAAAGTGCTATATGAAAGTTTCATATCTAAACCCTTAAAATTTGCTTAGTATTTATTTACCGCATATTGTGCCGATCAAAGATGACACTTTTGTGACAATATGTACGTTTTTTTACAGAAAAGTGAAATAATAGAGATGTTTTTATGTCAGTGTTATTTCACTTTTATGACATATCAGCCATTTTTAATTTTTAAAAGTATAGTCTATAGTATGGAAAACTAAGTCTTTTTTTACTAATTTTTGCCAAATAAACAAAAAAACACTTTAATCATCTATCAAAAGCGCTATTATCAAATAATCAACGGGGCTATAAAGAAAATAAAATGAAAGTAACTAGCATTTCTCGAAAGCTTTTAACTCGTGTATTGTCATTTTATTTTGTCTTAACCTTTTTAGTGACCTGTGTTCAAATTGGTGCTGAATATATCAATACCAAAAGTCATATCAATAGCGAATTACTCACCTTAGAAAAAACCTTTAGTAGTAGTTTAACTCGCGCCGTATGGGAGTTAAACACGCAACAAGCTATCGACATTGCTGAAGGTTTAGTTGCGATCCCTATGATAAAAGGGATAAAAGTTACTGATGAAAACAATCAAATCATTACGCAATTAGGTGAGAATAGAACACAAGACGGCGACATTAAATTAGATAATAAAGAAAAAAGTTATTTTAATATAAGTTCATTATCTGAAGGGCTCTTTGGCTATAGTTTCCCACTGATTTTTGAGTTTTCCGGTCGTACTACCAAAGTCGGTACGGTGACATTGCTTTCGAGTAATCAGGTAATTTTTGATCGTATTGAAGTCGGGATATATTTCCTTATTGGCAACGCCATGGTGAAAACCGCCGCATTAGTCTTTTTATTTTCGATTGCCTTTTCACAACTATTAACCAACCCGCTTAATGAATTAACTGAACAAATTAACCAATTCGATATCGACGATCCAGAAGCATCCAAACTTCATATTGTCAATTATGAAAGAAACGAATTGAGTATTTTACAAAATGCCTATAATAATCTTTTATCCGAATTATCCCGCTATAAAGAAGAGCTCGCCACTGCGCAAAGTGAGATTATTGACTCAAATAACAAACTCGATGAACAAAACTTAATGTTAGAACAAGAAGTTGCGAAAAAAACCTCTTCATTAAGTACCACTATGTTAAAAATGGAAATGCAGCAAAGAGAGTTACTCGCTCAACAAGGGCAACTCAAAGCAGAAAATAGTCGAAGAAGCCAAACAGAAAAAACATTAACCAATACCAATGATGAACTTAAGAGTTCGATTCAAGAGCTTAGGAAAGCCCAAGAAAGATTATTAGATGCCGAAAAAATGGCGACACTTGGAACCTTATCAGCTGAGATTACTCATGAAATTAACACCCCAATTGGAGTAAGTATTACTTCAACGAGTTACTTATCTGATCTACTGACTAAACTTAATGATGAAATAGACAGTAATAAGTTAAGTAAGCGTGGCCTAGATGAATTTAGACAAAATGCGAATCAAAGCGTTGAATTATTAATTAATAATCTCAATCGAGCTTCCGATCTCATTAGTAGCTACAAACAAGTTGCCGTTGACCAAACGAGCGACAAGATCCGTCATATAAATCTGGCAAAATATATCAATGAAATAATCAAATCATTACACCCTAAACTGAAAAAAACCAAGCATGAAATCAACATTGATTGTTCTGATACTATCGAAGTTTATTGTCATGCTGGCGCTATCTCGCAAATTTTTACTAACTTAATCATTAACTCAATTATTCACGGTTTTGAAGGTATTGAACAAGGTGAAATCAATATTAAAGTTGAGATGCAAAATGATGAAGTACAAATTACCTATGCTGATAACGGCTTAGGCATTCCAAAAGAATCTTTACCCTCATTATTTGACCCATTTTTTACAACTAAGTCAGGTAGAGGCGGTAGCGGTTTAGGCACACATATTGTTCAAAATTTAGTTACAGATACGCTAAACGGCACTATTGTTGCGAGTTCAGAAGAAAACCAAGGTTTAAGTTACCTCATTACCTTTAAAGATATGCGCTAAACAAACCATTATCTCACCATGAAATGTATGACTCATTAAATGAATTAAGTTAAGATAGTTTCCTTTTTGTTTACCGGCCTAAAAATGGCCGAAGGATAGCTTTAATGTGGTTCAAAAACCTCTACTTTTTCGCCTTTACTCGCCCGTTTGAATGGTCAGAACAAGATCTCGAAAAACACCTTGGTGAGCATCTATTTACTCCTTGTGGTTCAACTGAAATGTCACATTTTGGTTGGGTAAATGCGCTTGGAAAAAATGGCAGCAGTACTGTCCACTCAGTCAATGGCAATCACTTATTGTGTGCAAGAAAAGAAGAGAAAATTTTACCAGCACCAGTAATTAAAGATATGCTTGAAGAAAAAATAGCCCTGTTAGAAACAGAGCAGTCGCGTAGTGCAACTAAAAAAGAAAAAGAACAATTTAAAGAAGATATTATTTTTGAATTATTACCGCGCGCTTTTTCTCGAGTGACAGACACTCATGCTTATATTAATCCTGAACACAATATTATTGTGATCAATACCAGTAGTAGAAGTAAAGCAGAAGACTTTCTTGCCTTGTTAAGAAAAGTCTTAGGCACCTTACCTGTTACGAGTGTATCTCCTGAAAAAGCACCCGATGAAATGATGACCGATTGGCTTACCGAGCATAACCTCGGTGATAATTTTCAATTAGGTTTAGAAGCTGAACTTCATGGTTTAGGTGATGATGGCGCCGTTGTCCGTGTTAAAAATCAAGAGCTTGATAGTGATGAAATTAAAGCGCATTTAGATGCCGAAAAGTTTGTTGTTAAGCTTGCTTTAGAATGGGATGATGCTATGTCGTGTATTTTATGTGACGATCTGGCAATAAAACGCGTCAAGTTTTTTGATGTTATTCATGAACAAAATGAAGATATTGATAAAGATGACATAGTGGCTCGTCTAGATGCTGATTTTGCGTTAATGGCCGGTGAAATAAATCGTTTCATTCATGATTTATTAGCAGAATTTTCTGTCAAAACTACCGATTATTTAGAAGACTAACCAATCATTAAACATCAAAAAGGCGCTTGATCGGCGCCTTTTTATTTATGTCAAAACGATTGTTCTCTAATAAACTTTAACTAAACATGGTTTTCACATCAGAAACCATGGCTTTAAACTCATCACTCTCCATAAAGTTAACATCAGGCATGATCCCTTTCGCGACGTAACGCTTAAGTAAAGTCTCTTTCGTCGATTCGTTTTTAAATATATTATGGTAAATTGCCCCTGAACGAATAAAATCTAAATAATGAACTTCTTCAGGTAATATCGTTAAATCACTCCAAGTTTGTACAATTTCTGTAAAATCTTCTGATAATCCCCACGCTTTAGTAACCTCAGCGCCAACACGACTCGAAAGCTTGATAATAGCTTGCTGTAAAAAGGTTGGATTAGCAAACACATCAGGATGACTTTCTGCTTCCGTTAAAATGGGTAAAACACCAATACTATGAATTAATGCAGCTAAGGTAACCGTTTCTAACATTAATGGAGAATGTTTGTTTTTCTTTAAATAAAACGTCATTAAAGAAATAGCGACTGAAGCGACATCAACAGTTTTAGACCATGATTTTTTCAAATACATGGAAACTATTTCATTTTCAGAAATAAATACTTGTTCTAATGCCATTGCGGTAGCAATGCTTTTTATTTGCCTTAAGCCAATTCTTGTAACGGCTTGATTCACAGTTTCAACTTTAATACCACGGCCTAACATAGCGCTATTAGCAACTTTTAGCATACCCATTGATAAAGCAGCATCATGAGAAATAATCTCACTCATCTGGCCAAGATTAATTTCTGGATCATCTGCTGCTTCTCTCACTCTTAAAGCAACTTCAGGTAATGTCGGTAAGACTAAAGATTCTTGTTTAATTTTTTCCACCAATATGGTGTAAAGCGCATTTTCCGTTCCCATAAAGAACCTCTTAAAAAATTATTTCTCTTTTTTAAAAGTAGCACATATTTCTGATAAAACTGGAAAAAATCAATTTTAAACAAAATATTTTGCTAATTGTTATTTCCAGTTTTGCAAAATAAAATATTGAAAAAAAATACAAGCATTTTCTCCCATTATTTAATGTTTTCTTGATCAGACAGTTTGAATGCTCACTCAACGATTTTTAAAATGTTTGCTTTTAAAAATCGAGTGCTTTATATGATAAAACCAGAATTACTTTCACCTGCAGGCAGTTTAAAAAACATGCGTTATGCCTTTGCGTATGGCGCAGACGCGGTTTATGCCGGACAACCTCGTTACTCATTACGGGTTCGAAATAATGAATTTAATATTGAAACCATTAGACAAGGCATAAATGAAGCGCATCAACTCGGCAAAAAATTCTATCTAGTCAATAATATTGCACCTCATAACAGTAAACTTAAAACTTTTTTAACCGATATTGCACCGATTATTGCCATGAAACCTGATGCATTAATTATGTCAGATCCTGGATTAATTATGCTCGTTAGAGAAAACTTTCCAGATATGGCAATACATTTATCAGTGCAAGCTAATGCGGTTAATTGGTCAACCGTCAAATTTTGGCACCAACAAGGAATTGAACGCGTTATTTTATCGCGAGAATTATCATTAGATGAAATAGAAGAAATACGATTTCAGTGTCCTGAAATGGAGTTAGAAGTATTTGTTCATGGTGCGCTTTGCATGGCTTATTCAGGGCGTTGTTTATTATCAGGTTACATCAATAAACGAGATCCAAATCAAGGCACCTGCACAAATTCTTGTCGTTGGAAATATCAGGCCCATGCAGCGAAAGAAACTGAAACGGGTGATGTTATTGCACGACCTGTAGATATTTATAAGCCTGATCAGTCTCCTTTTAATGACCTTGTTCTTTTGCAAGAACAAGGTCGCCCCGGTGAGTACATGCCCGCCTTCGAAGATGAGCACGGCACCTATATTATGAACTCAAAAGATTTACGCGCGGTAGAACATGTTGATCGCCTGGTAAAAATAGGAGTGCATTCACTCAAAATAGAAGGTAGGACTAAGTCTTTTTATTATTGCGCCAGAACCGCACAAATTTATAATCAAGCAATGCTAGATTCACTTGCGAATAAGCCCTTTAATCAATCCCTTAACACTGATTTAGAACATTTAGCGCATCGAGGCTATACCGAAGGTTTTTTACAACGACACCGTCATGGTGAAACACAAAACTATGAATATGGTTATTCAAAAAGTGATACTCAGCAATTCGTTGGAGAAGTTATAGGCAAAAGTGAAGATGAAAAGTTTATAAAAATTGACGTTAAAAATAAGTTTTTAACGGGGGATACTTTAGAGCTGATGACACCTTCAGGTAATTTATCCTTTACCCTTGAATATATGACCAATATCAACAATGAAGAAATTACTGATGCTAAAGGCTCTGGACATGAGGTGTACATTAAACTGGCTACAGAACTCGAGTTGAAATTCGCGATTATCCTGCGTTACTTAAAACCAGGAGGAACAACTCGTCATCCATATCCCCAGAAACACCATCAGCAGGCAACCGCATAATGGCCTTTCTAATTGAAGCATCTTGTATTAATTGTGATATGTGCGATCCAGAATGCCCAAATAAAGCGATATCATTAGGTGAGAACGTCTATGAAATTAATCCAGAAAAATGCACTGAATGTCTAGGTCATTATGATAAACCAACTTGTGTGTCAGTGTGCCCGATAGATTGTATTAAAAAAGACCCTAACTATTTAGAAGATAAAGATATGTTACTGGCAAAGTTTATGCAGATGCATGGTTAACGAGGCCACTAAGCAAAAAAGGAGCTAAGCTCCTTTTTATCATTTAATGATTAAACAGATATCGGTGCTTTAATGTGTGGGTGCGATTGATAGTTTTTTAATTCAAAATCTTCAAAAGTGAAATCAAAGATGCTTTTAACCTCTGGATTAATCGCCATAGTTGGTAACGGTAATGGCTCACGCGAAAGTTGCTCTTGCACTTGCTCCATATGATTTAAATATAAATGCGCATCACCAAAGGTATGAACAAAGTCGCCTAACTCAAGATCACAGACTTGGGCGATCATCATAGTAAATAATGCGTAACTGGCAATATTAAAGGGTACGCCTAAGAAAATATCAGCACTGCGTTGATATAACTGACATGACAATTTACCTTCAAGCACATAAAACTGAAAAAGAGTATGGCACGGCGGTAATGCTTGTTTGCCTATAGCTGCATTGGCATCAGGGCTAATAGAAGTATCAGGTAATAATGCAGGGTTCCAAGCGGTAATAATATGGCGACGTGAATCGGGATTGTTTTTCAAATCATCAATTAATTGCGCTAACTGATCAATCGTTTCACCATTGGCTGCTGGCCAATTACGCCATTGTACTCCGTAAACAGGTCCTAATTCGCCTTCAGGTGTAGCCCAATCATCCCAAATTTTCACGCCATTCTCTTTCAGATAAGCGATATTCGACTCGCCCTTGATAAACCATAACAATTCATGAATGATTGACTTTAAATGACATTTCTTCGTCGTTACTAAGGGAAAACCTTTAGATAAATCAAACCGCATTTGATGGCCAAAAATACTTTTTGTCCCTGTGCCTGTTCGGTCTGACTTTTCTACCCCATGCTCGTAAACATGACGCATTAAATCTAAATAAGCTTTCATTAATTTTTCCTAAAATTGATAACGGTAATGACGCAATTTATACGTGTAAATTATGCCGAAAATATCTGATGAATACTATGAAAAATGATTAGGCAACACTCAAATAAACAGAATTTTCGAGCTATAAAACCATTTTTATCGCAACTAAAATTAAGAAGCCAGAAAAAATACGTTTCAAATATCTTACCGGAAGTTTTTCTGCCATTTTCACACCAAAAGGCGCGAGTAAAGAAGAGGTAGAAATGATGCCAAATAAAGCAGGTAAATAAATATAACCTAGACTCCACGAAGGTAAACTAGCTTGATCTAACCCTGTGATAATAAAGCCGGTAGCGCCAAACAAGGCCACGACAAACCCGCAAACCGTAGCGGTACCTATCGCTTCTCGTAGTGACAATGAATAATAAGTTAATACGGGAACCAAAATAGCCCCACCGGCGATCCCCATCAAACTAGAAATATAACCAGTGCCTAAACCAATGGCTTTAATTACCCAGTGATTAGGTAAAGGCTTACTTTTTTCAATTCGAACAGAAAATAACATGTAACTGGCAAGAATAGTTACCGCTACGGCAAATATATAAGTCAATAATTCACTTGATAATGAATCGGCGATATAGGCACCAAATAATGCTCCAATCGCAATCATAATCATTAATTGTTTCGCGATAGCCCAAGGAATATTATTATTTTTATGATGAGCAAAAGTTCCGGATGCAGAAGTAAAAACGATAGAAGCGAGTGATGTAGCTATAGCAACAGGCATAACTACTTCAGGTGAAAAGCCTAAACTTGGTAATAAATAAACTAAGGCGGGTACTATCACTAAGCCACCACCAATTCCCAAAAGGCCCGCCAAAAATCCGGCTAAGCAACCTAATGCTGCACATACAAGTAATACACTGATAAACATAAATTTATCCTAAATTGATGCGAAGAAACCGGCACAAAATTTTAGTGAATAAGCAGTCACTACATACCGGCGCGAACAAATCCCCCTAACTCGAGTAGTTCTAATTGTTCATTTAAATAATTATGTACCTGTTTTGCATTGGATAAAGTTAATACTTTTGCCAAAATAGATTGAGCCTTCTTAAACTCAACATGCCTTATCACCCATTTAATTCTCGAAATATTATGAGGGTTCATACTTAATTTATCATAGCCCATTGCTAATAATAGCAGTGCGCCAGCTGGTTCACTGGCAAGTTCACCACATAAACTTAACGGCACTGCATATTTTTTTGACTCTTGGGCGATCATTTGCAACGCTTTTAATACCGCAGGATGATACGAACTATATATGCTGGCAACCCGCGAATTATTGCGATCTACCGCTAATAAGTATTGGGTTAAATCATTACTTCCCACCGAGAAAAAGTCGACTTTCTTAGCTAATTCTTCTAATTGAAAAATAACACTTGGCACTTCAATCATTATACCAATGCGTGGACGAGCTAATACAGTGTTTTGGTCAGTTGCTAACTCAGAAGACAACTCAAAATACGCCTGGTTAATGAGCCTTATCGCTTCATCTACTTCAGCGACACTAGAAATCATTGGCAGCATAATTTCTAAATTTTGATAGGCTACACTTGCTCTGATCATAGCGCGTATTTGTAATAAAAAAATCTCGGGATGATCTAAAGTAATGCGAATACCACGCCAACCTAAAAAGGGATTTTCTTCATGGATAGGAAAATATGGTAAAGATTTATCACCGCCAACGTCAAGCGTACGCATAGTGACAGGTTGTTGAGGAAATGCTTCTAACACCTGACGATAAAGTACCGTTTGTTCAAGCTCAGACGGAAAACAACTTTTGCTCATAAACGGAATTTCGGTACGGTACAATCCGATTCCTGCTGCGCCTGAGTTCTTTGAGTGCTCAAAACCTGATGATAACCCCGCGTTTAATAAGAGTTCGATTTCTTTACCATCAGGCGTAATAGCAGGTAAAAGTTGTACTTGCTTTACTTTATCAGCGAGTGCGCTTTCCTCTGCAATTAAGTGTTCATATTCACGAATTAATGCTTCATTAGGATCAACAAATAATTCACCACTATAGCCATCGATAATACACAAATGTTTATCAAGTTTGCCTAAGGGTATTCGTTCAATCCCCATCACCGCAGGTAAAGCTAATGCACGAGCTAATATTGCTGCATGCGAGTTATTAGACCCTTGAAGAGAAACTATGCCCTTTAAACCTTGGTGTTGATACTCTGCAACCATAGAAGCGGTGACATCTTCCGCCACGAGAATAAACTCTTCAGGCACAGCTTTAGGGATTTTACTAAAAGATTGAATATTAAATAATAAACGGTTGCCGAGATCTTTAATATCACTCGCTCTTTCACGCAAATAACTATCTTCTAAACTCTCAAATTGAACGACATAACTGTCAATAATTATTTTTAATGCACTTTCAGCATTCCAACGCTCATTAATTTTATCAGCAACTTCACGTCCTAAATTAGCGTTATCAAGTAACTGTTTATACATTTCAAAAATATCTAAGCTGTTATCGACAATAATGGCTTCAAGCTTACTTGCCATTTGAGTATAGTCTTCGCGTGTTTGATTAACCGCTTGCTCAAACTTCTCACGCTCTAAAGCAACATCTTGCGTTTTAGTCAGCGCGATCGCCGTTAAATCTGCATGAGGCTGCACTAATAACATTGGTGCGACAGCAACGCCTGATGAACCTGCCGCTCCTTGAATGGCTTTAGTCCAATGATTATTGCCCTGATGTTGAGCGATTAAGCCTGTCGCTTCTGCATTGGCCATGGCGGTGGCAATTTGTGCCGCCAAGGTAACTAGAAAGGCTTCTTCGTTTTCATTGAAAAAACGAGCTTTTTCTTGTTGAATAGAAATGACGCCAATGACTTTTCGTTGATGAATGATTGGTGTACCTAGAAAGGCATTTAAATTTTCTTCTTTAACTTCAGGGGCATGAATAAAATGAGGGTGTGAACGAGCGTTGGCAATATTGAGTGGCTCTTCTCGCTGCGCAACTAACCCAATTAATCCTTCCGTAAAACCAATAGTCGTTTGGCCTAATGACTTTTCATCTAAACCATCGGATGCCATTAGAATAAAATGTTGTTTTTGATGATCCGCCAAGTAAATTGAGCAACATTGGGTTTTCATCACTTGTTTTATTTGACTAACAATACGACGTAAAGCACTTTCTAGCTCAGTGTTCTGGCTAAACTCAAGCACAATGCGACGTAAACTAGTTAACATGAGATCCCTACAGGTGTTTAAAAATACGCTGAATAATGTCCATTTCTCGAGAAAAATACGCTGAAATATCTTGGTATTTTTTAGAAAAAAATAGCTCACATAATTTTTGCGAGCTATTTTTATTCACTGATTAACAAAATAATGATGACAACACAGTGATAATCAATTACCGCTTTTTTCGACGTTCATGTCGATAATTAGGTAAACTATTTGCGACAAACTCTTTCATTACTTTACGATAAACCTCGCGTTTAAATGAAACAACTTGCCTGACAGGATACCAATAACTTACCCATCGCCAATCATCAAATTCCGGATGTTTAGTATGAAGTAAATCAACCGCTGACTCTTTCGCTGTTAGTTTTAACAAAAACCATTTTTGTTTTTGTCCAATACACACAGGTTTGCTGTCATGTCTGATTAATCGTTTTGGTAATTTGTACCTTAGCCAATGTTTTGTTGAAGCAATTATTTTAACATGTTCAGGTTTTAAACCGACTTCTTCACGAAGCTCCCGATACATAGTTTGTTCTGGTGTTTCTCCCTCGTCAACGCCCCCTTGAGGATATTGCCAAGAATGTTGCCCATAACGCCTTGCCCAAAAAACTTGTCCCCTGTCATTGATTATTACTATGCCGACATTAGCTCGATAGCCTTCGGCATCTATCACAGGTTTTCCTAAAAAATTTCTATATACCCTGATTCTTCCATAATCTGCCCTTCTGAGCAAATAAAAACTGCTTAAAATTTTTGATAATATTTCAGTCAGTTATTAATTTCCATAACGCTAAAAACCACTTGCTTCGCGATTACAGGCAAAAGATAATAGCAATAAAGCCATCATAAACCTTTTTAATGATAACGACTAAAATTCCTGAAAGTGAAGCAGAATTAATTGCCAGAGCTCAAGCTTTAGCGGGGTTAACTTTGGGAGAAATTGCTCGTCAAGAAAAGATTAAAATACCCACGAATTTAAATAAAGAAAAAGGTTGGATAGGCCTATTACTCGAACAAGTCTTAGGAGCCAGTGCTGGCTCAAAACCTATTCCCGACTTCCCTCATCTAGGCGTTGAATTAAAAACGATTCCCATTGATCGTCATGGAAAACCACTAGAAACAACTTTTGTTTGTGTTGCCCCATTAACGGGCTTAGTTGGCGCAACCTGGCAAAACAGTCATATCAAAAATAAACTCAGTAAAGTCCTTTGGGTGCCAGTGATCTCAGAGCGTATTATCCCTGTTGCCGATCGCATTGTGGGCACCCCCTTTTTATGGAGTCCATCAGTGGAAGAAGAGCAGTTATTAGCTCAAGACTGGCAAGAATTAACCGATATGATAGTGTTAGGTGAAGTAGAAAACATCCATGGCAAACACGGTCAAATTCTACAATTACGTCCAAAGGCCGCCAATAGCCAAGCGAAAACAAAAGCTTTTAATAAAAACGGTAAACCCTTTATGACATTACCTAGAGGATTCTACTTAAAAACAGCATTCACTCAACAATTAATTAACCGATTTTTACGGATTAATTGACTTAAACCAACTTAATTAAAAAGCTGGTTAAAACTTATCTACAGATATACGTTGTGAAAATTCAGCGTGTTCGCCCGCTTCAATAGTTTGCCATTGTGTATTCGCGGCTTCTAAACAGACAAATTCATTTTCACCTTCATCATGAATATCTTGCATTGTTTTGGCTATTTCATGTCCTGGATTCCATAACACCCATTGTTGGCAATGCGTGGAATCAAGAGTGATTTTTCTTTTTAACCCCGAATCGATAAGCAGTTGTTGCTCAGCGCTATAATAAATGCGATCTATCGGTCCAACACAATCGGCTAACTGATTTTTCTGCTGTTTTTGATTGGTTATTTTATCGTCAAAACATACCGAATGAAGATTTGGTACTTGTACATTGCTCGGATGACTGACTTTAAAATAACTATGTAAAGCCGAAGAATAATTGACGTTTTCTTGAGACAAATTACTGATAGTCAG
This sequence comes from Thalassotalea sp. SU-HH00458, assembly GCF_040362795.1. NCBI lineage: Bacteria > Pseudomonadati > Pseudomonadota > Gammaproteobacteria > Alteromonadales > Colwelliaceae > Thalassotalea > Thalassotalea sp. SU-HH00458. Next base: position 368,072 of record NZ_BAABWW010000001.1, read on the forward strand.
TTGCTGATTAAACGTCGAAGAAAAAGTTAATGTCTGTATGACTTTAAATTTAGCCGGCCATAATTCATGCGCTCGCTCGCCAATAAATGCTAATGTCAAAATCACATCATTTTCAGAAATTTGCTGACTGATGAGTTGCCAATGATTATTGCGAGCAAAACCATGGTTACCACCATGAATACCATTTTTATCAATATATGCCCCAAACCAAGGCCAACACAATGGAACTCCTCCCCGTATTGCTTTTCCTTGTTTAAATTCTGTGCTGTTACTCTGCCAAAAAACCTCTTCATGTCCCTTTGGTTGCCAAGATAAAACTTGCCCACCATATAAACTTAATGACGCAGTAAATAACGGATGTTCAATTTCGAGAATCACCATATCTTGATTTAATGAGCGTTGAGAAATCGTCGCGAAAGCAGTAGAAAACAAAATTTGATCAGACATTAGGCCATTACTCGATGTGAAAAAACAATATGTTAACCAAACACCTTTTGGTAATAAAGCATAAAAGTATTCAACCAGCATTCACTAATTTTATTGAGAAGTCGCTTAAACCACTTTGAGTGACCAAACGATTTGCGTTATGAGTTATTTCACTCACCTACTTGCATGTTAAAATATCACCACAAAACATTCGATTATAAAACCAGTCAAAGTTAGTCGTGATTGACTAGTGCACTCAGCGTAAACAAAAAATGAAATATTGAGAAAATAGAAAAGCCAAGAGTATTAATTAAAGTGAACTCTTGGCTTTTTAATGGAGTGTTAGTTAGTAAGCAAACACTTACTACTTAGTATATGCTCTGGGCATATCACTCTCAGTAATGTAACGGTCACGTAACGCATCCTGGCGACTTTGAGTATCATGCTCAACACCATCAATCCACATTTTTTCAACACGGCTACTTAATTCAAATGGGTCTGCACTCCAAAGTACTAAATCCGCTTTTTTACCCACCGCAATTCGACCGGCATCATAGTTAAAAGCATCGGCAACATTAGCTGTTACTGCCGCTAACGCTTGCTCTTTTGACACACCATTAGCGATAGCAACGCCAGCATCATAACGTAATTGATATAAATTATGTGTATCACCATTCACTTTAAAAGCAACAGTAACACCGGCATCCATTAACACAGTTGCGCTTTTTAATGACTGATGCAAGGCATCGAAACTTGGTAAGTTATCAATCGTCGCAATAATGACCGGTACTTTCGCTTCGGCTATTTGTTTTGCAACACTCACAGCATCACCTGCATCGGCAATCACTAAATCAAGTCCAAAATCTTGCTTTAATTTAATCAAAGCTAATATATCTGTCGCTCTATCTGCTTTCGCAATCAAAGGCTTTTCACCCGCTAACAAAGCGTTGATAATTTTTTCATCACGTTTTGGCTCTTTCGCGTCTTTCTTTTTATCTGCTTTAGCTTCTGATTTAGCTTTTGCTAACGCTGATTTTGCATCTTCAAGTTTATTTCGAAGATTTTGTAAAGCTAAGGCACGAGAACCTTTGCTTTTTGAGCCTACATTTAGCAAAACGGCAGAATTAGTTTCAACAATACTATCGAATTCACCTGAAAGATCAGCAATAAAAGCTTGTCCTTTGAACATGCTTTCACCGCCTCTAGGTGTCACAATATTGGACGTGATACCACCTTTGCGACTGTAAGCAATAGCAGCTGATTTCGGATTAAACGCCGTGCTGGCATCAAAAGTAATATCTGCTTTTTTATCGCTGGCGTCACGTGTTCGCGAAACCGCCGAGACTTCAACTAAACCTAGTGTATTCATTGACCCAATTAAGCCAGGCGTTAAAATTTTACCCTGAGCATCAATAGTTGAATCAGCCGTAACTGTTTTAGGATTAATAGCCGTAATGACGCCGTTGTCCATAACAACAGTCGCATTTGTTAACGTGCCTTGTTCGGTCACGGTATGAACGGTGGCATTGGTAATAGCAATACTTTCTGCATAAACCGATGATGCTGAAGCAAGTGCTAAAGCGATAAGTGAAGATTTAAATAGTTTCATAATTTTTACCCCTTTCCTTACTTCTGACCTAACATGAAATCGCTTTTCGCTTGATATTTTTCATCAAAACGATCGTATACTTTGGCGCCATCGACAAACACTTGTTCTGCTTGGGCATAAACACTAAATGGGTTTTGGTTCCACAGCACAACATCTGCATTTTTTCCTTTCTCTAAACTACCTGTTTTATCAGCTATACCTAAAGATTTCGCAGAATTTAACGTGATCCAAGTAATTGCATGCTCTGGTTTGATATCAAAACCATTTTCATTGGCACGATACATCACTTTGCCCGCTTCTTGGTTTAATCGTTGAATCGTCGTTCCTGAGTCAGAGTGGACAACCGCACAAGAATTCGCTTTTGCATCAACGATGGCAACATTCTCTTGTACCATATCGTAGGCTTCCATTTTAAAGCCCCACCAATCTGGCCACATGGCAGCACAGTTTCCGTTTTCAGCTAATATGTCTGCAATTTTATATGCTTCAATGGCGTGGTGGAAAGTCCCCGAGTGATAATTAAACTCTTTACCTAAATCAATCATCATCGCCATTTCTTCTGCTTTATAACAGTGGTTATGAATTAAAATATCACCATCTAAAACACCTTTTAATGTATCTAATTCTATATCACGTTTTGGCGCTTCAGGGTTCTTACCTGCTGCATAATCGGCTTCATATTTATCCCAAGCGCGCTTATATTCGGTAGCTTCACTCCATGCCATACGGTAACCAGCCATGTTGCCCATTCGTGTAGCAGGAGACACTTTACGACTTCCATAAACACGTTTCGGGTTTTCACCACACGCCATTTTCAAACCATATGGGGCTTCAGGAAACTTCATACCTTGCATGGTATGACTTGGGACATTTCTAAGTGTTACACCACGGCCACCAAATAAATTAGCTGATCCGGGTAAAATTTGTAATGTAGTAATACCACCTGCGCGTGCTGCTTGAAAACCAGGATCTTGTGGCCAAACACTATGCTCTGCCCATACTTCAGAGGTATTTGGTTGAGTTGCTTCATTACCATCCGAATGTGATTCGGCCGAAGGACTTGGATAAACACCTAAATGAGAATGCACGTCAATAACACCAGGTGTTACCCATTTGCCGCTACCATCAACTTCCATGGCATTTTCAGCGGATAAATTTTGACCCACTTGCTCAATTTTACCATTACTCATTAATACATCAGCATTATCGATACGTTCACCAGCCCCAGTTAATACGGTGGCATTTTTGATCAATACCGTTTTACTTGGTATTGCTTGATAGGTGCTTGGGTAAGGGTTTTTATTGAAAACAACTTTTTCATCTTGTTTTTCTGACTGCATGCACGCACTTAATGACACTGAAATAGCCGCCACCAAGAGTGTTGGTATAAACTTTTGCATTTGAGGTTCCTAGTAATATGGTGTTTTTACTCATGTAACAATGAGTTTTTAATTATTTCACCAGATTACATTATTACGATTGCAACATTTCGACAAGTTTATTCATCATTAAACCTGTTTGGCTGCGACGAAAAGCAATTTTGTAACGATGAATAACCATGTGAAGGATACAAATTTAAAACGAGCGGAACCAACGACGTATTTTATTTTTTCTTAGATAAAGCAAAAATACACTAATGACAATATAGATACTCGGTTCGATAATGTCAGATTTTACGGACCAATAAAAATGCAGCGCCACTAAACATAATGCAACATAAACCGCGTTATGTAAGGATTGCCAGTTTCGTCCCATGGTCTTTTTAATTGATGAAACAGAAGTAATCGTTAGTAAAAATAAAATCACTACAGCAAACATGCCCACAGTGATGTAAGGTCGGTCGATAATTTCATTTAAAAATAATGACCAATCAAATTGCACTTCAAACGCTAAAAAACTAACTAAGTGACACAAGGCATATGTGAAACTATACAAGCCGATTAGTCGTCTAACTTGGAGCAAAAAAGACCATTTAAATTGTTGCGCTAACGGTGAAACTAACAGGCTCAATAGTAATAAATTAAAGGCCCCTATGCCGGTAAAATGCAATACTGCTTCAACAGGATCAGCACCTAATCGGTCATTAAATGCTTGAAAATAAAGCTTTGCCAATAAAAATAAGCTAATAAAGTGAATCGCTAATTTTAAGCTAAAAACGATCTGGCGAGTTTTGACTGTTGCCGCCATTAGTAATATTTCCGTAAATCCATATTTTTATATAAGTGCGCAACTTGTTCACCATAGCCATTAAACGGCAATGTATCGATCCGGTTACGAGCAAATAAACCTCCTGAAGTAAGGCGACGTTCACTCGCTTGACTCCAACGTGGGTGATCAACCTTAGGGTTAACATTCGCATAAAAGCCATATTCACGAGGCGCTAGTATATTCCATGTAGTTGGCGGCATTTTTTCAACAAGTTTGATAGAAACAATTGATTTTATGCTTTTAAAACCGTACTTCCACGGCACTACTAACCGAACGGGGGCACCATTTTGTGCCGGTAATGTTTTACCATAAAGCCCAACGCTCAATAAGGTTAACGGATTCATCGCTTCGTCAAGGCGTAATCCTTCAACATAAGGGTAATCTATCCCGCCCCCTATTCTTCGACTGGATTGTCCGGGCATTTGTTTGGGATCATATAAGGTTTCAAAAGCGACATACTTAGCTTTACTATTTGGTTTCGCTTTTTTAATGAGATCCGCTAATGGAAAACCAATCCATGGGATCACCATAGACCATGCTTCCACACACCTTAATCGGTAAATTCGCTCTTCGAGAGTGAAGCTTTTAAATAAGTCGTCATAATCTAAGGTAATGGCATTATCTACTTCTCCAGAAACCCTTAATTGCCAAGGATTGACTTTAAATTGTTGTGCATTTTCAACTGGATCGTTTTTAGCGGTTCCAAATTCATAAAAATTATTATGACTGATCACTTTAGCTTCAGGGGTAAGCATCTCATCTGTGACAATTGTTTGTTGAGCAGATAATACTTGTCTAGCAAACGGTTTAATTGGTGTTTTAGAAAACCAGTCTGCTTGGGAATTGGTGGATAAAAGTGCTGCAGCGCCAACAAACCCCATTTTTTTAAGTGCTTGCCTGCGATTTACATAAAAGGTTTCGTCGGTAACTTGACTCTCTGACAGTTGCCATGGCGATGACTTTCGAGTGATATTGTTGAACATAATTGCTACTTACCGGTAATTAAAACATAAAGGCGTTTTAAAACTAGACCATTAAAGTAGCAAAATAATTCGATTTATTGTGATTAAACTCCGTTTTAAACACCAAGAAGTTGGTATTTTTAACGAACAAATTGTTGAAGATATTGATTAATCTCAGATGACTCATATAACCAATTGACGGTTTGATCCTCTTGAACAATGCGCAAACAAGGCACCGTTTTCTTACCGCCTTGAGCAATCAACTCTGCACGATAATTTTCATTTTGATTAATATTTCTTAGCTCAATATTCAAACCACCACGTTTTATTGCACGGCGAACTTTCACACAAAATGGACAGGCAGGTAATTGATATAAACTTAAGTGCTCTGTACTTGCATCAATTTGTGCTTGTTCCTGAGCGGCTCTTTTAGGTTTTGAAGGCGAAAAAATAAAATCAAAAAATAAAATAATTCGGCCAAGCATCCAACGAATAATAAACATAACAACATCCTAGAAATCGCAAGCCAGTAAAAACAGAATAATGTGTTAACCGACTAAAACAGCATAAAAATTAAGCGCGCGAGTTTAACAAAACAATGACTGAGTTACTATTAAAAGTGCACGAATCATCTAAAGCATTAAAGCTATTACCACATCAAATCATCAGGAATTTGATAATCTGCATACGGATCATCTGCTTCAATTTCATCTGATTGTACTTTTTCATTTTTTAATAGAATGACCGAAGCATCTAACTCCGCTAACTTCTCGGCGGTTTCACTTGTCACTATGTAAGTAATATCATCTTGCCCACATAACGCTAAACGCCCGTTAACTAAGGCTCGGTGTGTTACTTCATCAAGGTATAATTTTTTAATTTTATTGTCGAAAGTGTAATTATATTCGCTTTCACCAGTGCAATTTTTTAACTGGTGATGTTGTAAAATTTGCAGAATTCTTAGTTTTTGTTCTTTTTTCTCGAGTTGGAGTTTTTTCTCTTCATTAAGCGCTTGGTCTTTCGCTTGTTTTTCTTGCTGAGCTTTGGCTAAATCTTGTTTGATTTTTTCTTGTAATGATGTTTCAACTTCAACGCCACTACGCTTTTGTTTATTCTTTTTTCTTTTATCACTGTTGGCTTGTCGTGCTTTTTGCTTTGTAGTAAGCCCTGCTTTCAGTAATTGCTCTTGTAGAGATGCCATCTCGACCCCATCAACGCTTAGTTAAAATTTAATGGCCGTTATTTTATCAAGTAAATTTAGATTTAATAGCACCTATCGAGGTTTATTCAAAATTTTTGACTCATTTCGTTGTCCTTTAGTTTTTGCAATTGTTCTGGAACATCTAAATCAACAAAAGCCTCAGGCATTATTTCAGAAATTAATTGATGGTGGAAATGTTTGATCACAGACTTTGCTCCGCTGCCGCTATGTAACTGAGACAGTAATGAAAAACAATAAGCCGGAAAAATAACGGGTGGAGAGGTTAACTTTTTATCATGACTACATTGTCCGGCACTAATGATATGTTCAGGATTTTTAAGCCACAGATTTTTAATACGAAGAAAATGTTTCACCTCTAGTTGCCATTGATCAACTAACATTAACATCACGGCATCGGTATCTTCGTCGAGTTCGGACACCCCCTTAGCAATCGATGAAGCAAGCCCTGCTTGCCAATGGTCATTTACCACAACCTTGATATTCGCGTCATCAATCTGATTTATCATTTCTTGCGCTTGAAAACCTACAACACAACTGACATGTTCACTCATTTGTTTGGCTATTTTACATTGGCGAGACAGTAAACTTTCACCGTTCAACGTGACTAGTTGTTTAGCTTGTCCTAATCGAGAAGAACTTCCTGCGGCAAGAATGATAATTTCGAGTTTTTCTGACATATACAATATTTACTAACCAAAGCTTAATACATAAGAATAAAGATAGTAACGACGAATACCTCAACTGCAAAGCAATATATGGCTTACACTAAATCTTCTAATGCCATCATTTGATGACAATGACTCAAACTCGCGATGAGTTTGTCAATATCAGCATATCCGTTATATATGCCAAGGGATACTCTCAGTGTTTCTTCTATAGCTAAGGCACTATGTAAGGGTTGCGCAGCATGATTGCCACAACTTAAAGCGATATTTTCACTTCTCAATAAGCTTGCTACATCCTGACAATGTATATTTTGGCACTGAAAACTTACCAACGTTGACATTTTAGCTTGCCTTAACGTGATTTTTTTATCGACAACGGGCCGATAAAAAGCTAATTCACTCAGTGATTTGTGCATATACATCGCAAGATCATCAAGGTATAAGTTAATCTCTTTAAGCGATAAGTCATTAAGATAATCAATCGCTTCGACTAAACCTACGATACTTGCCATATTAGGTGTGCTTGATTCAAACCTAGAGGGTCCACTGAAAAACTCACTTTCTTTATAATTCACATTTTTCGCCATGCCTGCCCCCCATTGAGATGGGAGCATTTCCCTTAGAATGTCAGGCTTAACATATAAAACACCGCACCCGGTAGGACCATAAATTTTATGAGCGGAAAAAACGTAAAAGTCACAATCAATCGTTGCCACGGTACAATGACTTCGAAGTACAGCTTGTGCTCCATCAATTAACGTGGCAATACCTTTACTTTTTGCTAATTGACAAATCTTTTCTACTGGATTCATTTTTCCAATAACATTTGAGCAATGACTAAAAGCTAAGATACAAGTATTTTCATCAAGCAATAAGGCTAGTCTTGCGATATCAATTAAGCCATCAATGGCTAAAGGAGCTATTCTCAGCTCTACTTGATACGCTTTTACTAATCGTTGCCAAGCCAGTATGTTCGAGTGATGTTCAGCCGCTGAGATAACAATATTACAATGTTGACCTTTTTTTAATGCAGCGACAATTATTGGTTCAACATAACCATAGGCGACTTGATTAACCCCATCAGTTGCACCTGTATTAAAAACAATGCTTTGCCTTTGCTGGGCCCCGATAAAACAGGCTACTTTTTCACGAGCTTGCTCCAATTTATCTATTTCAGATGAATTAATTTGATCTTTTTCTTGGTGGCTATTGGCATGTGAATAACACTGATAATGAAACATTGCTTCAGCCACATGTTTAGGAGTTAAACAAGTGGCTGCAGTATCTAAATAGCATAAATAAGGCTGAGCTTGTGGTACAAAAATAGAGAAGTCTTTCTTCCATGGACTTATATTTGACATAATAAAACGTTAACCAGCGAAAAGTTATCGTTAAAGTATCAAGCTAAAAATGTTGTAACAATCGGACAAGTGTAACGGATAATGACAGATTAAACAGTTAGAAACATTTCAACGTTTACCTCGGTGAACAACTTTTTCATCACGGCTAGATTAATAATTTAAATAATAAATAAAACAATTAGTTAGATAATCTGCAACAAGATTAAATAATCTTAACGAGGTTTGTTAACCCTAAGTTTTTAGGGTACTCTTTATTCTCTTTTCAGATAATAACTTTTCAAGGTAAAAGCTCGATGAAAAAAATAAAAAAAGTACTGTTGAGTAGCTTACTAGTTTTATTATTAATTTTCTCAATGTTTGCTACTTGGATTTATAGCCAAGTTGATAGTGCCTTACCTGTACTAACAGGGAAAACCACCATTATGGGATTATCAAGTAATGCGACAGTAGACCGAGATATTCAAGGTATACCGACAATCAAAGCAGAAAGTAGATTCGATCTGGCTGTAGCTACCGGTTTTATTCATGCCCAAGAGCGCTTTTTTCAAATGGATTTACTGAGAAGAAATGCTGCTGGTGAACTTGCCAGCCTGTTTGGTGCAATGGCGATAGATTACGATAAGTCGATTCGATTACACCGTTTTCGTGATCGCGCCATAACCATTCTTAACCAACTTCCAAAAGAACAATTAGCCTTAATTAAAGCTTATACAGTGGGAGTCAATGAAGGATTAAGAGCACTCAAAGCCAAACCCTTTGAATATTTATTACTTCAGCAAGAGCCTGTTGGTTGGCGAGAAGAAGATAGCATTCTTACCGTATTAAGTATGTATTTGGATTTACAATATAAAGACGGCGCCAGAGAAAGAGCTTTAGGCTTAATTCAATCCACTTTTGATCCTGGCATTTATGCCTTTTTAAATCCTAAAGGCAGTATTTGGGATGCCGCCATTGATAATAGTCAATATTCACCTGCCCCGCTACCAGAGGTATCATGGTTTGCACAACAAGCTAACCTCCCCTCACCTTCAACTTCATTAAACACAAATACTGATTATTCTAGTGAAGAATTTCCAGGTTCAAATAATTGGGCCGTTTCAGGTGAAATTAGTAGTACAGGAAGTGCTATTGTTGCTAATGATATGCATCTAGGTATTCGAGTACCTAACACCTGGTTTCGCGCTTCATTTGAATATCCAAATACTAAAGCACAAGCAATAAAGGTTACCGGTTTAACCCTTCCAGGCACCCCGTTAATGGTCACTGGCTCAAACGGAAATATAGCTTGGGGATTTACCAATAGTTATGGTGATTGGAATGATGTCATTATTTTAGAAACAAATGATGATAACAGCCAGTACCTGACACCTGACGGTTATAAACATTTCACTTATCACAAGCAAATGATAGCGGTAAAAGGTCAACCCTCAGCAGAGATAACAATTAAAGAAACTATTTGGGGCCCGGTAATTGGCAGTAATGAAAAAAAACAATTACTCGCATTTCGCTGGGTAGCACACGATATTCAAGCAGTTAATCTTTATGCTCAACAACTCGAAAATGCCACCAATGTAGACGAAGCGTTTATTATCGCCAGTAAATCAGGCATACCCGCTCAAAATATGATGGTTGGCGATAAATCGGGCGATATTGGTTGGACAATCGCCGGCCCAATTCCCAAAAAATCATCAGATTTTGGTGAAGTGCCAACGTCTTGGGCAACAGAAAAAAATCATTGGCAGGGCTATTTGACAACGGCGCAATATCCTAAGATCAAACAACCACAACAACATCGATTATGGACTGCAAATTCACGGGTTGTTGGTGGTGAAATGTTAGCTAAAATAGGAAATGGCGGTTACGCTTTAGGGGCAAGATCACAACAAATTAGAGATAACTTATTCGCGAAAGAAACCTTTGATGAAAAAGCCTTACTAGCGATAGCGCTTGATGACAAAGCGAAGTTTTTAGAACGCTGGCAACAATTTATTCTTGAAAATGTTCTGAATAAAAAAACTGAACAACAAGCATCACTAGTAAACGACAAAGACTGGCAAGAAATTAACAAAATTCTTGCTGTCAATGACTTAAGAGCAACAACAGACTCGGTGGCGTACCGCTTCGTTAGAAATTTTCGAATTAACTTAAGAGACGCGGTCTTTGATGAGCTAAATAAGCAGTTAATTCAATTAGATAAAGGTTTTAAGTTTCATACTATTCGCCATCAAATTGAAACACCTTTATGGCAATTAATTAATGAGCAGCCAAAGCATTTTTTAAATGGAAAACATAAAACCTGGCAAGGTTATTTTCAAGCTGCCCTTGCAAAAACTTATCAAGAAATGACCATTAATCAACCTCTTTCAGCTGCAACCTGGGGGCAACAAAATACCACAGATATTCGCCATCCTATCACCAATGGAGTGCCATTATTATCTTCATGGTTAAATATGCCAGCCACCGCTCTGCCAGGCGACAGTTACATGCCATTAGTGCAAGGGAAAGCATTTGGTGCCTCTGAAAGAATGGTTGTTTCACCAGGACATGAAGAATCAGGAATATTACATATGCCAACCAGTCAAGCAGGTCACCCTTTAAGCCCTTATTATGGTTTAGGACACAAAGACTGGGAGCAAGGCAAACCATCTGCATTTTTGCCCGGTGAAACAAAATATTCATTAACCTTATTAAGCTATTAACATAAAAGAGAAATTTATGACTACATTGATCATTTGTTTATTTATTGCGTTACTTTTACCCTTTATCGCAAAACTTCCTGTGGCACTTGCCATGCAAAAACTCAATGGCTATGACAACAAACACCCTCGCAGTCAACAGGACAAACTTACCGGCTTTGGTGCAAGAGCACTGGCGGCACATCAAAACGCTTTTGAGTCGGTGATCATTTTTGCTCCCGCAATTTTATTAGCGATAATCACTCAACATACTGGTGAATTTATTCAGCAACTTGCTATCACACATGTTGTCGCACGCGTCATTTATAATGCGTTATATTTGTATAACAAAGGGACGTTAAGATCATTAGTATGGGGCGTTGGTATCTTTTGCTCATTTACCATTATATGGCAATGTATTTAATGATTAGTTATAAGAATAAAGCAACAAAGTAAATAAAAATGGTATAAACAATTGCTTGAAAGATCACCTTCAGCTAGATAGAGTTAAACTATGAAAAACACTAACCGCACGTTTATATTTCTCTTTTTGTTTCTACTATTTAAGTAGGGAGCGTTAGTGTCGTTTATTTCACGATAAAAACCTCCATTAGGAGGTTTTTTTTTGAGCGAACTTTAAGATATTCGTAACCTAGCATCATACGAATATTAAAACCGAAATCAGTAAAGTATCAATTTATAGTAGGTGTCATGTGAACGAAGAATTAGACTTAAATAAAATACGCGAAAAAATAACAAAACTTGATCAACAGCTTTTAGCGCTATTTGCTGAACGTCGTTCATTAACGTTAAATGTCGCAAAAAGTAAAGCTCATCAAGTTCGCCCTGTCAGAGATCAGCAACGAGAACAAGAGTTATTAATCCGTCTTATCAAACAAGGTAAAGAGTACGGTTTAGATGCTCATTATGTTACCAGTGTTTTTCAAATGATCATTGAAGACTCGGTATTAAACCAGCAAGCTTATTTACAAACCTTAGCCAATCCAGCAATAGAGTTGCCAACTGTAAGTGTCGCTTTTCTTGGTAATAAAGGCTCTTATAGTTATTTAGCCAGTCATCGTTATTTTTCTCGACGTGCCGAAAATATTATTGAATGCGGCTGCCAAAGTTTTGCCGATATCATGCAGCAAGTTGAATCAGGACACGTAGATTACGGTATGTTACCAATTGAAAATACTAGCTCTGGCAGTATTAACGAAGTTTACGATGTATTACAACATACTAACTTATCAATTGTTGGTGAAATTACCCAGCCAATCGAGCATTGTTTATTAACTGCCGTTAATACCACGCTCAGTCAAATTAAAACCATTTATGCCCATGGCCAACCATTGGCACAATGCAGTAATTTCCTTGATAAACAACAAAACATACGCATTGAATACTGTGAAAGCACTGCAGAAGCTATGGCGCAAGCAGCAGAGCTGCAAGATGAAACAGTGGCGGTTATTGGCAGTGAAGAAGGCGGTCATTTATACAAGTTAGCGGCATTAGAAAAGTCAATTGCTAACCAAAATGAAAATCATAGTCGTTTTATTCTTGTTGCCCGAAAACCCATTGATGTTGCTGAACAAATTCCGGCCAAAACAGCTCTTATTTTAGCAACAGGACAAAAGCCAGGTGCACTAGTTGAATGTTTATTAGTATTGAAAAACAACGGTATTAATATGTGTAAACTAGAATCAAGACCGATCCAAGGGCGTCCTTGGGAAGAAATGTTTTATATTGATGTAGAAGCGAATATTAAGAATATGGCTTTACAAGAAGCAATTAATGAAATCACAAAATTAACTAATTTTATTAAAGTGTTAGGTTGTTACCCTATTGAGCATATCAGCCCAACCAATGTGCCAAGTGATAAATTGTGATCTTAGTCCATCGCCACTAAAACCCGTTCAATCAACAAAGGCTTTGACATTGCAAAGCCTTTTTTCTTTTTTATATGGTTTTCAATTTACGTTTGGTTAGCCTAAAGACAACTGCCGTTGAAACCATCACCATTAATGCCGGAATAACAGCAAATAACATCGACGTTAATAATTCAAATGCAGAAAGCGTCGTTAATGCAATAAAACATAACGATGGTAATATTAACCAGAAAGGATGTTCACTGGCGCAAAGATTAAATCCTTTTCCCATGATAATCACCATTAATGCAGTGATCATTATTGCGCTTAGAGCCGTCACAAGACCTGAATAATAATCTAGAATAAAAAATGTATGAGGATGCAATACCTCAGGAACTGGAGCGGTATTACCAAAACTGACTAACCAAACAAATGAAAACGCGATTAAACAACCAAAATTAAACGACCAGAGCTTTTTATTTACCTTCAGCAAAACTCATTCCCCTATTTATTATAATTATGTTTATTATTGTTATTTTTTATAACTCAGTTTTTATATCTCAAGTTCACTTTTTAAGCAAGTCGAATACAAAACAATCTATAGATGTTTAATTTTTAGAACACGTTAAAAGTGACCCCATAAAAACACCTATAGAAAAATAATTAAGAAAATTTCAAGCTATTGTAAAACTAGCTTTAATATTATGAAGTAACGATATTTAGTTTGTAATCGTAAAAAGTTAAGTAAAGGGATTAAAAGGCCGATAAATCTTTTATTTTTTATGGCACTTTTTGCTTCCATTGTTCGAAAAACAGATTGAACGATTCAAACCAGTATAAAAAGCCAAACTTCCCATTTTGCCCAATCTGCAACCTTTTACTTTATAAGCCTGCATTCCCCCCTAAATTCAATAGTCATAAGTAAATTTATTATTTTTTCCATACTTTCATGTTATTAATATATAATTATTTACATCACAACTTTCTTCACATTTATCAATTTTATAGGAAATAAAATATGAAATTTTTAGCGTCAATTGTCGTCGTCATTTTACTTGCTTGTGGTGGCGCATTATGGTTTTTAGCAGGAGGCTCATTAAATGAGTTTGTAAAAGGTCAAATTGAGACCGTTGGTAAACAAATTACAGAGCAGAAAGTTGCCGTTAATTCAGTTGATATCAAATTAACCCAAGGTGCGGGCAGTATTATGGGTATCAGTTTAGCCAATGGCAGTGAGTACAATTATCCCCATGCTTTTACTTTAGGGGAAGTGACTTTAGATATTAATGTAGAAAGTTTAACCCAAGAGCCAATAATTATAGATGCGATTATTATTAAAGATCCAAAAGCGTTTGTAGAGTTTACCGCTTCTGGTGCTTCAAATATGAAAGACTTAATAGATACCATTCAGAAAAATATTCCTAATGCTGGCCAAAAAAATGCCGACACAGAGTCAGCTTCAACAAAAGCTGAGCCAAAACTAAGTGTAAGTAAAGTAGTATTAGCCGGTACAGCTTTAACCGTCGATCTTTCTGCACTTGGCAACAAAGAACATAGTGCAACACTACCTGATATCATCCTAAATGATATTGGAGGAAAAGACGGTTTACCGGCAAGTGAATTAGGGGGGGTTATTGTAAAAGAAGCGCTTTCCGCCATTTGGAAAGAAACCAAAAATACCCAAAAAGAACAATTAAAAAAACAAGCTACCGATAAGTTGAAAGATAAAGCGAAGAAAAAACTTTCAGAATTGTTCAATAAATCCTAAGCTTAATGATGCAAAATATACTTAATGAAAAAGGAATAAATCAATGATTTATCAACGGTTTTTAAAGCAAGCTTTGGCGCTATATTTATCTGTATTCTCATTATCAGCCGTTGCTACTGAGTTTGAGGTTTCAGCTTTTTTAGGTCAAATGTATAGCTCTGATCTAACCGGAATTTCCACTGAAGATGCCTTATCAGTTGATGCCGGTGGTAATGTTGGTGTGGCTGTCGCTTGGCAAGACTCCCCGAATGGTCAAGGACAGATAATGCTAAATGTAGTCAGTCATGATTTTAAAAGTGAAGCGACTGAGCAGAATTACTCTTTAGATATTATGTATGCTCACTTTAATGGGGTAGCACAATTTCGTCAGCAAAGTTATGTCACTACCGTTTCTTTAGGCTTAGGTGGCGCATACTTTGATAGCAATATTAGTGAAGAGTTATATCCTTCAGCAACTTTAGCTTTTGGTACAAGATATGAGTTTTCTGAAACCGTTGCGATGATCACCGAATTAAGAGGTTACGCCACTTTAGTGGACGCCGATGATAATATGTTTTGTGAAAACGACATTTGCCATGCCCAATTTGAAAACTCTTTATGGATGGAATCAAATATTTCTATCGGCTTAGCGATAAAATTTTAAAGTGATTACTTTTTATTTACTAACTAATGAAACAGAGAAAACAATGAAAAAAATATTAATTTCAATTTTTAGCTTAATACTCATTTCCGCCTGTGCACCTGAAGTTGGTAGTAAAGACTGGTGTGCGCAATTGCAAGAAAAGCCAAAGGGAGATTGGAAGGCAACTGAAGCAAAAGATTACGCAAAGCACTGTTTATTCAAAAGCGACGATGAATAATCCTTCTTACCTATAATCATAATCATAATCATCAAGTTGTAGAGTAGTTCAATACTCTACAACTTACCTTTTAATTGTATTATCTCATCAAGATCATTAAGTAATGTCGTCTTTGGACGTTCAATTATTCTGCCCAATTCTTTCTTATTTTGAAAAACGATAAAAGTTGGCGTGAACTTAATATCATCTTTTATCGCCACACCTGTCGGTTCTGTTTTCTGATAATCAAGTGCGATTAAATTGTAGGTTACTGTTTGATTATGGCTTAGTATCTTCAATAATTTAGGTACTTCTCGCTGACTATCATGACACCAAGTGCCAAAATACACTTCAATATGTACCGAACGAGGCCATTGCTTAACTAAAGCTATTTGTCGGTCAGAAAGGCTAAATTGTCGATGTGGTGTGTGAAAGCTTTGATAATTAGATAACAACGCTTGAGCGTCAATCTTCCCAACAGTTAACGCGTCATGTTCAGTTGTGTGGACACAGCCTAATAAAAAGGAGAACGAAGCCGCCAAAATCAGTTTTGTTATCACTTTGTTCATAGAATCTCAATAGTAAAAGTATTATCGGGTTTATTTTTTTAATTCGTTAGCTTTTAATAACATAGCTTTACTTTCTTGTAAAAAGATATCCGCATAATCACCAAACCAGTTTGACACTTCATTAAACATAGCAACGAAAGACGTTTTATCTCCTTGTTCTATACCAGCTAATAATTCAAGAAACCGATGAGCAAAACGCTTCATCATGGCAATGTTTTCTCGGTTTGAAAAAATGATGTCTGTGTAAAGAATAGGATCTTGAGCAAATAACCGACCAACCATGACTAATTCTAAGCGATAGATAGGAGAACTCATCTCAACTAATTGTGAAATATCGGCTCCTTCAGTCATCAAATGATAGCCGTAAGCAATGGTTGAAAAATGCCTCATCACTTGCACCATCGCCATTGCCTGATCGTGTGCTTTGGCATCAACCTGATAAATTTTTGCTCCCCAAACTTGAAACTGATCAAGTAACCATTGATAACGTTCAGGCGCTCTTCCTTGACACGCAATGATCGTTTGTTTTATCAAGCCAGAGACATCAGGACCAAACATCGGATGTAATCCAATGACAGGGCCTGAATGTATTTTCAACATTTCGGCCAACGGTTGCTCTTTAACGCTCGTTACATCCGCTAAAATACAATCACTTGGTAAGTGATTGAGTTGTTGAATGATCTCGGTTGTTAAACGAATGGGTACAGCAACAATAACGACACTGCTATCAGTCAATATCTGTTCACTATTAACCCAATCTTCTTGTTCTAAGGTAACAACGCGATAATTAGAACGATAAAACAAATCAACAAATACTTTTCCTAGTTGACCTTTTCCTCCCACCACAACAACTTTTTTGCACTCAGGATTAACGCATCGATAACCACTCGCATCTTGGCTAATATAAGAGTCTCGCATTACACGACGTAACACATCTTCAATCAACTCAGGAGAAATACCTGCTTTAGTAGCTTGCTCTCGGCGCAACTTGATTAACTGATCTTCTCGTTCAGGCGCATAAATTGGCATACCTACTTGGCTTTTTAACTCACCAACTTTGCTGGTAACTGCTCGACGTTGCGCCAATAACTCGACAAGTTGACTATCAATAATGTCGATGTCGTCTCTTAGCGCTTTTAATTGAAGTTCGATGTTCATTGTTTCCATCTATCTTTGCTGATGCTGCACTATTTAATCTATAAATAATTAAGCAATTCTATTTTTTAACACGTCACGTAATATCACTTCACCATCGACAAAAAGCTGCTCTGTTGTTGCAAAGTCAATACAAGCATCAGTGACTGAAACACCATATTTTAACTGCTCTTGTGGTAAATCAGCACTTTGATTACCTGCATTTATATGACTCTCTAACATTATACCAATAATAGATTTATTGCCTTGAGTAATTTGCTTAAAAACATCGTGTGCAACCAAAGGCTGACGTTGATAATCTTTATTAGAATTACCATGAGAGCAGTCAATCACTATACCTAACTCTAAATTATGTTTAGCCAGATCTTGTTCACAAATTGCGACATTTTCTGCATCATAATTAGGTTTTTTACCGCCACGTAATATCACATGACCATCAGGATTACCTGATGTTTTGATCAAAGCAACTTGTCCTTGACGATTGATTCCCATGAAACGGTGTGATGACGCCGCAGACTGCAATGCATTAATCGCAACATCTAAACTACCATTGGTGCCATTTTTAAAGCCTATAGGCATGGATAATCCAGATGCCATTTCGCGATGAGTTTGCGACTCTGTAGTTCTTGCTCCTATCGCAGACCAACTAAATAATTCAGCTAAGTATTGCGGACTAATCGGGTCAAGCGCTTCTGTTGCCAGCGGTAAACCAAGTTCAGTAAGATAAATGAGTAATTCTCTCGCCTTACGTAATCCACCTTCAACATCAAAAGAGCCATCCATATGCGGGTCATTTATCATACCTTTCCAACCGACAGTTGTACGAGGTTTTTCAAAATAAACACGCATCACCACATAAAAATTATCTTGATACTGCTCTTGTAGCGTTTTCAGTTTTCTCGCATATTCTTTCGCTGATTCAACATCATGGACAGAACATGGTCCACTGATCACTAACAATCGATGATCTTTTTTATGGATAATATTAGAAATATCTTGCCGAGCTTGTTTAACAAACTCACGCGCTGCTTCAGACATCGGTAATTCGGCACGTAAAGCGTGAGGAGTAATTAATACTTCTTCAGCATTAATATGAATATCGTTTAATGTACTCTTTTGAGTATTAGGTGTTGTGGTGTTAGACATAATTTTTCCAGTTGTTACAGCGATGATTTTATAAATATAGAGTAAAAAGTGCTAAAGCTTACGCTTAGCAAAAGAAAGGGAGGTAATAATATTGTGATTTATGATTAAACATTTTCTAAACTTTAACTTTGTAAACTTAACTTTACTCGATTTGTAATGAATATCTTACACACGAATTTTAGTGAAGGCAAAGTTTTTTTCACATTCAGATATAAATATTGTTGTCTGAAAATAATTCCATTGAAAAACAAGTAATTTCATTTATACCATAATGGCTGATTGGGCATTAATTTCACGAGTAGCTGAAATACATCAGTGAACATTGATGTTTAGATATAAAAAAAGCGCTAAAAATAGCGCTTTTAACATGAATAAAAATCAACCAATTAACTATGTACAATTCGATTTGCAATAAGGTTATCGACCACAGCAGGATCTGCCAACGTTGAGGTATCACCTAAAGTATCAATTTCATTTTCGGCAATTTTACGCAAGATTCGGCGCATAATCTTACCTGAACGAGTTTTAGGTAACCCTGGCGCGTATTGAATGTAATCTGGTTTTGCAAAACGGCCTAATTCTTTAGCAACAAACTCTGTAAGTTCTGCTAACAATTCATCCGACTCAGCCGCATTCCCCATTAACGTAACGTACGCATAAACTCCTTGGCCTTTAATTTCATGCGGATAACCTACAACTGCCGCTTCTGCAACAGCGGGATGAAGTACTAATGCACTTTCAATTTCAGCCGTTCCTAAGCGATGACCAGAAACATTAAGTACATCGTCAACACGACCAGTGATCCAATAGAAACCATCTTCGTCACGTTTCGCACCGTCACCAGTAAAATAATTACCTGGATATTGACTTAAATAGGTTTGATAAAAACGATCATGATCGCCATAAACACTTCTCAACTGCCCTGGCCAACTGCCCGTCATAACTAACAATCCTTGGTTCTCTCCTACTAGGGTGTTACCGTCTTTATCAAACAAAGCGGGTTTTACACCAAAGAAAGGTTTACCTGCTGCACCTGGTTTCATATCCACAGCACCTGGTAAGGAAGTAATTAAAATGCCACCAGTTTCTGTTTGCCACCACGTATCAACAATTGGGCAATTAGACTTACCAACAACTTCATAGTACCAGTGCCAAGCTTCAGGATTGATTGGCTCACCAACGGTACCTAGAATACGTAAAGATGATAAGTCAGATTGATTAACTAACTCATCACCAACACTCATCAAAGCACGAATGGCAGTTGGCGCGGTATAAAACACATTGACCTTGTGCTTTTCACACACTTGCCAAAAACGCCCTGCATCTGGATAAGTTGGTACGCCTTCAAAGACTAAAGTCGTAGCACCATTGGCTAATGGACCATAAAAGATATAAGAATGACCTGTGATCCAACCAGCATCTGCAGTACACCAATATATTTCTCCGTCCTTATAGTCAAAAACATATTTGTGAGTCATCGCCGCATAAAGTGAATAACCACCACAAGTATGAAGAACACCTTTTGGCGTACCTGTTGAACCTGATGTGTATAGGATAAACAATGGATCTTCAGCGTCCATCACTTCAGGCTCACACACTGGTGATTGGTTGGCTACCGCCGTTTGGTATTTAACATCTATTTGGTCATTCCATGCGACATCACCACCAGTGCGTTCTACAACGATAACGGTATTAACATTCGGACATTCAGCAACCGCTTCATCTACGTTTGTTTTTAATGGAATGACACGACCGCCTCTAAGACTTTCATCTGAGGTAATGACAACTTTACAATCGGCATCAATAATTCTTGAACGAATGGCTTCTGTAGAGAAACCACCAAATACCACAGAATGAACGGCACCTATTCGAGCACAAGCTAACATGGCGTAACCTACTTCTGGGATCATAGGCATATAAATGCAAACACGATCCCCTTTTTTAACACCGCGTTCTTTTAATAAATTTGCAAAACGACAAACATGATCATGTAATTCTTGATAGGTTATTTTTTGATCTTCACTCGGGTCATCTCCTTCCCAAATAATGGCGGTATCGTTTGCTTTTGTAACTAGATGACGATCAATACAGTTATAACTAACATTAAGCTTACCACCTGAAAACCAATTAATATCAGCGGTTTTTAAATCCACTTTTGTAACGCTGTCCCAAGGTTGATACCAATCAAGAAACTTTTCAGCCTGTTCAGCCCAAAACACATCCGGTTGTTCAATTGATTGTTTGTACATTGCATCATAGGTAGCAGTATCAATGTGAGTATGAGCTTTGGCTTGCTCTAAAATCGGATAAAGGCTTTTTAATTCTTGCATGTTATGTCCTTCAATTCTTATTTATAAGATCTGTACGTTGCTTTTTATTTGCTAAACCTAATGAATAGTAAAGGGAGAGCAAATAAAGCTTAAAATTATTTTTTAGATGGCTATTATCATATAGCAACTAAATTCGTTCGCCTACTCAACTAAAGTCGAATAAAAGCACAATATATATTAAATTTTTCAAACATTAGCACTTTAACAACACGATGACAACGCTGTCATATAAATCATGAATACCACAATCCTTAAAATACCCTTATTACATTGATAAAAATACATAATAAAATAACTTCATTCATTTATAGGCAATTAAATTGGGGGAAGTTTGAAAAATGCCTGCTAATTCTTTTACATATTTAAACATTTTGTCCTACATTTGATAATAGATGTCCAAACAATGAGATTAAAAAGTAATTTATGAATATTCTCAATCAATTATCTATATCAAAAAAAATATACTTGATCCCTATAATTGGAACAATCAGCTTTATTTTTTATTTATCACTTTCGACAATTACAGCCAAAAACAATGTTCAACTGCTTTCTGAAGCTAGAGATGTACAATTTCCTGTTGTGCAATATTCAAAAGAAGTATCAGTATCTATTGTGCGTATATCTGAGATGCTTAATAGTGCGGTCACCACAGGAGAAGAAGAAACAATTGAAGTAGCGGACGAATTATCTAAGCAAATTTCCGCACGGATAAATGATATAGGTAAAAGTCATGCTAAATTTTCATCAGATAAACGGCAAATGCAACAGCAGTTTGATGATTATTTTGCACAAGCTAAAGCCCTCTCATTGGGCATGATTAATGAAACGATAGACTTTTCAAAGCTTCCAGAAATGGGGAAGTCGATGAATCAAGCTTATGAGAAAGTCACAAGCACTGTCGAAAATTTCAATATAAAGAATGTTTCTGCATTTGAAAATAGTATAAAAGAAGCGAATGATTCTGCCGAAAGCTTGGTGACCACAGGTTTTATTATGGGCTTTATTACCATAGCACTATTATTTGGTACCGCAGTCCCTATTATTTTAGGTATCAAGTCATCACTTTCTAATGTTATTGCCTCTTTAAGTGATTTAGCCGATGGCGAAGGTGATTTGACGGCAAGACTTGAGACCAAAACGAATGATGAAGTTGGTGAGCTTGTTCAATGTTTCAATCGATTTATAGAAAAGCTTCAACTTACCATCAAGCAAGTTGTTGAAATAGCGCTACCATTATCAGATATGGCATCTACGGTCAGCTCTACTGCTGAAGAAACTAATAAAATAACCATGGAACAACAAAAAGGCACTCAAAACACCAAGGATGCTGTTGAAAGCTTAAACATTAGTGTTCGTAGTGTGGCAGACAATGCAGCTCAAGCCGCAGTGGCAGCAACTCAAACCTCGAAAGTATCTACCGAAGGAGCAGAAGTTGTCTCAATTACCGTTAATACTATCCATCAACTCGCACAAACTGTTGAAAGATCATCTGACGTTATTGACCAACTTGACAGTGATGCGAATCAAGTAGGCGCAGTGTTAGATGTTATCCGTTCAATTGCAGATCAAACAAACCTTTTAGCATTAAATGCGGCAATAGAGGCCGCTCGAGCGGGAGAGCAAGGTAGAGGCTTTGCCGTAGTTGCTGATGAGGTGAGAACTCTTGCTTCGCGTACTCAAGAGTCAACCATTGAGATTCAAACCACCATAGAGAAACTTCAAGCTGCAGCTAAAGAAGCCGTTAACGCTATGAGTAGTGGTAAACAGTTAGCCGATGATAGCGTTGAACAAGTCAGTGAAGCAGGCAAGTCTTTAGATGAAATTACCACCTCTGTCGCACAAATTAACGCCATGACCGAAGATATTGCCAATTCAACAGAAGCACAATCGGAGTCCGCGGCACAAATCGTTTCTCATGTTGATGAAATTAGCCACAGCACCCAACAAACGCATACGGCCTCTGAAGAGTTAGCCGGCGTAAGTGGGAAATTAGCTTGCTTAGCAAGTGATTTAGGCATTATCGCTAAAGGTTTTAAGGTTTAGATCATTTTAATAAATAATAAAACTGAAGCACTATCTGAAAATGACACATTATTAATAATACTAACACTCAGGGAGCTTAGTATATGAAAAAACTGCAATTATGCACCGTAGGGTTGTCACTTCTCTATATGCCGCAAAGCTTTGCGGATATTACCTTTAATGGCTTTGCTTCAATACGGGCCAGTCAAATTAACTCAGATGGAGGAAGTGTCCCTTTTGGTAACTTTCAAGATGGTGAAATTTCATTTAAAGATGAATCTTTATTTGCCTTACAGGCTTCTGCTGATTTAAGTGAAGGTTTAACAGCGACTATTCAATTTTACGCTGATGGGCTGAATGATTTTGATGTTGAAGCAAGATGGGCTTATATCAATTATCAATTGGCAGATAATCATTCTATTAGTGTGGGTAAATTAGCAAACCCAACATTTCACCAATCAGAATATCAAAAAGTAGGTTATGCCCATAACTTTTCTCGTTTACCGAAGGCTGTTTATGAAGAATTTCCGTTTTCTACGGTTGAAGGCATTGCCTTAAATAGCCAGTTTGAGTTAGCCGACGGGGATTACACATTAGATACTAAGTTACTCTATGGTAGTTGGAATGGAGATATCAGTTTAGGCGGTATTGGCACCACAGAATTAGGGATCAAAGATATTTTATCAGTAAATGTTACATTGTCAGGCGACTGGTGGAAAGTATTTACTGGGGCATTTACAACAGAAATGAAAGCAGAGTCAGTAGACGCCAATTTTTATATACCTGCTATTCAGCCTGGCATTCAAGCAGCATTAAGTTTAGGCGCAACTCAAAGTGATGTCACTAAATTTACTGATGCTGTTATCTGGAATAAAAAGGATGGTCTTTATTGGTTTACCGGCTTTGGCCTTGATTATGATGACTGGCTACTCGACTTTGAATACACAAATTACGGTGTGAAAGATTCAGTAGATGCAGCAAACAAAAACTGGTATTTGGCATTAGGTCGTCGATTCGATAGTTATGTAATAACGATACACGCCGAAGAATCAGAACAACCAGCAGATTATGGTTTTCTAAATGGAGTTAATCACCCTGTTTTGCAAGCGACAGGTAAAGGGCTACAACAAGCTATATCAGAAAGTGAGTTTGACGGTTATGGTCTTTCATTAAGGTATGACTTTCATCCAAGCGCAGCATTAAAAGTTGATTACTTTACTGGCGAGCACCAGTTAACCAATATTGGTGATTATCAAATAATGTCAATTGGCGTTGACTTAGTCTTTTAGGAGAAAGTGATGAAATATGTTAATTCAATATTAATTTTAGCATTAAGCTTAATCGCTTTGAATGTACAGGCAGTAACAGTAATCGTGCATCCCAGTAACTCTAATACTTTAAATAAAAAAGCATTTAAAAAAATATTTTTAGGAAAAAGTAAAAAGTTTCCTGACGGTAACGAAGTTATTCCTATCGACTTAACAAATGGAGATGCGAGAAATCAATTTTTAGACAGCGTTATTGGTAAATCTGAAAGTCAATTAAAAGCTTATTGGTCAAAATTGATTTTCACAGGCAAGGGTCAAGCGCCGAAATCAGTTGATAATGAAGCAGAAGTTATCAAGTTAATAAGCCAAAACCCTAGCTTTATCGGCTACGTAAGTGATGGTGCGGTTAACGACTCGGTAAAGGTTGCAGCTAAGTTTTAAAGATTTGTTAATACTTAATTAATTTTATAATCAAAAATGCCTGAATAACGAATTATTCAGGCACTTTTATTAAGCTACTTTTGATAAAAAGAGATTATCTTTTTGCCAATTTCTCTTTGATACGTGCAGATCGACCTGAACGTTCACGAAGATAGTAAAGTTTAGCTTGACGAACATCACCGCGGCGTTTGACTTCAATTGAGTCAACGATTGGGCTATGTGTCTGGAATACACGTTCTACACCAACACCGCTCGAAATTTTACGAACCGTGAATGCAGAATTGATGCCGCGGTTTTTAACAGCGATGATTACACCTTCATATGCTTGAAGACGTGTTTTATCACCTTCTGTAACTTTTACTTGTACAACTACCGTATCGCCTGGTGCGAATTCTGGTAAGTCTGTTTTCATTTGCTCTTGTTCGAGCATATCAATAATTTTACTCATAATACCTTCTTCCTAGAGTTCACAGTCATCAACAATATTACTTATTACTATTTTTAATAGTTTCAAGCATGTTAACTTGTTCTGCTGTCAGAGCTAGGTCAGTTAAAAGTTCTGGCCTTCTAGTCCATGTTCTTTCTAATGACTTATATTGTCGCCATTGCTTTATATGTTCGTGATTACCACTAAGTAGCACTTTTGGTACTGACTTCCCCTCTTCGGTTCCATCATCAAAAACTTCGGGCCTTGTGTAATGGGGACAATCTAACAAACCATCTGAGAAAGAATCTTGCTCAGCAGATTGATTATGTCCTAATACACCCGGTACAAAGCGTGCTACGGCATCAATTACATTCATCGCAGGAAGTTCCCCTCCGCTTAAAACATAATCTCCGACAGACCACTCTTCGTCGATATCCGACTCAATTAGTCTTTCGTCTATGCCCTCATAACGTCCTGCTATAAATATCAGTCGGTCATGCTGTGCTAATTCGCGTACACCAGCTTGGTCCAATTTACGTCCCTGAGGTGATAAATAAATGACCTTAGCTTTCCCTTCTGCTGCGTCTCGTGCAGCATGAATGGCATCTCGTAACGGTTGAACCATCATCAACATGCCCGGACCTCCGCCATAAGGACGGTCATCAACGGTACGATGTCGATCATGAGTAAAGTCTCTTGGATTCCATTTATGAAATTCAATTAACCCGTTTCGGATCGCTCGGCCTGTCACCCCATACTCAGTTATTGCGTCAAACATTTCGGGAAAAAGGCTTATTACCCCAATCCACATTTTCTTATCACTAAGATTATTTTTAACGCCGTCACTCAAGTTAGAAACCTGGGTCCCAGTCAACACAAATTTGTTTATTTTCAATGCTTACCGATTTAATTACTTGGTCCATAAGATACGGAATTAATCGTTCTTTCTTTCCAAAGCCATCATTTCGGTTTGCTTTTACAACCAATACATCGTTGGCACCAGTTTCTAACATATCGGAAACCTCGCCAAGATCGTAACCATTGGCCGTCACAACTGCCATTCCCATTAAATCTCGCCAATAAAAGTCACCCTCAGGTAACTCTGGCAAAGCGTCTTCAGTGGTTAAAATTTCTGAGCCGACAAAAGCTTGCGCTTCATCACGATCATCAATTCCACCAACTTTAACAATGAGTCCGTTGTTATGTCTGCGCCAATCGGTAATTTCTACTGATTGTGTTTTATTTCCTAATTTTAACGACCAAGGAAAATAGTCAAGTATGGCTTCGGGTTCATCAGTGAATGAATGTATTTTCAACCAACCTTTGATGCCATAGACTGCGCCTATTTTGCCAAGGATAATTTCTTTTACTTCTGCCACGATTGCTCCTAAACCTACCTTTTATAACTAAGCTATTAAGCTGCTACTTGAGCGTCTTTTACTAACTTGGCCACACGATCAGATACCGTTGCACCCTGACCAACCCAATGGTTGATACGGTCTAGGTCTAAACGTAATTTTTCCGCTTGACCTTGTGCTGTCGGGTTGAAGAAACCAATTCTTTCGATGAAACGACCATCGCGAGAATTACGGCTATCTGCAACAACAACCTGATAGAATGGACGCTTCTTAGCGCCGCCTCGAGCTAAACGAATGGTAACCATATCGTCCTCTATATATTTAAGTGTTAAAACGAATTTTCCAGACATTTCCTGACACCTGGGTGACAGAAAAGCTCGCGTATTCTACGCTTTTTTAATAAAAACGCAAGTATTAACGCAAACTATCAAGCTAATTGAAAATTTCTTTTTGCTGCTACTGTAAAACTCAGTTGAACGAAGCGAAACAGTTAGCTGTTCAAAAAAGAACAAGGTAAAAAAACAATAAAAAAGGCAACGTATGTTGCCTCTATAAAACGTAACTTTTACAAAATTCGCTTAACGGCCAAACATACCGCCGCCACCGCCCATGCCTCCTGGAGGCATCATGCCTTGCATGGAACGCATCATTTTCTTCATGCCACCTTTACCTGACATTTTTTTCATCATTTTTTGCATTTGAGTAAATTGTTTTAATAATTTATTCACGTCCTGAATTTGAGTACCGGAGCCAGCGGCAATTCTTCGCTTGCGTGAACCTTTGATAATATCAGGGCGCTCACGTTCACCAGGTGTCATAGAGTTAATAATCGCTTCCATACGAATGGTCACTTTATCATCCATTTGGTCTTTCACTTTATCTGCCATTCCTCCCATGCCAGGCAACTTATCCATCATGCCCATCATACCGCCCATATTTTTCATTTGTACAAGCTGGTCACGGAAGTCTTCTAAGCTAAAACCTTTTCCTGATTTAACTTTCTTGGCTAATTTTTCGGCTTGTTTACGGTCAACTTTTTGCTCAACTTCTTCGATAAGCGATAAAACATCGCCCATTCCTAATATTCGAGAAGCAATACGGTCAGGATGAAATGGTTCTAATGCTTCAATTTTTTCACCAACACCCATAAATTTAATGGGCTTGCCAGTGATATGGCGAATAGAAAGAGCAGCACCACCACGGGCATCACCATCTGTTTTGGTTAAAATAACACCTGTTAGTGGTAAAGCGTCATTAAATGCTTTTGCTGTATTTGCCGCATCTTGACCTGTCATGGCATCTACAGTAAATAAGGTTTCAACTGGATTTATAGCTTGATGAAGATCTTTGATTTCATCCATCATGCTTTCATCAACATGTAAACGACCGGCTGTATCGACAATTAGTACATCAAAGAAATGTTTTTTGGCATGATCAATGGCAGCTTTGGCAATATCTATTGGCTTTTGTTTGATATCACTTGGGAAAAAACCTACTTCAATTTCATTTGCTAATGTCTCGAGTTGTTTAATAGCCGCGGGACGATAAACGTCAGCACTAACTACTAACACTTTTTTCTTTTCGCGCTCTTTTAAATATTTAGACAGCTTTGCCACTGAGGTGGTTTTACCCGCACCTTGTAAGCCGGCCATTAAGACTACAGCAGGAGGTGTTGCTTTTAAGTCAAGTGCTTCGTTGACTTCACCCATCGCAGCTTCAAGTTCTTTTTGAACAATTTTTACGAAAACTTGACCTGGTGTTAAGCTTTTAGATACATCAGTGCCAACAGCACTTTCTTTTACTTTAGCAATGAATTCGCGAATAACAGGTAAAGCAACATCGGCTTCGAGTAATGCCATACGCACTTCACGCAGGGTATCTTTAATATTATCTTCAGTAAGTCGGCCACGACCACTGATATTTTTTAGCGTTTTGGTTAAACGATCAGAAAGATTTTCAAACATGTAATACTCGAATGTTAGCTAAGTAATAAACAACGCATTTATTGCGCGGTGAATAATTGTAATAAGTATAAAATATTCTTAAAGATATGGCTTGTCATTTTTAATTTTCAAGGGTGAAAGCACGTAGAAATATGGTTTACTCTATCCTTCCCTTTTTAAATTCTATGATAAGCTATCGACAAGATAGATATAGAGTAACATGGCTTTGGCAAATCTAACGCAAACAATGAATGAACTATTAAGTAACTTTCTATTTTTAAGTGCTGAGGCGAGTCCATGGCTTTTATTAGGCTTAATTATTGCGGGTATGATGAAAGCTTGGACGCCCACCAATATATTAAGTCATCATTTAGGTGAAGGTAAATTAGCCATAGTCAAAGCAGCATTGATCGGTGCCCCCTTGCCGCTTTGTTCATGTGGGGTGATCCCCGTTGCCACCGAATTAAAAAGAAGTGGCGCTTCGTCTCCAGCAACCGCCTCTTTTTTAGTCGCAACACCTGAAACAGGTGTCGATTCAATCACCGTTTCTTATGCGTTATTAGGACCTATTTTTGCAATTTACCGACCAATTTCAGCAATTATATCCGCTATTTTTACCGGATTATTAGTAACAACAGCTAAAATAGCACCAACATCCAGCGACACATCAACGTCATGTTGTGCAAGTAAAACAAAACAAGAAAAACCAAGCTGTTGTGGTACTTCATCAGAAACCAAACAAGTTTCTTTTATCAGTAAAACATTCAACGGTTTACGTTATGCAGTTACACAATTAATTGATGATTTAATCATTTGGTTACTCATTGGGCTTATATTTGCTACGTTAGTAAAAACCTTTGTGCCAACGTCTTTTCTCTTGAGCTATGGCAGTGGTTTACCTGCCATGTTATTGATGATTGCGATTTCTATCCCTATGTATATTTGTGCCACGGCTTCAACACCAATTGCGGCAGGTTTTATATTAGCGGGTATTTCACCAGGCACTGCGTTAGTTTTTATGATGGCGGGTCCAGCCACTAATATTTCCACATTAGGGATCATCAAAAAAGAAATGGGCATGAGTGTATTAATACGTTATTTAATAGGTATTGCTAGTTCAGCAATTGCTTTTGGCTTATTGCTTGATTGGGGTATCGATTATTTTGCAATAAATATTAGTCAACAGATGCAGCACAATCATGAAATGCTACCCTATTGGTTTGGTTTATCCTGTGCTGGAATTATTGCATTTTTTGCCATTAAACCCTTGAGACATAGCACTAGCCAATTTTTCTTAAAGACTAGCTAAGCTAGGAGTTTCTGATAAGATCGAGTAAATTTACGTGATATCAAATATTCCTTGGTAAAAGTTTGATATTATTGCCTGTAAAACAAACATATAAATGGAGTGATTGGTGGAGTTTTCTCATTTTGGTGCTTTAACGGCGTTTATTTGCTACATATCAGCAACCTTAGCCGTCGTCTTTCGTTTATTTCACCCTAAAGGTCCCCATCTTGTTACTATTTTAACTTTAGGTTGTCTGGCAATAATTGCTCATACTTTAAATACCGTTGAGTACCTTTTTAACCAAGATAATATCAACTTTTCTTTACCTAATGTTGTTTCATTAGTTAGTTTAATTATTACCTTAACCGTGACTTCATTAGCCTTACGTTTCAAAGTTAATTTATTAATTCCTGTTACTTATGCATTTGCTGGTTTGTGGCAATTAATTATGTTATTTACGCCACAAGGCCATGCTGCCCCAGTTATTAGTGCCGACTTCACCGTACTTAGCCATATTACACTTGCTTTAATAGCGTATTGTGTTTTAGTCATTGCCATGCTCTTTGCTTTTCAAGTTGCGTATATAAATATGAAACTCAAAAGTAAAAACTTAGCGGCAGTGAGTCATCTCCCGCCATTAATGCAAGTAGAAACTCAACTCTTCATTATTTTATTTATCGGCACAACTTGCCTGTTATTAAGTCAATTAACGGGCTTTATTTTTTTAGAAAACTTTCTAACAAAAGAAACCGCCCATAAAACGGTATTGTCGCTTTTAGCGTTATTATTTTATCTGGTGATTTTATGGGGACATTACAAGCAAGGTTGGCGCGGACACCGTGTTCTTACCTTAACCGTTATTGCTACTAGCTTATTAACATTAGCTTATTTTGGCAGTCGATTTGTTAAAGAGTTTCTCTTATAACACTTTTTAAGGTATAACTACCCTTAACTTAATGTTGTGTTGAATTAAGTTATTTTTTTAGTCATATAGGATCCCTTTTTTGGATAACATATCAACGAATATGCTGTTTACCATCCTTGGTATACTCGTATTAATCTCTGCCTATTTTTCTGGTTCAGAAACAGGCATGATGTCACTTAATCGTTATCGATTACGTCATTTAGAAAAACAAAAACATAAAGGTGCTAGGCGAGTCAGTAAATTGCTTGGCAGACCTGATCGCCTTATTGGTTTGATCCTTATCGGCAATAATCTAGTGAATATTGCTGCATCTGCTATTGCGACAATAATTGGTTTACGATTATTTGGTGATATGGGCGTACTAATCGCCACTATCGCACTCACCTTAATCATTTTAATTTTTGCCGAAGTAACCCCAAAAACATTAGCGGCTTTATATCCAGAAAAAGTGGCTTTTCCTAGCTCGATTATTCTGTCGTTATTGTTGAAAGTGTTATTTCCGTTCGTGGTTGCCGTTAACTGGATCACAAACGGCATGTTAGCCCTGATAGGGATTAGTCATAAACAACGTGAACATCATAGTTTAAGTTCGGAAGAGCTTCGCACGGTAGTAAACGAATCAGGCGCGCTGCTAGCTGATCGCGACCAAGACATGCTCGTTAGTATTTTAGATCTCGAAAAAGTAACCGTTGAGGATATTATGATCCCTCGCAGTGAACTTGTTGGGATTGATATCAACGAAGACTGGAAGAAAATTCAAAAACAACTCACGCAATCTACGCATACCCGTGTTTTACTTTATCGAGACACAATAGACGACGTAGTGGGCTACATTCACATGCGTGACGCGTTAAAATTATTGTCGAAAAATCAGTTTAATAAAACCACCATTATTCGTGCGGTACGTGAACTGTATTTTATTCCTGAAAGCACAACATTAAACGTGCAATTATTAAAATTTCAGGACGCGAAAGAACGTTTAGGCCTAGTCGTAGATGAATATGGTGACATTCAAGGCTTAGTGACCTTAGAAGACATCTTAGAAGAAATAGTTGGCGACTTTACAACGACCATGACACCGGCCGCGAGCGATGAAGTAAATGTACAGCCTGATGGGAGCTTTTTAGTCGATGGCAGTGCTACCGTTCGAGATATTAATAAAGAAATGGGCTGGGCATTTCCAACCGATGGGCCAAAAACACTCAATGGATTAATTTTGGAATATTTAGAAGATATCCCTGAAGCGAACCTAAGTGTGCGAATCGCAGGTTATCCGGTAGAGATAATTGACGTGAATGATAATATGATCAAAACGGTAAGGATATTGCCTGATTATTATCAATCTCAACATAGAGATCATGACTAAGCAATATCGCCTAGCTTAGATTTTTATCGACAACCGTTCTTAAAATATAGAAAACGACTTAATCGACTTAAAGTCGTTTTTTTATGGCCAGGTTTTTATTTCTGAAAAACCTTAAAATAAATCTCCTTAATCTTTTTGTACGCCCCACCAGTTTGTTAATTGATTGTTTCATTAAACACGCTCCGTGTTTTAAAACTTTACTTGCGAATAATGGCATTTAATTGATGAAATTAGCGATGTGATAGTTTTAACTATTTTTCTTATCCGTGCGTTAATGTGGATAATACTGACATGGACTTAAATTACTCACAAAGTTATTCACAGGCAATTATACAAAAATCATGTTTCCACAATTTCTGTGGATAACAATTGCAAGACCAATAGAATAACGACTTCTGATTTTGCAAACAATTTTTGTTAAAAAAATGAAGTTTTTTTTACATTTTTTTAAACATCAAAGAGGGCGTGGCTTAGCAATAAATTCCTATAAAATTGGACATTTTGGCAAGAAAAATGCTATTGATTACAAACTACTTTTTTACGTCTAATTAGAAATCATTATGAAAGTATTCGTAGTGAAAAAATTCAAAAAAAGGTTACATGCTGATTCATGTATCTCAGCCTTAACTAACCTAGTTGAAACAAAAAAACAGCCCTAATTTGACTGTTTTTTTGTATATCGTTCGAAAGTTATCCAAAGGATAAATCTGTGAACAAGGCGACTAATGTCAGCCGTTAACCGAAGAATAAACGCCAGAACCAACTTTTATTTAAATCAGCCTCACAACTTTTCAACTGACGGCTATATTGTCTCGCTCGATTATCAACTTTACGGGCGACTTTAACCAACCAAGCTTTTTTCTTATAGGTTTTTCGTTTAAAACCACCCCAACCTTCATGATAATTAAGATATTGGTTATAAGCATCCCATTTGGACACTTTATTAATTTTTTGCGTTTTATAAATAAACCAGCCCATAAAATCGATAGCATCGTCAAAATCATCTCGATCAGCGCCACCATTGCCTGTTTCTTTAATATAGTCATCCCAAGTCATTGTCTTCGCTTGTGAATAGCCATAAGCGGAACTTACTCTTCCCCACGGGATAAACCCCAACAAAAAATCTCGTGGTGGTAAGGCATCTTCTTTAAAAGAACTTTCTTGATACATCATGCTCATTGGCACATGGATAGGCACGCCCCAGCGCTCGCGTGCGTCTTTCGCTGCAAAATACCAATCTCGGTGTTCATTAAATATTTCACATAAGTTTTCAGGGTTCTTAGGAGGAGGTGTTGCACAACTACTTAAGAGAAACGCACTCAAAAGCGCAACGAAAAAAGAAAGTTTGTTCATAATATTCATACATATTTTACAATAAAGTTATCATGCCAGAAATTTTGAAATTAGGTAACAAAACTCAGCAAAGAATTATAATTCTCTCAATTTTTTGAACTTTTAGACAATCCTCTCCTCTTAGTAATAAGCATTTATTTTATGTTTCCCTTAGATTGTTTTTTTAGCGCGTTCCTTTAACAAGTGACGCGCTTTTTTTTATTCAATTGAATGGGATCATTTTTCTTTAATTTATTTTGAACTTAATTGAAAACTTATACTCTTATTTAATGAGAGGTTTATTTCCCTTAGTGTTTCATGTTTTAGGCGCGTTACTTTATTAAGTTAACGCGTTTTTTTTATCTTTTTTTGTCTATTAATTTAAATAACAATTTATTTGAACTTTTCAAAAAAACACGGCTCTTATTATACGAGACTTTTATTTCCCCTTAGTGTTTCATGTTTTAGACGCGTTACTTTATTAAGTTAACGCGTTTTTTTTATCTTTTTTTTTGCCTATTAATTTAAATAACAATTTATTTGAACTTTTCAAAAAAGCACGGCTCTTATTATACGAGACTTTTATTTTCCCTTAGTGTTTCATGTTTTAGGCGCGTTACTTTATTAAGTTAACGCGTTTTTTTTATCTCAAATTTTTATTAGAAAAATACAAATAAAAGAGTTAGATAGCAAAGCGAGCTTAAAAAAGAAATGAAAAACTGAATAAATAATGAACTATTAAAAAAAGCGTCTGTCATAAATTATGAGAGCGCAAACCTCCCTGGACTGCTTTCTTACTATTACGGCGCGTTACCCTAACGCGCTTTTTTTTGCCTGCAAGTCAAGGAAACGTTAATGTAATAGAGCCATTAACGTCTACTATTTTAGACAGTTAAACTTCTTTAAAATACTCATGTATAAACGTATCAAAATCAACTTTGTCTTCTTGCTCAATTTCGGCTTGTTTTTGGTGGGATATTTCAGCCTGATCAATAAAATACTGTTGAGAATAATATTGATAGTCATTTTTTAAGGTTTCTACTCGATAGCTTTTTGCTTTCGCTAATGCAAATTGAGTCAAACTTTGTTCTTTCTCAACAACAATGGCAAGAATTTTAGCAGAAGGGGTTAAGCTTGAATCTGTCAGTTTCGCTTTTTCAATGGCGATGGCTTCACTATATTTATCGCACTGATAGGCTTTATCCAGTAATCTTGCCACTTTTTCCATATCATAAAAAAGCTCTCCTCCCCACGTTTCAATCGATTTTTCAATACCTTCATCTGATAGTAATAACTGAGGATCTCGTCCCCTCACTACCACTTCATCCATATTTTCTTCACAAATATTTTGCTTATCACAATCTAATGTCGGACTTTCCATCAATGCACAAAACGTTAAGAATATATCAAGGAAGTATATTTGCTGTTGATCAATTCCGGTATCTGCAAAAGGGTTAACATCTAACGCTCTCACTTCTATGTATTGAACGCCTCGACTTTGCAGTGCTTGAGATGGTTTCTCACCAGAATTGGCAACTTGTTTAGGGCGAATAGGTGCATAAAGTTCATTTTCGATCTGTAAAACATTACTGTTTAATTGTTGATACTTGCCATCAACTTTAATTCCTATTTTTTCAAATTCTTCTGATTTGATATTAATCGCTTCTTTTACGCCATTGAGATAACCTTCAAGGTTGTTATAACAAATATGCAAAGATGATTGTTCGCTGTTGGTATAACCTAAATCACTCATTCTAAGTGATGTGGCATGTTCAAGGTACAAATAACCACTTTTAGATTTTTTAAAGGGTAATGTTGTGGCTTTATTTTGTAAGAATGACGGACAAATAGCTGGTGAGCTGCCATACAAGTATGGGATCAACCAGCAGTAACGTTTATAGTTTCTTAAAAGCGAAAAATATCTTGCAGAAACATAATCTTGCATTTCATCATGATTATCATCTATGACTTTAAGTGTTTGCCAGAAGCTATCTGAAAACGAAAAATTAAAATGAATACCGGCAATAACTTGCATCATACTACCGTAACGGTTTTTTAAACCTTGACGATATACCGTTTTCATTTTGCCAACATTTGAGTTGCCAAATTTAGCTAGAACTATTTTATCATCGTCGTCTACGAAGCAAGGCATGCTCATCGGCCAAATTAATTCGTCATTAATTTGTGACAATGTAAATTTCTGAGTATCTCTTAGTTGAGCTATTGCCTCTTCTGGCGAATGACTTACCGGCGTAATAAATTCTAATAAACACTCTGAGTAATCTGTGGTGATATTGGGATGAGTCAGCGCTGCACCTAGGTTGTGATAGTGATCGTGCTCCGATAATCTTCCTTGAGAAAGCACTCGTAACCCTTCTCGTTCTATGCCTCTTCCAATGCCAGTTAAAGCTTGAATGTGTGTATCATCACTTAGTGTGTTGATATATTGTTGAAAAGATAATGTCAAAATAATCCTTGTTGCATGAAGCAGTTACTGATTACCTATTTAAGGGGTAATGGTTGATATTTCAATGGCCATTGAATTTTTTTATTGTGTTATTTTCTTCTAAGAATATAACTAAAATACTATCAAATACCCAGAACGATTATGCTATTGATCAATTAGACCGAACATTAATAAAATATATTTCTATCAATGTTTTCGATTGAAATTGTTTCTTACTTGTCGTTTTAACCAGTAATTTTTGCATGAGCTATTTCTAATATATAGAACATCAGGTAAAGTTTAGCGAAATAATAACGTGTAGAATTAACCTAATATGCAAGATAGTCCTTTAACCCTTTTACCTCCTGTCATTGCTATTATCATTGCTATTTGGCGAAAGAATGCATTACTCGCTTTATTTAGTGGTATGTTGCTCAGTTTTTTGATGATCGCTAATTGGCAACCTATTGCGGGCATAACCAATAGCGCTGTAGGGCTTATTCAAGTATTTTCGTCTATTGGCAATGTTTATATTGTCACCTTCAGTTTATTAATTGGTGCCCTTGTTGCGCTAATGAACCAATCCGGTGCGGTAAATGGTTTTATCGCGTTATTAGCACGGTTAAATCTTGTGAAAAATTCACGCCAAGCCGCCATACTGCCAACAGTGGTAGGTACCAGTATTTTTACTGATACGAATTTAAGTATGTTTACTGCCGGAATGGCGAGTCAAAAGTTATTTGATCAACATAATCTTAGCCGGGCTCGATTAGCTTATTTAGTTGATTCAACATGTGCTCCTATTAGCATTTTATTATTGATTAACGGTTGGGGAGCTTATGTATTAGGTTTACTCGATGGATATAGTTTTGATGATCCCGTTGGAATTTTAATTGGCACGGTAGGCTATAATTTTTACGCGATTATTGCCGTACTTATGGCTTATTACACAGCTTTTAGCGGCAGAGTATTTGGCCCTATGAAACATGCTCAATCGATTATTAATAAAGACAACACCCACCATGTTGAGCATCACGCCCCAGCAGTGATCATGTGGTTACCTTTGTTAGCCTTATTAGTTATCACATTAATCTTATTATGGATCACAGGTGATGGAGATATGCGCAGAGGCTCAGGTTCATTTTCAGTATTTTGGGCCATCGTAAGTGCGTTGATTATTTTAGTTACAATGATTAAATCATATCAACTGATGACATTTAACAGCATCTTAAATCATTCGTGGACTGGGATTAAGCATATGGCACCAGCCGTGGCAATTTTAGTGCTTTCTTTTGCTTTCGGTGATGCCATTAAAGAGTTAGGTACCGGTGTTTATGTGAGTCAATTATTGAATGTCGAAGTGCCTCAATATCTACTCGCCCCTATTTTATTTATTGCCGCAGCATTTATGGCGTTTGCTACGGGAACTTCATGGGGCACATTTGCGATTTTAATACCGATTGCAATTCCTATCGCCCAACAAACCGGTTTGCCGATTGAGTTTTTAGTCGCTGCCGTATTAGGTGGTGGTATTTTTGGTGATCATGCCTCTCCAATTTCAGATACGACAGTTGTTGCTTCAATTGCCAGTGGTTGTGATCATTTTGAACATGTGAAAACACAGTTACCCTATGCGCTTGTTGGCGGGGGAATGACGCTCATCATATATACACTCATAGGCTTCACTTTTTAATGCAGACTAAGCAAAACTATGATCTTGAAATCATTGATGAGCAAGCTGACTTTATTATTACTAATAAACCGCCGGGCGTTGGTTTTCATGACGAAGCGAATCAACAGGGTTTCTTTAATCAAATAAAATCTACATTATCTTTAGACAATTTATATCCAGTCCATCGATTAGATAAAATGACATCTGGTTTGCTCATTTTTGCTAAAAACAAAAAGGCTGCTAACCAATTTCAGCAGTTATTCGAAAGTAGAAATATCGAAAAATACTATCTTGCCATTAGTGATAAAAAACCCAGTAAAAAACAGGGCTTAATCAAAGGAGATATGGAGAAAAGTCGACGTGGCACGTGGAGACTCGCACGAAGTCAACATAACCCAGCCATCAGTCAATTTTTCAGTTTTGGTCTTACTCAAGGGAAACGCTTATTTATTGTCAAACCTTACACAGGAAAAACTCATCAAATAAGAGTTGCGCTGAACAGCTTAGGAGCCCCGATTATCGGTGATCCTAATTACTATGCAAATTCAAGCTCAGATCGTGGATATTTGCATGCCTACGCGTTAAAGTTCGTTTTAGATGAGCAGGAGTACCAGTATGTTTTACCCCCTTCAATAGGGAAAGAATTTCTTGATGAGCGCACACATCACGTTTTAACAAAAATAATCGTTCCATGGGCTTTAGCTTGGCCCAAAATCTAGAATCATAGATAAACATAAAACTGTTATTTATAAGGCCTTTTAGTCTGCTAATCATTTGTTAAACAACCAAGTTTACTTTGAAAGTAATCAATAAATGTACGCGTTTTTGCCGGTATATTTCGACTCTGAAATAATATAGTCAACTGCTGCGCCATCACATTATGTTCAACAGAAATCGCTTTAATTTTATGATTATTTTTCGCAATATAATCGGGTAATTTGACAATTCCCATACCACGCTGACAAGCCTCTAACCGCATTTCATTACTGGTAAGCACCATGGCAATATTGGGTGTGAACACTTGTACACTATTGTTGTGTCTAAATAGCCATTGCTCGCTTTCAGATGCAGTGATCGCTTTATGAATGAGCAATTCTTCAACCGTATTGTTGTTATCAGCTAATTGACTATTTTTACATGCAAAAATGGATTGAGGAAAACTTAATAAGGTTTTACCAATCCAATGTGAGGTAGGTAAAGCTTTTTCATGTAAAACAAACACTAAATCATATTGGTGATCAAATTCAGGATAGGCATCTGAATAATGATGGCAATGAATCTCAATATCAGGATATTTAAAAGCAAACTCTGTGATCAATGCACTGATCACTTTATTAAAAAACTCTAACGGCAGTAATAAACTCAATTTCCCTTTAATTTTATTTTGTTTGTCATGCACTAAACTCTCCATAACATTCAAGGCTTCAACATGTGGTTTACAGGCCTGATACAGTAATAATCCACTTTCTGTTAACTGTTGCTTTCGAGTAGTTCTTATTAATAATTGACTACCTAACTGTTGCTCTAGCTGAGCTAGACGTCGGCTTAGTTTTGATTTAGGTATTGATAACGCACGAGACGCTTTCGTTATCGAGCCTTGTTCGACAATCGTAACAAAGTATAAATAACCATTTAAAGCATCAATCAATTTTATTATCCTATTTTTGAAACAATCTTTTTCATTTAACCGGACTAATCATATGAAAGCAACCGAAATACACTACTGATCTAGATGAACAAAGTAATTAAAGGAAAAATATGAGTAAAGTTAGCGAAATTACAGCAGAGCAGTTTAATGAAGAAGTTAGTCAGCATACTGGCAAAGTTTTAGTCGATTTTTATGCTCCTTGGTGCGGACCTTGTAAAATGATAGCTCCTGTTGTAGAACAAGTAGCGAATGAGCATCAAGATATTAAAGTGGTAAAAATTGATGCGGATCAAGCACAAACACTGATGAGTCAATTTTCTATTCGAGGGATCCCTACCTTATTACTAGTAAAAGACGGGGAAGTGATTGATAGAAAAGTTGGTGCCGCTTCAGTAAAACAAGTACAAGAATTTGTTTTACAGTAAACACCAATCATAAAAAAACCAGTCATTAAATGACTGGTTTTTTTTAGGGTATTAAGTGAATTAAAGTGAATGAATAAAAACAATTAAGATAGCAGTAGGACAAATAAACTTGGTATACCACGGCCAAATTTTCCAAAACAAGCTATTTTCAACTGTTTCATTACCTTCTTGAAGTTCTTTTAAAATTTCACTTCTATGCCAAATCCAACCAACAAATACACAACACAGCATGGCAATAATAGGTTGTCCATATTCAGTAGCCAGCGTAGCAACAAAATCTAGCATCACACCGATATTACTGATAATAGCTGTACTCATTATGAAAATAAGAATACCGATAAAAGTGGTCGCTTTTTTACGTTCAACATTATGGCGTTCTACAACAAAAGAAACGGGACCTTCAAGCATAGATATAGATGAGGTTAACGCTGCAACCGACATTAAAATGAAAAATGCAAAAGCGACAAATAGCCCCATTCCCCCCATCGTTTCAAACAAACTCGGCAAAACAGTAAACACTAAGCCTGAGCCAGAAATCAAACTACCATCTTCAGCAAAGATAGCAACACCTTGCGCTTGTGCAACATACATTGCAGGAATAATCAGCAAGCCAGCTAAGAAGGCGATAGAAACATCAATTAACGTCACTTGTGCACCTAGTGTGACTAAATTTTCTTTTTTAGAGATATATGAACCATAAATCACCATAACACTGGTACCCAATGACAATGAAAAGAATGCTTGTCCCAGTGCGCTAATTAATAAATCAGGTTCTAAGACACGCGAAATATCAGGGTTTAGATAAGCATTTAACCCCTCTGTTGCACCGTCTAAGGTGAAAACATAGCCGATCAAAATGATTAACAGAGTAATAAGCAAAGGCATTAACCGCTTTGACCATTTCTCAATGCCGTCTTCAACGCCTCGTCGAATCACAAAAACCGTTAAGAACATAAAAATTGCAGTAAATAAAACATTTCTCGCTAATGATTGAGAGATCACCCAAGTGGCCGTGGTATCACTGCCAATTACTTTGGCTATGGGCTCAATGGCATAAGAAACCATCCAGCCCGCTAATATCCCGTAAAAACTAAGAATTAACGCTGCGCATATTACCCCGCCAAAGCCCACTAAAAAGGCAAAACGTTTATGGAACAAGGTCCGAGACATTTTTTGTAATGAAGTTACGGCGTTTGCTTGGCCATATCGACCAATTAATAATTCTGCCATAAACGCAGGGTAAGCTAAGCAAAAAGCTAAAACTAAATATACAAGCACAAACGCAGCACCACCATTACTTGCCGTTTGTGTTGGGAATCCCCAAATATTTCCCAGTCCAACAGCAGAACCTGCTGCTGCCATGATAAAACCAATACGAGAACTAAACTCGCCTCTTGAAGCTGCCATTGAAATTCATCTTTGTTATTATTAATATCGCCTTAATTTACTTAATCTGGCGCAAGAAAAATAGTATTTTCAACTTCTTTTCATGGTTTAATTTTTTCTACCTAAGATCAAAACGTAAAGAAGGAATTACCAAAACGATGGTTTTTCATACAAATTACAACCATTAGATTAACGTACTTAACGATATCTTTGATATAAACTATGTTCCGTCAATAATTTAACCAAACAGAATTGCAATGCTGAATATCAAGCCCTGCAAGATTTAAATGTATCCATCGACAAAAATATTCTTATTCATTATCCAACCGCCTATTATTTTTATGTAGGAAAAAATAACTCATGGTTAGCAAATGATATTTTATTAGGTTTAGAGCGCGCCATTGCCGATGGCAGTTTTAATACAATATTGAATAAACACTATGGTGAAATCGTCAGCGCGGTTCGTAAAACAAGGCGAAACGTCATTTCTTTAAAGAACCCGTATTTATCCGAAAAAACGCCCTTGTTTCGTAAAAATCTTTGGATAGACTTATACCCAGCGCCTCCACTTTAATTATTGAGTCATTTTATTTGAAAATAGAAATGTCTACCAATCATTCGTTAATTTATCGAATAAATAACAATAGATAGATTTGAAATAACTTAATTAAAGAAAGACTTATTTAGTCTTCAAAATAGCATGCTTTGCGACAAGGTTATTTATATAATAGTTAACATAACGTTAATAATATAAATCCTTGTAGATACAGAGCCTATAAATCGCGTTTATCTACGATATATTTATAGTTTTTGAGAATACCTCCTCATGTTCAAACCATTGTTATTTTGTTTTTTATACTTCATTTGTTCTTTTTCTTCATTCGCATCTGAGCCGGGTAGCATTGACTTAACCAACTCTATTTTTGGTTTCACTGCACTAAGCTTATTCGTTATCGCCTATTTACTGGTAATTGGTGAAGACTTAATTCACCTTAGAAAATCTAAACCTGTATTAGTCGCAGCAGGGATAATTTGGCTGATCATCGGCTGGATTTATACCCAAAATGGCATTCCAGATGAAGCTGAGCATGCTTTTAATCATAATCTTTTAGAGTATGCGCAACTCCTGTTATTTTTACTTGTTGCGATGACTTATATTAACTCGATGGAAGAAAGAGGCATTTTTGACCGACTTCGCATTTGGATGGTCGCAAAAGGGTTAAGCCTTAGATCGTTATTTTGGTTAACGGGTATTTTAGCTTTTGCAATTTCTTCCTTTGCCAATAACCTGACAACAGCCATGCTAATGTGTGCCATAGTTCTTAAAGTGGCGAATAAAGATAAAAAATTTATCAACATTGCATGTATAAATATCGTGATTGGCGCAAATGCTGGCGGGGTCTTCAGTCCTTTTGGCGATATAACCACCTTAATGATATGGCAAGCAGGTTTAGTTAAGTTTGAACAGTTTATCGTGTTATTTGTTCCTTCATTAGTTAACTTTTTAGTACCCGCCATTATCATGAGCTTTTTTATTTCCAACGAAAAATCAGAAGCGATACTTGATGAATCATTTCAATTAAAACGCGGAGCAAAAAGGATTGTTGCCTTATTCGTATTAACCATAGCTACAGCGGTAATGTGTCATAGCTTTGTCAATATGCCACCCGTTTTAGGTATGATGATGGGCTTAGGTTATTTGAAATTTTTTGGCTATTACTTACGATTAAGCCTACCTCGTTCACTTGACAAAAAACGTTCAAAAGCCCAAGCGAATAACGATGAAAAAGCATTGAAAATGCATGGAAATATTATCCCGTTTGATATTTTCGAAAAAGTAGCCCGTGCAGAATGGGATACGCTACTTTTCTTTTATGGCGTAGTTATGTGTGTTGGCGGTTTAGGTTTTATGGGGTACTTAAGTTTAGTTTCTGAAGCTATGTATAGCCATTGGAGCCCAACTTATGCCAACGTCGCGGTAGGCGTATTATCTGCTATTGTCGATAATATCCCTGTTGTTTTTGCGGTATTGAGTATGCATCCAACCATGGATTTACAACAATGGTTATTAGTGACTATGACCGCCGGTGTAGGTGGAAGCTTATTATCTATCGGGTCGGCATCGGGTGTTGCCTTAATGGGACAAACGAAAGGCGTGTATTCATTTCTTGGTCACCTAAAATGGTCTTGGGCAATTGTTTTAGGCTATATAGCAAGTATCGCGGTGCACTTTTTGATCAATGGCTAAAACCATAAAATTAACGCCGAGCATTAAAAAATCGGCGTTAATTTTAGTTCTCACCTTTAAATTGAGAAAACTTGACCTTACTTAATAAGTATAAGGTTTCGATGAAAAGCATGATCAATGATTTATAGATACTTAAAAGTACTCTTTATTCTACAGGCGATTATTTCTTCAAGTGAAATAAATAGCGCTGGATCTGATCATCCGCTCTTTTCAGACAATGAAAATAGTTATGCTGAGTTAGCATTTTTTACAGATATCGAAGACCCTAACTCAGAAGATGCTGATGTGATTGTATCTTCTTGGCTGAAATTTCAACAAGCCAAAAGAGTTTTTCAACAACCTCAATATCAATCACCTTTTGTTCCTCGTACCTACTTAGCGTTAAATTATACTCGCGCTCCGCCTCGTTACATTTAGTTGTTATTTACATTCAATACCCATTAATTATTTGCACTAAATTTAGCAAGAATCGAGGTCATCATGAAAAAATTACCCTTAGTCAACTTGACAGCGGTCGATAATATTTTATCGCCCAATTACAATGAAAATATCAACCTTTCCTCTTCAGCCATGTCCGTATTTACCGACTTTAAATATCAAAAAGCACAGGTTATTGAAGCGGATACTACGGCAACTCAAGCATTACAATTAATGCAAAAGTCCCATGTTCGAATGAAAGTCGCCATTTCAAATGAAGAAGATTTTTTAGGTATTATCAGTACCAATGAAATATCAGAACAAAATATTATTGCAAGACTTTCAAAAGGTATTCATCGAGATGATATTTTAGTGAAAGATTTAATGATCCCAAAATTTCAACTCCATGCTTTTGAACTGAATGATCTTGTCAACGCTACCGTAGGAGATATTGTTACAACATTGGGAAATTATAAATTAAGGCATTGTGTGGTGTTAGATAAATATAATCATCACATTCGAGGTGTTATCTCTTCAAGCGATATTGCCAGAAAACTCCAAATGAATGCTGGTAACGATAATGAATTTTCATTTAACACCATTTATGAAGAGGCATATATTCAATAATTCCGACGAAAGCCAACGATATATGTTTAATACCATTCCGTATAAAGAAGTGCTCACTTAGAACTATATGAACGACATTAGAACAAACAAAATTGATGAAGATATAGTCATTCTACATCAAGAAAATTTTGTGCAGTTATCAT
This sequence comes from Thalassotalea sp. SU-HH00458, assembly GCF_040362795.1. Classification (NCBI taxonomy): domain Bacteria; kingdom Pseudomonadati; phylum Pseudomonadota; class Gammaproteobacteria; order Alteromonadales; family Colwelliaceae; genus Thalassotalea; species Thalassotalea sp. SU-HH00458. The sequence continues at coordinate 412,257 of NZ_BAABWW010000001.1, forward strand.
GGTGTTCATATGTTCCTAAAGGGCGAGTTTTAAAGGTTCATATGCTGCGTTATTGATTTTGATAAGGGAATAACCATTCTCTGCAATCAAAGCCTTGCCTCTGAACCTTTAAATTCTCGCTAAGCGATCACTTACTTATACGGATTGGTATAAAGCGCACACAACATTATGCGCTTTACACATGATCTAACAGGAAAACAATTGGGATAAAGCACCAGTAAATATATACCCTGTCGCCTTAATCGTTAACGTAATAAATGTAAAAAATGCAGATGTTTATGGTATTGATCAATAATGTTATTGATCACCGCATCTTTCGACCAGCCCATAATGTCATAATCTTGTCCACCTTCGACTAAATGAACTTCTACTCGATAATAACTTTGTTCATCATCATCGTCTTCTACAACAAAGTCAGGCTGCGAATACTTTTGAGCGATCACTTGGTAAATAAACGTTTGTTCTTCACCATGTTCAATCGTTAAACTCAAACCGTTTTCATCTGATATTTTTACCTTGATTTGGTTTGCTTGTAATTCTTTTGCAACCAAATCAAAAGCCGGAGCAACCGTTTGACTAATAAACTTATTTACATTGGCTTTATTAGGGTAATCAACAACACTCTTTAAGCGCATTTGCCAACTATTATTATGCTCATTAGTCGTATGTGGTATTGCCGTTAATTGTTGACTCTCTTGTTTACACGCTTCTACCCTTAATGCTTTGATTAAACCAATAATGGCGAGTATTAATACAATTGCAAAAGGTAAAGCACTCGCGATGGTCATAGTTTGCAAGGCATTAAGCCCGCCTACTAACAACAAAATGGCTGCCACTATTCCAATGCCAACCGCCCAATAAACACGCTGCCACAATGGTGTATCGTTTTTTCCGTGCGAACAAAGCATATCAACTACCATGGCCCCTGAATCACAGGAAGTTACAAAGAAAATCACTATCATTAACACACTAAAAAATGACAGTACGGAAGTTAACGGGAAGTTTTCAAGAAAGACAAATAACGCTACGGACGTGTCTTTACTAACCATCTCACCCAGTTCAGCCACACCTTGATTATAAACAAGATCGATTGCACTATTTCCAAATACTGTCATCCAAAATAAGGTAAACACGGTAGGTATCAGCATCACCCCCACAATAAACTCTTTTATCGTGCGACCTCGAGAAATTCTCGCAATGAATAAGCCAACAAAAGGTGCCCAAGCAAGCCACCAACCCCAATAAAATATAGTCCAACCACCTATCCAATTCGTTTTTTTATAGGCAAATAAATTAAAGGTGTTGTGAACAATATCTGCCAAGTATTCACCAATGTTTTGCAAATATGCTTGCAATAAAAACACGGTAGGGCCAACAATAAAAACAAGTAATAACAAAATCACCGCTAAAACCATATTGGCTTCTGATAATCTTCTTACCCCTTTATCTAAACCTGTTGCAACAGAGATAACCGCCAACAAGGTTATCGTTGCCATGATCACGATTTGATTAGGGATAGAAACATCAATATCAAATAAATAACTAAAACCCGCATTCACTTGTGAAGCGCCTAAACCAAGTGAAGTAGCCACACCAAAAACAGTACTTACCACGGCAAAAATGTCCACTAAATGCCCCGGCCATTGATAAATTCGTTCTCCAATTAACGGGTATAAAGCTGAGCGTAATGTTAACGGTAAATTATGACGATAGCTAAAATATGCCAATACTAGAGCCACTATCGCGTAGATAGCCCATGCATGAAGTCCCCAATGAAAAAAGGTCATTTTCATGGCTTCTTGCACTGCCGCCACTGTACCTGTTTCAGCAGTAGGTGGTGACAAATAATGCATAAGCGGCTCTGCTACACCGAAAAACATTAGTCCTATGCCCATACCTGCAGCAAACAACATTGAAAGCCAGGTTAGCAGTGAATAATCGGGAATCGCATGATCAGGGCCTAAGCGAATGTCTCCATAACGGGAGAAGCCTAAAAAAATAACGAAAAAGAAAATAAACGCTACGGTCAGTACATAAAACCAACTGCCATTATCAACAATACTTTTTTGCATAAAGTTGAATAACAACTGTGCCTGACTAGGTAAAAAAGTAGTAAATATAAGCAGTGCAATAATAACGGAAGAGGCACTGACAAATACTTTCTTATTTAATTGGCTATTGGCGGCTACAGACAAAGCATTTCCCTTAATTTAATTTGAATTGATATTATATATCGATAAAGCGCCATGTAAACATTCAAGCACATAAACAAATAGAGCATTACTGGTTTATCAAAAAAAACCAATAAAGCCAAGCTTTTGAATAAATTCACTTATATTGCTAAACTACAGAAAACAACAAATATAGTTAGAACTCTAACAGTATTTACTAAAACTGAAGATATAATTATTAGGGATAAATAATATGAAATTCACTAAGCTACACTGCGCAGTTTTAACTGCAATAGCGGCGTCGAGCTCTCTCAGTGCTGAAGAAGTCACAAAAAAAGCCAAATCAGCGATTGAAGTCATCGAAGTAACGGCGACAAAACGAGCCGAATCCATTCAAGAAGTGCCTGTTACCGTGACCGCGATAACCGGTGATAGTTTGGAAAAGCTTGGCGTAGCCAATTTTGATGAGTATGTTGAGTTTTTACCTAGCGTGTCTTTTCAGGGTACAGGCCCTGGACAAAATGAAATAATCATGCGCGGCGCGGCAACAAACCAAACGAATATTTCCGTATCTTCAGTGCAAGCATTACAACCATCCGTGGCTTTTTACTTGGATGAGCAACCCGTTTCCATGCAAGGTCGTAATTTAGATGTGTACGCAACTGACGTTGAACGTGTTGAGGTACTTCCTGGTCCGCAAGGTACGCTCTTTGGTGCAAGTTCTCAGTCAGGTACAGTACGTTTAATCACGAATAAACCCACTCATGATGGCTTTGCTGCCGGTTTTGATACTAGCATTAGCAGCACGAAAGGCGGCGACATGAGTAACTCTGTTGAAGCTTATTTTAATATGTCTTTATCAGATGATATTGCGGTACGTGTTGCCGCCTATAATGATCATGCGGGTGGTTGGATTGATAACATTCTCAATGTTCCTGGCGAAGGTGGCTATATTGGGAGTGCCGTTGTTGTAGATAGAATTTCTGCAGGTTGGGGCAAGTTAGCCGATCCTGAAAATACGCCAATAGTATCTCCCAAAAATGATCATTTAGTGGAAGAAAACTTTAATACCACCAATTATGCGGGTGCACGTTTCGGTTTATCTTATTTAATCAATGATGAATGGGAATTGCTTGTACAGCACACGCAACAATCTCTCGATACTGAAGGGGTATTTGCTTATGATCCAAACCTTGAAGGTGAGGAATCAACCAATCGTTTTCAACCTGAAAATAACAATGACGACTTTGGTTTAACCACTTGGACATTAGAAGGACGCCTTGAGCAACTCGATATTGTTTATACCGGTGGCTATTTAGATAGAGATATTAACTCAACGATTGATTACACGGGTTATACCAATGGCGGCTTATTTGCTACTTATTACCTTTGTAATTATGCAGCAGCACCTGAAGTTCAAGAATGTCTTGATCCGACAAAATATTATAAAGAAGAGACCAGTGCATCACGTATCACGCATGAATTACGGGCAAACACTTCATCTGAAAACCGCTGGCGTGTTACAGCCGGTATCTTTTATGACTCACAAGAATTATCTACCGTTGGTCAATTTAATATCGCGAATACGGATTTACCTCTTTTTACTAACTTACAACGCACACTGCCAGGGAATGAAGGTATTAACAGTGATGGAGGGCCATTCTCATCCGAAGTTAGCTTCATTAATGATGTCACTCACACCATTGATCAAATCGCGGTCTTTGGTCAATTTGAGTTCGACTTAACCGATACAGTCACCGCCAGCTTTGGTGCGCGTTGGTATCAAATAGATGACATTTATAAAGGCTCAACTTCTACCGTAGATGTAAGTGGTCGATTACGTGCTTTTGGTGACGGTAGTGACGCCGCATTAACTGAATTTTTTGGTGCTGATGAAGCCGCGGCAATACAAGCGGCGATTGCCAGTGGTCAGTTAGAGACTAGCTTACTTGGTGATAACGGTGTTCTGACGGTAGATGATACTATTATTAAAGCATCGATTGACTGGAAAGTAACAGAAGATGTCATGGTATTTGCGTCTTACTCAGAAGGTTTTAGACCACCGGTTACTAACCGAGTTGGTGGTGGCTCAGCCACGTCTCAAGAAGGTGCATTTGAAGGCTTTCGCATACCTGTCTACTCAACGACGGATAGCTTAGATAATATTGAATTTGGCATTAAATCAAGCTTATTCGATCAAACGCTACGCTTTAATGCTACCGCCTATTATTCAGAAATATCTGACTTACAAACCTCGCGATTTGACCCTACCAATATCAGCTTCTTAGTATTTACCGATAATGTCGGTGATGCAGAAATTAGAGGGATTGACGGTGACTTTACTTGGGCTGCAACAGATAACTTAATGATATCGGGGGCATTTAGCTGGATTGATACCGAACTGACTTCAGTCAATGATGAACTCGTCGGTATTGCACCACCAGTGGGTAGTCGCTTACCTTTTACCGCTGAATTTTCAGGGAATTTACAAGCAAATTACTATTACCCTATCAAAGGAGATATGTCGGGCTATATCAACGGTTCTATCAGTTATACTGGCGATAGATTAACGGGTATGACCATGAATGCTAATGTGGTAGAAGATGCCAGTCATTTAATTTATGGCACAGGCTCCGGTTTAAGTATTGAGAATGAAGCGAATGTCTATTCAGGCGTTAATTACCAAGACCGCAATGGCAATACCTACAAAGGCGGTCGATATGTGGCAGATAGTTACATTTTGGCCAATTTAAGCTTTGGCGTAACAAATGATGAATGGAAAGCAGAGCTTTTTATCGATAACTTAACCGATGAACATGCCATTTTAAATATTGATACGCAACAATTTACCCCGAAAGTTGTAACGAATAGACCTCGTACTATTGGCTTTAGGTTCTCTTACGATTATTATTAAATCGTCGAAACGCTAACAGCAATTATAGCGAGTAAACAAAAGCCGTTTGATGTCTGTATCAAGCGGCTTTTTATTGTTAAAGTATTTTCTCTAAAAATGTCCACGTTAAAACGTAAATGGAGCTTAATCGTTGAATACCCCAAAATTTTCCGCTATTGAACAGCAACTAAAGTCAATACAAAAACTCATTCAAACGGCAAAATTCGACGATGCTATTTCATTAGCAAAGCAATTACACCAAGAATCAATTGAAACCACTCATCTCATTGAGTTGTGGTATTTAACGGCCGTTGCTCAGCGCTACAAAAAAGCATTTATCGAGGCCAATAACAGCATTCAAGCATTATTAAAACTCAATGACTCACACGCCAGAGCCTATCAAGAACAAGGTTACAATAACCTTGCCTTAAGAAAAAACTCACAAGCAAAGGTATCATTTGAGCAAGCAGTAAAACTCAACCCAAGCTTAGTGGCCAGTTGGCAAGAATTAATAAACTTGTATCGAGACGACAAGCAATTAGAAGAAGTACAAAACGCTGCCAATCAACTTGCAAAGTTAAAACAATTACCGCCGCCCTTATTAGCCGTTACCGAGCTCATGCATGAAGGAAATTTCCACAAAGCCGACCAAATTTGTCGTCACTTTCTTCAACAAAATAAGCAACATATTGAAGGTATGTGTTTACTCGCGGAAATTGGCATCCAATTAAAAGTATATGATGACGCTGAGTTTTTATTAGCGAGTGCGCTTGAACTCTCTCCTAAACATATTTATGCACGTTCACAATACCTTAACCTACTGATTAAAATTGGAAAATACAAAGTAGCTGAGCAACAGGTTGAAAAACTATTAAAAGAACAACCTAACAATCTTAGTTTTAAAGTCGCTAAAGCCAATATTTTAACGGGTTTAGGAAAAATAGAACAAGCTATCACCTTATTTAAGCAAGCCATTGCTCAAGACAATAATGTCGCTGAGTTTCATTTACAATTAGGTCATGCACTTAAAGCAAAAGGTGATATCTCGAAGGCTATTTCTGCCTATCAAACCGCTTACCAGCTTAAACCAAATTATGGCGATGCCTATTGGAGTTTAGCGAATACCAAAACATATCGTTTTAGCGATGAAGAAATTAACCAAATGCAAACACAACAAGCGCAAAAAGGCTTATCGCTCGTTGATAGTGTGCAACTGCATTTTGCCACAGGTAAGGCATTTGAAGACAGGAAGGAATACCAAAAATCTTTTGAAGCATACCAACAAGGTAATGCATTACAATCAAGCCATAATAATTTTGATATCCATAAAATAGAGCAACAAGTCAATGATCAAATAAAATATTGTACTGCCGAGTTATTTAAAAACCGTGGCAACTTAGGCCTAGATGTACCTGATCCTATTTTTATTGTTGGCTTACCCCGAGCAGGCTCCACTTTGCTTGAACAGATACTCGCATCACATAGTCAAGTCGACGGCACGATGGAACTTCATAATATTTTAGGTTTAGCATCACGACTGCGAGGAAGAAATAGAGCTGACAATCAATATCCTAAAAATTTACACGTAATAAAAGACGATTATTTCCAGCGCTTTGGACAACAGTTTATTGACGAAACAAAGGTATACCGAGAACATGCACCATTTTTTATCGACAAAATGCCGAATAATTTTCTCCATATTGGCCTGATCAAGCTAATTCTACCGAATGCCAAAATAATTGATGCACGCCGCTCACCTATGGCGTGTTGTTTTAGTGGCTTTAAACAACTCTTCGCGGAAGGCCAAGACTTTAGTTATAACCTTGAAGATTTAGGCCGATATTATCAAGCGTACTTAAAATTGATGTCACATTGGGATCAAGTATTACCTAACCAAGTTTTAACCGTTCACCACGAAGATGTCGTTGAGGATTTAGAAACACAAGTACGTAGAATACTGAATTATTGTGGCTTAACGTTTGAACAGTCATGCGTAGATTTTCATAAAACTAAACGAAATATAAAAACTCCAAGCTCTGAACAAGTGCGCCAGCCTATTTATAAAAATGCTACCGAACAATGGCAGCACTTCGAGCAATTTTTAACACCCCTGAAAAAAGCGCTGAAATAAATTTAAAATTCCGTTAGCCACTTATAAAAAACATTTTAAGAAAAGGGATTACACAATGATAAAAGTACTAGTAATTAGCCTAAGTGTTGTAATTAGTGCACTATCATTTTCAGTAGCAGCGACAGATATCAAAGCGCTCAATCCCATTCAATCACTAAAAGTCACCTCTAAATTTTTTAAAAATCCCATAGAATACAATGTTACTTTACCGAAAAGCTATAATGAGCCCAAAACCAAAGATAAAAAGTACTTCGTTATTTTCGATTTACATCCACGCAGCCAGCCTTATTTAAGCGGCTTACATGATTGGTTAAGCCATAATGGTGATTGGCCTTGGCTTGAATCGATTGTTGTAACACCCGCAAGTTATAATGCTGAATTTGCCAAGTTATTTGAACAAATAGCAGCAGATCCAAATAACCATACAATGCTTGATTATTTTGAGAATGACCTGTTACGAACTGTTGATAAAACATATAGAACTAATGGTTTTAGAATCTATAGCGGCTTTATGGGCAACGGCGCATTAGGGTTATTTGCTTTACTTAATCGTCCTACATTATTTAATGCCTATATTATTTCTAGTCCTTCATTAGCGAATGACTTTGGTTTGATAACCTCTCAAGCCAAACTAAAGCTCACCAAAAAAGATGACAACATGCGATTTTTGTATCTCTCAACAGGTGAGCACCAATATGAACAAGCGAACCTGCCTGCTTTTGGGTTATTTGAACAAGCACTTAACACTTCAGCCCCGAGCACACTCGATTGGCAGGTACATCGCAATAATAACAATCATTATATGTCGCAACCTATCATTTCAATGATAAATGGTATTGAAGCACTTTTTAGTGATATTCATAATGATCTTAAAGCAGACTCTGAAATATCGAAAAAAGGTGTCCAAGCGATTATTAAGTATTACGAACGAATATCTGAGAAAAAATATGGTTTTAAAGTATCCGCAGAAGGTTCATTAAAAGCATTAGCGAAGTCAGTAACGGAAAAAGATAGTCAAAAGGGGTTAAACATCTACCAAAAAATAGCCGAATTATACCCTGAATCGGCCTATGCTTTATCGGCGTTAGCAAAAGCATATGCTGATCTTAATGACATTAACAAAGCGATAAAATATCAAACGCTTGCGGTAGATAAGTCAAAATCAATGATTATCTGGCATCAAAAAAAACACCAAAAATATTTAGAACAATACCAAGAAAGCCTAGTCAATCAACTTCAATAGTAGCTTAACATAAACACCGATAACGGATTAATAAGCAGCGTGTATTTACCCTATTGAGGTAAGTAAATAAATAGCGACCTATTTTCAATGACATGAATATTTTCCTCAACGAATAAAACGCCGAGAATGAAAGTTATCGGCGTTTATGATGAGGACCGTATAATAGTTTACAATTAAACTTGATTAACCGATTCAGTTAATCTCTGAAATTGTTAAATTGAAAGGATTGTTCAAGATCAGACTCTTTAACTAAGCGCATAACCGCTTGTAAATCATCACGCTTTTTACCTGTCACTCGTAGTTGTTCACCTTGAATTGACGCTTGCACTTTAAGCTTACTATCTTTGATAATTTTCACCAATTTTTTAGCAACCGGTTGTTCAATGCCTTCTTTAAATGAAATTGTTGCAGAACAATTTCTACCAGAAAATTCAGGCTCACCAACAGTCATTGCTTTAGCATCGACTTGACGTTTTGTTAATTGCGATCTCAACATATCAACTAATTGCTTTACTTGAAAATCCGCTTCAGCTTTCACCACAACATTTGGTTTTTTCCATTCTAAACTAGCTTCAACACCTCTAAAGTCAAAACGGGTACTTAATTCTCTGCTGGCATTTTCAGTTGCATTTCGAACTTCTTCTATATTAATTTCTGACACAATATCCATTGAAGGCATTTTATTCTCGCTTAACTTAACTAATTCACAACGTTTAGAAGGCTATAATACCAAAAAGTATATCTTTGAAAAACTAATAATCCTCATAGCATGTAGTCAAATTCTCATGTTATGATTTGGTAATGAAAACCAGACAACCTCTTATAATTTTACTGCTTATTATCTTCACGATAATGTTACTCACCTTCGCTTCTTTTGATCTCCACGTTATTATTGAGCAAAGCTTACAATTAGACACTATCGGTCATTTTCTAGGTTTTTATTTTTTAACCTGGTTTTTACATAAAAACTTATCACTGCCTTTGTTAAATATCTGTCTTTGCATGATTTTTTATGCTGCCGTAACAGAATTAAGTCAAATGTATTTAGGTTTTAGAAAGGGTGAAATGAGTGACTTTATTGCAGATATTGTCGGCATTTCACTTTATTTGGCGATAGTTTGGCTTAAACGTCCATTACTTAAAAAAGAACCACGATGAATATTGTTATTATTGGCCAAGGTGCTATTGGCTTATTATGGTATTTTAAACTTAGCCAATGCGCGAATAATCACGTAACTCTGCGATGTTCAGGCAATGTCAACAATGTACCAAACAGCATGACATTTACCGATAGCAAACAACAGCAACACCAACAAATATTGGCCCTTGCAAGTGATGAACATTTACAACAAGCTGAGCTGATCATTTATTGTTTAAAAGCTTATGCACTTGAGCAAGCACATCAGCAATATCAGTCATTCTTTAACAAAAATGCCACTCTCATTTTCTCTCATAATGGCCTCCTAAACGTTCAATCATTCGACGTACAACTGAACAGTGACCAAGCGATAGCTGCAATGTTAATGACACATGGTAGTTTAAAAAATGATAATTTTAATATTACTCATACTGGTGAAGGAAAGAGTGATATAGGTTTAATAGCGGGTAATATTCCAGAAAAAAGACGCATCAAATTAGTAGATACATTAGATAAAGCCTTACCGTTAGTGACTTGGCAAAAAGATATCAAAATACAGCAATGGATTAAGCTCGCCATAAATTGCGTGATCAACCCACTAACCGCTATTAATAATTGCAATAATGGTGAAGTAACCAAGATAAAATTTAAGCAAAAAATTGAAGGGATCTTACATGAAGTGGTAATGATTGCGCGCAAGCATACTGTCTCTTTATCGTTAACCGAATTAATCCAAACGGTATTAAATGTCGCAAACAATACGGCATTAAACTGTTCATCAATGCGCAGTGATATCCTTACCAGTAGAAAAACTGAAATCGATCATATTAACGGTTTTATTCATCAGCAAGGCCTGATATATCACATATCAACCCCGCATAACACGGCTCTGTGGCAACAAATAAAAAAGCTAGAAACCGAATATAGCTCCTAGCTTCATTAAATAATGACTGTTAATTGTTGCTAAAAGCGTAACTTAGGGACGATACACTTTCGCGTTTTTAAAGCCATTATCAATTAAATAAAGTGCTTGTAGTTTACTCATCACCCCTTGGTCACAATAGAGTAAATAATCTTTAGATTGATCTAAATCGCCATATTGCGTTGATAATTTATAAAAAGGTAAATGCTTTACTTCTACGCCGTCTAATTCTAACGGGTTCTCGTCTTCTTCTTCCGGACTACGAATATCAAGAACAATGGCATTGTCACCAATATTAGCGACCTCATCAACAGCATGAATTTCTTCTTCCGCAGCATCACCAATATCGCGAATATCAAAGATTCTAGTAGCTTCAACAACTTGATCTAAAATAGAAAAATCAAAGTTTTCTTCTTCTGCTTCAATTTTCGATAAAACAGCTTTTACTGTCGGCTTTTTCGAAATAACACCACAATACTCAGGAATCGTTTTTGAGAAGTCTTCGGTGCCAATTTCACGGGCGATATCGATAATATCTTGTTTATCATATGCCGCCAAAGGACGTAAAATTAAAGTATCGGTGACACGATCAATCACATTTAAATTCGTCAAAGTTTGACTCGATACTTGCCCTAAGGCTTCACCAGTTACCAGTGCTTGGATGCCACGTTTTTCAGCGACCTTTGCCGCAGCACGCATCATCATACGCTTTAACACAACCCCCATTTGACCGTTTTCAATTTTCTCTAAAATTTCGGCAACAACCGGTTCAAAATCAACAGCAAAAAACTTAATGCGATGTGATGCGCCAAATTTATTCCATAAATAATGGCTAACTTCTTTGACGCCAACTTCATGGGCAGAGCCACCAAGGTTGAAAAAACAAAAGTGCGTGCGCGCCCCTTTTTTAATCATTTGAAAACTGGAAACCGCTGAGTCGAAACCACCTGACATTAACGATAAAACATCTTCTTGAGTCGCAATAGGAAAGCCACCTAAACCTTTAAACTTATGAGTCACGATAAAGAGCTCTTGATGTTTAACCTCTAAATTAATTGTCACTTCAGGTTTTTTTAACTTAACCTTTGCGCTCTCTACGGCTTGATTAAGACCACCACCAACATATTGTTCAATTTGTAGTGAACTAAAGTCATGATCGCCATTTCGTTTCGCTCTGACACAAAAAGTTTTATCTGCAATTGTATCGGCATGCACCGTGAGAGTTTTCTCAAAAATATCATGTAAATCAGTAAATTCTGTGCGCTTCACTTCGATAAATTGAGCTACACCAGGAATACATTGCAGTGTTTCAATTAATTGTTCGCGATTTTTTTCATCAAGATTTTTAGTATTAACTTCAATACTGTCCCAGTTAATCTTGGTGGTCACTTGCTCATCAACACGGCGTAAAACGTTTTTAATATTAGACTCTAATATTTTGGTAAAACGCTTACGTACAGGGCGACTTTTTATCGCAATTTCTGCCTGTAACTTCACAATAAACTTCATAAATAATACCGATGTTGAAAACCCAAGAAAATAATTGGCGCGCATTATACCTTATGCCTTAGCGATATGTACAAAATTTGACGCACAAAAAAAGATCTCAACTGAGATCTTTTTAAATAGCTTAAATTTTCAATTACTTACTTAATTATCACTTTTAATCACTGAAAATGGCTCGGTTTCTTTAGGCTTACCTTGATTGATCGATATTTCAACACGACGATTACGACGTCTGTTTAGCGCATTGGTATTTGGCACCAAAGGACGAGAGTCTGCGTGGCCTGCTACTAACATACGCGAATCATCAAATCCCGGCACTTTCACTAACTCGTGAGCTATTGCTACAGCACGTTTGCTCGATAGATCCCAGTTAGAGGTAAATAACTCAGAGCTAATCCCTTGATTATCAGTATGACCTGAGACCATGATTTCACCAGGCACTGTTTTTAATAACTCGCCTATTTCTCTCACAATAGGCTTAAACTTAGGCTGTAAAAATGCTGAGCCAGATGGAAAGGCACCATTTTCACGAATACGAATGATCACCTGTTGACCTAAGGATTCCAGCTCTATCGCGCCATCTTGAATCTGTTGTTCTAATTGTTGTGCAATTTTTTTCGCTAAGTCGTTAACTTGTTCTTCCGAAGCTTGTTCCAGCTCATCTTTTGCTTTTTGCATTGCTTGAGCTGACATTTCATCAGCGGTACTTTGCGATTGACCACCGCGTTCTGTACCTCGTTGCTCTTGACGACCACCGGCAGATGTTTCATCTCCCGCTTGAAATTCTAACATTTGTTGCGTCATTTCAACGGTTTGCTGTTGAATTACTTCTATAGGCGTTGGCTCAGGTTTACCTGGTCTAAATTCTTGCGCGATAATGCTAGTGCCTTTAGGAATATCTTTGACTTCAATTTTGTTTTGCACACCAAAAGCAAACTTCATTGAACCGGCAATCTGCTTAAACTTTAAAACATCCATTTCTGAAAAAGATAAAAGCAGTACAAAAAAGCACATCAGTAACGACATCAAATCAGCAAAAGTACCCATCCACGCTGGCAACCCCGGTGGTGGACATTTACATTCTTGATCAGCCATAAATCCCTCAATTACTCTTCGGTAGTGTCAATTTTACGTTTACCTTCAGCAAGATAATTCTTCAGTAAACCTTCAATGACTCTTGGGTTTTGACCATCTTGAATACCTAACACCGCATCCAAAATAAGTTCTTGGTTAAGCTTTTCTTCGCTTAAACGAATTTTTAATTTATTCGCAATAGGAATGGCAATCACGTTCGCTAAAAATGCACCATATAAAGTTGTTAAAAGTGCAACTGCCATTGCCGGACCAATCGCTTTTGGATCATCCATGTTTGATAACATGGCAACTAAACCTATCAGGGTACCTATCATGCCCATAGCAGGTGCTACATCCGCTAAGGCCATCATCATACCAATACCCGTTTCATGGCGTTCGGTAGTGAGATTAATATCTTTTTGTAATGTGCCACGCACCACATCGGCATCATGACCATCAACAAGCATATCAACCCCTTTTTGCATAAAAGCATTGGTGATTTCAGCTTCTTCAAGAGCTAAAAACCCCCCTTTACGAGCAGCATCCGCCATTTCAACAGATTTCTCAATTAATTCATCAGGTTGTTCAATTTTAAACATGAACGCTTTGCCCATGATTTTACCAATACCGAAAAACTGTCCGAGATTATAGTTAGACAAAACAACAAATAAGGAACCACAGAATACAATCAGAACCGATTGAGTATCCACAAACATGCTGATATCGCCACCTAAAATCATTGCCATGACAATAAAACCAATGGCACCTAATATTCCCAGTAGCGTAGCTAAATCCACATAAGCCTCCAAAATATGTTACTAAATCCTACACCTTTAAATTGATAATACCTCAAGGTTTTAGGATACGCGAATACAAATACTAAATTCAGCTAAACATAAACGACGTAATTAAGTTGAAAAGTGAAGTTGGTATTTTTCTTTGTTATACAGTTATTATCGTCCATATTGTCAATAACTTAACCCCAATTGAAGATTATTTTTTTTATCGAATAAAAATAAGCGCCATTGACCAATTAGACGAGCTAAGGTAACTTGCGCGTTACCTATAAAAATAGTGATATATTTTTCCTAATGGCACGTAAAAAAATTGAAAATTTAAGCTTCGAAGATTCTTTAAATGAGCTTGAAGATATTGTCCAAAGCCTCGAAAAAGGTGAGTTAAGTTTAGAAGACTCGATGACCTTATTTGAACGAGGACTTAGTTTAAGCCAAGTCAGTCAAACCAAACTAAAAGAGGCTGAGCAAAAAGTCCAAATTTTAATGGACAATAAAGGCGTAAGCAAACTCGAAGACTTTAATTATGATGAGAGCTCTCAGTAGTGACTAAGCTAGCGCAGCTTGAATATTTTCAAGAAAGAACGAACCAGTTTTTACTAAAAAAACTAGACAGTTTACCTATTAATGATCCAAAACTGCTTGAAGCGATGCGTTATGGTTTATTAATTGGCGGAAAACGGATGCGTCCATACCTTGCTTATATTACCGGCGAATCCTTATCCGTCAGTGAAAATGACCTTGATGGTATAGCTGGCGCATTAGAATGCATTCATGCTTATTCTTTATTACATGATGATCTTCCTGCGATGGATGACGATGATCTCAGGCGAGGTAAGCCAACATGTCATATTGCTTTTGATGAAGCGACGGCTATTTTAGCTGGCGATAGTTTACAAACTTTAGCATTTGATATTTTAGCGAATCACCCATTCTCCTCAGCGATTGCAAGCAAGCGTATCCATCTGATCCAACAGTTAGTAAAAGCTAGTGGCTATCAAGGTATGTGTGGTGGTCAAGCACTTGACCTTTCGGCAACTAACAAAACTATTTCTTTAGATGAATTAGAAAAACTACACACGCTAAAAACCGGTGCTTTGCTTGAAGCATCAGTATTAATGGCAGCGGAATGTTCTCACCAGATAACCGAACAAGAAAAAGAACAACTCTCAACGTTTGCTAAATTAATCGGGTTAGCTTATCAAGTGCGTGACGATATCATCGATATTACTTCTAGCGAAGAAGTACTCGGTAAACCCGCAGGTTCTGATATAGAAGCGAATAAAAGTACCTACCCTGCACTGCTTGGTTTACAGGGTGCACAGCAAAAAGCTGACAACTTATATCAACAAGCACTACAAGCTTTACATCATTTGCCTTACAATACACAGAATCTATCGGAATTTGCGACTTTTATCATTAGCAGAACTAGCTAAGTTGCTGCCAAGTACAAGTACAGTTGCTGAAAATAATAACTATGACTATAAACCTGAACGACTACCCTTTACTCTCGAAAATCAATTATCCGGCTGATTTACGTCAATTAGATCAAGCCAGCTTACCGCAAGCAAGTGAAGAATTGCGTCGTTATTTATTAAATTCCGTTAGTAATAGTAGTGGTCATTTTGCTTCAGGGCTAGGCACTATAGAACTAACCGTTGCTTTACATTATGTGTATAACACGCCATTTGATCATGTTATTTGGGATGTTGGCCACCAAGCTTATCCTCATAAAATTCTTACGGGACGTCGAGACCAACTGCATAGCATAAGACAAAAAGATGGCTTACATCCTTTTCCTTGGCGCGAAGAAAGCGAATACGACGTTTTAAGTGTCGGTCACTCTAGTACTTCGATTTCTGCGGCGCTTGGCATGGCAGTCGCGGCTGAAAAAGAAGGCAAAAATCGTAAAACAGTTGCGGTTATTGGTGATGGTGCGATGACTGCTGGCATGGCATTTGAAGCATTGAACCATGCCGGCGATATTCATAAAGATATGTTAGTTGTGCTAAACGACAATGAAATGTCGATCTCTGAAAATGTTGGCGCATTAAATAATCATTTAGCAAAAATGCTTTCTGGTAGTTTATATACCGGAATTAGAGAAGGCAGTAAGCGCATACTTAAAAATATTCCGCCAATCAAAGAACTTGCCAGTCGCGCGGAAGAACATTTAAAAGGTATGGTTGTACCAAGCACCTTTTTTGAAGAGTTAGGCTTTAATTATATCGGACCTATTGATGGCCATGATGTTAATGGTTTAGTGGACACCATCAGTAATATGCGTAGCCTAAAAGGTCCACAATTACTGCATATTGCCACCAAAAAAGGTAAAGGCTATCACGCCGCCGAGCAAGACCCTATCAAGTATCATGCTGTACCTAAGTTTAATCCTGATGACACGAGTCTGCCCGCCAGTAAGCCTAGCTTGCCAACCTATTCAAAAATATTTGGTGATTGGTTATGTAAAACGGCAGAGCAAGATGAAAAACTTGTCGCTATCACTCCAGCAATGCGTGAAGGATCAGGCATGGTAGAGTTTAGCCAAAGATTCCCGGAAAAATATTTTGATGTGGCGATAGCAGAGCAGCACGCCGTTACTTTTGCCGCGGGTTTAGCCATTGCAGGACATAACGCAATTGTGGCAATTTATTCTAGCTTTTTACAACGTGGTTACGACCAATTAATTCATGATATCGCCATACAAAATTTACCGGTTTTATTTGCTATAGACAGAGCGGGAATCGTTGGCGCGGATGGCCCAACGCATCAAGGAGCATTTGATCTCAGCTTTATGCGTTGTATCCCCAATATGATGATCATGACACCGGCAAATGAACGTGAATGCCAATTAATGTTAACAACCGGGCATAAAGCACAGGGCCCTGCTGCCGTGCGTTATCCACGTGGTAATGGTACAGGTGAAGCATTACCTGACATAAATGAAACGATTGAAATAGGTAAAGGCCGAGTCATTGTTGAAGGTAAAAATATTGCGATTGTTAATTTTGGTACCACGTTAGCAGAAGCAAGCAAAGCAGCAGAAGCAATCAATGCAACCGTTGTCGATATGCGCTTTGTTAAACCGCTTGATGAAACCTTAATTGATGATTTAGTTAAGAATCACACCTATTTAGTCACGGTAGAAGATAATGCCATTGCAGGTGGTGCTGGCTCTGCTGTGAATGAATACGTATTGAGTCAAGCCCATGCCATTAAAGTATTAAATATTGGTTTACCTGACTCCTTCATCAAGCATGGTACTCAACAAGAGATCCACTTTGAACTTGGCTTAGACAGCACGGGCATCCTTGAAAAAATAAAAGCATTTACCCAGTAAGACATTTGTCATATCGAGTAATGTATGAAGCCTAAATAGTGGTAAATCACACTATTTAGGTACAATGATTTCACCTAACAAATGAGGCATTTTTTATATACATGCATCCAAGAGATAAAGCATAAATAGATTATTTATCTGCCCTGTTAATGATGAATCTCTTGTCATCAATCCAATGATTTTCCTGTTACTCCTGACAAGTGTAAGAATAAAATTCCACATCAGCCCACGCTTATCTATTCCATTACCACATTTTCACTAGACCTAAGCCTAAAATTCACGTTATAAAAGCCACTACAGTAATCATTTGGCTCTATCATATGCGCAAATTATTTGGATTGGTCTTTGTAACATGTTTCGTCAGTAATCTCTGTTTTGCACAAGTTAAAATCAGAGATGCACAGACAATTAATGATCTTCATCAACAAATGAAAAACGGACAACTGACCAGCGTAGCACTGGTACAATTTTACCTTGACCGTATCAATAAAATTGATAAAAACAACGCGACATTAAATGCTGTATCACAATTAAATCAACATGCTTTGCAACAAGCCAAATCGTTAGACGAACAATTTATTAAGCGCGGTTTTGTTGGGCCATTACATGGTATTCCAGTATTATTAAAAGATAATATAGATACCCTAGACAACATGGCTAATACCGCAGGATCACATGCATTAGCTAACAATTTTCCAGAAAATAACGCCTTTTTTGTCACACAATTGATAAAAGCGGGAGCAATAATTTTAGGAAAAACTAACTTAAGTGAATGGGCAAATTTTCGTTCTACGTCCTCTTCAAGCGGATGGAGCGGATTACACGGACAAACTCTCAATCCTTATGATCTAAGCACCTCCCCATGTGGATCAAGCTCGGGCTCAGGCGTTGCAATTGCCGCTAACTTAGCAACGGTTGCGGTTGGAACTGAAACGGATGGTTCAGTCACTTGCCCTTCCGCAATAAATGGCATAGTAGGCATTAAACCAACATTAGGTACGGTAAGTCGAAGCGGCATTATCCCTATTGCCCATAGTCAAGACACTGCAGGTCCAATGGCGCGCACGGTAACTGATGCGGTAATATTACTCAGTGCTATGGTAGCCGAAGATCCACAAGACCCAGAGGCAAACTCTTCTGTCATTGATTACCTTTCTCATTTAAAAACGGATGGATTATCAGGCAAACGAATAGGCGTTGTGAGAAACTTGATGGGGTATCATAAAAAGTTAGATGCGCAATTTGAGCAAGCTATTGAAACCATCAAGGCTCAAGGCGCTATTATCGTCGATAACACAAATTTTGAGAATATGGAGAAGTGGGGCGAAGCAGAATTTACGGTTTTATTATATGAATTTAAAAACGACTTAAATAAGTATTTAGCCAATACCGCCAAAGGGTTACCTAAATCACTGACGGATATAATTAACCACAATCAGCAAAATAAAAGTTTAGCAATGCCTTACTTT
Organism: Thalassotalea sp. SU-HH00458; assembly: GCF_040362795.1. Classification (NCBI taxonomy): domain Bacteria; kingdom Pseudomonadati; phylum Pseudomonadota; class Gammaproteobacteria; order Alteromonadales; family Colwelliaceae; genus Thalassotalea; species Thalassotalea sp. SU-HH00458. The sequence continues at coordinate 430,938 of NZ_BAABWW010000001.1, forward strand.
GATCAAGAAATTATGATCATGGCCAATGAAAAAGGTCCGTTAACAGATAAAGACTATCTAGAGGCACTAACATCTTCAAAAAAAATGACACAAGAAAATGGCATAGATCTATTACTTAAAACGCACAATTTAGATTTGCTGATAGCTCCAACAACAGGGCCAGCATGGAAAATAGACCATATTAACGGCGATCATTATTTAGGTGCCGCATCGAGTGCAGCAGCAATTTCAGGGTATCCCCATATTACCGTTCCAATGGGCTTTGTACATCACTTGCCCGTTGGCATTTCTTTTATCGGGGGTAAATTGCAAGAGGGTAAATTAATTGAAGCCGCTTTTTCATATGAACAAGCGACACAACATAGAAAACCGCCGAGCTTTATTCCTAAATAAGCTGATGTTATCGCGAATGTAAATAGATAAAAAAACACGAGTAAACTCGTGTTTTTTTGTGAGCTTTTCTGGCTGAACAATTATTCAGAAATATATTCAACCACTTCTAACCCAAAACCTGATAACGAATGATATTTCACTTGAGAGCTCAACAAACGCATTTTCCCTACCCCTAAATTAGAGAGAATTTGTGAGCCAACACCTACATTTCTTGAACCGACGTGTCGTTGTACTTCTTTCACAGTTTCACCAGCATCTAATTTAGCGTACTTAGTTACCGTCGCAATAAGCTCTTCTGGTGATTCATGTTTTCCTAGAAGTACCAATACACCGCCTTCTTGGCCAATTTTTTCTAAGGCATTGCCGATTGGCCATTTTGCAACACTTTCACGTTGACTAAAAAGCAAATCGCGGAAAGTATTTTCTAAATGAACACGAACTAACGTAGGCTTCTCAGGGTTAATTTCACCTTTCGTTAAGGCAAAATGCGCTTGACCGTCGATGGTATCTTTAAAAACTGTTAAGTCGAACTCACCAAAAGCCGTTGGCAGTTTACATTGAGAAATACGTTCGATGGTAGTTTCGTTAGCATTTCTATATTCAATTAAATCAGCAATCGTGCCCATTTTTAAGCCATGCTTTTGAGCAATAACTTCTAGATCAGGACGACGTGCCATAGTGCCGTCTTCATTTAAAATTTCAACAATCACGGCTGCGGCTTCTAACCCTGCTAAACGAGCTAAATCTACACCGGCTTCGGTGTGACCCGCTCGATTTAACACTCCACCATCTTTTGCCATTAAAGGAAAGATATGGCCTGGTTGTACAATGGAATGCTGATTAGCGTCTTTACCGATTGCAGCAAGCACAGTAGTTGCACGATCTGCAGCCGAAATACCCGTAGTAACGCCTTCTGCAGCTTCTATTGAAACCGTAAAGTTAGTAGAAAATTGCGCATCATTTTTATCGACCATTAACGGTAAATTAAGTTTTTTACAGTGCTCAACGGACATCGGCATACAAATTAAGCCACGGCCATGAGTAGCCATAAAATTTATCGCTTCAGGAGTCACTAACTCCGCGGCCATAATAAAATCGCCTTCGTTTTCACGATCTTCATCGTCCATCAAGATAACCATTTTACCTTGTTTGATATCTTCGATGATCTCTTTTGGAGAGTGTAAATTCATGATTTCCTCTTAATTTTTCTTTCTAACCTTTAAGAAAGCCACTTTGTATTAACAAAGCTTCTGTTACGCCAGAAGGCGCTTGTTGGGTATTACTTTTTTTCAATAATAATCGCTCAATATAGCGAGCCATTACGTCAACTTCTATATTCACTTTACTGCCAACTTGATAACTTGGCATAATAGTTTGCTCACTGGTATGCGGTACAATTGTCAGCCTAAATTGGTCTTGCGTTAAACTATTTACCGTTAGACTTACGCCATCAATAGTAATCGAGCCTTTTTCAGCGATATAAGGCGCAATTTCTTCTGACATGCTGAGCCAGTATTCAATACTGTTTCCGTTTTGCTTTATCGAATTGACTATCGCAACGGCATCAACATGACCAGAGACGATATGACCACCAAAACGAGTGGTCGGTAGCATGGCTTTTTCTAAATTAACCTGTTGATTAGCACCGTAATGCGCAAAGCCCGTTCGAGTTAATGTTTCATTAGAAACATCGGCAGTAAAGCTATGTTGATCAAACGCCACCACAGTTAAACAAATGCCGTTTGTCGCAATAGAGTCACCAAGTTTAACGTCACTCATATCCAACGATTGTGTATCAATGGTTATGCGCGCGCCGTCACCACTGATATTAACTTGTTTAATTTTTCCAACCGCTTCAATAATTCCAGTAAACATGTAGTGTCTCTAATAATTGCTAGGTAAATTTTGCGGTGATTTTCAAGTCAGCACCGACTAAAGTAATGTCTGAAAAGGTAAGTGTTTTTGCTTGCGATAACGCTTGCACAAAAGGCATATTTAATAAGCCTTTTCCTTCATGTCCCATCAGCTTGGGAGCTTGATATAACACAAGTTCATCAACCAAGTTTTGTTCAATAAAAGCACCGGCTAAGGTCATGCCTGATTCAATTAATACCTCATTATACTCTTTTTTTGCTAATGTATTTAACAAGGCGGATAAATCAACGTGCTCGTTATTCAACGCTTTTGGCAAGATCACTTCTTCTACAAAATGAGGCCACTGTTGATTATTTTCAATGCTAGTTCTGATTAATAAAATTGGCGAGGCCTCAGAGAAAAAAGCTAAATCAGGCGTTAAACGATTTTTCGTATCGATGACCACGCGTACCGGTTGTCTAACTGCTTGCTCTTTGTAATGTAACCGCGCATCACCTAACTCTGACCATCGAACATTCATTCGAGCATTATCGACTAAAACAGAGTCCGCTCCGGTAATTACGGCACAACTTTGTGCCCTTAATTTTTGTACATCTTGGCGTGCTGATTTGGACGTGATCCATTGACTCTCACCACTCGCCATTGCTGTTTTACCATCAAGACTTGCGGCAAGTTTACAGCGCACATAAGGAAAACCTAAAGTCATTCGGTTAATAAAACCTAAATTTAACGCTTTTGCGTCTTGTTCAAGTAAACCCGAATAAGTTTCAATGCCTGCCTGTTCAAGCAAAGCTAGTCCTCGACCAGAAACATGAGGATTTGGGTCAACCATAGCGGCAATGACTTTACTAACGCCGGCATCAATCAAAGCGTTTGCACAAGGAGGAGTGCGACCAACATGTGAACAAGGCTCTAACGTCACATAAGCCGTTGCACCTTGTGCATTTGTGCCCGCCATTGCTAACGCATGTACTTCAGCGTGTCCTTGCCCCGCTTTTTCATGAAAGCCTTCTCCGACAATTTGACCATGATTAACGATCACACAACCAACTCTCGGATTTGGCGATGTCGTATAAATTCCGCGTTCAGCCAATCGTATAGCTTGTGCCATAAATTGATGATCTGATGGAGTAAATGTATTCTTCATATGGAATATGTTTGCCAAATTAGCGCATTATTTATCGCTGCCGAGTCGGGCAATTTCTTCACCAAACTCTTTCACATCTTCAAATGAGCGATACACAGAAGCAAACCTTACATAGGCGACTTTATCGAGGTCTTTCAATTGCCCCATAATAATATTGCCTAACAGTTCGCTACTAATTTCACGTTCGCCTGTTGCCCGCATTTGCGACTTCACTTTATTGATAGACAATTCAACTTGCTCAACGCTTACAGGTCGTTTTTCTAACGCGCGAACTAAACCACTGCGCATTTTATCTTCATTGAAAGGCTCTCTTGAACCATCTCGTTTAATAATGCGAGGCATCACTAATTCTGCAGATTCAAAGGTTGTAAACCGCTCTTGACAAGCTACACACTCACGACGGCGGCGAATTTGATGTCCGTCAGACACCAGTCGAGAATCGATCACCTTAGTATCGGTAGCCGAGCAAAATGGGCAATACATGAAACGCTCCAAAAATTTTATTACAGCGCAAAAATAACAATGGCCGCTAAGGCGGCCATTTTAATCTAAATACATTGATAATAAAAACGTTAATAGCAATTAAGCTTATTATCAATTAATACGCCAATCGACGTGCTATTTATAAACAGGGAAACGTGAGCATAATTCTTTCACGTTTTCTTGTACTTTGACGATGGTTTCTTCGTTATTAATATCGTCTAAAATATCACAAATCCAACCCGTTAATGCTTTCGTTTCTTCAAGACCAAAACCGCGACGAGTAATTGCTGGAGTTCCTAAACGTAAACCAGAAGTTACAAATGGTGAACGAGGATCATTTGGCACTGAATTTTTATTTACAGTTATATGAGCACGACCTAAAGCGGCATCAGCGTCTTTACCCGTAATATCTTTATCAATTAAATCAAGCAATAATAAGTGGTTTTCTGTACCATTTGAAACCACTTTATAGCCACGTTCTTGAAGTACCGCAACCATAGCTTTAGCGTTATCTAAAACGTTTTGTTGATACACCTTAAACTCAGGCGCTAACGCTTCTTTAAATGCTACCGCTTTAGCCGCAATAATGTGCATTAAAGGACCACCTTGGCCACCTGGGAATACCGCGCTGTTTAATTTTTTATAAACATCTTCATCATCACAACCTGAAATAATTAAACCACCGCGAGGGCCTGCTAATGTTTTATGCGTTGTGGTAGTAACGACGTGAGCATGAGGAACTGGGTTCGGGTATAAACCTGCAGCAATTAAACCTGCAACATGAGCCATATCAACGAAAAAGTAAGCGCCAACTTTATCAGCAATTTCACGCATACGTGCCCAATCTACAACACCAGAGAATGCAGAGAAACCGCCGATGATCATTTCTGGTTTGTGCTCAAGCGCTAATGCTTCAAGTTCTTCATAATTGATATCACCAGTTTCTGGGTGAAGGCCATATTGAAATGCTTCGTAAGACTTACCAGAAAAGTTAACATGCGAACCGTGAGTTAAATGGCCACCATGAGCAAGGCTCATGCCTAACACTTTACCGCCCGGCTTAACTAATGCTTGGAAAACAGCGGCATTGGCTTGTGAACCAGCATGTGGTTGAACGTTTGCGTAAGTAGCACCAAATAATTCTTTCGCACGATCGATAGCTAATTGCTCTGCAACATCCACATATTCACAACCACCGTAATAACGCTTACCTGGGTAACCTTCAGCATATTTATTGGTTAATTGCGAACCTTGTGCTTCTAACACTCGTGGGCTACAGTAGTTTTCTGAAGCGATTAGCTCAATGTGTTCTTCTTGACGCACCACTTCACTACTCATTGCCTGATATAATTCAGGGTCAAAATCAGCAATATTCATATCACGTGTAAACATATTTTATCCTCAAGTAATGAGCCAGCAGCTAAACCAACAGGCTATCTTGTTAAGTTCAATTTTAATGCCGCACATTCTGCCCTAAAGAGGCTCATTTGTACATGTAAAAACCCACTTGAATTAGCTCATTTTGTACTGAGCTATTCCAGTGAGTATTGGTTAAAATGCGGTAAAAGTTTTTAATAACGAAATCTAATTCGTCTTGAAGATAATATATCGAATAAAAAACCAAAGAACAACAAATAAAACACAGCTATCAATAGTGATCCCGAATTTAATTTATCTTTCTTATGAGTATTCCGTTATAAGTTTGAAATCTTTGCATTGAGCTCTTTGAACTCTTTTTTACGTTTTCGATGAATTAACTCTGTGATTAAAAACATTACCGCAATAAAGACATTAATAAATATCAATGCCCCCAACATAGGTTTGTCGCCTTCTTTACCGACAGAATACACAAACCAATTGGCTAAAACACCAAAAGGAAGACAAGACCATTTAGTTAACGACATATATTTCATTGAAGATTCACAGCCTGCTAAGGCGTTTTCTATGGCTTGATCTGGACTATCACTAATTTGGCGCCATGTTTTTGCCCGAATTTTCATTTCGTAATACACAAAAATAAGCGACATAAGTCCGGCACCACCTAGATATAGATTCCATGGCGTGCCAAACTCGCCAATCATGACACCATAAAAAAATGAAATAAATAACCCTGCAGTAGCGAGGATATTTAAAGCAAAACAAGTTTTTGCCCAAGTAGTACGGCGTTTCGTTTGTTTTAACAAAGCTTGAATATCTGTTTTTTCAACAGGTTGCGACTGCCAGTCTTGGCTTAAACTTTGCCATTGTTCATCTAAAATTGTCGCTTCATCAGGATTGTTTTCATCAACGGCATTATTATCGTCAACGGCATAGTGATGAGCCTCGTCTGTGTCGGTCATTTGAGTTTGCTCTGCTATAGACGCTTGCGTTTCTTTGTCCATATTTAACGATGATTCATTGTCTTTCATTTCGACTCCAATAACTGCGTTAGCGCTTTTTTAGCCCGCTGTAACCGTACGCCGACCAGGTTAGTGGTAATAGATAAAACTTCGGCAATTTCTTGATAACTCATGCCTTCTAACGCAAGAGTGATCACTTGTTGCTGGTCAAGCTTCAATTGACGAATAGCATGAGCTAAGCGCTGTTGACGTTGCTTTTGGTCAAGTGATTGAAAAGGAGTGGGTTGAGTTAAGTCTTGTTCAGCCTCTGAAGGTACCGCGGCTAAATCTTTATCCGCTTTTACCGTACGCACAGATTTTGCTACATGCGTGGCCAAAACATTATGGGCAATTCGAGCAATAAATGTTTTAACAGCAGAGTCGAATCTAAACGTTGGTAATGCCCGCCAAACGTTTAAAGCGATTTCTTGAAAAAGCTCATCTTGAATTGCCGGTTTCGCTTCAAAACCTGTAATGATGTGACGAAGCAATTTTTCATGCTCCGTCATCCAATCAGCAAATACTTCTTGGAAGTTTTTTACTTGCTGACTTTGACTTTTATCGCTATCAGCTTGTTGGTTTATAGATTGATTCAATGAATAACTCGCATCATAAGTGAATGTCGTTTGAAAACGATCTTGTTGTCTGATGAATTCTACCGAGTTATTCATATTTAACAATTAATTTACAAACCTTTCTAAGTTAAATCAGCTTAACGACATGACTACTTTTTCAGAAGTCAGTTTTTTTGCTAACGTGATGACTAGTCCTGCTGTTAAAGCAAGAGTTGCTGCGCTGGTCACTAAAAGTACCATCCAGTCCACCGGCAAACCTTTAAAGATGTCTTCCATCAATAATGATTGACCAGAAATTGGCAACCATTCAGTCCAAGCAGGCTTGTCATCCATCATCATCATTGCCATCGGCACAAAACTTGGCAGCATAATTAACATAGTGACTGTCGATTGCGCCTCTTTAAATGTTTTCGCTTGAAAGGCAAAAAACAACTGTAATGATGATGCTAAAAAGCAAATGGGGATCAACATCAAGATTAACGTCAAGGTTGTCATTAAGTCGATATTAAAGGTTGCGCCAATTTTAGCTAAGTCGACAAAATTCATTGAAAATGAGGTTAACGTCAACATCAAAGATATTGAGATCACCGCGATAATGCTCGAACAAAATAACTTAGCTAAAACGATTTTTACCGTGCTGACTGGCTGACATAACAACATTTCTAAGACATTACGTTCACGCTCACCGGCACTGGAGTCGATGGAAATTGATAATCCAGACATAAACGCACCCATCATTAAGTACATGCCTAATATTAATGAAATCATCACAGCATTACTGGTCGGTAATGAAGTATCTTGTTCTTGAAGATCAACAGGTTGCAATAATTTTACATCAATGCCCCTCACTAATAGACGTTTAAAGCCAATCGTTCGAGAATAATCACGCACCACATCTTTAATTCTACGAATTGGCGATGCTAAGGATTTTTCCCCGTATTCGGCCCGTAGAATAATTTCAATCGGTGTACCTTCCTTCATGTCTTGAGCAAAAGTGTCGGGAATGATGAAATCAATATTGCGTTCATTCCAATTACGCTTCTCATCATCTGGCACATCTTTAAATGACAAAATATTGGCATCTTTAAACGCTTTTATTAACTTGGGCGCATACTGCTCACCGGTAAATTTCACATAGATAGCGGGGTTATCAACAGCTTCTTTGATCATCACTTTTGACATCACCATGATCATTATTGGCAGTAAAACCCCCATGCTTAATGCCACCATCAAGGCACGCTTATCACGAAAAGCTTCTTTTAATTCTTTAAAAAGTAATGCTTTAAACTGGATCATGCTGCTACTCCCTCATCTGAACCAATCAATTTTACAAAGGCTTCTTCTAATTGGGTTTCACCTGCTAATTCACATAATTCTTGTGGCGTGCCCTGCGCTGCTAATTTACCATTGGCAACGATAATCACCCGATCACACAATGCTGCAACTTCTTGCATAACATGTGAAGAAAATAAGATACAGTGACCTTTCGCTTTAAATTTACTTAAGTAGTTTCTCAATACTCGAGTACTCATAACATCCAAACCACGTGTTGGTTCATCTAAAACAAAGTTTTGCGGCTGATGCACTAACGCTTGCGCTAGAGTCACTTTCATCCGTTGACCTTGTGAAAAACCAGCCGTTTTACGATGGGCTAATTCATGCATATCTAAATCTGTCAAAACAGACTCAATGGCTTGTTTTTTCGCCTGTCCTGTTAAGCCATGTAAACTCGCGAAATAATCAATTTGCTCATAGGCAGTTAAGCGTTCATACAAACCAAATTTATCGGGAAAGATCCCTAACTTGGCACGTGCCGCCAATGGATTTTCTGTTACGTGAATACCGTCAATAGTGGCATAACCTTCATCAGCCGAAAGCAAACCGTAAAGGGTACGTAAACAAGTAGTTTTACCTGCGCCATTTGGCCCTAGTATGCCGGTAATTTCGCCATCTTTTGCTTGAAACGAAAGACCATCTAATGCTTTAACTGTATCTTTTTTCGAGGTAAAGCTCTTATGTAAATTATTTACTTCAATCATAATTATCTCCCTATATGCCGCCATTTAAGCCAGTCATAAATGACTCAGCAGGTATTTCATCTAAACAAGATTCATCCAAGTCATTTGGATCTTTTTTATTTAAAAACTCATTAATAACGTTAATTGCACAGCCTGAAACACCGGGGGTATGACTACTGTTTTTCATAATAATATGTCTACTATTAGGCAGTGTCTTATGAGAGTATTCGCCATTACTTGGTGGGGTAACAGGATCAAGTTCGCCTGAAATGATCAAGGTTGGAATATCAGCAGTTACAGGATTATAAAAATCGTCACTTGGACGGTATTGAGGCCACAATGGACAAGCTGTTTGCCATGCAACATGACTCAAATTACCGTTAAAATTGTTATCAGAATCAGCAAGAATCATGTCCTCCGTGACTTTTGGCATGTCTTCGTTACAAACGATATTGAACGTTAAGCCAACAAACATATTCATACCACCTTCACTCATTGCCGTTAATCCAGCAAATGGTGCAAAATTTCCTAATGAAGCTTGATGAATAATCAACGGCACTAAAGAGCGTCCTTCAATACTATAGAGCTGCATAAAGATGGTAGATAAAAATTTGCTTTTATTAACAACTAATGGAGTTTGAGTACCTAAACGTGGATGCGGAATACTGATAGAGAGAGGATTCTCATCTAATGTAGCGAGTACTTGATTAAACTCACTAGCTAAATTGGGATAGGCTTGTTGACAACTTGCTTCTTTCTCACAGTTTGCTAATAACATTGAAAAAGAGCGTGCGGCACTTTTGCCAAACAATCCAATAGGTACTTCAATAGGGCCTACACTATCTAAAACCACACTACTTAACGACTCGGGAAATAAGCGCATATAAACCAAACCAGCTCTAGTGCCATATGACCCTCCATAAATGGCAATTTTTTCATGGTTCAGTGCAGCGCGAACTGCGTCAAAATCTCGAATAGCATTTTCAGAATTATACTGACTTAAGTCACCGGTAAATGTCGCTAAACAGTCTTTAACATCTTGAGCTGAAAACTCTTCTGGTATAGTGCTATAAACATCTTGCTTGATATTTTCTTCACACTGTAATGGATGCGATTCACCCGTACCACGTTGATCAACTAAAATTAACGCACGTGATTTTCTTACTTCATTAAAAGCTTTATATAACCCACCTGCAAGGCTGACAGCTGCTTGACCAGGACCGCCAGCAAGAAACATTAATGGTTCTTTCTTTTGGCTTTTATCAATTGCTGGTAAAACGGCAAAATTTATCGTGATTTTTTCACCATTAGGTTTATCGTAATTTTCAGGGACAAGTAATTTGCCACATTGTACTTGTTGTTTAATACCATCAAGATGGCAATCTTTCAGGGATAAGTTCGATTCATTGGCTATAACCGCACTGTGAACTGACAGTAAACCAAATGCGATAACACTTTTGATTGTTATAGTTAATGCGGAAATGCTTTTTCGATTTATTTTCATTTTATCCTTCCTTTTAAAATGTCCCTTACTTAGTCTTAAGAAAAATATATTTATTACACTTTTTATTTATTTTTCTTAATAATCTTCTTTTCAACAGGTAACAATGGCTTAATCATTAAGTTTCAAAAGACAATTAACTAAAGTATTTTCAATAGGTTAAAAACAAAAAGCCGCTGTGGGAGAACAGCGGCTTTTATAACGTAAAACTATTGTCGTTTAAAAGTCATAACGAAGCGATAGTTTCACATAACGCGGTGTTTGAAAGTCATCGGCATAACCAAATCGAGGGTTATTGGTCCCACTATCAAATTCTGATTGTTCATCAACACCTTCAATACCATCCCTATTAAAGACATTAAATACATTCATCTTAAACGTTAAAAGTCCAGCGTCTTCAAGATCTACTCGATACGTTAAGTTTAGGTCTAAGTTGTAAACCCATTCAGTGGTACCTAAACTACCTCGAGCAGTCGCGACACCGTCATTATAAAAGGATGCAGCTCCATACCAATCACGTCCATAGCACACACCATCAACAGAGATAGCGGTTACACAATAGCCATCGTCTTCTGGATGAACACCAAAGGCACTCTTTGGTTTACCGGATTTTGCCCAAAAGTTATAACCGACGCTAAAGTCTTCCGTCACATTATAAATACCATAAGATTTAATGTTATGACGACGATCATTAGGTAAATTACCGTAGCCATTATCCATTAACTCAGGGTAGTCAAATGAAGTAGTCCAACCGGGATCCGCTTGACCATTGTCAGAACGAACCAGCCCTTCGGTATTACCATAACTATGAGACCAGGTGTAAGATGCAGCAATAAAAAAGTCCGTGGTAACATAACCTGAAACATTGAATTCTGCCGCATAATATTGACGTTTAGAGTCAGGAAAACCGAGCATATCAGCATTAACTGTTACACTTTCTTTGGTTCCGTCGCCATCAACATCATACGACATAGTCACGTCACGGCCAGGATTTGTTAATGTTGGAAACCAACCTCCAACTAAATAGTCGTTTAGATTAGGATCGTTGGCGTAATTTTCTTTGATCCATTGATTCATGCCATAGTTGAACGATATATCTTCAATCGATTGCTTTAATTCACGAGAAACTAAACGTACACCTGCTGCCCAATCATCATTGATTTGTTGCTCATAACCAATGACAATTTCGTCTGAATACATAGACTCAGCTTGGTTATTAAAAAGTTGATCTGCATCTGGCACTGTACCGTCTGCCACAATGTCGGTACGTAATTTTTCACCCAGTTGTGGCGTACCGTCAGCATTCACACCTTCTAAACGATAGATATGATGAATATCATAAGCGGCTGAAGCCATACGAACATTGGTATTTGGTGAAACAGGTTGGAAGTAACGACCGTAAGAGCCATAAAGTTTACTTGAGCCGTCTCCCATCAGATCATAAGTAAAACCAACTCGTGGTGCTATTTGATCTTTTAAATCAACGTATTTATCACCAGAGCCTGTTGTATTACTAAACTCACTAGCACGTACACCTAAATTAAGTACGAGTTGATCATTAACTTCCCATGTGTCGGTGAAATAAATAGCATTTGACTGGTTTTCCGTTTCACTTTCTTTGCCCCAAATACGCAGATCAGCATATTCTTCTCCGGCTAAAATTGGTAAACCCGCTGCGCCATCTTCGGCTGCACGGTAATAATCGTACCAACCATCACCATGGGGCTCATAGTAATCTGAGATTTCCAATGTTTCATGGTCGAAGCCGAATCGAAAGGTGTGATCACCCATCACATAATCAAAATCGACTCGATATACTTTACGCATATCTTTGGTGGAACTATCACCACTGCCAACCCAATCTCCTAAGGGTACCCAGTAACCATCGCGATTATCCCACACTCTGGATAATTCAGGTGTTCCAGAAGGGACGCCCGTTTCATTTTCAACATGACCATACATTGCCGATACGGTAAAATCATCGCTTAAATAACCGGTATATTGGACGTTCCAAACTAAGCCACCATCTTTACCTAAGGTTTCACCCGGCTTATCTGCTTTATTAAAGTTACCATCGGTATCTTTGCGCCATTCATTAGATTGATACGTCGCGCCATTATCAAATGCCATCGCACTTATAGAGTGGTTTTCACTGATTTCCCAATCTAACTTGGCAAACCACATATCTCGCTCCCACTCATTTTCTATATAGTTAGTATCACTATCGCTTGAGCCATCACCGCTTTGTGGGTTATATAAACCATAAAAGAATAATGTATCTTCAATGATTGCACCGCTTGCCCAGAGATTGATCTCTTTTTCATCATAATTGGTGGTGTCACTTTGGATCATTTTGCCTTCGTTATTGATCCAAGGGTAAGGTTCACGTAACGATTGAGGTTCAATTTCAATTTTTCCACCAAAGCTCCACTCGTTATCACCAGACTTTGACACTAAGTTCACGACACCGCCAATGAAGCGACCATATTCTGGCGAGACACCACCAGTAATCACTTCAGTTTGTTGAATAGCTTGCCATGGCAGTTCAATATCTCCCATACCTTTACGAACATCAGTAATATTCAAGCCATTGAGCATATAACCATTTTCAGCGACTGAAGAGCCACCAATGGCAACACCGCCAAAGGACGCATCACCACCAACCGTACCTGGTGCTAACATAGCAATGGCTGAAGAGTTCAGTTCAACAGGTAATAGATTTAATCTTTCCGTTGAAATAACTTGTGAGGCTTGCGTAGAACTAGTATCAATTTGACTAATTCTTGCACCTGATACTTCGATTCTTTCAATATTTGAGGTGTCTGCCATCGTCGCGTCAAAGACTAAACCAGCAACATTAATATTGACATGTTCTTCACTCACCGTAGTGAAGCCGTCTTTTGTTACCGTAATTGTGTAATCCCCTATCGGTAATCCTTTTAACGAGAAGTCACCTTTTTCGGTTGTGGTGGTCGTTCTAACTATCCCTTTCCCTTCATGCTTTATGGTGATTACGACATTATTTAAGTCTGTCCCAGCGACTGACTCAATATGACCATGAATAGACGCTTTACCATCGGTAGCTAGGACACTTGGCGAACTCAAGGCAATTGCAGTACCTACAGCTAATGCTGCAATGGTCTTACGTGGCTGAAAACCACTTTTATTGTTTTGAAACATTGTGAAACCCTTATATGAAAAATGTTATGTTCATTACTGTTAACTACAGCTTATTTTTATTAACAACATATTGTATACAATATATTGGATCCATAGTTTATTGAACAAAAAGTCATCATTCAATGGTTATTTAGTAAAAAGTACTAACATTCCATTAACATCCATATAAATCATAGGTTTACAGTTTAAGTTTTTTATTTTGCCACCCCGCCATTTTTTATTTTGTATTTAAGGTAAAAACTAAATAAAATTTTTATAATCGTTATGATATTCAAATATTTCCTGTTAATTTTTTAAATCTATCTAGCTAACATTGCTAGTTAAACAATCAATAAAAGAACAATCGATTAGAAATAATTCGATAAATACCAAAAAAGAGAATTAAACATTCACAACGCCTTCAAATAGCGATAAAGTCATAGGTAAGATGTATTTTAATTTAAGGATTCTTGATGGAACTTAATCAGTGGGTAGATGAGCTTTTTGAAGTGTTTGATGTAGATAAAGACGGCGTCATTAACCGCAGTGAATTTGTTGAATTGATTGATTGTTTACTTCAAGACAAAGGCATTCGGATGTGTGAGTCAATCTTCAAACGATTTGATACTAACCATGATAATTCGATTTCGAAAGAAGAATTAAAAGAAATGGTTATTGAACTCGCACTTTAATCAGCGTTAATTTTTCGTCATAAATTATTAAAAGAGCCTTAAAGGCTCTTTTTTTCAATCTGGTCTAACCTCTTTTTATCTCAGTGATACTCTGCTATCATTTCAGCTAACATGTGTAAGCTGAAATAACTCAATGCAATTAACTCCCCAATACAGCCTTGCTGAAGAAATAGCGAATGCGGTTAGTCACGGCATTGGTGCACTGTTAAGTGTTGCCGGATTAACCTTACTAGTCTTTTACGCCATGCAACAGCAAGATTTTTTGCGAGCTGCAAGCTTTGCTATTTATGGAACAAGTTTAGTCATTCTTTTCTTAGCTTCCACGCTTTATCATGCGATGGTTACGCCAAAAGCCAAACGTTTCTTTAAGTTATTAGATCACTGCGCAATTTATTTATTAATTGCCGGCACTTATACCCCATTGATGTTGATCACACTGAGTAATCGACTAGGTTTTATTATGCTCACCCTGATATGGCTGTTAGCGTTTGCAGGAATTACTTATAAAATATGTTGTAAAAATCACAATAAAGCGCTCTCTGTAGCGAGTTACCTTGGACTTGGCTTTGTTTCGGTATTTTGTTTACAACAACTAGCGAATGCTATTGATATTAATGGCTTAATACTACTTTGTTTAGGTGGTGGGTTTTACGCCTTTGGCGTGATCTTTTACGTTAATCATAAAATTCCTTTTAACCATGCCATTTGGCACCTGTTTGTATTAGCAGGTGCCGCCTGTCATTATTTTATGATGTGGTTTTATGTGTAATGATACAACAGACTATGTATAAAGTTACAACTGCCACGCATAACTAAATTTAGTAAAAATGGTACGCTGATCTCGTTCTAAGCTATCTAAGTTATCATCTTGGTAGCCGCCATCCGAATAACCGATAAAAAATAATGTTTGCGGATTAATTTTATAAGAATAAACAAGTTGGCTAGAGAAGTAGCGACTATTTCTATCGGGTCTATCTTCAATATCATCGTAAATATATAGATCAGGATTTCTTTCAATATCAGTATATTGCACAACAAACTTTAAGATGCTCCGCATATCGAATTGATAACCGATTCGCAAGTCTGATTGATGCGCCGTATAAATACGGTCATCGTTCACATCTAATTGGCTATAACTATAATTTAGATCTATTTTAACATGCTCATTTACATCCCATTCTATATAAGGATCAACATCAATGACGTCACCTAAACGAGTATTAGCAAAATCAATTTGTTTACCAAAGCGATAAAAAGTACCTAACTCAATATTTCTTCTTGGCCTAAATCTGGCAAACTGCATAAATTGAGTTTCATCAAACATTTCACCGTCATATAGTCGCTTGCGATGAACAATACCGAAGTTTGAGTAGAATTGTTTCTTGCCTTGTAAGTTGCCATGGATCTCGTACTCTTCTTCCAGCATATTTCCATCTTGATCATAGGTTTTATCCCAATCACCAAAATAGCCCCAACGCGTAAACATATCCTCTTCATCGCCATAATAATAACGGTTACCGCCAAGGACAACACGTTCGATGTTCGAACGAGATTCAAAACCTAAATCTGCTCGAAAATCTTCACCAATATTGCTGTAATTCGCTCTTAAATTATAATCGCGAGTACTATGTGAGTAATTTATGCTTAACGCTTGATCACTTTGTTCTTTATTCACGTCAAACTCTTCAACCACCAACTCAGGATTATCGGTTTCTGAACGCGCAACTTGGTAACTAATGTTATCTCGTTGACTTATCCAATAGCTGCCATCTACGGATAATAATGTATTGTTATAGTGACTCGCTTGCCGATGCGTCATCAAGACCCCAATATTATTTCTCTCGCCCACATCCATTTTATAACGCGCAATAGCGACTTCTGATTTTTCATCTAAGGTTGCAATGTCAGATCCTTGATTACCAGGCATTAGAAAGGATGTATTGTTATCATTTGCTAACATCACACCGTAACTATGATCATTGGTTTTACCTGTCACTTTAGCCCCAACATCAGGTTCAGCAATGTTGCGGGTATGGACAAAATTAAAATTAGCGGTATCAAAGTATGAGGCTCCATCTAAAAAGAAAGGCCGTTTTTCAGGAAAAAATAACGAATAAGTATTATTAACATCTAATTGTCCAGCATCAGCTTCAACCTGCGAAAAATCAGGGTTGATCGTGGCATTTAAAACAATGTCTTGGGTGATCCCCCAACGAATGTCCAAGCCAGGCTCTACATCCACACTCCCCGATTGCCAATCACCGGGAACCTCAGGCTTTTCATCTTGCTTAGAAAGCGTCAGGGTAGGAGTTAACTGAAAGTTATTGCCCGCTTTAATATTTTGTAATCCAACAAGTTGTTGAAATTGACACAAATTACATTTTATATTTCTATCACGTTTATACGTGGCCATTTGAATGCGAACATCTCGCGGGTAATTTCGCCAACCGGCAACATTCCATACTTTCTCTTCTTGTGTTTCCGCAAAACGTAATGAGCTAAATGGAATACTCATTTCAACAACGTAGCCAAAGTCTGTTATTTTTCCTGCGCTATCCCAAATGGCATCCCAGGAATCATCTTCATTCCAACCGTCGGTATCATCCATTTTCATATCGGCTTGAGCACCCAACGGATTCACGAAAAACTCATACGCCCCACGTTCGTCATTAAAGGTGTCAATAATAATTCCAACATTGTCATCCGCCCATAATGCATCACGGTCTCGTAATGAAACACGGATAAGCTCTGGATTTGGATCATACGCTTTGAAAGCCACATTCAGGTATGTGCCATCTTGATAAAAATACACCTCGGTTTTTACCGGAGCTGGTGTTCCTTCACCAGGATTGTTTTCATACGCTAACAGCATTTTTGTCGCCTGTTTCCACGACGGCTCATCTAAAACACCATCCACAGTAATAGATTGATTTATTTCCGCCAAAACTTGGCTATTACATTGTATTTGTTGAGAAAAAGCATAATGAGAGTTGAATAACATCATTAGTATAAATACGAATATAGACTTGTTTAGGTAGTACGAAGGTATAATATTTTTTAATTGAATAGGTAACGACATGGTTATGTTCACTTTTTTATAGTTATTAATGGTGAGGTAACTAAAGGTATTGTCGCTTGAAATGATGAAATAGTTTATCTGTATATGTAACAAAATATTTTAAAAGTGTGTATTTTAAACAAAAAGCATAACTAACTGATTAATAAAAAGTAAGCGAACCTACGAAGGAATAGGTAGTAAAGGTTTAATGCGAAAGGGATATGAGGTATTTTTTATCATCTTAAATAGTTATCAAGTTTTGTTAATAAGTTTTTAAAATTATTTTTTCCTAACCCTAATCTAAAATACTGGCCTTTTTGACCAAACATTGTTGCCGGTAACGCTAAAATCCCTGTGTGTTCAGCTAAACGTCTAGCCCACAGCTCTATGGGTTGTTTAGTCATGACTTCAACTAAACTTAGCAACCCTGCTTGAGGTGGATGCCATTGAAATATGTCAGAATGTGTCTGAACAAAGGTATTGAAGTGCTCAATATTGACTTTAATCAATTGATTATTACCCCTGATAATTTTCGCACTTTGTTCAAAGGCGATTTCCGCTAACTCTTCATCAATGGCAGAGCAACAAATTGAACTCAAACTCTTCGCCACTAATAGTTGTTCTAAAACGGCTTCATTGTTACTGATCACCCAACCAATTCGAATTCCCGCTAAGCCAAAACTTTTCGACATAACAGACACGACCAGTGCTTTGTCATAATCTAAATACCGATGTGATAAAGCCAAGTTGTTATAGTTACTTGCTTGAGAAACATCATCAGCAATTAAGTAACAATCATATGCTTTAGCAAGGGTTAATAGTTGTTCGGCAAGTGAACTGTCAATAATACTTCCCGTTGGGTTGTGAGGTGAGTTAAGGACAATCAATTGAGTTTTTTCACTGATTTGTGCTTTTATATCTTCAATTGTAAATTGCCATTTTTGCAACGATGACAATTCAATGGTTTTTACCTTACACCCTAGTTTTTCTGCCATTTGAGTCAAAGATGGGTAATTTGGCGTTACAACAATAACTTCATCTCCTGGCTGTAATAAACTCTGATATATTGCCGACAAAGCCTCTTGTGCGCCACAAAAGGTCAAGACATTATCTTCATTTAGTTGGCATTGATGATGGTTCAATTGATGATGAAAGTTAACAATGGCAGTACGTAATGAAACACGACCTTTTAAAGAAGCATAACCAAGTTTAAGCGCATTGATTTTCTCAAGTCCCTGCCCTGACATTTCCACAAGCTGACCTAATGTTAAGCTATGTGCAGTTGAATCACTTAAACTGCCGTGAATCGGACATGTTAAAGATTGAGTAAATTGAAGATGAGCCGGTAACTCATCTTGAGTTGGTTGATGACTAACCATTTTTTAACTGCCAAACCGATATCATGATACAACTTTGTTGAGTTTGATGAGCATTAATTGCCAGCGTTTGCTGAAGGCTGGTTGTGGTCACTAAGTTAAAATTTGACATTAATACTTGTGATATACCTTCAAAAACCGTGACATTTTCGCCATTTATTTTAACCCCACCCAACCATTTTTCTTTCTGAGTGACTTGTTCATTAAAGGTATTATTAGTCGCAACAATCAATAAAGCACCTTTATTAAGACGGTGGGCAATATTTTCTAATACAGCTTTGGGATCATAACTTTGCTCTAAGACTTGCTGTAATAATACCACGTCATAACCTTGAAAAATCGGTTTTAAGTTCACGGCGTCGCCTTGTGAAAAATGGACATTTCCTCGATAATTTTTCACGTATTGCGCCAAAGCCACTTCGTTAAAATTAACTATATCTCCTTCGACAATCGATTGATAACGCACATTTTCATTATTTTGTAACTTCACCCCGTATTGTATAAATCGAGCAGAGAAGTCAACGGCGTCAATGTGATCAAACATGGCGGATAATTCAAAAGCGGCTCTCCCAACAGAGCAACCAAGATTAAGTAATTTTGTCGGAGTCAATGAATCAGAAAATTCACGACAAACAGTTTGCACAACATTTGCAAGTTCAACGGAAAAGTTAGCCTCATGATGTGTTGAGTGAGGATAATGACTGGCTAATTGCTGACAAACAATTTTATCCGTTTCTATTGGGTTAACCGGAGTTATCGGGGTTTTAGCTCGATCACTTTCCACATAGCGAAATCCAGCATGTTGGAAAAAATGACGGCGAAAAGCATATCTTGATGATTTAATGGTTTCGTTTCCCGTAGAAATCCAAGAGCCACCTTTAATTAAATTATGCTGACCATCGAAGGTTGGCGTTGAAAAATCATCATATAATGGGTGTACTTTAAAACCATCAAAACCATCGATCGCTGACTCTGTCCACTGCCAAACGTTCCCAATCACATCATAAAAGCCTTGTTGTTCAAAACTATCAATAGGACAAGAAGAGGCATAATGCGCCAAATTTATATTACTAAACGATGCATGGCGATCGAGCCTATCTGGTGAAATGTCCTCTCTTAAACAATACCATTCTGCTTCGGTTGGCAAGCGAATAAATCCTTTTGTCTGTTTATCTTTCCAATGACAAAACGCATTCGCTTCAAGGTAATTAACTTCGACAGGCCAATTCAATGGTAATGGAATTTCTGCAAGTAAATTTCTTTGCCAATAGTCATTTCCGCGTTTTAGCCAAAATCGGGGCATTTTCGCTTGTGTATAACTTAGCCACTGCTTTCCTTCTTCATTCCAAAGATCAGCAGTTTGATAACCACCAGCTTCAACAAACTGTAAAAACTCTTGATTAGAGACTAAGTATTTACTGGCTTTAAACGGTGATACTTCAATGGTTAACTGGCCGTATTCATTATCCCAGCCATAAGTATAATCATCGTCTGCTTTACCTAATGTAAGTGTTCTCCCTAACACCCTACGTAATTCATTTTCTGGTGGCTCACTTGAATCTTTGCATGCAAGCCAATGACTTGTGCTCGATAAATATTTTAACGGCAACATACGCATGATCACCGAAGAGGTTTCTAAATGAATACGCTCATGCTCACAGCCCATCAAAATTACCCACGCCAGCGAATCTTGACTGATAGGTAATATCAACTCCATGCTATCAATCAATTGATTGACTAAAGTAAAAACTTGCTGACGATAGCTTTTTACTTCAGATAAAGTTGGCCATTGGTAGTGATTGCTGTCTAAATCATCCCAGCTCATCTCATCAACACCAACCGCGCAAACGGCCTCTAACTTTTCATTCAGTCGAGATGACAGGTATTTTCCAAGTATTAACTTGTTAATAAAAAACGTCGCCGTATGGCCATAATAAAAGATTAATGGATGCCGTAAGCGCTCAGGTCTTAAGTAATAAGCCTTTTCATCATTGATTAAGGCAAACAAAGACTCATAAGTTTGCCAAGTATTGGCAAAATAGTTTTTCAATTCTAGCCTTTTTTGCTCGACGTCTTCACCGATTAATAAAGGTGTGGTTAGTTGCTTTAAAGTACTATTCATAAATTTTTATCGAACTATTTAATAATTAAAGACTGAATTTGATAAGCAGATAAAATCATCGATTTTAATTTATCTCCTAGTTTTTCATCTTTCTTGAGAAAAGTCATATTTACAGCGTTATTCGCTTGATGAGCTTTTAACGAATAAACTGGTTGTTGCTGCATTTTCTCATCAATGCGATTAATGCTTTTAGCAAACCAGTTATCTTTTTCAAAAAGCTCAATAGCACCTTCAGATTTTTCATGGCTATATAAAGATAGCGGTAATGATTTTGGCATTTTTCTATCATTCAGGTTGTCTTGACACTGATGATCAACAAAAGCCTCTATCGCATCAATTACATTTAATAAGCCGTATATGACATTTAAATAAGGATTATAATACATACTTGAAGCGCCTAACCTATGTTCTATTCTGGCGGTTTTTTGCCAAAAACTTTCACTGACTAAAACCTTATTATGTTGATCGTACAATAAGGGCTGCTCTCCCATCGCTTGATTATGTTTACCCAACTCTTTGTACAAAGCGATACTTCCTTGGTGACCACCTGAAATATCTGTTGGTGAACATAATTCTGCCGACAAACCATATTTAGTTTTTAAAGCAAAGCGTTCAAATGCTTCTTCTTCAGGCAAATATAACAAGCAACAACCTAAACTTGTTTTTAAAAAACATTGTTGCAAATATTCACCAAAATAGCGCTCAGCCACGATATTTTCACCACGTGTATTCTTAACACTTACATTCATTTGGATAGCATTAGGAATATGTACATCGCGCGTTTCACCACTAAACACATTGTCACAACCAAGGGCTACTTTTCCTTTATCACCTGCCCAAACAACAGGCTTAATTAAGGTTTTTTCAATACCCTGCTGAGCAAACAGTTTGGGGATATGATACAAAGCTAACGCTAAATTTTCCGCTTCTTTTAGTGGTAGTT
This sequence comes from Thalassotalea sp. SU-HH00458, assembly GCF_040362795.1. Taxonomy (NCBI): domain Bacteria; kingdom Pseudomonadati; phylum Pseudomonadota; class Gammaproteobacteria; order Alteromonadales; family Colwelliaceae; genus Thalassotalea; species Thalassotalea sp. SU-HH00458. The sequence continues at coordinate 452,658 of NZ_BAABWW010000001.1, forward strand.
GACCGTTGAATAAAGATACATATTCCCATTGTTTTTGCCAATATTCAGGTATTACTTCACCATCAATCTTTAATTGTTTAAGCGATTGGTTAATCAATGAAAAATTAATTGTCTGATTTTTTACTTGCTCATTGATTTGATAACACCCCTCTAATTCGAAGTGAATTAGCGGGGTGTAATGTAAAGAAGTAAGATAATTTTGTAATACCGCGATGATCTCTTTTGAGAGTTGGGTAAATTCAGTGGTTAATAACAGAGATAAGTTCATTAAACTTTATTACATTGTGGGCTAAATTTAAAAAACATTCACACGATTTTTACCTGTTTCTTTTGCTTGGTAAAGTGCTTGATCTGCTAGCCCGTATAAAGCCTTCGAATCGCTTACCTCTTCATTGTAGCATGAGATACCGACACTGATAGTGACGGAAAAAGATTTGTCATCTTTCACATCAAATTTATAGGCGCTAATTTCATTGTTCATCCGTTGTGCAATTTTTTCAGCGATGTCTGTATCAGCTCTTGGTAATACACAAAGGAATTCTTCACCACCAATTCGACCCATAACATCTTCCGTTCTCAAGGCATTTTTTGCGAGCGCTGATACCACTTCGATGACCCGATCGCCGATAGGATGACCATAAGTGTCATTGATCTTTTTAAAATCATCAATATCGATAACTAAGATCGATAAATGGCCCTTAGGTATCGTTGTTGCCGCAATTAATTTATCAAGATATTGAAAAATATAACGACGGTTATAAAGACCTGACAAAGGATCCGTGATTGATAACTCTGCCATTTTACGATTGTTACGATATTGGAAAGTCACTACAGCAATGACAACCATTAATAAAGTCAGTAAAAAAATAATTAAATAACTTTGTTGGATGTTCGATTGTTCTCGATTTCTTATCTCTAATAATTCAGCTTTAGAACGTTGATTTATCAATGCCTTTTCAATACCTTGACGTTCTAACTCCATTGCTGAACGAATGGTTATTGCGCGTGTAGAAGAATTTTTAATTAACAATTTTGTGTATTTATCATTATATCGTGAGAGCAGTTGATACCCTTTTTCAAAATTACCTCGTTCACTTTCTAGTTTTGCGGCAATTTTTAACGATTCTAACTGCCAAGCCGTCCCCATTAACTCAGGTAAAGCCTGAAATAACTCATTAACTTTTGTTAAAGCAATTTCAGCTTCATCAAAACGCTTTAATTGAATTAAACAGCTTGCTTTTCGTTTATACAATTCAGCATCATAATCATCTAAGCCATTTAAATTAAGCGCATGCTCTATCATTGGCAAGGCTTCATTGCAGCTACCTTTTTCAGCTAAAGACATACCTAAGCCATAAGCACCAAAATAAGTAATATTTTCATTCGGTGTAAAAGCAACATTTTTTTGATACCGCTTAAAGTACTCGATAGCAAGATCATATTTTTGCCAATAACGATAAGTACTAGCGATACCGTAGATTGCCTCTGACGCATGTGCTTTATAATTTAAGCTTTCATAGCTATCTAGTGCTTTTTGGTAATACTCGATTGATTTTTCATGTTCAAGCATATAGCCATAAATAGCCCCGTAAGTTTCGTTGATGATTGCCACTAAAAAGCGATCATTTAACGCATAGGCTTCTACATACGCTTCTTGCATATCTTTTAACGAGATTTCAAATAATTCAGCCAAGCTATAAGTATAAGCTAACTCTTTTTTTGCTTTAATATAGAGGTGGCTGAAGTTTCCTTGTTTCGCAAAGTCCATACTGCGTCGATAAAATTCTCGCGACTTGTGATAGCCGCCTTTTCGCTGCAGAGAAAGTCCTTCAAAATAATGATATCGAGCTTGTTGTTCAACATTTGTTTGGTTGTTAATTAACGGCGCTATTTGAGCCAAGGTTTGGTCAAGATCTTGGTAAAAATATAATAAGTTTTCACACTGAGCTTTGCGAAGCAACCACCATATTTTAGCTTCTTTTGTCATGCTAGGATATTCTGGAGCCAGTTGTGAAAGTGCTTGTAGGGATAACCAAGGATTAATAAATATCTGATCATCAAATGTAGCAAGGTTTGCCGTGCTGATTGACTTAATGTCAAATTGGCCTTGTTCATTCGCGGAACCATTCACCATAAAAGCAAATAAAATTGTAATGATTACAAATTTAAATATATAAATAAATTTCAACAATTTAACATCCTTGAAGCACACTCCTGTCTATTTAATCATTATTCGTAATTTGAGTAAATAACATTCAAAAAATGACGATTAAAATTACGCTTTAACTATCAGAAAAGGAGGGCGCTATTTAAACTATCGAGCGGCCATTCAGAAATAAAAACAATCATATTTTCTAGATAAATAATATCAGTTATTAGTTGAAATATCATACGTTTATTCACCCAAAAAAGTATCGTTTTAACATAATAAAAAAACCGCTTATTCATGTAAATAAGCGGTTTACCGTTAAGATATTGACCTGCTAGCGGTCAACCATTCTTTGGCTAATTGAGATTAAAAAGCATACGAAACACTAACATGGTATTGCGTGTCATCCGCTTGATAATTTAATGCCGATTGATAGCTTTTATTGAAAGCATTAGAAACTTTACCTGCTAACTTTAAAGCGTCGTTCACTTGATAACTAGTGGTTAAATCCACTATCCAGTAATCATCTAAATCAACATTACCGCTATCTTTTGCTTCATCACGATAGCTAACGATAGTGCCAAATAACCACTCTTGCCAATGGTAATTCACAACAATGTTAGTGTTAAATTTAGGACGTCTTAGCAGTGCTTTACCTGTTGATTTATCTTCCGTTTCGACAAAAGTAAAGGCTAGTTGATAATCAAAGTTTTGATAGTTACCAGAATAATTAATATCAATACCTTGCATATCAGCTTCGTTGATATTAGCCGGTTGCCATTGACCAAATTCATTTGGATTCCAAGCGATTAAATCTTCAACTTCAGTATCGTAAATGCTAATTTCAATTAACGAGTTTTCAGCATGTTTTCTTAATAACACTTCATTGGTGGTAGAGCTCTCAGGACGTAAATCAGGATTACCGGATCCTGGCCAATATAAGTCATTAAAAGTAGGAGCTTTAAAACCAGTTCCGCTATTAATGCTAATTAACCAGTTTTTAGGTAACTGATAACCTATTGAAGCGTTATAGTTTGATTCATTGCCAATGTTTTCAATATCATCATAACGACCCGCTACTTCAAAAATAAACTGATTCGCTTGATGTCTCGCTTGCAGAAAAACAGCACTAACGGCACGTTTATCAAGCTCCCAAGCCTGAAAGCCTGGTTGCCACGAAACTTTATCCGTATTGGTTGAAACCGATTCTTGATACCAATCGGTACCGAATGAAAAACCCGTTTGCTCCGATAACTGATAATTACCCACTAATGAAAATTGCTCACGTTGTGTTTTTATTTCATCAGCATCGCCTTTTAATATACCGTTGCCGTAGGTTGCACCTTGATCTTGGTTTGTCGCAATAGACGCTTCGAACGACAATTTATCAGTTTGATAAAGCCCTGCCACTTTCACATGATAATTTTCAGCGGTTTGTTGATTGGCATAAAAACTAGGGCACACTTTGGTATAATCGTCCCAACACGGCGAATCAGGATAAGATGCATCGTAATCACTGTTACTTTCTTCAAAACGGCCAACTAATTTCATCGATATTGTATCAGTGAATTGGCTATTTCCTATCACGGAAACCGATTGACGCTTATAACCGTCGTCATCAGGCTCATTGATATCATACGGATTATCAGGATCAGACAAATAAGCATTAAAACCATCCGCTTTTTCAGATGATACGTTCAAAGTATACTCATGGGTTTCATTACCAAAACCAATAGAAGCCGCTCCTTGCATTAAGCCATTACTGCCTAATCCAAAACTAACACTCCCTTCACCTTGACTATGTTGCTTGGTAAAAATTTGGATTACACCACCAATAGCATCAGAACCCCATAATGCCGCACGTGGACCTTTGACGATCTCAATTCGCTCAATTTGTTGCGCTGAAATAGCCGATAAATTTACCGAACCTAATGTCGCTGAGCCAACTCTTACTCCATCCATAATGACCAAAGTATGATTGCTATTGGTTCCTCGAGTATAAACAGAGCTAATTTGCCCCGCGCCACCTTGATTTGCTACATGTATACCTGCAACTGTTTTCAAAATGTCACTAACGCTTGTTACTTGCAATTGTTCAATCGCTTCACGGGTAATAATTTCATTCGCCGATAAGGCTAAAAAACTATCTTGTTGAGAACGATTTGCCGTCACTAACATTTGTTCGTCAGTTTGAACATCATCTGAAATAAGTTCATCTGCCAAAACAGAGTAGGCGTTAAAGGTACATGTCGCGATAATCGACGACGCTAAAAGTGTTTTTTTCATAATCTCCTCGCCACCAATGCCACCCGCATCAGTTAAACAAAATGATGAATTTAAGTCGGTCTCCGGACTTATCAACCCAAGGTTGAATTACCGTTGCGGGGGCAGTACAAGTTTTTCACTTGTTTCCCAAAATGTTCAGTTTTTCGCTAAACACTTAAATTCGTAATTTCACTATTTACTTATTAAGAAAATAGTACGTTGGTTTTCTTATTAAACTTACTGTCTAAATTGATCTATTTGCTGACAAAGTAATGATAATTCATCTAATGAACGTAAGGTCATACGATGTAATTGATCAGCATCAGGATGTAAAAAAGCGTTGTTCTTAACAGCTGGTATTGCTGGCCATTGTTGCCAATTCACCTTATCTGGCGAACTTACCCCGTGAGAGCTGGGCTGAATAATGATTTGCGGCGCTTTTAACACTACGTTTTCTACATTAATTTGCGGATAATCGGTTTCACTATCAAAAAACGGATTGCTGGCTCGACAAACGCTTAATTGTTGCTGTGGCCAAGCATTCTTGGCTACTGTGGTCAGTGGCCTGGGCCATAACTCATAAAAAACACTGATTGCCGCTTTATCCTTATAATGATCAGCAATATTAGTTAATTGCTGCAAAAACTCTTTTGCTTTTTGTTCACCTAATGCCTGATTACCAGTTAACTCGCCAAAATAACGTAATTCTTGTGCAACAGACTCCAAGGTTTCAGGTTGAGAATACACTATGTTCAAGCCTAGTTTTTGTAAACGTACTAAGTCATCACTTGGGTTACTTTTCCAAGCAATAATTAAGTCAGGATCCACCGCGAGTACTTGCTCAATATTCAACTTGGCATAATTACCTATTCTAGGGATACTATTAGCCTGCTCAGGGTAATCAGCATGTTCGGTTGTACCAACGATAAGATCCCCTGCACCAATGGCATACAAGTTTTCTACAATATGTGGCGCTAATGCGATGATTCGTTTAGCCGCGTTAACCTGCTGTTTTACACTTTCATTTCCAAAACAATTAACACTAACTAGGGAAAGGAATACAGCAATTATTGTATTGATTTTCATCTTGAACTCTCTATAACTTCATTGGTAAATATCTTAGTGTTTCTTAAATAACTTGAACTACCAGTCGATGCCTTTTTGTACTTTAATACCGTTTTCAAAAGCATGTTTTATCGATTGTACTTCTGAAACCGTGTCAGCCATTTCCACTAATTTACGATGCGCTGCTCGGCCAGTAACAACCACATGTTGTCCTTCAGGACGATTACTTATAGCATCAAGCACTTCATCTAAATCTAGGTATTTATAACTCAGCATATAGGTCAATTCATCTAATAAAATGGTATTAATGCTAGGGTCTTTCAGTAATTTTTTGGCTGCTTGCCAAATTTTTTCTGCCGCGGCAATATCTTGTTCTTTATTCTGAGTTTCCCATGTAAAGCCGGTATTCATCACATAGAAAGGTACCCCATGACTTTCCAATAAATTTCGCTCTCCGCAATCCCATGTGCCTTTAATAAACTGACAAACAGCGGCGTTTAATCCATGTCCGACAGAACGTGTCACTACCCCAAAACCTGCTGTAGATTTTCCTTTACCATTGCCGGTGATCACCAATAACAAGCCCTTATCGTCGGTTGCAGCGGCAATACGCTCATCAACTTTCTCTTTAAGTTTTTGTTGGCGCTGTTGATGTTTTTCTTTTTTATCTTGTTCGTTCATGAATTTCTCCACTGTTGTAAAATGTGTTCTAGCTTTTCGATATCCATATGGGTTTGACAAACGTCGGCTAATTTTTCTATCGCTTGTTCTTGTATTTCTTCTAAATCTTGACTGTTCTGTAAACTTGCACCACACCAAAGAGCTAAGGTGTCTATGGCATCGGCTTGATCAAATACGCCATGTAAATAACAACCCGCCACTTGTTCGTCTTCACTGATTGCGCCGTGACTTTGATTATTTATCGACAATAAAGGTGTCAATGCTGAAAAGTGTTGGCTTTGGCCAAGGTGAATTTCATAACCTTGCACAGTAATATTGTTTCCGGCTAAAGATAATGTCCCTTGCTGATTTTTCAGAGTTTTATCTGCTGATAACGATGTACTCATCGGTAAAAGATTTAGTCCTGATGTTTCCCCTACTTCGCCTTCAATACCAAAAGGGTCGATAATGGTTTGCCCTAACATCTGATAACCACCACAAATACCAAAGACCTTTCCCCCGTAACGTAAATGTTTTTCAATTTGTTGATCCCAGCCTTGTTGCTTTAAAAAAGCTAAATCAGCGCGACTGTTTTTACTGCCCGCTAAAATAATCAAATCAGCAGGAGGCAGAGCCGTTGACTTTAATTCTGACGCGTAAATAAATTGAAAATCTATTTCGTTATGAATGCGTAACGCATCAAAGTCATTATGGTTACTCATGCGAGGCGTTACCGGGACAATGACTTTAAGTTTTGCTTGGCCGACTTGTTGTTGTTCAGAAACCGCGTCTTCGGCTGCAATATGTAAACCATGAATATAAGGTATTACCCCTAAGACAGGCTTTTGAGTTCTTTCTTCAAGCCAAGTTAATCCTGATTCAAGTAATTTAATGTCGCCACGGAAGCGATTAATGACGAAGCCAACAACTCGAGCTTGCTCTGTTTTTGATAACAAATCCAACGTGCCAACTAGGTGAGCAAAAACCCCACCTTTATCAATATCGGCAATAATGATCACAGGACAATCGGCTTGTTCAGCAAACCCCATGTTAGCAATATCACCCGCACGTAAATTAATTTCGGCTGGACTGCCTGCCCCTTCAACAATAACTCGTTGAAAGTTTTGTGCTAACCGCTGATGGGATTCAAATACCGCATTTTTCGCTATTGTTTTATAGTCGTGATAATCCTGAGCATCCATACTTGAAAATACCTGACCATGAATAATCACTTGGGCATTTTTATCTGATTGGGGCTTTAATAATATTGGATTAAAATCAACTGACAGCTCAACCTTGGCCGCTTGCGCTTGTACCGCTTGGGCTCTGCCAATTTCTCCACCACATGCCGTTACCGCACTATTTAACGCCATATTTTGTGGTTTAAAAGGCGCAACCTTCATACCTTGTTTGGCATAAATCCGACACAAAGCCGCCACTAACGTGGTTTTTCCCGCATCGCTGGTTGTGCCTTGTACCATTAAGGTTTGTGAGGCCATTAGTTGAGCTCCCGTAAATACTCAGATTGTGACTTTGCCAATAAGTTATAGGGGAATTTACGGCTTGAAACCGCGTATTTATCACATGGTTTCGGATCGTTCTCTTCCGGTAATAACGGTTTAGCGATCTGTTTTACTCTTGGCTGCTGCTGGTTGATTTCAATTGACGTTAAACTCGCATTGGCGATAGATAAATTGGTGTACCAAAGTGGATTTCTGAAATCGATATTTAATAAGTGCGCTAAAATCATGCGAATAATGCCGCCATGACAAACTAACAAGATATTTTTCGCCGATTTTTCACCCACCACTGGCAGTTTATTAATATCATCAATAATGGCTTGCCATGCGTTTTTCACTCGATAAGAAAAGCCGGTGAGCAGTTCTGCGTTGGGCAAAGGGTGCTGAACAGGGTTTTGCCAAAACCGCTCAAGTTGATGCCAAATATCTTTATCTAGATGGAGTTGATCAAAAGCAATGCCGTCATAAAGACCAAAATCCATTTCTTTTAATTGCGCTTCTATTGAAACTGATCGTTGTAATTTTTCGCCGATAAGCATAGCTAGGCTTGAACAGCGTACTAATGGCGAGGTGATCACCGCGTCAATATTAAGGTGCTGCGCGATAAACTCTTCGGCAATTTGCTCATTTATCTCAGGAAGCACGGCAACATCTGTTTTACCGTATAAAGCGGCTGCTCCACTGACCTTTCCATGTCGAAGTAAATAAATATTAGCCACTATAGTTCACCTTTGCGTTTTTAGATGACTTTAAGGTCAACGGAATGCCTGCTGTTACTAAGGTAACTTGCTCAGCAACTTTTGCTAATTGCTGATTCAGCCAGCCTGCGTGATCGACAAATAAACGCGACGGTTTTCCCAATGGCACAACCCCTAATCCAACTTCGTTAGCAACTAGCATGATTGTCGCTGAATGCTCAGTCAATATATCGATTAACTCTTTGATTTTATTAATTAAATAATCAGTTATTGGGTTGTCATCTTGGCTTTGTTCAAGCGCCACCATTAAATGATTCGACAACCATAATGTCAGGCAGTCCACTAGCACAAACCTAGGTTCATCGCTTAATGCTAATTGCTTATTATCTAACTCCACCAATAAATCAGTTAAGTGCAAAGGACACTCAATCAACTCCCATTCAAAGGCAATACGCTGCTGTTGATGATGAATAATTCGTTGTTGCATTTCTTCATCTAACGCTTGTGCGGTAGCCACGTAGATAGGAAGCTGTTGCTCCTTCCCTCTTTGTGCTTGTATCCATTGTTCGCTAAAAGACGACTTTCCAGAACGCGCGCCCCCTAATACTAAATGCAACATTAGAAGACACCTGTGTTTGAGATGTGATGTATCAAGACTAAGTAAATAATCAGCTCGCTTACTTGTTGTGCTGCCCCTAAACAATCGCCGGTATAACCAGCGATTTTACTGATTAGCCAATACCTAAAAGCTAAGCGTAAAAGTAATAAAATAACGATAATCGAGAGAAGTAATGACCAGAAACCAACAAAAAACCAAGGAAACAGCAATGCCGGTAAAAAGGCTACTGCGAGTAAAATCATGAGATCAATACCTGATTGTTGGCAAGCAATCGGTTTACTTTTGCTGCTGTCATCTTCCGCCACATAAGGGGTATCAAAAATTAAGCTTGCCGCAAAAGCTCGAGACATAGCATAGGCAAAAACTACCGAAATCATTAAGATTGAATGCTGCTCAAGTTCTACTAGTAACTGAAATTTTAGTAATAAAGATAAAACTAACGTGACTGTTCCATAAGTGCCGATACGGCTGTCTTTCATAATAGTTAAACGCTTCTCAGCACTGTAGCCTCCCCCCATACCATCGGCCATATCAGCTAAACCATCTTCATGAAAAGCACCTGTAATATAAACACTGGTGATCATGGTCAATATAATCACGAGATGAGTCGAAAAAAAGTGATCAAAAAGGGAATAGCTCAAGCAAACGAGTAAACCAATAACAATCCCCACTAATGAGAAATATCGATTGGCACGGTTCATTCGTTTTTCAGAATAAGGTAACGACTTAGATACAGGTAGCTGGCTAAAAAACATCAGAGCAAGACAGAACAACTGCCATTGATAACGGATTTTAACCAAATATCTTTTTGACAAAAAGGCCTGCATTAAACCGTGACCCCAGCACTTTCAAAACTCGCCATCTCGTTATAAAAACTAGCCGCCGCTTTTAATAAAGGTAAAGCCAACGCAGCGCCGGTGCCCTCTCCTAAACGAAGATCTAAATTCAATAACGGTTTTGCTTCAAGCATAGTTAACATGAGTTGATGGGCATGTTCATTTGATTGATGCGCAAAGATTAAATAATCGCGGACATTAGGATTGATCTTTTCAGCCATTAAAGCGGCGCTGGTGACAATAAAGCCATCAATTAATACGGCAATACCTTGTTCTGCGGCTGCGAGAATGGCGCCAACCATTTGCACCATTTCAAAGCCCGCTAATTCTTTTAATAGATAATAAGGGTCTGTGAATATTTTCTCGGGATCTAACCTTGATACAGCTTGCGCTACTAAGTGCTTTTTAATTGAGAGTTGTTGCGAATTTATACCTGTACCCTTGCCAACACATTGCTCACAATCTTGTTGAGAATAAGCGCTTAAAATGGCTGATGCCGCACTCGTATTGCCAATGCCCATTTCACCAAGCAATAAAATATTACAACCTTGGTTAATAATATCTGTGGTAATTTTTTTACCGTATAACAACCCTTGCTGAACCTGAGAGCTTGTCATAGCGCTCGTGGTAGAAATATCATTGATGCCAGCCCCTAAGCGCTGCTCAATAAAGTGTTCACTTATAGATTTTTCTGCCGAGGTTAAAGGGGTGTTGATACCAGCATCAATGACTTTCATCGCAATATTGTTACTGCGACAAAAGCAATTGATAGCAGCACCACCATGTAAAAAATTCAACACCATTTGACGTGTCACTTCACTTGGCGCGATACTGATACCTTGTTCAGCCATACCGTGATCAGCAGCAAAAACCAACATGGTAGGTTGCGAGATAATCAGAGTCTTTGTAGCAAGTTCACAATTTTGGCTTTGAATTAACATGAGCTGTTTCGCCAAACTTTCAAGTTGGCCGAGGGCAGCTAATGGCTTAGTTTTGCTATCAATAACCTGTTGTATTGCCGTTGATTTATCGGTATTTAATGGCTTTATTGAAAACACGGCTATACCTTTCGCATAATAAATAAAAAGAACAGGCTGCCAATCACAGAAGTTATCACTCCAATAGGGATCTCTTGTCCTGGCACTATGGTTCGTGCAACCACATCCACCCAAATTAAAAAGCAGCCGCCGACTAACCCAGAGCTTAATAATAGTTTTGCGGTAGTTAAGCCAAAAAAAGGTCGAACAATATGTGGGATCATCAAACCAACAAATCCAATACCACCACAGTAAGAGACAATCACGGCCGTCATTGCGGCACATACAATTAGCGCTAATAACCGCAATTTATCAACATTAACCCCAAGCGTTCTTGCGCTTTCGTCACTTAATAACAATGCATCTAATTGTCTAGCAAAAACCAAAGCTAATATTAAACAAATACAAATAACCGGAATCACCCAAGATAAGGCGTAGTAATCAGCGCGAGCTAGTGAACCCATCATCCAAAAAATCACTCGATTACTTGCAAAGGCTTCTCCAAAATATAAAATAAAACTGGTAAAGGCGCTGAGTAAGAAAGACACGGCAACACCGGCAAGCAGTAAATGTTCAACTCGTCGCCAATTATTACCCATCAAAACAACCACAACGATTGATACAGCAAATAATGCGCCGATAAATGCCGCTAACGGTAATGAAATGGCTTGTAAGTGTTGTGGGAGTAGCCCTGATAAAGTAGCGCCTAAGCCAGCGCCAGCAACAATACCAAAGAGATAAGGGTCGGCTAATGGGTTACGAGTAACATTTTGCATCAGTGCGCCAGCCGCTGCCAAAGCAAAGCCAGCTAAAAACCCCATCAGCACTCGTGGAAAACGTATATCCCATAAAATTGTTTGATAAATAGGTCGTTGACACTCATCTGTCAAACATTGCCAAACCTTTTGATAGCCTAGTTCTGCGGTGCCAAATCCCATTGAAAGAAGAATAGAAAACATCACCAAGATGATTAGAATGCCAATTTTACTTAACGATTTTCCTTGATTAGTCATGCGAAGCTCCAGCATAAGTCACTCGCATTTTACGGGTAAGTGGGTTTCTATCGACCAAACAGTCAATATGAAAAGTCTCTTTGATTAACGTTTCATTCAATACTTTTTCCGTATCATCAAACGCGCGAACTTCGCCTTGAGAGAGCAATAACAATCGATCACAATACTGCGCAGCTAGGTTTAGATCATGAATGGTCATAATTAGGGTTAAACCGAGTTGTTTCACAATCGATAAAATTTGGTGTTGATAGTAAATATCTAAGTGATTGGTTGGTTCATCCATAATAAGAATTTCTGGACGTTGAACTATCGCTCGAGCAATTAAACAGCGTTGCTGCTCGCCACCTGATAAGGTATTAAACACTTGATACTTTTTTTGTTGTAAATTGACTTGCGTTAACGCCTGATCAATTAATTGTCGATCTGAGTTGGTATTACTTTCAAAAAACGCTTTATGAGGGATCAAGCCCATATTCACAATATCAAATACGGTTAAATTAAATACTGCTTCATGTTGCTGTGCAACCACCGCCACTTTTTTGGCAATCTCTTTTCGATCGAATAAATCTAATGAAATTTCAGACAGCGTAACCTGCCCAGAGGTCATTTTATTTTCTTGATACAAGCATTTTAGTAACGAGGTTTTACCGGCACCATTTGGACCGACAATACCGACGGTTTCGCCTTGCTTTGCAGTAAAACTAACATCTTTGATAATGTGTTTATTATCAATCTGCCAAGATATATTTTCAGCTTGTAAGTGAATAATTGTCATAAATACCACAAGGTTAAATAGGCGTGGTATTAGCAAGGAAATTTTGTGCAGAAATGAAATCGTGAAAGTGCAACAAAATACCTACTATGTTACCCGCACAGTATATTCGTATTATTTTTATGGCAGGTCTCCTGACTTATAGAGATAACCCAAATTTATCCTTCCCAGCACCTTATGCCAGTGGTAATAAAATTCAGCTCTACTTACAGTTGCGGGAACAGTTGCGGACTAATACCTACTATTATTGTCAATAGTTGATATGCACCACATTCCCTTTTAAGCCGTGTTGAGTATTCTGTTGAATAAACACACAGACACCATAAAATTTGCGCTACTTTATCATAGCTAAATAACGTTGACTAGCATTTAGCTATATAGACGTCTAAAATATTTTCAAACTTTAAATTATAACTGTTGTAATACCTTATCTAAGCCACGCTTTGATTCAGCGACAGCTTGCAATGGGGTTAAACCATTTGGGTATTCTTCTTGCTCTACGACCAGCCATAATGTACCGCCAACTGTCATATTGGCCTTAGTTAAATTCAACCAATCAATTGTATCTTGACCGATAATAGGCAGCTTTCCTTGAGTACCTTTAGGTAATTTAACTTTGTAATGGGTGGTTAATGTTCTGCCTGGATATTTTTCCACATAAGCAATAGGATCTTTCCCTGCATACGTTGTCCAACCCACATCTTGTTGAAGCACTACATTTTCAGGGGTGTTCATCGCTAGATAATCCCAATATGTAGTCCCAGCAAAGGCATTAAATTCGTGATCATGATTATGAAAGCCAGTTTTCATGCCGTATGGCGCTAATTTTTTTGACAGATGATTCAATAAACCCACCACTTCTTTTATTCCTTGCGGATGCCAAGCTCGTTCATCCCAACCAACAATTAACATGTCTATCCCTAAGGTTTGATAAAACTTCACCGTGTCAGCAAAATTTTTCTCATTGAGTTGTTCAAAGGACACGTGTGCACCGCTACCTTTTAACGACAATGAATCTAACACTTGTTTGATCGCAGTGGCATCTCCTGCAAACTCACCAAATTCATTGGCAAATTCCACCCCATCAAAACCCATTTCTGCTAATGTTTTAAGAGTCCCTTTAAAATCAGCTTTGACTTCATCTTTAACCGACCAAAGTTGCACACTCAACTGTGGTGTAGTGGTAACGTGAGATTTTTCATGCTCCTCATGCGCTGACACTACAGGGTTAAAAATCAGAACACTGGCGGCAATAAGCACATTGAAGATATCTTTTAATTTTTTCATTATTTTTCTCGTATATTTCTGTGTATTTTGTCAAAGGTTAATTTCGACACTAAATTCGTTTTGCATTCATCTCTTTCACGGCATAATCAACCGCTCTAACGGTTAGCGCCATAAAAGTAAGCGATGGATTCACCACGGCTGTCGAACAAAAACTTGAGCCATCAGTCACAAATAAGTTCGGAATATCATGGCTTTGGTTATATGCATTGAGTACTGAATCAGACGGATCACGCCCCATGCGCGCCGTTCCAACTTCGTGAATAGCTAATCCAGGCGCATTTTTATCCAGAGATGTGTAACTGGTGACGTCTTTCACACCGGCTTTTACTAGCATATCTTTCGCCGTTTCCGCCGCATCTTCCATCATTAATCTTTCATTCTCTGACCACTGACAGTTGATGTGTAATTGTGGGATCCCCCACTTATCTTTTTTACTTTCGTGTAATGACACTTGATTTTCGAAACGTGGTAGCATTTCACCTTGCGCATGCAAACCAAAATACCAATCTCCAGCTTGCGTTAACTGATGTTTAAAATCAGCACCAATCCCATCTTTAAAACGATTACCTTGCCAATTACTTCGCCCTGCACTGCCCGCTAAAGCATAGCCGCGTTTATAATGTTTTTTGTATTTTGAAGGTTCAAATTGAAAATTAGGAATGTATGCCGCGGTAGGACGGCGTCCCGAATAAAATTCATTTTCATAGCCTTCTAATCGCCCACTCGCGCCTGCATTGTATACATGGTCCATTAAATAATGACCTAATACGCCTGAGCTATTGGCAATGCCATTAGGGAATTTTTTCGATGTGGAATTCAACATGATTTGTGTTGAACCAAGGGTTGAAGCACATAAGAAAATCACTTTGGCAAAGTATTCTCGAGTCGTTAAGTTGTCATTGTCGATCACTTTAACGCCTTTAACCCGATTAGTTTTTTCATCGTAAATTAAACTATGAACCACACTATTTGGAGCAATATGCAAGTTACCGGTTTTCGCTGCTGCTGGTAAAGTAGAGCTTTGCGTAGAAAAATAAGCCCCAAATGAACAACCTTTTTGACACTCATTTCTTGCTTGGCATTGTACGCGGCCTTGTGAAATATGAAGTGCTGTCGGCTGAGTTAAATGTGCCGTTCGCCCCATAATCATTGGTCGGTCAGGAAAAAGGCGAGCAAACTTTTTTTGTAAATCTTTTTCAGGTTTAGTCCACTCAAAAGGCGGTAAAAACTCGCTATTAGGAATTTGTGGCAAGTTATCATAATTTCCACTGATCCCAGCATGCTTTTCAACGTGGCTATACCAAGCTTCAAGATCTTTATAGCGTACAGGCCAATCATTGCCAATACCATCGGCTTTATTTGCGTTAAATTCATTATCACTAAATCGGTACGATTGACGGTGCCATAGTAGCGACTTTCCGCCGAGTTGATTTGCCCTGATCCAGGTAAAATCCGTACCTTCTTCAGTTGAATAAGGTAAGTCTTTATCATTACCAAAGAAATGTTTTGTCGCATCATGAAACGCATAGCACTTTTTTTGTACTTGATATTGTTCTTCTACCAGCAAATTATCTACTTGCATACGGTTCGCAAATTCCCATGGACCTTTGTTTTCGCCAATATAGTCTTTGCGATGTTCAACCACCCGTCCGCGTTCTACCATTAAGGTTTTTAAGCCACGCTCGCAAAATTCTTTTGCCGCCCAGCCACCTGAGATCCCAGAGCCAATGACTAAGGCATCGTATTCTTCTGTACTGTTATTTATATATAATTCTTGATCCATAACTTCTTCTCAATTAGCAATTTCTGACTTAGTAATACGCCAAAGATCCCCATGATTTTTTTAACGATGAATATGCCACTGAGCCTTTAAAGCCCCCGGGCACTGCCTGATAATTTAACGCTTGAGTTGCGCCAACTTCAGTGGTAAAAAAACCGAAGACTAATAACGACTTTACTGCTTTAAACGCGTGTTTATCTTGCGAAGTGAATCCTAACTTTTCGGCTTCTAAGCCAATCAGTAAATTCTGTTGATTTGAGCCAGTTAGCTCAATAAAACTCTTATTGTAATGACGGGTACTTTGATGGTTTATTTTATCAATAATAGCAACAGCTTGTTGCTGGTCTTTTTGGGGAAAACACACAGATAATTGATGATCTAAAAAACCATGAACATCCAAATCAGCGGCACTAGGTGTATCGGTTCTCGGTAATACCACTGCGCAAATATCATGTAAAATTTTCATTTGTGTTAACGTAAAAAGCTTACCCGCTTGCAGGGCACTATTGCTTTTTGGTTGATAACTAAACGCTACTGCTAACGCATCACCGCTGATCAAAGGGGATACCGCAGCGGTTCCCATAAATGCTGTTAAGCCACGTAAAAATTGTCGCTTACTTTGTTCAACTTGCGATGATATTTCAGAACTTGTAGCTTTTGGTTGTTTCATCTTTTTGACAAGCCTTGAATGATTAACGTTACTTTTCAATGCCCACCTCCGTAGAGTCTGTTGATACTTGGATAACCGCAGCTTTACGCATCACTAAAACTAAGCCAGTAAAGGCAAAAATCAGCACAAACGGAAAGATGCTTAAGTTTGCAAGGGTTGCTTGACCCGCCGCTAATTCAGCAAGTGCAGGATCACTATTAAGCGTTAACGCTTGTTGACGTGCCTCATCTATCCACCGACCGATCACAGGGTTCCACATGCTTACCGCAAACATACCAATTCCGCCTAATAAAGACATACCTAAAGCGCCTGAATCAGGAATATTTTCCGCGACAAATCCCACCATTGTCGGCCAAAAATAAGTCACACCTAAGGCAAATAAAAGCGCGGAAACATACACCATATTCCCAGTTGCAACACTCATTGAATAGATACCTATGGTGGTCACTACCGCGGAATAAAGCAAAACACCAGCAGGGTTAAACTTGTGAACAATAGGACCAGCAAAGTAGCGCCCGACAGCCATTACACCTGTGATCATCGCCATAATCAACATTGGTGAAGCACCAGATGAACCTAGAATTCGCTCTATCCATTGTTGCGTGCCTAATTCACTTGTTGTGGTAAGTGTCATACAAATGGCCATGAAGATAAAAAGAGGTGAAAAAAGTGCTTTTATATTTTTACGGGTAGAGGTTTCTATATTGTCTGATTCTGGAAATTTTTGAGAAAGAATAAGATAACCATAAATAACTGTCGGTACTAACATCACGGCAATTTGCGCTTGCCAGCCAAAACTCATATCTGTCATCATTTTCGATATTAATGCCCCAACAACGATGCCGCCAGGAAACCAAACATGGAATCGATTAAGCATAGTCGTTTTGTTTTTATGGTACATATCGGCAATTAATGGATTACAACCTGCTTCAACTGCACCATTGGCAAAACCAATACAAAAGCTTGAAATTAATAGCGACCAAAACCCGTCTGCGCTGATGGTTAATATCAAGCCAACGATATGGCCAACAAAGGCGATAGTTACTAATTTTTTAGCGCCAAATAAGTTATACAACAAGCCGCCAAGCATAGTAGCAATAGGAAACCCTAAAAAGGCCATTGCATTTATCCAACCTAACTGAGTATCTGTTAAGGCATAATCTTGACTAAGTTGACCTAATATTCCCGCACGAATAGCAAAAGTCATTGCTGTTACTGTGAGCGCTAAACAACTCGCAATAAAAAGCTTATTTTTATTTATGTGTTCTGACATTTTTTCATTCCTATTTTAATTCATCTTTGACTCATTCAGACCTACAACCCCAGAATTTGACGATTTAACGACGCATCTTCCCCACTAGATGCAAAATCATCAAAAGCATGTTCAGGTGTTCTAATTAAGTGCTTTTCAATAAATGGTGCGCCTTCTTTAGCACCATCTTCAGGATGTTTTAAGCAACATTCCCACTCTAATACCGCCCAACCTTGATAACCGTATTGTGTTAACTTGCTAAATATTTGTTTAAAATCGATTTGACCATCACCTAATGAGCGAAAACGCCCTGGACGGTTTTGCCAATCTTGGTAGCCCCCGTAAACACCACTTCTACCGTTTGGTCTAAATTCAGCATCTTTGACATGAAATGCTTTAATGCGCTCATGATAAATATCAATAAATGCCAAATAATCAAGCTGTTGTAAGATAAAATGACTTGGATCGTAAAGTATATTGACACGCTGGTGGTTACCAGTTGCTTCAAGAAAGCGTTCAAAAGTTACACCATCGTGCAAGTCTTCACCTGGGTGTAATTCATAACAAATATCTACACCAGCTTCATCAAACTTATTGAGGATGGGTAACCATCGCTTAGCTAATGCTTTAAAGCCATCTTCAACTAAACCCGCAGGACGTTGCGGCCAAGGATAGACAGTTTGCCACAACAAAGCACCGGAAAATGAGGCATGCGCAGTCAAGCCAAAGTTAGCACTTACTTTTGCCGCCATACCTACTTGTTCGATTGCCCATTGAGTTCTAGCTTGTGGATTGTTTTTTACTTCATCCACAGCAAAACCATCAAACTGCTTATCATATGCCGGATGAACCGCCACAAGCTGCCCTTGTAAATGCGTGGACAATTCACTAATACTTAAGCCAGCTTCACTTACAATACATTGTATTTCATCACAGTACCCTTTACTTTCATGAGCCAGTGATAAATCAAATAATCGTTTATCCCAGGTAGGTATTTGTACGGCTTTGTACCCTAAACTAGCAACCCAAGCACATAGAGCTTTTAAATTATTAAAAGGCGGCTTATCTTGGCAAAATTGGGCAAGAAAAATGCCGGGTCCTTTAATTTGTGAGCCATGAGATTGCCCGGCTTGCGTTGTGCCCTTAGACGTAACTGAATGCGAATTGGAGGTGTTTTTAGCCATTTTACTCGCTTCCTTTTTCAACGGAGTTAGATAATAGAGGCTGCCATTTAAGTTCAGATTGGCTCGCGGTTATGACACCTTCAATAAATGCCATGCCGCGTATTGCTTCATCAATACCGGGTACATCAAAGGTTTGGTTGTCGCATGCTTCATTCGCTTGGAATGCACGAATTTGCTTAGCAAAATTAAGATAAAGATTAGCGAAAGCTTCTAAATAACCTTCAGGATGACCGGCTGGCGTTCTCATTGCACTTTGCGCAGCATTACACATTGTTCCAACACCCGCTCTTATTTGCTGAGTAGGCTCATAATTAGATTTCAGCAATAAAGTGTTCGGCGTTAAATGTGACCACTCAATACTTTTTTTATCGCCGTAGATACGCAGGGTTAAGTTATTTTCATCACCTATTGATATTTGACTGGCAAGTAAAACACCTTTCGCGCCATTCGAAAATTTTAACATCACAGTGCCATCATCATCTAACGTTCTACCGGCAATAGTGGAGGTTATATCAGCACAAATATTATCGATGGTTAATCCAGAAACATACTCAGCTAGGTTTGCCGCATGTACGCCAATATCCCCCATACAACAACTGACGCCTGATTTTTCAGGATCTAATCGCCAACTCGCTTGTTTACTACTTTCATCAGATTTCGAGGCAAGCCAGCCTTGACTATACTCAACAACGACCTTGACTATATTACCTAGCTCGCCCTGCTCAATTAAGTGTTTAGCTTGTTTTATTAAGGGGTAACCCGTATAGGTGTGAGTTAAACCGTAAAGCATGGCATGTTGTTCAATTACCGCTTTTAATTGGTAAGCTTGCGCTAAACTTAAGGTAGCTGGTTTATCTGACATGACGTGAAAGCCATATTCCATCGCAAGTTTAGCTACCGGAAAATGTAAATGATTGGGCGTGACTATGGCAACAAAATCCATCCGCTCATTTGCTGGTAGCATGGCCTCTTGCTTAAACATTTCTTGATAACTTTCATAGCACCTTGATTTATCAAGATACAAGCCTAAACCGGATGAAAGACTTTTTTCTTTCGTTGAACTAAACGCCCCACAAACCAATTCAATCTCGCCATCAATTGCAGCTGCGATACGATGAATCGCGCCAATAAAGGCCCCTTCACCACCGCCAACCATGCCCATACGAATTTTTTTCACTCTGATAAATCCAAATCAATGTTCAAATACTTGCTATTTACTATAGGAGCTTGCCGGAAAAATGTGTTATTAATAAATCGGTTTTAAATGCAATAAATTCGGCGTTTAAATTTTAATAGCGTTTTTTCTTTACAGGATTATAAGTCGATGACTGAGCACAATGTCTCACGTTTTATTGCCCAAATGGGGGGTGAACAATTGATCACTATGTTTGATTTATTGCCTGGTGTACTATTTTGGATAAAGGATAAAAACCATAACTTTATTCATGCAAACCAAGCTTTTATCGATCACAAAGGTGTGAAAGGTTTACCCAAAATCGTCGGAAAAACTGACTTTGATTTTTCTCCACCTCACTTAGCGAAACAGTTTATTCGTGATGACAATAAAATTTTAGCTGGGCAGAGTGTCACCGAACGACTTGAAATGAATATGACAGAAACCGGTGACGCCGCATGGTATGCAACTTCCAAAAGACCTATTACTAATCGCCAAGGAGAAATAATCGGCTCTTATGGTATTACTCGACATTTACAAAAACAAACCATCGCGCTGTCTGGGGTTGATGCGGTGAAAGTACCTGTGGACTATATTCGCTGTCATTATCAGCAACACTTCACCATCAATGAATTAGCAGAAGTTGCCCATTTATCAGTCAGTGCATTAGAGCGTCGCTTTAAGAAGTATTTGGCAAAAACGCCCAAGCAGTTTATTAATGAAGTACGTTTAGAAAATGCCCGTCGCTTATTAGTAGAAACTAATACGCCTATTTCTCAAGTTGGTGATGAAACTGGTTTTACTGATCACAGTTATTTCAGTAAACAATTTAGATTGTTCTTTGGTGAATTACCGTCTGATTTTAGAAAAAATAGTCGCAAATAACCATGAAGCGTCAGCGGTATCCGTTTACGCTTTGCTAAATATATTATTCACTTCGTCGCGAGTTAACGGGCGACTTTCCCCTGGCATGAGCTTCGCATCTAACTCGAGTGAGCCCACCGACCTGCGATGCAATGCAATAACGGGGTTTCGGAAACGGCCAAACATCCGTTTAATTTGATGATACTTACCTTCATATAACTGAACTTCTAACTGATGTTCATCAATAACCGTTAAAAAAGCGGGCAGAGTGGTAATATCTTCATACTGAAAATACATCCCTTTAACGAAAGCATCGATATATGATTGTTCTTGCTCTTTGTTAATGGCATGTTCAACGGTTACCAGATATTTTTTTGCCACTTTATGCTCAGGAGACATTAATCGCTCCGACCAACGACTATCATTGGTGAGTAATACGAGTCCTGAGGTATTAAGATCTAAACGACCGACAATATGTAGTTCATTTTTAGCCGGATGATTGATTAAATCAATCACTGTTCGATGCTGTTCGTCAACCGTGGCGCACACCACACCAACAGGTTTATGTAGCATTAAGTAAAAAGCTTGATTATTTTGCAGTGTTTCGCCGTCTAACTGAACATGAGAAAATTTATTAATAATATAGCCAATTTCATTAATCGCCTGTCCATCAACTGAAATTCGCTTTTGCGCTAACATTAATCGCACGTCACGACGACTAATGTGCAAATGCTCACCAATAAAACGGTCTAAGCGAGTATGTGATATTGACATAGTAAATAAATACACTAAAAAGTTTAGTGAAAGTTTACCAAGTTATTTCACTAACTTTAATATCGACTGAGGTTTTTCTGGTTGGATAATCACACTTTGTGATCTTAATTGATCGTTTTTAAAGCGATCAAAATGTGCAGTTTTAGCGCCCATTTTGCGGCAAAACTGCTTAAATGTTTGAAGATCTTGAAAAGTATACGGGTTATCATCTGCTGTCATTAATCCATCAATATATATAGCATCTCCGTTACAATTAATATTGGCGATAGCACTATATTTATCACCATAGTTTTTTGTTCTCAGTGCTCTTACGGTTTTAATTTCAAAAAACCAATCGTCCATTTTTATATAACGTTGCATGTCATTCATTCGTCTTACCTTAAAAAAAGAGCCGACTGAGGTTGGGAGAAACAGCCGGCTTAAATGGGGGAATAAGCAAAACTTACTTGATGTCTTTTATCAAAAAAATTACTTCACTTGTGCTATATATTGGTTAAATTCCGCTTCACTAATACCTGAATCGGTATTGAGATCCATTTTGGCAAATAGAGCGACTAATTTCTCACTTTTGCTTGATTGAATTTCGGCTTTACTTAATAAACCATCTTTATTTACGTCAAATTTTTCAACCAAGCTTGCAAACTTACTTGGTGCTTTAGTTTCAGAAATCACTTTAACTTCGCTGGTTTTCACTGCTGCTTTCATGTCATTATTAACCGCTAGTTTTGCATCACCTTCGTTAGCATGTGCTACATAAGAACCGATGGCACAAGTTAAAACTACTGCAGTTACTTTTTTTAAACTAATTGTATTCATTATTTTATCCTTTCTTTTTGTTATCAACGTCAGTCTCTAACATGAGACATACAAACAGACATTGCACACGACGTACCAAGTATTTAAGTAATTGATAATAAAGAAATTAAATAAAAATCATTGTCAGTTATTGTCGCTAATAAGAGACAGTTAAATAAATTTATAATTATTCCCCCCTAACTACTGAGTTAAAGAATAAAAATTTACTATATTTATCAATAAGTAAGGTCGATAAACAACCACAAAACAACACTGTCACCAATTAGAGACAGTGTTGTTTTTTTGCTGAAATACCGTAAAAATACAACGACATCATTTTACTCATAAAATATATTCATTAAGGTTGCCGATTGAAAAAGCCGATAAAAAAATGGCGGATAGAAACTGTTTTAAATTTTTCTGGTATCCGCCAATGGTCAATAAAGTCACTTACCCTTATCGGTTTTAGTTTAGTTGCTATCCCGCTAACATTTGCCTTGCTATATGGCGCAAATCAAGTCAATAAACTTTCACAACAAGGTAGTTCTGCGATTATCAATGTTGCTGAGTTAGTTAAAATAAACCGACAACTCAGCATTGAAATGAATAAATTGCAACGTTTTGCAAGTCAATATGTGGTGTTAGAAGAACAAGGGTTATACGAACAATTTATTCAACAAAAAGATAAATTAACGCAAATGATCACAACAGAAATGGTGATCTATCAAGACGAGCCACTCAATCAATTAAGCCAGCAACTATTCACAGAAATAGAACAATTAAATCTACATCAACCAAATTCAATCAATGTCAGTAAAAAATCGTTAGAGTTACTCCAAGAAGAATTCAAAGCATTGTCATCGGTCAGTCAAATGATAAATTTTCGCAGTAATGAGTTAATTAGTTCACACGCCCAACAGATGAAAATTTCCGCGGATAGCTTAAGAACAACCATGTTGAACAGTTTGTTAAGTATTCCGCTGACAATTGTGATTGCAGGGGTGTTTATTCTATTGATCATTCGTCCTTTAAGACAATTATCAGCTAAAATTTATCGGTTAGAACAAGGTCATTTTCAACAAAAAATCACTTTTTCGGGTTCGAAAGAAATTAAAGAAATAGCCGACGCGTTAGAGTTAATGCGAGCAAGGTTACATGCCTTAGAATTACAAAAATCAAGTTTCATTCGCCATATTTCTCACGAATTGAAAACCCCGTTAGCGGCAATTCGTGAAGGTACTGAGTTATTGTATGATAATAGCGTGGGCCCATTAAACGACGACCAACAAGAAATCACTAATATTCTTAAAGTGAGCGTGTCTCGTTTACAAAACTTAATTGAAGATTTATTAGATTTTAATATCGTACTTGACTCAACAAGTTTGCAAGATGCTGAAAAGTCTCAATTAACATCTATTATTGAACAAAGTATCAACGACAGAAAATTAGACATTCAAAGTAAGCAAGTCACTGTCGACTCTGATTTAACCCCATTGATAGTTCAAACGAATGCGAAACAACTGTCTGTCATATTAGATAACATTCTCTCAAATGCGATAAAATACTCACCTCAAGGTGGAAAAATCACAATTCAGTCATACCTAGAAAGTCATGAAATAATATTGAAGATTATCGATCAAGGCCCTGGAATCCCGAGCAGTGCTCAACAACAAGTGTTCGACGCCTTTTATCAAGGTCCTCCTCCTAATGATAGTAATATAAAAAGTAGTGGCCTAGGTTTAACCATTGTCAAAGAATTATTAATGCGCCTAAATGGCGATATTAAATTAACCTCTTTTCCCGCTCCAAAGCATGGGTTAATGGTAACCTTACGCTTTCCATATCATGTTCAAGGCAAATAAAAATGATGATTGATTTAATGAAAAAAATTCGCTTTTCACGCTTAAAAATGACGCCGTTGCTATTATTATTCTTTATTCATTTGACTGGCTGTCAGCTCACCGAAAAAAGTAACGATGACTCACAATATAGTCACTATTATTTGTGGTTAAAAAGCTTATCGAATCAAGAGTTACTCAAAGAAACAGACAAACAAAAACAAAATATTACGGATGGGTATTTTAAAGCTGAAGTTAACTTAGCCCTATTGTACGCGCTGCCCAACTCGCCAATATATAATCCATATACAGCAAAAACCACATTAAATAAACTGACAATCCCCCCTGAGCAAGCGGTACAAATGTCAGCGGCAGATTTTGGTTTTATTAGTATGATGAAAGATCAACTTAACCAACAAATATTAACCCTGAACAAGTTAATTTTAACCGAGCAGTTATCTCAAGAAAACCAAAGTTTATTGCAAAGCAAAGCAGCTGAACGGTCGTCGTTAATGTCACAAATTCAAAAACTTAAACAACAAATCAATCAACTTAAAAAAATTGAAATTGATATCAACAACCAAGAGCCGTCATCATGATAACCCCTGAACATTCTGCTGAACTAAAAGAAACCATACTCATCGTTGATGATGATCCGAGTTTATTGCGATTACTCGGTATTCGTCTTTCAGCCGCGGGTTATGATGTGCTACCAGCTAAAAATGCCAAAGAAGCGTTAGGGTTATTAAAAAGTTCTCAACCCCAGTTGGTGATCAGTGACTTAAAAATGGATGGCATGGATGGTATGGCACTGTTTGAAAAAATACGTCAACAACAACCGAATCTTCCTGTTATTATTATGACCGCACATGGCACGATACCTGATGCGATAAATGCCACTAAACAAGGCGTTTTTAGCTTTTTAACTAAGCCTTTTCAAAGCCAAGAATTACTCGATACCGTAGAGCAAGCCATTCGATTACAGCCACAAAATGAAATAGGCCAGCAGCAAGCTGACGAAACTTTATGGCGAGAAAAAATAATTAGCCGTAGTGCGGTAATGTCAACCTTGTTACAACAAGCGAAACAAGTAGCTAAAAGCGACTTTAGCCTATTAATTCAAAGTGAAAGTGGCACAGGTAAAGAGTTATTAGCCAAAGCTATCCATTTGGCGAGTAATCGACATAAAAAACCTTTTATTGCGATTAACTGTGCTGCTATTCCCGAACAATTGTTAGAGTCTGAATTATTTGGCCATCGCAAAGGTGCCTTTACCGGAGCAGAAAAAAATCATGTCGGTTTATTTGAGGCGGCAAATGGAGGCACTTTATTCCTCGATGAAATCGGTGATATGCCGATGAATTTTCAGGTAAAACTGTTACGTGCGTTACAAGAGAAAGAAGTTCGCCCATTAGGTAGTACAGTTGCCGTAAAAGTCGATGTTCGAATCATTGCTGCTACCCATCAAAATTTACAAAAAGCGATTATTAACAAGTCGTTTAGGGAAGATTTATATTATCGTTTAAATGTTGTTGAGCTTGAGTTACCCCCACTTTCAGACAGAAGAGAAGATATTCCCTTATTAGCCCAACACTTTCTGTCAAAATGTAAAGACAAAAGTGCACATTTAATTAATGGTTTTTCTAAAGAAGCCATGGAGTTATTAATTAGCGCGCCATGGCCCGGCAATATTCGCCAATTAGAAAACGTGATTGAGCAAAGTGTTGCGCTGTCTTCAGAGCCCCTGATAAGTGAAGCACTTATTCGCAATGCCTTACGGGATAAAACCTCGCAATTACCGTCCTTTCAAGAAGCGCGCGATCATTTCGAGCGTGATTACCTTGCCAAACTTTTAGATATTACCGCCGGCAATGTGTCACAAGCGGCGCGTATTGCGCAAAGAAATCGAACAGAGTTTTATAAATTGTTAAATAAACATCATCTCCAAGCGGAGTCGTTCAGAGAAGAGAAAAAAGAAGACGACCAGACATAATTTTCAGAGCCGTAATTGCCAGAAATAGAAGAGGATATAAAAAGAAGAAGTAAAACGGTAATTTTACTTCTTCTTTAAAGCTGATAACTCAATGTTTCGAGTTAGCTATTTTTTCATAATATCTAACAATATGTGAACGGTAGCTTCAACACCAGATTTTACCGCAGGCTCCGGGCTAATTTTAAATAACGGGCTATGATGACTTGCAACAGCAGGGCCACCTGCTTTAGCACGTTCAAAATCAGCTTTTGGCGTACCACCTACCGAAAAATATACGCTTGGAATATACGGTTCAGTGGTAAAAAAGCCAAAATCTTCAGCCCCCATACCAGAATTATTTGGTGGCGTTACAGCATCCGCCCCCATTTTATTTACTAAGGTTTGTTTTACTCGTTGTGCGAGCGCTTTATCATTTTGTGTTGGTGGGAAAGAAAATTCACTGACAGTTACCTCAGGTAATTTATCGTCTGGCATACCTGCCGTTTTAGCCGTACCGATAGCAACACGTTCTATCGCAGCAAGCAATTGATCTCGTACTCGAGCATTTAAACTACGTACTGTTAATTGTAAGTGGGCTTTGTCAGAAATAATGTTGTGTTTAGTACCTGAATGAAACGCTCCAACAGTGATAACTCCTGCATCTCTTGGCGCTAATTCACGACTGACAATTGTTTGTAAATTAGTGACTATTTGGCTACCGATCATAATAGGGTCTTTACCTTGGTGCGGATATGCTCCGTGCGAGCCAATACCATGAACAATTATATCTACTGTGTCTGCGCCGGCATAAGGTGAGCCTTCATCAACAGTCACTGTACCCGCTACGTCGCCCGAACTTACATGAAATGCAAAAGCAAAATCGGGTTTAGGGAAGCGCTGCCATAAATTATCATCCATCATCGCGGATGCGCCTGGGCCACGCTCTTCAGCAGGTTGTCCGATCAACATTAACGTGCCTGACCATTGATCTTTAATTGAAGCCATATAGCGAGCCGTCCCGACTAAGCTCGTGATATGAACATCATGGCCACAAGCATGCATAACCCCAACTTCTTCGCCATTCCAATCTTTCATCACCACTTTTGAAGCGTTTTTCAATCCCGACTGCTCAGTAACAGGTAAACCATCCATATCGGCGCGCATCATTACTGTAGGACCGCTACCGTTTTTCATGATAGCCACAATCCCGGTGCCACCAACATTCTCAGTAACGTCAAAGCCTACCGCTCTTATTTCTTTCGCTAAACGTTTTGCAGTTTTAAATTCCATTAATGATAATTCAGGGTTACGGTGAAAGTGATCCCATAACGGAGCTAAATGCTCTTTATAGTCCTTTGCTATCTCTGACTTTATATCACTCGCTTGAACTTGCACGCACAAAAGTGCCAGTGATGTAATGAGTAAACTTTTGGTAAACTTTTTCATATTATTTCCCTAGTAGACTTTTTAATATTACTTATAAAAGAAGTGAGTGCCCGCTTACAGCTCAATAAAAAAACGGTAAGTAGCTTTGCTAAATTATTCTTTAATAATGAAATTATCACGTTTAAAGGCTAAATCACATTATCTATAGTCTTTAAACGAATATTATATTGATTAATATCACTTTTCCTAAATTTAAAATAGCATAGAATTGACCCGTAATATTTAAATTAATCAAACAGGAAGAATAATGTCAATATCACGTATTAGAAGTTCGCAGCATAAAGTTTATATTCCCGCTTCAGTGCGAGAAAACCAATATTTATTGGCAAAATTTACCCTCACCGATGACTTAATTAAAAAAGTGTCAGGAAACATTGATGAGAATGCCGAGCAGCCTTATCAAGATTTTTATCAAAAACTATCTGAGTTGTTTTTCAAAATTTGCCATGATTTAAATATTGAAAGTTGTCACTTTGTCGGCAATGACAAATTCACTCGCGTGCGTTATTCGCCTGAAAAACTAACTGCACAAACCGAGCAACAAATTGTATTTCTTTATAATCCCGTTTATCACTATAGCCAGAATGCTTATTTTGATGGCAGCAAAAAAGCACGCAAAATCAACCTAGTATTTTTAACCAACAGCAATGATATTCGCGCTGACGCTCCTTTACTTCATGAAAAAGTAAATCAAGCTGTCAAACAGTTTATCGAGCAAACAGGTTTAGCCAAGGGCAGCGTCCGATTATGTGATCACCAACACTTAACTTACGATTTATTCGCTAAAGAAAAAGGTATTACTGGGACACAAACCCATAAACTCAGACCCATAGCCGTGCGTTATAAAGCCTCTAACGTTGATGTTGCACCAGAGTCAGATAGCTTAAGCTATGTCACGGTTGAGTTGCCAATCAGTAAACGCATCAAGCAACTGGTTGAAATAGACGAAACAGCTTCAGAACCTTATAACGCACTTTATAATTTTATCGCGGATGCAGTAATTCATGCGGCAAAACAACATAACTTAAACAATGGCGCGGTTATCGCCAATGGTCTAGTGCCTTTTGTTAGAACCAGCGAAGACGAAATCGTTGTTACCAATGGTGAATTACAAAAACTAGGCTACAATCCTGAGAACACTTCAGGGGGTTACACTTGTAAATGGTCAGCCGATAAACTGGTTGATTCCGCACAATTAATTTTTATCGCTTCAAATAAAAACATCACTAGTCATGGCCACGGCAAGTTTTTATCTCAAGTTGAAAGTGCCTTACGTTCGATGGCCGAAAAACTTGAATACATTAACGATAAAGAAGAGTTAAAAGTAAGATTTCATCAGCACATTGCCAATAATATCTAGCTTGTATATAACTATCTGATTACCAGTAACGCCCTTAATAAGCTAACGCGATTATTTAGGGCGTTTTATTTTCTTATCACTTAACTAGTTTTCCTCCCCTAAGCCTAGCTTTAAAGGCCCTTTAACTGTCAAAAGAAAACTGTATAGGTTTTATTTTTAAAATATTGTTTATGTTTTAAAGCAAATAAACTTAATAGACTATGTCTCATCGACTTAATGTCACCTAACGTCCGTAAACAAGCAAAGCACATGGAATTTATTGCGCTGATTTTATTTGTTTTTTCTACTTCAGGTACACCCGGCCCAAACAACATTATGATTTTAACCTCAGGGGTTAATCATGGTATCCGTGATAGTTTACCTCATGTTTTTGGCGTAAACACTGGCTTTTTAGTGATGATAATTTGTGTCGGTTTAGGCATTATGTCGTTATTTCAGCAATGGCCTTTGTTACATCAACTGATACAAATACTCGGTATAAGTTACTTGCTATATTTAGCATTTAAAATTGCCACTATGCCAGTTAATAATGAATTAAATAGCAATAAAAAACCTTTTAGTTTTTTGCAAGCAGCTGCATTTCAATGGGTTAACCCTAAAGCCTGGGTTATGTGTGTCAGTGCGATAATCGCTTTTTCTACACCTAATAATAATGTTATCGAACAAGTACTTATTATTTCAGGCTTTTATTTTGTATTTGGACTTCCGTGTTCATTCGCATGGTTAATGGTTGGCAAATGGCTGCAAAATATTTTAACGCATGAAGTTTACGTTAAACGATTTAACCGCATAATGGCGATAATATTATTAACATCTTTGTACCCAATGCTGAGCGAAACCATTACTGCATTTACCGCTTAGCTCGTTTTAAATCTTCCCTTACTTGCTGATGTTGCCTTATTTTGACACGCTTTAACCATAAATAAGTGCCAGTAAAAACAAAAAATACAGGTAATGCACTGATTAATAACCACAATACTTTTACTGGCCAACCAATGAATTCGCCAATATGAAATTTATATCTAAAATTCCACACTTGAGTTGTCCAAGATGCTGCGCCCGCATTAAAAGTAGATAATACCTCACCTGAATAAGGATTTGCCCAACTCCAACTATAACCATGGCTCTCTTGCGGCATTTTCATGCGCAAAGCAAGTGGCTGTTGATCTGTTTTTGGCAAATAGATACGATAAACACTGCCATCAGCTAAAGCAGATTTTGCATTCATATAGGCTTTATCTAACTGATAATTATTTTTTGAATCGCTCACTTTACCCTTAAATGTATGTTGCTCTACTTGACCTAAAGTTAACCATTGAACTATCGCTTTAGTTTGCGCTTGCCATTGAAAAGTCATACCCGTAAAGGCGATTAAAATTAATGGTAAAGCGAATAACACACCTAAAGTACCGTGTAATTGATGAAGTAATACCCTATTTTTCGCCCGCCACCTTACCTTTAAACGTTTAAGTCGATGTTTTGGTTTTAACCATAGATAAACACCAAAAACTATCTCAATAATTAATATTAAGCTTGCAATCGACATCCACACCTTCATTGGTGTTTTCCCTTGCTCATCGGTGTACAACAACCAGCGATGCCAAGACATCACAAAGCCATAAAAGGTATCGTAGAAACGATGTTCTAATAATATCTCCCCTGTATAAGGATTAATATTAAGATACTTTTTATTCGCTAAACGCGCTTGCCAACTATGATTAATCTGGCTTGCTTGTTCAATAATAATCACTTTCTGTTGAGTTTTGTTTTCAATACGCTCAACGAGTTCACTTAACGGTAGATAAGCTTTATTGAGCGGGTTTGGCTTATCTTCTACTAACCAGTATTGTGGATTGATCCATGCTTGAATATCTTTGGCATACAGTAATAACCCGCCCGAGATACTTAAACTCACGAGAAACAATCCGCTTAATAATGCTAAGACTAAATGTATTCGGCGAAACCAAACTTTCAAGACACTTTCCTTTTAACTGACAAAATGGACTTCATGTCCGTACAATGATTGAAAAACCAACCGACAAAAAGCAAAGCAAGGGTTAGGTTGCTTTGCTTTCAATACTGAAGATTTATGCGTTAGTGTTTAAATATTCTAGAAATGATAATTAACACCAACATTCGCTGTAGTGCCTATTCCTTTAACATTGTAGCCACTGTAGGTATAACCTTGTGATTTTGCTGGGTAATAATCTTTATTGAATAAGTTTTCAATCCCAAAAAATGCCGACCAGTCATTGCTAAAGGCATACTTGCCACTTAAATTCATAATATTGTAAGCATCAATATTGCCGAGATCTCCCACATAACTTCCATTTTCAGGGGTAAACTTATTCCGTTCACCGACATATAAATAAGTAAGCGCAACAGTAGCGTTATCGAGAGGTCGCCAATTAAGATTTAATACAGCTTTTGGTGGACTAATTTGCTTAATACCTAAATAAGCATCATTTGCTTTGTCTTTACCTTCAACCCAAGAATAAGAAGCACTAAAGTCTAATGCCTCGTTCACGTTATAAACGGCTAAAGCTTCATAACCATAAATTTCTTGTGGAGCTCGAACAGGCATATAAACACCGGTCGTTGGATCGTAGCTATTCGTTGTACCAAGTTCAGATGTGCTGCGATAAGCCGAAAATTCAAACCTGAGTTGTTCAAAATTTGAATTAAAACCGAACTCATAGTTATCAATAATTGACGCTTCTGTTTGAATATCGGCGATATCGGTTACGGTTGCTGTCCGTAATAAACGACCAATATCTGAGATGTCTGCGCCTTGCGAATAACTAGCAAAGGGCTGAAAATATTCATTAAAATTGTATCGAATAGCAAAATTATACGTAGTAGCTCGATAATTTAGGGTATCACCCGTGACATCCACAGGAACTGAACATAATGTCGGCGTTTTACAAAGCTTTAACGTGCTATAATCCGCCACGCCTAGGTCAATTTCTTCACGTCTAACACCTGCTTTTATAATAAGATCATCATTAATGACCCATTTACTTTGTACAAAGCCTGCGAGGTTTTCCATATCCATTTCAGGCACCCAAAGGCGACCATCAACAAGCGGTTGTGAAGTATTATCATTTAACGCGTCTACCC
The DNA here is from genome assembly GCF_040362795.1 of Thalassotalea sp. SU-HH00458. Classification (NCBI taxonomy): domain Bacteria; kingdom Pseudomonadati; phylum Pseudomonadota; class Gammaproteobacteria; order Alteromonadales; family Colwelliaceae; genus Thalassotalea; species Thalassotalea sp. SU-HH00458. The sequence goes on from NZ_BAABWW010000001.1 coordinate 484,808, forward strand.
CGTAAATCAATGTCGCTTCTACATTATCCCATTCAAACTGGCTATTTAAGGTAACTCGCAAGCCTTTTTTATCAGACTTGATCACCGATTGACCACCTGAATAACCTTCACTCTGGTTTGCTAATGTCGGTGAGTAAAAAAAGATATTTTCAACGGCTTGTGCATAAGCATCAATCACTAGTTGAGTATTTGAAAACAATGCTTCGTCGGTATACTTAAACATTGCATTACTATTGTTCGGACCTTGTGGTTTACCTAAAACATGGGTGCCTTCAGGCGCTGTTATGGCGTAAGTTTTAACTCCTGTATTGACACTTCCAACCACATCTATCAAATCACTCTTTTGTTCTGATTCATAATAGTTATACACAAACTGTACCGACTTATCTTCATCAATTTGATAGGCTAATTTAGTAAAGTAGTTCTGCATTGTGGCGTCTGATAGACCATATTTCAAACCCAACACATCCCCTTCAGCATCACGCTGCACGCCATTTTCTTCATAACTTCCGGTGACAACATAACTAAACTTATCTAACTGACCATTTATTGCGGCTTCAATACGTTGTCCCGTACTATCTTCTAATTTTACGGCACTAAAACGGCTCGATAAACCAACTTTACCTTGAAAGGCCGAGTCACCATCAGCACGTTTTGTTATGTAATTAATGATGCCACCCGCTGCACCATTTCCGTAAATAGAAGTTGCGCCTTTAATGACTTCAATACGCTCAAGTGAATTAGGATCTATGGTTCTAATGCCTAACGCGCCATTACGTAACGGTGTTGATTGCGGTACGCCATCAATCATTACTAACGGTGAACGTCCACGCAATGTTTGCCCCGAATTACTTGATGTTCCAGTACTAGGCGCTAAGCCTGGCACTAACGTAGATAATAATGTTTGTAACTCTGACGACACTTTCAAGTGCTGTTCAATTTGTTGGCGACTGATAACCGTAATTGAAGAGGGTACTTCATCAATACTTTCAACGATACGACTACCTGTAACAACAATACGTTCAACGTCGTCGAACGATGACATTTCATCATTTGCAACAGTTGTAAATGATGTGCTTTGAGCAAGTAACAGGGTAAGTGCGCTCAACTTAGTTTTAAACATTAGTACTCCGAAAAATATGTGAGAAAATAAAAAACGCAATACTAATTAAAATCGTTATCATTTGCAATGGTGATATTTAGTGTTTTTAATGCTAAGTTAAAACATCCATTTAATAGATCACAAATTTCAAACTTTAGTGTGAATAATCAACAAATTATTAACGGTAACTTTCACATTTAAGCATGTTGACCAGAGCCGTTAGAGAAGTTTGATTAACACTCGCCAAGAAGGGCTATTGTGTTACTGTATTCCAAAAAAAGATGAGCGATTAAATATGACGATTAATGAAATAGCCGAGCAAAACTATTTATGGGTAGAAAAAATGGGCTGGCACAATAAAACAACGCTTGAAGCACTTGCCCTTGTAGCTTCTGAAGTAGGTGAAGCAATTAACGAATGTCGCCACGAAAAACCTAGTGAAAATTTTTCTGAAGAATTAGCCGATATCGTACTTAGAGTGCTTGATTTAGCTCATTGGCAAGGCATAGATATGGAAAAAGCGCTATTACTCAAAATGGCAAAAAATGAGCAACGAGGTAGTCGTGGAAGAGTAAAATAAATCGCTAAGTTATGTAAAGTAGCTCATATTCATTGTGAAAGACGTGACTGCCCAAATTAGCAGTCACCTCTTAATATGCTTCATCAATACAGCAAGCTATCCAGTTAAATGAACTGAATTAAGAGACTTACTCTTAAACAACACTTGCGAACAGTTTCTCAAAACTATCAAGTCCTTCATGAATAAGTTCATCAGAAATAGTTAATGCTGGTAAGAACCGAATGACATTACCATAAAAACCACACGCTAATAAAATCAAACCATGCTCAGCTGCATTAGCAATAATAGCTTGAGTTAACGCGGTATTTGCTTGTTCAGCATCACCGTTCTCAATTAATTCTAAGGCGATCATCGCCCCTTGATTTCTGACCTCTAATATTAACTCAGGATAAGCAGTTTTTAATTGCGTTAAGCGTTGATTAAAAAGATCACCAATTTGATTTGAACGCTTGATCAAATTTTCACTTTCAATAACATCTAACACCGCTAATGCTGCTGCACACGCTACCGGTGAACCACCATAAGTACCACCTAAACCACCAGGCAAAGGTGCATCCATAATTTCGCTTTTACCAACAACAGCAGCAATAGGAAAACCACCCGCGATGCCTTTCGCCATAGTCATTAAATCAGCTTCAACGCCAGCATGTTCAAAGCTAAACATTTTACCCGTCCGACCAAAACCAGTTTGAATTTCATCCGCTATCAACATAATGCCATGCTCATCACAAAGCTGACGCAATGCTTGTAAAAATTCAGCCGGAGCAGCATAAAAGCCACCTTCACCTTGCACAGGCTCAACAATAATGGCTGCAACATCGCTTGGGGCAATATCAACTTTAAACAAATTTTCTAATGCCTTTAACGATTGCTCAACACTAATATTGTGACATTCAATAGGAAAAGGAGCATGAAAAATATCACCAGGAAACGGGCCAAATAAATTTTTATAAGGCGTGATCTTTCCTGTTAATGCCATCGCTAAATTAGTCCGGCCATGAAACCCTCCGTTAAAGGCAATGACTCCTCGTCTTTTCGTATGAGCACGAGCAATTTTCACACAATTTTCAACGGCTTCTGCGCCTGTAGAAACAAAAATAGCTTTTTTGTCACTTTCCCCAGGAGCAATATCAATGAGCTTTTCCGCCAACTCTACTGCCACTTCATAAGGGTTAACCATCACACAGGTATGGCTAAATTTTTCAATCTGAGCTTTAACCGCCGCGACTACTTTCGGATGGCTATGCCCGGTATTACATACCGCGATACCAGTACCAAAATCTATGTATCGATTTTGTTCAACATCCCAGAGTTCTGAATTCACCGCATGATCTACATAGACCGGATAAACATTGCCCTGCCCTCTAGCAATAGCTTTAACTTTTCTTGCTTGTAACGTTTTATTTAACATCTTTAATTCCTAATTTGTGACTTTTGATCAGCTATTTAAGCCACCCATGCATAAATATTTTATTTCTAAATAATCGTCTAAACCGTATTTAGAACCTTCTCTACCATTACCTGATTGCTTAACACCACCAAATGGCGCTGCAGCATTTGAAATTGCACCTTCGTTAATGCCGACCATGCCATAATCGAGCTTCTCAGCAACGCGCCAAACACGGCCAATATCTCGAGTATAAAAATAGGACGCTAAGCCATATTCTGTATCATTTGCCATAGCGATGACTTCATCTTCATTGGCAAAAGAAATAATCGGCGAAACGGGGCCAAATATTTCATTCTTTGCAATGGGCATATCATTGGTCACATCACTCATTACCGTTGGTTGGTAGAAGTTTTCTCCCGTTGCATCTCGCTTTCCACCACAGACAATTTTAGCGCCGGCAGCAACCGAGTCTTGAACCAGTTTTTCAACATCAGCAACCGCTGCATCAGAAATCATTGGACCAATATTAATACCTTGTTCAAGCCCATCACCAACCTTTAACGCGTTTACGGCATCAATATATTTGTCAGTAAACTCAGCTAACACCCCTTGTTGCACAAAAATGCGGTTCGTACACACACAAGTTTGTCCGGCATTTCGATATTTCGATGCAATTGCGCCTTGGATTGCGGCATCGATATCAGCATCATCAAAAACAATAAAAGGTGCATTGCCACCTAATTCCATCGAAACTTTTTTAATACCACTCGCACATTGTGCAATCAGTTGACGTCCAACACCGGTTGAGCCAGTAAAGGTGAATTTTGCAACATCAGGATGTTGAGTCAGTACTTCCCCCATACCTCTAGCATCAGTTCCTGTTACCACATTAAAAACGCCCGCTGGAATACCAGCACGTTCGGCTAACTCAGCCATTGCTAATGCAGAAAGTGGCGTTTGTGTGGCAGGGCGAACCACAAAAGTACAGCCTGATGCTAAGGCAGCTGCGGCTTTACGAGCAATCATTGCATTTGGGAAATTCCACGGGGTAATGGAAGCAACTACACCGACAGGTTGCTTTATTACCACGATTCGTTTATCGCCAGCAGGCGCAGGAATAGTATCGCCATAGACTCGTTTACCTTCTTCGGCAAACCATTCTATAAACGCCGCACCGTAAGCTATCTCCCCTTTAGCTTCTGCCAAAGGTTTACCTTGCTCTAACGTTAAAATACGACCAAGATCGTCTTGGTGAGCCATCATTAAATCAAACCACTTTCGTAATAAGCTTGCCCGATCATTGGCAGATTTTGCCGACCACGAAGCAAGCGCGGCTTTGGCTGATTTCACGGCTAATTCAGTTTCTTCTTTACCCGCGTCACTGACTTTGGTGATCACTTCGTTATTAGCCGGATTTGTCACTTTAAATAACGATGAGCTGCTATGCCAACTACCATTAATATATGAAAATTTTTTAATCAATTGAGTATCTTTAATGCCTAGCATTTTATTCTCCTTACAATTACCAATGAAAACTATTGAATAATAAATTTGCTTCAGGTTAAATACCAAACATTAAACCTAAAGTTTTAAACAGGTAAAACTTTGAAAGTATCCATTATCCCAAAACCAATTACAGAATATGATTTAAGGCTTTTACGTATCTTCGTTTCTGTTGTCGAACATGGAGGATTTGCTGCTGCAGAATCAGCATTAGGCATAACCCGCTCAACTATTAGCGTGCATATGTCGAACTTAGAAACCCGCATGAAATTAAAATTATGTTTGCGTGGTCGCGGTGGTTTTGCCTTAACCGAAGACGGACAATCGGTGTATCGAGCGGTAATTGAGTTATTTGACTCGCTAAATGATTTCTCTTTATTAGTGAGTACATTAGGAAAAGAACTCAGTGGTGAATTAGTTATTTTATGCGCAGATAAACTCGACAACGCCAACCAAGCATTACTCGCCAAAACCATTCAGCTAATACACGATCATTCGCCAAACTTACACATCGTTTTAGACAGTGATTCGGTACAAAATATCGAGCGAGATCTTTTAAATAATAAAGCACATATTGGTCTAATTCCACAATACAAAAAAATAGAAGGCCTTGCTTATCAACCTCTGTTTAACGAGCCTATTTATTTATGTTGTGCCAAAGAACATGTACTTTTTAATCAGTTAGATAGTGAAATTACCGCTGAAACGCTCGCAAATACCCCAGCCATTCATCCGGGCATAGACATTTCTTCTGATGGTTTAAAACAATTAAATAAATTAAATCTAGCGGCTAAGTCATACCAATTTGATACCCGTAAAATAATGATCCTCTCTGGCCGTTATATTGGTTATATGCCACAAAGTCATATTCAAGAAGAGCTAAATCAAGGCTTGTTAAGACTTATTAAACCTGGGGAGCTAACCTACACATTTAATTTGTCGTTAGCCTCTAAAAAGTATCCACGAGAAGTGAAAAAAGTAACGCTTTTGCAAGAGGTTTTTCACAACGTGTTCCAACAGTAACTAGTTGTTTAGTTAAAAACTACGATGATTTTTTGCAATGTTTTTCAGTTTTTCTAAGCCTTCTTCTTGCAGATATTGATAAAATAGTTCGGCCAAAATGGTTTGATGGCGTTTTTTGTTGCGTACTAAGTACCACTGACTTTTAATCGGAAAATGTTCAACTTCTAACTTCACCAAATTATCATCTTGCATGTAATCTAAGGTATGACTACTTAAAATAGCTAAACCTAAGCCAGCCGCTACTGAATGCTTGATCGCTTGATTACTTTCAATGGTCATTTTAGCTTTCAGTGAGATATTATGCTGCTGACAAAAATCTTCAATAGAGTGCCGTGTGCCTGAGCCATATTCTCTTAAAAGAAATGGATAGTGAGATAGACGATTCAAACTAATGGGCATTTTCTTCGTTAGTTCATGATTGACAGGCGCGACAACAACCAGAGGGTTCTCTAAAAAAGGCTCAGCAACTAAATTATCGGCTTTGGGATATTGACTAAAAATATAGTAATCATCTTTGTTTTGGTTAAAGCGTTGGATAATTTGCTCACGGTTACCAATATCTAATTGTACATCAATCAATGGATAACGTTTGCAAAATGGGCCAAGTAATATCGGTAAAAAATATTTTGCCGTTGAAACTACCGCCAACTTTAAGACACCAGCTTTGGCTCCTTTGAGATCTTCTAACTCTATGTGTAACTTGTCTAAAGAAAAAAACATTTCTTGCGCCGTATTAACCGCAGCAATTCCAGCTTCTGTAAACTCAAGACTGCGGCCATTGACATGATAAAGCGGACTATCAAACACTTCCGTTAAATTTTTTAATTGTATAGAAACAGATGGCTGAGAAATATGTAAAATTTCAGCTACACGAGAGATATTTTTATGCTCAGCAAGTGCTAGTAATATTTGCATTTGCCGTAAAGTCGGTAAGCGTTTAGGCATTCATTCACCGTTATTTATTTTAAGTAGTAAACCGCTTTAAAGTTCATCAAGAGAATCAATGAACACAACCAAACTATATATATTTATCTATAAAAACTATTAAATATATATATTTTTAATTATTAAAACAGTTTATTACTATCTTGTCACCATTAATCAATATCAGCGTCAGAAACGGCGTAAAGTTATTCATATGCTAGAAAATATTCAACAGAACGTACGTGAATTAGGGACTTTGTTAGGTCAAACAATTGCCGATGAACAAGGTGCTAAATGGATTGATAACATTGAAGAAATGCGTCTTTCAAGTAGAGAGATCTCACCAAACAACCCTGAAGTTATTAAGCAATTACAACAAAAAATTGCCAACGCTACTGAAGCCGAACTCTTAATTTATGCCCGCGCATTTAGTCAGTTTTTAAACTTAGCCAATGTTGCTGAGCAGCAATATACAACGAGTCCTCAGGGCCTTGATGAATTAGACCTACCTCATCCTCTTGAAGATTTAAGCGAAAAACTAAGTCATGTCTCCCCAGAAAAGTTTCAACAAGCTTTAGACAAACTCCATATAGAATTAGTATTAACGGCACATCCAACGGAAGTCAATCGTCGAACATTTATTCATAAATATAATCAAATAGCGCAAACCCTCGACCAAACTAATGATGCTTCAAATCCTCGCATCAATGAATTAGTTCAACAAGCTTGGCACACCGATGAAATTCGTCAGCAGCGCCCTACTCCTTTAAACGAATCGTATTGGGGTTTAAATACTATTGCTGATAGCTTTTGGTTTGCGGTACCAACGTTTTTAAAAGAACTAAATGAATTATCGCAAAAAGTGACCAATCGCGATTTACCAGTTGATTATAACCCAATTACCATGGCGAGCTGGATGGCTGGTGATCGAGACGGAAATCCATTTGTTACCGCAAAGTTAAGCGAGCAAGCATTAATTAACGCACGTTTAATTGCCGCCAAACTTTACCTGGAAGATTTTGAACAATTATTTCTAGAACTTTCGATGCGTAAAGCTACTGATACTTTATTAGAAGCGGATACCGATAACATAGGACCTTATCGATGCCAATTACAAAGCACGATTAAATTATTAAAAGTGAGTATCGAACAATTAAAAGATGGCGAAACCAAAGGGGTTCTAAATCATTCAGAGCAACTTAGAGCGCCATTGATTGCATGTCGTGACAGCTTATTAGCCGTTGGCTTAGATAAAATCGCCAACTCATTAGTTTTAGATATGATCCGCAAAGTAAACTGCTTTGGTATTTCTTTAGTTAAATTAGATATTCGTCAGCATAGTGAACGACATGAAAGCGCCTTAACTGAGATTACTCAAGCGCTAAACATGGGTGACTTTTCAAGTTGGGACGAATCAACTCGCCAACAGTTTCTGATAAAAGAGCTACAAAACCCTCGACCATTATTACCGAATAAAACATGGAGAGCAGACACGCAAGAAGTGCTTGATACTTTTGCCTTGATTGCCAAGCAACCGGCAGAGTTATTTGGCATTTATATTATTTCTATGGCGAGTAAAGTTAGCGACATCCTGACGGTAAACTTATTACTGAAAGCCGCCGGTGTCAGCTGGAAAATGCCTATCGCTCCGCTTTTTGAGACGCTAGATGATCTAAACAATGCCCCAGAAGTCATGAATAACCTGCTAGAAATTGATAGTTACAAAACTTATTGCGATAAGCAGCATCATGTAATGATTGGTTATAGTGACTCATCGAAAGATGCCGGCGTATTAGCAGCAACGTGGGGACAATATCAATGCCAAGAAAAGTTAGTGGAAGTCTTTAAAGCGCAAGATATTGTTTTAAAACTGTTCCATGGCCGTGGTGGCACAATAGGCAGAGGCGGTGGTCCAGCACATGCGGCGATTGCTTCGCAACCTCCAGGCACATTAGACGGTGGCTTACGAGTGACTGAACAAGGTGAAACTATTCGCTATAAATTTGGCTTACCGAGCCTTGCGACCCGCAGCTTACATTTATATGCTTCCGCTATTTTAGAATGTTTAGTGACCCCACCACCTGCGCCAAAAGCACAATGGCGCAAACTAATGGATGACATGGCAGAGTCAAGTTGTGCTTTGTATCGTTCATACGTGCAAACCAATGAAAATTTTGTTAAATATTTTCGCCAAGCAACGCCTGAGCAAGAGCTAGCTTCATTACCATTAGGCTCTCGCCCCAGTAAACGTAAATCAGATGGCGGTATTGAATCGCTTCGCGCTATACCTTGGATATTTGCTTGGAGTCAAAACAGGTTAGTTGTGCCTAGTTGGTTGGGATTAGGAAGTGCAATAGAGCAAGCCTATCAAGAAAACAAAGCATTAATGCATGAAATGTTAGCAACTTGGCCATATTTTAAATCGCGTATTTCACTCACTGAAATGGTGTATACCAAATCTGATGATCAAATTGCCGCGTTATATGATGAAGCATTAGTCGATGATGATTTAAAGTATATGGGTGAAGAGCTACGTAAACAATTATCTCAGGATAAGAAAACCTTGCTTAACCTATTAGCGCAAGACAGTTTACTGAAAAATGATCAATGGAATTATAATTCTTTTGAATTACGTCGAGAATACTTAGCGCCATTGCATTTAATTCAAATTGAAGCTTTAAAACGATTACGTCAGCAACCTGAGCATCCTGATAACGAACAATTATTAATGATCTCGATGGCAGGGATAGCAACAGGGATGAGAAATACCGGGTAAAAACAGCAACAAACTTCAGCCTGGCACCTACCTTTAGAATAAATCTATTACCTAAGTTGTTTTTAGGTATAGGTTTATTCTAAGTTGATAAACCTATGAATGAAAGCCAGCTCATGTTTTACGGTGTAACATCCCCCTTTCTATTAACTTAGCGAGCATTTACTAACCTTAAATCCACGATTAATCCTATTTCGCATTCATAAATACAACATACGTGCTTTTTGCAAAATTCTTAAAAATTTGATACAAAATAATCTCTTAGACAATAGTTTACAACTTCATTTTTTAGCTTTTTAAATGTTAATCAATGAACAAAAAGGATAAACACTATTATGTCCCCCCCTATATTTAAGCAATCGTTTGAAATGGTGAAAGTGACATTTTCACTTTTTGCTTTCTTCATCGTTTGCATCATTAGTTATCCTTTTTTTGTTGACTATGTATATCCGCTTTCACGTGATGCTTATTTTGGCTGTTGCACCCTTGTATTTTCTTTATATTACATAGCTTCATCCCTGTTCAAATCCCACGAAAAAGTCGTTCCTTTTCGAGAAGCAATTCAAACTGAAAATAGACTAAACAAAGACACATATAAGGTAATGTTCCAGTTAATAGGGCAACAAGCAGGCATTATATGGTTTCTCTCTATTTTCTTTACTTATTCATTTTTTGCGTTACTTGATACCCATATTTCAATACAAGATGCTGCGATATTTTTCTTCTTGTCATTAATATTATTTGCGCCATTTACTTTATTGAGTATTAAATTAGTAAAAACCATACCGCCAAGATACAAATTAATGCTTGGTTTCACTGTCTTAGTTAACTTTTTGGGTTATTTTGCTTCATTAGAGTTGTTAGAGTTTTGGTTAGGTGTTTCGCTAACACTGCAGGTCACGAACGTTGTGATAGATCCGCTAATCATGTTGTGTACTGTCGCAATTTTTTATATTGGCTTTATCTTAGGTTTTAGCAGTATTTGGCACTTTATCGATAGGCTTTTTAACCGCAATGTCGATGTAATGCATATCATGGCGACAAGTCAGCGTAATGCAAACCTAGTGAAAGGGCAGCACTATTTACTCCTGATGTTTGCTAACTCGACTTTTCTTATTAACTTTTTCTTTATACCGCTCTATTTTTATAGCCTATATACGTTTAACACTCAGTCGACATTGCTATTTATTATTGTTGCATTAAACCTGCCTTTTTTGATCAAAATAGCTAAATATTTAGAACACTTAACTATCGAGTATTTCTTTATCTTGTTTAAGAGTGTGTTATCTACAATCGCCGTCTCAATAATCTTTTCTCATGCGCTTTATTTAGTGATTTATTTATTACTGAACCAAATGTCTGTTTGGGTGACCGCCAGTGATTCGACAACCACGATAAGTTTACTTCCAGGTTTTTTATTATATTTTGTTAACAATACGCTCTCTCTAAGTTTTATTTTGTCTTATGTCGAAGGGGTTTTTTATGGCGTATTATGTTTAATCATTATTGTTTGGCTTTACGCTATTTTTATTCGCAAAGAGCGCTATAGATTATTTTGGTTTGCGTTTACCGTGTTCATTTTTGGCTTAACCGTGTATTACGACAATAAGGTTACGCCTGAAAAAGTGACGGAAATTGCGCCTTGGATTTTGCCCCCCGAAATTTTCATTTTCACTGCCTTTCCATTTCTTATTCTCTTTATTATTAATTCCGTAGTTGGCCCTTATCGTATCAGCCGAAAATGCGATACATGCCAATTTAAGGCACCAAAATTTGCTACTTATTGTCCATGCTGTGGTAGTTACTTAATCACATCAAAACCTATGAAGCATCGAATATTAGCTGCATACAATAATGTGGAAACAAGTATTAAAGCATCCAACAATGAAAGTGAGATATCGAAAGCAACATATAAACAGTTAGGTATTATTAAAGCGATTAGCTTTCTTGGTTTAACTAAACAAATAAATAAAATTGAAATTGCTCGGTTGGCTAAGCAGAGAAAAAATAATGAAAAATAATAATATTTTTTTATGGGGCCTTTATCTGATCAGCTTATGCTTTATTGCTGGAGGAATGAAATATAGCGTTTTATTGGCTAACTCGACTCAATTCACTCATTCAGAAATCGTCAATATCATGGTCTTGATTCCGGCAATCATTTATCTTCTATTGACCATATTTAAAATTAAAAACAAAACTTACCAACAGTATTTTGACCTAGACTCGTCTGAATTCTCCCAAACAGTCCTAACTCAACAAACTGACTTTTATGAAAAAAGCTTCTCTTTCTCTTTGGCGATAGCAGGTATTTATTTTGTTATTTATATAAGTAATAACGCGTTAATAACAGAGGGCCTATATTTTATTGTCGCAATAATTGTCAGTTTGGGAATCGTAAGAAATCTCAATAGAATGTTAGCAGCAAAACTTTCTGGAGGTGTGTCTGTTGCTTTAGGTTTAATTATAGTAGTACTTTTTATATACCTTACCTACTTATTTGAATTGCAATTAGGTGTCTCAAACCAAAGTTTTTTTTACTTTTTTATGTCGTTCCCTGTCAGTGTAATTGCAATATTTCTTATCATGATTATTACCGCATCGGCACATTCATTTTATAAGGTAATATGGCGTTTATTCCAACGTTTAGCCATTGAATATAAGCTTGTCAATAATAGTGAGGCTTCTTCACGGATTGCGCTATTCGACCTTGAACTATATTTTGGTTTTGTCATAAATAAACAATTATTTCTCGCCATTTTGTGTTCCCCACTTTTTTTTGCATTAGCTAATTATATCGATATCAGAGAGTTAACTGTAGGGTGGCTATTTCTCGCCTTCTTACCTATTTGCTTTAGATTTAGTCGTTACGTCTCTTCGCTTGAAGGCATTAAATACTTCTTACTTCTCAAAATTATGTTTCACTATTTATTTTGGGCACTTTTGATATTAACGTTATTTTTTCAACTGTCTTTTTTTATTTTTTGTTATATAAGCCAGTGGTATGTTGAATCTGATTACTTTTCTAACGGTTTTTTACCTAATTTTTATATCGCATTAAATACTTGGGTTTCATATGAGGTATTACTCAGTCAACTTGAAGGAGTGTTTTATGCCTTTTTGATCTTAATACAAGCAGTTTATCTCCTCGCGGCGTGGTCAACGAAACAGTTCAGTCGCATCATATTACAATGTTTAACCTTAACCGCTTTTTTTACCATTACTGCCTATAACCAAACATTTACTGCTAACGATTTTTCTACCGTACAAGGAGCACTTTTCACCCCTGCAGTTGTATTATTGACGCTTGTACCAATAGTGATTGATATGGCAACACAATCCATGAAAATGTTAAAAGATCAGCGCGTTAAATGCCGTCATTGCCGTCAACCTAATGATGCTAAATTTAACTTTTGTCAGTTATGCGGCGAAAGTCTTTTGGGTGCGGTTCAAAAAATTGATCGTGAAGCAGCTGCACGTTTGACAGCCTTTATTGAACAACTTAATAACCAAATAGCACATAAAAAATACACACTTACTCAAGCATTAGAGCTACTTAACTGCTATATCGAAGGTTTAGAGAAGGTACTTGCGATCACTAAAAACAATCATGGCAAAGTAGATTTATACGACAAATATTCAAGCAAACTAAAGCAATTAGTTAATACATCTGACGATACTATTAACGGTGATCGATAATGAATACTGAAATCGATACGTTATTTAACAAAGCGATTACAGCCTTACCTTGTGTTGCCAAATACACCAGTAAATTCAAAGATGGAGATTATCACGGCTATGTATTCTTACAACCGGACTGGAGGCGATATTCGTTTCTCATTAAGGCTGAAAAACTCAGAGATAATCAAGATCTCACTGAAAAAAAACCGCTTTGTTTAGCACCATTATTAGCTACACAAATATCCAAAATACAACAACTTACCGCCACAAAAAACCATCAGGAACAAGCACTTAAACAACCACTCTTTTCACTCTTGAGCTCAAACTGGCATATTGTTGAACCAAGCAAAGCCGCTCAACTTGCTAAGTCATTGAGTCATTTCGTTGATAAAATTGACAATCACTTAGCATTAACATTTTTTAGTATTGAACTTAGCTTTTATAAACAGAGTAAACTGATTAGCTTTTTGCAATCTGATATTAATAACCATCAAAAATGGTGCTATTTTATCGAAGCAGCAACAGACAAACCGAATCACTACCAGTATTACACTTTAAATGGTTTAAGTGCGCCAATTCATGATTGTAATACCCGCATTCCTGTTGAGTTAACTAAAAGCAATACATTAGATTATCTTTGTTTTTTTTGCTTTTTCGTTCAGTCTGAAGGCGGGTCTTTTTATATTTTACCTGAAGTTAACGATCCCATTATTCCTCCTGTTTTATGGGATAAGAATTTTATTCATAACAACCAATTACTTAACCTAATAGAATGCTTTATACCTCCTAAAGTTAAGCATCAAGGTAAAAACTCTTCGATTTATGAAGCAACAATGTATTTTGATTGTACGATTAGTGTTGTGGAACTCGAGGTGTTTAATTCAGGTCAAGTAAGATTAAAAACGAGTAAAGATATCGCTAGCGCTTTACCTTTTCGTTTACAAATAACGTTAAGTTAAGTTGTTTTATACCAGCTCAACAGACTAGTATTTTCTATGCTAATTTAACAGTTTACGGTAACTGACTTTCTTCATTTACTTCTGATGAATCTTTATGATTTATATTATCCAAATCTTGAGAATTAAGGGTATTCTTTATCTTTAAAATGGTAACTTTTAACTGTTCAAGTAACTCTGTGCATTCACAAACCTTGTCGTTTGAACAATATTCAATATCAAAAGTAGCCAAATTAGCTGCATGCCGAGCTTTTTTGATAAGCAGAGGAGGAAATTGATAGTGTTCGTTAAGATTTTCCATAAATTCAGCAATACCAGTAAGGTATTTCGGTAATCTATCTATGGCAGTTTTTTTGCTTTCTTCACCATCTAAAGATTGTAAGCTACTAATTTCAAGTTCGGTTTTAACTAATAAGTTCTGTAAACCTTTTAACTTTTGAGAAGGGGTTAAAAGTACACATTTACCTGTTTTAAGTTCGTATCTATGGTCTTTGTTACAACTGCAATAAGATGAAAATCCATACTTATTGATGTCTGCTGTACAAGTGGAAAAATTAGAGTAAGGCAATACTTTATGTGAGTATAAAAGAACACTCACACTCATACTCACAATAACAAAATTATAAACGAAAAGTTTTGCACTAGATAATGACATCGTTATAAAGTTACACCTACTAAGGTTAAATTCTTATTGAACCTGTTAATCTATCTTCAACCGCTCAGGCTCCCAACCGTTAGCAATATATTTCTTATCAACCCGTGCTTTTTTCCATGATCGAAGAAACATTCCACCTGCGATAAACAGTGGGCCAAATGCTTTTGCAGTTTCATCTCCCGAGAGAAAGGCAATAAAGGAAATTCCCCCAATAGCAAAAGATATATTAGATAACCATTTAGATTTTGCTACATCATCAGCATAACTTCCCATTGCCCTTTCAATTAAATCATGTAGTTCATTATCAGTCATTGCACCTACTCTTTCTGATGAAGTTCTACGTAAATAATCGGCATAAGCTGCAACTCGCTTATTAACATACTCTTTTACTTCCTTGAAAGCATATTTTTTCATTTCAACTTCATTCGCTTCACTTTTTTCGCTAGCTAGCGAAAAAATGCCAATAACGATGAATACACCTATAAGAATTAACCACATACCCTTTCCCTATTTTAACACTATGAACTATTTAATATTAACTATTGTATGTTTGTATAACTAAGCATACACCATTTATGTATATCTTTATTATTTAACTTTATGTTGCTTAATATACTCAATAAAGCCACTTATCGATCTTATATTGTTTTTGCGATAAGCCGTTTTTACTAATGTTTTGTCATCATTTGATAAGCCATCAAAGAATGCAGACATTTCATTGGCTTCATCGGGTGTATAACCAAAAGAATATGTATTGGAATTAGCTGTTGAATGGCTTTTCTTTAATTTATTTTTTTCAAATTGCTCAAGTTTTTTACTAACTGTACTTTTTACTTTTTGGATATAAGCACTTAAAATTTCTTGATTATTGCCATCATGAACTTGTAAAAGTTGTTTAAATTCATCAACTTCAAGGCTAATGGTAAAACTTTCTCCAATGGCTAATCCAGACTTAAAAGACACGCCCGAGGTAATGCTTTGGTTCGTTGCTTCACTCCAAACATAGACAATTTTATAAAGATATTCTATATGACTATCTAACTTATGAAGAAAGTCTTGGCTAAAAACATTTTGCATTGAATCAGTCGGATGCACTATTTTATTTGTGTTTTTAGCACAATCACCTTGCTTGTGAATTTGGATACATCGAAAACAAAGGTCACGTCCACATTCACAATGATGAATATGCTCAGTTAAAAAGCTTTCTTGACAACTTGAACAAGTCTCTCTCATCTTGAAATAATATTGTGTAAATTTGAAAGGGTGATTTAATATTAACCATATTAGACTACTTCACAAGTATTACTAGCAACGAAAGTCACTCAATTTAGGTACAAAAAGTACAATCACTTGTAAAATAATTAAGCAAAACATTCTCGCAAAAATTGCACTCCTGAGTCTCGTATTCAGACAGCACCGCTACTATTTATTCATGTTGGCACCTAACCTCAATAAAAACTCTGGTTGCTGGGTTGGTTATTACAAAGGCTATATAGATCATATAATCATGAACCTTAATGCACGATTAAAAGTCTGCTGTTTTTAGTCCTGACTAATTGGCTTGTTACGCGCGCTTATCTACGCGCCATGGTGGGTTTAACCTATTTTCACCAGCCCAGTATAGTTTGATTTTATTACCTGAAGGATCGTGTAGTATTGCTTCACGCCATAAGTAGCTTTGATCTGTTGCTTCTTGGTCAAATTTTATACCAAAAGATTTTAGTTCTGAAACCCATTGATCTAGTTTTTCATGTTCGAAATAGATTACTGCACTATTTGAGAAATCACCAGCTTCGAGTACAAGTGAAAAAGTTGAGTTACCCTCAGGACACTCGAAGCGAGCATAATGAGGTGTATCTACAATCTGAGTAAAACCTAGCGTTAAGTAAAACGCAACAGCTTCATCCATATGTTTAACTGGCAACGTAACCTGATTAAGATTCACCGAACCTCCTTATGCACCTAAAGCCCAAATAAAGGGTTGATTAACTGTTGGCTAAAATGTTGATGAACGAAAAAAACCAACGGCTTTTTCCTTATTAAATTAACTTATTATTTGTTTCTGAACACTACCTTAAACCTCTCACAGACAATAGGCATATTTTCAACTGGAGTAAATGATGTGTCATTAAGCTCCCTATGATAATAGTCCCAGTGAACTCTTTTCCAATAGGCCAAACTCTTATCACCTTCTCCTTCAAGTTCAGCATATTCTTCTGTGATTTCATTAAATGGAATTATAGAAACATTCGTCGTTTCAATTATACATTGAGCCTCGCCTTCCCAATTTGTAACTATATTGAGATCACCGACCTTAGGTAAAGGTTCATTATTCGCTTGGTGCCACCAAAGTGAAGGTGAAGTTGCCATTTTTATATTATTCAAAACCAACTCAGCGCACTCATTTGCATCAATTTCATTATCGCAAAAATGCCAACTACTCAGCTCTGTTTTCGGTAGATTGAATTTATCGAAGTAATTTTGACTAATACTTGCTATTGACGGATGCATAATACTCCTAAACACATAACGCCCATTTACAGGCTGATAATAAAAAGTTTGCTAAAATGTGTAATGAAGCGAAACCAAGTAAACTGTTAGCAGATCCGCTTTAAATTCTTTTTAGCAGTATTTTACACCCAAACGTCATTTTCAGCAGTTAGTTCGCTTTCTGAATCGCCGGTATTAACAACCCCTTTAGGTTCAACAATCATGATTTTACATTCACTGTTTGCAACAGGTTTATGTTCTACACCTTTGGGAATGACAAACATTTCACCCGAATTTAGCGTTACTATACCGTTACGAAATTCTATATTAAGGATACCTTCCAAAACGATGAATACTTCATCTGTATCAGGGTGCTCATGCCATACAAATTCGCCTTCAACTTTCACTAACTTAAATTGATAGTCATTCATTTCTGCAATAACACGCGGGGACCAGTGCTCAGTAAATTTCGAGAACTTATCTTTAAAGTTTATAGCATCAAACTTCATTATTACTCCATACATTCAAGTACTGCTAACGCACCGTTAAGAGGCAAAATATTGTTGGCTAAAATGTTGAATACAGTGAAAACAACCAACTGTAAATGTTCCTGCTTTAATGACTTGTCATACGTAAATTATTGCAAAAATGCCAAGAGCAATTGCGCAAAAATCACCACCCCCATTAAAGCCAAATTGAACGATTTAAACTTTGCAAATTGATCTATCTTGGCATCGTTTATTGTTGAAAAGAAACCTGACTTTAGCGACTCATTAAAATTGGCAGTAGCGGCCGACCATGCAGAACCACCCATGCGATTATTCTCTAATTTTTTCCATTCTTCAGGATATTTTTCAGACAAATAGACACACAAGTTTTTGAACATCATAATTTGAATAAAAAGAAGTACAGAAATAAATATTAAGGGAAGAAAACTCACCATATATTAAATATCTCCTTTACGTATAACGCCGCCATAAGCGGCCTAAATTAATTGGCTAAAATGTTGATGAACGAAAAAAGCCAACTATTTTAGTGTCCACTTAATTTGTTTACTAGCTGCCCATTCTAAAGATGAGCAATACATTTAATTTCAATTTTGAGTTCAGGCTGAACAAGTGCCGCCACTTGTACAACTGTTTGACTAACTTCGGGCATACCGCCATATGCAGATTCCCTTTGCCCATAAACAGCTTCAACGTTTTCCATCAATTCGTCCATATTAGTAACAAAGAAGGTTTCATCAACAATATTGCTCATATCCGCCCCGAACTGTGATAAAACATCCTTCATATTTGAATAAGCGATAGCTGTTTGTTCGGCAATGTCTAATGGAACCGAACCGTTACTATCTATCCCTACTTGTCCTGCCATGTAAAGAATATTTCCAACTCGAGTGCCTTGTGCAATGAAATCCTTGAACGGGCCACTTCGATAGGTTTTTTTCTCAATTGCCATTTTTAATATTCCTCTAAATTAATGTGCAACTAACCCCCACAAGAAGGCGCAAAGTAACAGTTGGCTATAATTTTTGATACATGAGCACAGCCAACTGTTACGTGTTTCCTAAATTTAAACTGGTAGCCCTTCTATCATAGGCACCAGTTCTAAGTCTTGATCCCAATCGGCTTTGCTTGAGACAAATATATGCGCGTTTGGTCTCTTTAAAATTTTTGTGTCAATACTTCCGGCAGGTACCGCTAAAAACGCCCCTCCCATTTGAACGTTTGGTAGTGCAGAACCACAGTTCGAACAAAAACTCTTCACATGCCTTGTAGATGGCAAACTATAAGTTTTTACATTGTTCTCGCCTGTTAACCACGTTAGAGAAGCTGCTGTAGAAAACAAGTTAGATGCATGAGCCGAACCAGTATCTTTGCGACAATATTGACAATGGCACATGAAAAAACTTTCAAATTCACCTTCTACTTCAAAGCTTACTTCACCGCAAAGGCAAGACCCTTTATGTTTTATGCTCATTAAAAAACCCCTAATATGCCAAATTGAATAAATACACAAAACGCCTCGTTATGCGGAAAAATCGCTGGCTGAAATTAACGTGGAACGAGCAAAAGCCAGCTGTTATTTTCCTACTGAAATGACTTGTATGGATAATTTACACCGTTATTCTGGTTGTATATGCAGTGGAACTGTGAATTTAATCCTACTTACCGTCTTAGAAGCCGCATTCAAATCTCCGCCGAGAGAACCCACACCAGCAATGGATAGTTTTGCTCCACCATCTTGCGATTTTGATTCCGTTACGGCCATGTCAAATTCAACGGATGTGATAAAACCACCTTGAACGGTTGCTACACTTTTAACCTCTCTTGCTTCGTAAGGTTTTATATTATCAGTATTTAAGCTTGAAGGATTACTCTCAATAGATTCCGTAATCTGTTCAAGTGTTTCTGATATAAACTCTTTGATGTCCACAACTAGCAGTCCTTAAACATAACGCCCCATTCAGGGGCTGATAATAGCTTGCTAAAATGTGAAGCGAAGCGGAACCGAGCAAGCTGTTAGCTGTAATGGCTTGTTATGCTTCGATTATGCCGTGATTGATAAGATAATCACAACCGTCCGTTGTTACTGAAAGTTTATTTAAAACGTTACGCTCAACTAAGCCCTCTGACTCTGCTTGTGATAGATATTTCTCCAGTTTTAATCTGTGGATATTAGTTATCCCTGTGATTTGTCCGATACTTAGCTGGTCATAGGGGCTATTTTCAAAAGCTTGAGCGATAGCAGTCATTGCTGCTTTTAAACCATCCGCAGTTCTATCAGGCTTTGACTCAGCCATAGGTTTGAAAGGACTACTACCTAGTTCAGGTTTTTCATACAGTGGAGCATTTAATAAATGCCTAAGTAGTTCATCAAGAGAATATTCGACATCATTATCATTAGAGAAGTTAATATATAGTTTTGATTTTAAAAATGTAGGTAATTCAGGACTTGATGACTGCCGAACTATTGGAATAATCTTGTTATCATCAATACTTGATAAAAGTGATGCTGTGACAATCATTTTTTCATAACCAACGCCACCTTTACCCGCATTAGCTTTCGCGACATAAGTTTCAGTGCAAACGATCAAAGCATAGTCACACTTTGCTAGCTCAGTTTCCATAAAGTGTGGTAAGTCATCCCCTGGCTTTAAATCCCACTGGTCAAGTACAGCGTCAACACCTCTATTTCTTAAAGTTGTAGCAAAACTAAGAACCCAACTTTTGTGTTCAGCTGAATCGTGCGAATATGAAATAAAGACTCTAGGTGGAACCATTTGGAAATCTTCTCCCTAATTCAATTAGAAGCATAACAGTATATTATGTAGACGTATCAGTAATATCCGCCTACGAACTTGTCTTTAAAGTAGCAGAAAATTCAAATAAATCAATCCATTAAACACACCATTAACTAGCAACATTGTCAATACAGGGATATTACTAAGACTTCATAGTAATACCCATTTTTTCATTTCAGATTTTATTTAATTATTTCAGCGTTTTACTGGCTCTAATGTTACTAATGTCGAGATGTAGTGAGAATTCTCGGTAATATTCTGCAAAAAAGAATGGAGTGATTGGCTAACAAATTTGATATTGCTAGGAATTAATTGAAAAGCACGAAGATCCGCTTTTCGCTGACAACGGGCGTAGAAGTTTCAAACCCTAAAAACAAAAAAGCCCCATCCAATTAAGAATAAGGCTTTAATAATGGTACCGGAGGACGGACTTGAACCGTCACGCCCGAAGGCAACGGATTTTGAATTCAAAGACCCTATCAATCAAACCTTTACAAACAAGGCTTGCAGAGTATACTAGACTGCTAATATACACAAATTATACACAAACACTGATTTTGACCTCTTCAAAAGACTTAATGATTGAGTTACTTCAATACGACGAAAATGTACTAAAAAAAGCACTAGAAGTTGCAAAGCAGCTAGTTAATAAAGAACAATTCGAAGATGAAAAAACAACTGCTCATAGCATACAGCTAAACAGTTATACAACAATCTATAAAGTTAATGATAAATACTATTACACAACAATTAAACTACATGACAAAAACTATGGTATTAATCCTCACTTACTGCCGTCTGAAAAATATCATCGCCAAAGCTTAGGCACTCAAGATCTTGAGCAAGCAAAAATAAACGCAATGCTAATGGCTGAACGTATTAAAACTGAAATCAACAATAATACATATAAGGAGAAAATTCATTATTCACTTGCCCCCATGATCAGAGAGTGCATAAGAAATCTAAAAGATAGAGCAGCTAAAAAAAAGAGTCTTTCAAATTCAGTTCGTAAAAATACTCTAGAAGAGTACGCAGATTTTCTCGAAAAACAATTTGCGCCATTTTGTAGAGAAAATGAAATTAAGCGGGTTGAAGAATTAACATCTGCAAATATTGCTAGATATTTCGAGTACTTGAGAGATAGCGATAAAATAAAATCATCAACAAGATTTAGGGTAAACAAAACAGCTGTAACTGAGCTACTAGATTTGTGTCTTTTTAAAGGTATGTTGAAGAAAGAAAGTTACCCAGATTTTCCAAGCGCTAAGTACCTAAACATTAACTTTAAAAAGAATCAAAAAGAAAAAAATAATGGTAATAGTGATGATAAACGCAAGCCATTTAAGTTAGATGATTTACACAATATCAATTCAAATTTTGATGCATTTATAGAAGCTATTAAACGCAAGAATAAAAAAGTAATTTATAACAGACACATCCTGAAGTTGTATTTCGATTTTCTGTGTGCACAAGGTTGCAGACCTGGTGAAGAAACATTAAATGTTTTGTTTAGTGACATTGAAAAAGAAATGATTAACGACACTGATTTTTATTACAAGATCACATTTACAGCTGGAAAAATGGGAGAGCAAGATGAGCCAAGAACCGTTGAGTTAGTTCCTGCTGCTGCTGATGTAATAATCAAGATAATGAAATATAGAACAGATGAAACAATGACTTTGGATCAGGTTATTAATCTGGAAGGATATTTGTTTTTTGATGTGAATACGCAAAACAAACCTGGGCTAGATAAAATTTGGGAGCAGTATCGCGATTTCTTGTTTGACCAAAAATTACTCAGTCAAAGCTATGTACTGTACTCATGCAGACATGAATACATAAATAAAGCACTTGATGAAGGTCAAGATATCAGAGCTGTAGCAAAACATTGCGGCAATTCTGTTGCGACAATCGAACAGCATTATGATGACTTTTGTATCGTTCGTCAGAAGAAACGTAAGGCTTTAAATAACAAATAATAATTTTATTTTTTTGCCGCTTCGCGAAGTTAATCCAGACTATTAACTCCTTGTAGATATATTTTTATACTGAATGGTTCGCAAACTGTCCAGGCGACTACAATTCATTTTGCAATACAACACTGCCGACACAACATTTAATAAAGCTTGTCACTCTATGTGAGTGCGAAGCAAAATACACTAAATCGATTTCACACTCCGGGAGTGCGACACTAAAAGCACAAAATGGATACTTTCTAGCAGCGCAGCTGCTGCCAACGACAAAAAAATCCCTCTAATAACAAACAAATTGCCAGTAATGGCACTGTAATTGTCATTGGTGACATTTTTACAGGCCCAATAAATACTCAATTAAAATAAATCTTTCAAAAACTTAAAAACTTGACAAAAAATTAGTTTTTAGCAGGTCGTGCATTTTTCATGCAATAGTACTTAAAACCCTGTAAAATAAAGGTATACAGCGCAGTTTAGCTAACAGAAAAACAACAATATATAAGTACTTGTATATTTATAAAAAATGTTAAGCCAGCTATTGTTTATAGGTCCATAAAACAGCTTAACGCTACCGCTACTTTTTTAGGTCTAATAAACACTGGATGCTCAAACCCTTCAGGTTCTGCGCTATTACAAAAAATAAAAATGGCTAAAGCCAATAAAACCAAAAATAATAAAGGTATCCACATGCTAAAACTAACAACTCACAAAACGTTTTTTAACGAAAACATTATCAACTTTATAAAAGAAACAAGTGACACCTACGACCATGGTTTATCAATAAGTGACATTTCTTACGATAAAAAATATAAAATCTTCAGTTTTCAAGCAACAGAAAATACTGCTCATCAAGCAAACGTACTTCCTTTTGTAATAGACCTCTTTAAAGAGCAAGAACAGCCTTATCTACTTGTAATTCACCAAGAAGAAATAGGTGAATTAGACATCGAAATAATTACTGAAGCAGCATAATACCTGCTCAAAATTACAATAAAAAACACCAACAATAATAATAAAAAAGGTAAACACATGAAAAACTCAAACGTAACTCAAATCCCCCCAAAACGTGGTCGCGAACGATTAAACGAAAATGAAAAACGCTTAAGCGTGGTAAAGCTTTACTTAACCTCTGAAGAAAAAGCTTGGCTTCAAGAATTGCGCAAACAAAGCGGCTATAAACAGGACTCACGTTTTATTTACGAATTAATTAAAGAAACAGCCACTTCTGGCCATTTTGCAATCGAGTCACAAATCAAAGTAAACGCTGACTTAACACGCGCAATCCAAGGTGTTGCTAACAATTGTAATCAATCGATGGCCTTTACACACAGTACTGGAAGCAGCATGCAGTTAGAGCAGTTCAGAAAAGAGTTATTTCGCTTCTTACGAATACTTAAAAAAGTATCTGACGAAATTAAGCAACATAAAGAATCAAAACAAATTAACTTTCCAAACGCTCTGACGTTAAAAGAAATGCTTAGTAAATTGCCTAGTGCGGCATAAGGAGATGCCTCATGATACACAAAGTAACACCACGTAGGCCGACTATAGCGCCTTTACTCAAATACATGCTCAGAAACGGTCATGGGCATGAGCACGATTTAAACTTGGTCACTTGGATCAGCAGTACTACTTTTGTTCAAGATCCAATTGAACGCGATAAGTATGGACTTCCAATAACCAAGCAACCTGAAGAGCCGTTAAATGAGCTTATTAAAGAATTTGAAGAGCAATCAACTCTACACAAAGGTAAAGCTGAAAACTTGTATGCGCATTATGTTATATCACAACATCCAGATGATAGACGTTTAACTCAAAGCGAGTGGTACGAACTTATAGCCGATTATTTACAGGCACTTGGCTATGATAATACGTGTAAACATGCATTTATTGAACACTCTGAAAAATCACACAACCATGCGCATATAGCTTCAAGTGTAGTTAAATCTGATGGTTCAATCGTAGACAACACAAACGATGTATTAAAAGGCTTTGATGTACTTAGAAAATACGAGAAGAAATTTGGTTTAAAACAATTGTCATCACCAGAACGAAACTGGGGTAAACATTATTCCAAAGGAGAATTAAAAGCCGCTGGTGGTTCACGTGAGGAAGCTATGAGCAAAGATTGGGCTGCTCGTATTCGTGCCAGGTTTAAAGCCATAGAAATCGAAAATGGTGGCAAGCTGCCTGACACAATGTCCAAGCTTGTATTAGCATTAGCTAAAAAAGGCGTCGCGGTTAAAGCTCGTCAAAATGAGCAAGGTGAAATCACAGGTATAAGCTATAAAGCAGATGATGGCCCGTGGATTTCTGGCTCAAAAGTAAAAGCTTCACGCTTAACATTTCAAAACCTACAAAGTAATGAAAATGTCAGTTACGTACCTGAGCGTGACAACCCTGCTTTACTTGGCAACAACGATTTAAAAGTAAACGTTGCGGTACAAATTACTAAAGCGCAATACAAACACATTAAAGTGCTTAAACCAAGACTTCGCGTATTTAGACGAAACAAGAAACAATACGCGAGCTTTACTTTTTATAACTCTAAGAAGCAGCGTGAATTTGCAGAATTAATGGACGCGATACTTGAGTTATTACGATTACTTTTCGATTCAAATTACGGGATTGATGATGACGAGCTATTATTTTATTTCTCATTAGAAGAGAATTTCGAATACGAATACATCAATCAAGGCATTTCAACATACGATGTTAGTGACTCTGTTGATGCCCTTGATAATTTACTTGTAGAGCACAAACGTTGGATTGGTAACTTTAACCACTGTGAAACCACACATTCATTGAGCTGGACACATGAATCAACGGAGAATGAACTATGCGTCAATTAATCAACTTTCGTCAGTATTATATTTCAGCTGTATTTAATACGGCCTTTGCCACTTCGCGTCAAAGAATTAATCCAATTCAGTAACTCAAATTATCTTGCTACAAACTAAAAAGACCAGAAGCAAGAGCGACTGGTCTTTAATTGGGGAAGTTGATTTCTTCAACTTATATATACATTCTAAAATTTGTATTGAAGCCCAACTCTAACATTAGCACCTGTTTCCCCTGTTTGATAAGGCATGGAAGGTGTACCAAAGTATTTAACATTTTTTTCATCCGTTAAATTAGAACCTTGAATATATGCAGTTAATCCATTTTCAAACTTATAATTAACTTTCATATTCAGACGTTTTATTTCATCACTAAACCTAGATAACTCACCATATTGGTCTAAATAAAACTCGTCTCTATAGTTATATGATAGACGAGCATCCCATGGTCCTTGACTGTAATAAACAACTGCATTGTAAGTATTTTCCGATAAACCAGCTAGTGGCAGGTCTCTCTCCTCACCAGATATAACAGCTGTTTGACCCGAATCAGCATCTAACCATGTATAGTTAAATTGAAAACCGAAACCTTCAATCAATTCATCCAAATTATGTGTAAAAGCAAACTCAAATCCATTAACGCTACCGCCTTCAGCATTTACAGGCTGGTTTACAATCCAAGTATTACCGTCACCTAATAAATCTTCTTCAGTTTCTTCATTTATAACAAATGTTTTTACGTCATAGTAAAAAGCACCTAAGCTAACACTTTGACCTTCATCGTAATACCACTCAACCGACAAATCATATTTATTAGCTTCAAATGGCTCTAACGATGCATTACCTTTTGTGACTCGCCCATTTACTTGATCATCATCATCAATATTTTGGATATCAACAGCTCTCGCTAATTGTGTATATTGAGGTCGACTGATTACCGTTGAAGCCGCGGTTCTAATAACCCAATCATTTTCTAAATCAAAGACCACATTTATTGCAGGCAATGTTTTATCTGAATCACCGTCTTCTACATAATTATAATTAAAGGCATTTTTTTCTTCTTGGGTCGCTAAGTTACTGAAGTTATAGATGGTAGTATCGTTACTCATATATCTAACCCCTGCGTTCCCTCTCAGAACACCCCAATCAAATTCAGATTCAAAATTAGCTTGAACATAAAAAGAAGTAGTTTCTTCTTCAACTTTCCAAGTACTGCCACCTTCAACAGATCTACCTGTAAAAAAGCCACACATAGAATTGAATGTTCCTAAATCATCAGAGCCATTTGAATCTCCACCGATATTTTCACAGTCATAAGCTTCGACACTGTTTGGATCTAAATACTGATATACTGTCGCGACATAATCATTAGTCATATTGCCTAAGTCACCAAACATACCAACATTGAAATTAGAATTTCTTCTCATTGCTTCACGTAACACATTACCTTCTTCATCAACAACAGGAACTCGTGAAGTATTATTATAGATAACACGACTAGACAGTTGCTCTGCTTCTAAATATCTAGCGCCAATATTAATTGAAGTGATAAATGAGTCTTCTAAATAATAGGTATAATCAAGAGAAGCATAGCTATTCTCATTTTCTGTTGAGTCAATTCTTCTCGCATAATTATCCATACGAAGATGGCTAAAATCAGTTAAATCAAGAGCTCCAAAATCATTACTTCCTACTCCATCAGCAATACTAGTAATAACACTACCAGGTACTTCAATATCGGTTTGATTACGATCTCCTTGTCCACCAGCAGACTCTGAACCGCCTATAGCAAAAGTTAAAGATGAATTATCACCAGTCCAAGTGCCTTCAAAAGTTACTATTTTATTAGTAATTTCAGCATCTCTATTTCGATGAGAAGAACGGGCAATCTTCCCTAAATCACCGAAAGCTACTGAAGTAAAAATGCCGTTTTCTTCAGTAAAATTTAAAATATCTGCTTTTTTAAAAATATTTCGATCAGTTACTAAGCCAAAACTTTTGTTATCTCCTTCCATCGTACTATCTAAATAGCTAAAATTTAGATCTAAAGAATCTGTTGGCTGATATTGAAGCGCTACCATCACCGTTTCACGCTTACGCTGTTGTAAGAATGTGATGCCTTGGGCTTGCTCTGGTAAAAAACCAGAAGCAGTATTGCCATTAATATCTGTAAGATTAGCTTCGGTATAACGTGTTATTTCAAAAGCGTCTCGACGAATATCTTTATCTTGGTAATCCAAAGAAATTAATGCACCAAAATTATCGTCATCATTCTTCCAACTGTATAAAGCAGATAAATCTGGATCTGTTTCTTCGGTATTCGAGTTATAATTTAATGATGTATTTACCAGAGCCAATGTTTTGTCTTTTTGAACAAGAGGCTTACGCGTTATAATATTTACTGTGCCCCCAACACCACCATCTGGTAATTTAGCTTCACTTGACTTATAAACTTCAACTGTTTGAGTCATAGTTGCTGGTAATAAACTAAAGTTTGTCGCTCGGCCTAAAGTGGCACCTTGTAACTCAAATCCACTACTTTGAAGCTGTTGACCATTAATTAAAGTTAGATTCTGTCCTGGAGCAAAACCTCGAATACTTACTTGCTCACCTTCACCTAAGACACGAGTAATAGAAACCCCTGGTATTCTTTGTAATGACTCGGCAACATTAGTATCTGGAAAGCTACCAATATCATCAGCTGATAAAGAATCAACCACACCATCGGCATATCGTTTGGAATTTAATGAACTTGTAATACTTTCTCTAATACTAGTTACTTCTATAACTTCAATTTCTTCTTCTGATTTATCATTAGCGTTAGCTGACATTGAAAGAGATAAAGCCGCTGGTGTTAATGCAACGGATATTGCATAGGCTAAATATTTTTGTTTAAGCATGTTAATTCCTCACTTCACGTTTTTATACTCTTTAATGTGCAGAGTTCATTTTGTTGTTTTAATGTTTAGTTCGTTTAAGTACGTCAAATTAATAAATAAATTAACTTCACTATTAATATTTCACATTTAAAAAAAAGATAATTCCAAATATGAAACAAGAAAACAAAAAATTAAATTTATTACTTGATAAGTAAAGTTTCGAGATGAATAAAGCCTTGCATAAATAAAAAGGGCTCCCAAAAGAGCCCTATAATTAAATGATAATAGAAATTTAAAGTTAAGGAGCAGAATCTATAACAACAGTTGCAGGCATTCCTGCGTAAAACTCTTCTCTCTTACCGTAATCATCATCATAGCCATCAGGTAAATCGAATATAATGGTACTAATACCAGTAGAGCCATCGTAAGTTACTTCTGCTTTTTGTCCTAACTGTGCAGCCGTTTTCCCATCTAGCAATGTCAGATAATCAGGTGATTTTACTTCATAATAATAAGTATCTTCTTTCAATTCCTCACTAAATGTCACAGAGATTTGATTCACTTCATTTTTTAGCTCAACTCTAAACCGCTCAGAGTGAGAAGGTAAAGCGTTAACATCGATATGATGAGTTGGATCCTGCACTGTTATATTCCATTGACCATTTTGTTCCACAAGTTGAACTAATGAAGGCTTATCGACACCAACAGTGTACGTTGTCCCATTAAATGTAAAGCTTTGATTAGCAGTTCCTGAACCTACCTCATGAAAGGCCATTTGTATGATCGTAGAACCAGAGTCATTATATATAAGGCCTTGCTTCTCAACTGTATTAACAACTTGTAGATTATTAGTATTTTGTAGAGAAGACATCAATGAGTTCATCGTATTTTTCTTAGTGGAATTACTATCGCTTTCATTAACAGCATAAGGAATTACAGCGTATACATAACTCGCACCATCTGGTGTAGCTCCTGAACTTACATCTTCATTTGCATCACTGTGTTGTATTGCAATTCTGAAGGGATCTGGAATATCGCCCGTTGAAACATCTTCATGAGCTGATGCGTTACCTATATCTTCAGAGCTATTAATACCACCGTCTTCGCTATAGCGAATATCTATAGACGAATCAGTAAATACAATATATCCAGTATTTCCATGATGAAACCAAACATCATCTGAGACGCTAAACACATAATCATTATTATTTGGTGCACTTGAATTGAAGGTATTGTTACTAGAGGACAAGCTTTCATCGTTACTTGTGCCATCACCAAAACGCACAGCAACTTTTTGAGCAGCTTGCTCTATTGTTGTAACAATTGGATAGGCTATGCTTCCACCAGTTTTTGAATCAATCCCATTGCCTATGGCAATCACTTTGTCATCTAAAAAGAAATATGATTTACGTGCTTTAACTAAGCCATAACCGTTTGGATATGTCGTTGAACCAAGATGATCAGTTAATTCATGATGAAAAGATGCTAAGCCTATTTCACCATTACTCAAGACACCCGAAAAGTGATTCTCATTAAATGCCTCTAGTGATGATTGTGTAGGTATGAGGTCACCTCTAAGTGCCGAAGTTGTGCCTGATAATGTATGCCAATCCCAACTGTAACGGGATAAATCATATTCATCACCATAAGTTTTAACCTGAAGAACACCATTTCCGTTATGGTAGCCGGGGTCTGTTCCAAATGATTCTGCGCCACGCGTACGGTCTGACTGCATTTTGACTGACATATAATAAGGATTGGTATCATCAGAACGATGAATTAGAAAGTCGTTAACCCAGTAAGCTCTGTTATAAGCAGCATTAGGGTTATTATCCACCTTATGTAAGCTAGTATTTAAATCAAATCGTAATTGTTTTAAATCACCATAACCTTTAAATTTATTTTCACTTCCTTTAGCATCTAATAAAGAGTTAATTCCATTACCAACAACTTCACTTTTTGCAAAATCCCCCATTTTATGAGAATAAAATGATCTTCCAGCCGCTTGGTAATCTAACCCCCCCTGATATAGTACCGAAGAATAAAAATCACGTGTAAAATCAGAGCTTACATTAAATACACTATTATCTATAGGCCAAGGAGTATCTTTAAGATCTTTACCATAATGAAAGTGTTCGAATAACCAATCAAATCCATATCCATATCCTGCTAGATCAGCTCGATGTCCTACATGATGTGAAATTGTACCATCAGGGTTTAAGCCTGATTGACTATAACGGAAAGTAAACTTGTGAACTGTATTGATCCAAAACTGCAAATCAGAAAAAGCACCTTTAGGTTCCCACCCAGGTAAAATGGACGTTCCCTCAGTGACAAAGTTTTTCAGTGTATCAGTAACACCATCACCATCTACATCAACTAATATACTCGTTCCATCAGTATTTTTAGTTCCTTCATAATCGGAATACCACCACGGCAATTCAGTTAATGGACGATTGTAGTCATTCCATATTACGGGTAACAATGCCCATGTACGTAATCTATGACCTCTATTAGCGTCTCCTAATGCTCCTGGTGACTCACTTAAAAAGTCTTCCATATAATATCTTAATCTCGAAGATACCCTCCACTCTAGAGGTATATCAAATGCAGCAATATTTAAGAAATGATGCAAGGCGTCATGCGCTTCAACCGCTTCAGTAACACCGTTATCAATATCAGCAATAAAATCTTCGGCAATAAAAACGGCCGCCCCAGCTAATGGATCAGTAAAGTTCCATTGATGGGTCAATTTAGCTGACGTATATTGATCAGTCATATCCGCAAACGTTTGGGTTATGCCATTACTTAAATCATCATGTAAATCATTTACATTGCTAGCTTTAACAAATTCTATAATTGCTCGATAAATATCCTTACGTAAGGTTGCATCTTGCAGGTTATTTTCGTAGTAATAAAATGCCATGCCTGCAATTCGGTCAACTATTTCGATATAGTCTTTATCTGAGGTAGTGTCTACTAATGTAGGTTTGGCTGTATATACGTCAGAGCGTGAAAAATATGCTGTATTAGTAGTATCAAATTGACCAACAACACCGTTATTTAACTCTGTTTGTAAGTTAGTAATATCACTAGCCGTATATTCTTTATCACCATTAACTCGGCTAACACCATCAACTTCCAAACGGATTTCATCTCTGAATTTTTCCATAGTGGTTTTTTCACCACTTCCATGAACAACAACAGTTGCTGTAGCTCTAGCTTTTATCAAATCAGGGTTATTTCCAGATTGTGGAGAGCGTAATTCAACCCTTAATTTATAAGTTCCCGCTTGTAAGTTACTTAAATTTCCAGAAGCTAGCTTGATTTTACCAAACACTCTTCCTTTATCATCTTCATATTTCTCTAGTTCAAAGAAATTATAATAATCATTTTGCCCAGAGAATACGTCATTTTGTCCTTGAGTACCGCTAGCTTGATCTGAAGCAAAAGCAAAATAAAAATTATCACTAAAGTGATTATTATCAGCGTACAGACGACGGTTTTCTTGTAAGTTGATTCTTCCTGTTAGTACTGCACCAGAAACAGCATCATCAATAGAAATATCGAAGTATTCAGCTAATATAGTTAAATTAGTGATATCGCCAGCCCCAATAAAGTCATCAACGCTGTCATCAAAACCATCATTATCAACATCGGTAGTTAAATTAGCATCTAACGGATCAGGATCTAAGGTATCAATAACTCCATCACCATCATCATCAGTATCAACACTGTCATCTATACCGTCGCTATCAGTATCAGTCCACACATTGGCATCATTGGGGCTATCATCTTCACTATCCACATAACCATCACCATCAGTATCAATTTCTTGATTAAATGTACCTGTATATAGAATGTCATCTATAATTATCGCGTCTGTTTGATTATCAGATTTATTCCTAATTTGTACTTCTATTTCTTTAACTGTTGAGCCATCGTATACACCAAATACTTGATCTAGATTGACTGAAACACTCATATTGTCGTTCCAGTCATATCCTCCTGATGGCACTATGATCGTTTCTAAATCTTCAAAACCTAAATCATCGCCATTAGCTCGAACAGTAAATTTTCCTCCTTGCGCCATTCCCTCAGTTCTATAATTAAAACTTAACGTTTTATTGGTTACATCTTGGGTACCAATAGTAAACTTAAACCTAACTTGTTCGCCTGTTACAGAATCTGGCCCCTCTACCTTAGCAGCTAAGTTACTTGCGTTGGATGGGGTTGCTGATGTAATAACGGAGATCCTATTTGCATTATTAGGATCACCGCCGCCGACCTCCAGAGGTGGACTAATGTTTCCATCCTCAAAATCTTCATTAATAAAATCGGTAGCTATTGTTGAAAAGCTTGTTGCGCTTATTATTGTTAATAGAGCTAAGTTAATATTTTTACTCATTACTTAATTCTCCTTTGGTTATTTTTATTTCAACTTCTAAAAAAATATTAAATAAGCAAAGTAGAAGCACAACCCAAATTGAACAATAATTAAGCATTTCTTTTAATTATTTCATATATGGTATTTTTTACTTAAAACAGCCAAAAAAATGATTTTTTTATTGAAGTTCATATTTGAAATAATCTAGATAAAATAAACATAAAGCATGAATTTATCTTCGTTATTAAATAGTGAATTGTTATCTTCTTATGACATTCAATAAAACCTATTGCTATTCCAAGTTTAGGTTAGCATCCGTTTTATTACTGACAGCGTAAAAGGTAAGAAATTAACATGCGTGCTTTGATCATTTTTTTAATTGCCTTGATTAATTTTATTAATCAAATTCAAAATTCAGCACATGCTTTTATAGAATTAAACACACCTAATACGCCTCACCCCGAATGGCGAGAAAAAGCAACTCCAAACAATATAACAACTACTGGACCTGTTACATTTTTATGGCCTGTTCCTCCAAAGATGTTACCTAATCAACAACCTGATCTGAGTTTTGACTTTATCTTATCTCGCCATGCCAATTTAGCTAATCCGGTAATCAATAGTAAAAGACAACAATGGGCATTTTTTAATAGCCATAAAGCACTGGAAGCTGGTATATATTATTGGCAAATCACTGAATATCACTCAGGTAAAAAAACAAGCACATCTCCTATTTACCAATTTAAACAAACTAGCAGTTCTGGAGGGTTTATAACCCCCTTATCAAATAAATTTGTTAATGCAATTGCTTCTGAACACCCTAAATTATTAGCAACATCAAACAGTCTTTCACGTATTCAAGTATTTAAAACCGAATATCCTAAAGAGGTTAAAAAGTTAATTAAAAACGCTAACCAGTATCTAAATGTAAAACTACCAAGCATACAATATGGCGGAAAGTTTTATAAAAATGGCAAGCGAGTATTCAAAAATAAAAAATTCCCCGATAACCACCCTAAAGCAAAACCAACTGGTCGTATTTTTAATTCTGCCGTAAATGCACTCGCAAAAGCTTGGTTACTTACCGATGACGAAAAATATCTAAAAGAAGGTATTCGCTGGGCAAAAGTCGTTACTAACTTTGATCCCAATAAAGATAAAATGACTGCTGGTGGCGCTAATGGCTTCATTGAAGATGATTTTGATTATGCTGTACTCATGCCAACACTAGCCATAGCCTACGATACATTTTATCACTACCTAACAAAGGATGAGCGTGAAGCTATCGGTGGTCAATTACTTCGCCGAACCCAAAGATTTTATGATTATTTTCGAAACCGCTTAGAAGCAAGAGTGATGGACAATCATGCATGGCAACACACTTACCTTAACTTTTTAGAAGCATCATTAGCTTTAGCAGGAGATTACCCACAAGCCAATACATTTCTTGAATACGCATATGGTGTGTGGGTCGCTCGCTTTCCAGTACAAAGTATCACAGATGGTGGTTGGCATAACGGTAAATATGTAGGGGTGAACTTTCATACTTGGACTCATGTGCCGTTATATTTTCGCCGCTATGCCGAGGTAAATTATTACCAGCACCCTTTTTTTACAAACCAAGTGAAATGGTTAATGACTCGTATGCCACCTAATTCTGTTGCAGATGGTTTTAGTGGAGATGGATATGAAGTTGATACAAAAATTAAAGGTGGCACGGTCGACTGGTTGCGTATTTTAAATGCTGAGTTAAAACTCCCTGAGATTGATTGGTATTTAAAAGCTTGGAGCAAAGACAAAACAGAACTGCATATTTCTTGGTTACGCATGATTGAAGGGGTCGCTTCCAACCATACTCCTTTGTCAAAAGAAGACGATGAGTTTGACCCTCAAAAATTAAATAAAACCGAGGTATTTAGAGATACTGGTATCGTTAATATGCACAGCAATAGAATAAATACAGCGCTAAATACCTCGGTAAATTTCCGCTCTGCTCCATGGGGAAATTTTGGTCATAATCTTCCATCAAATAATGCTTTTAATATTTTATATGGTGGTGAGCCATTGTTTTATCCAACGGGATACCGTCATGGTGGAGGTAAGCATGCTTATGAGTGGTATCGACATACTCGTAGTCATAACTCAGTATTAATTAATGGTAAAGGCCAGCCCGTATCAAGTGAAGCTTGGGGACATATTTCGCAAGTGTTAGATAATGGTGAAATTAGCTACGCACTGGGAGATGCTTCCAATGCATACTCAGGCACTCCTTCACCACAATGGCTACAACGATTTACCGCTAAAGGTGTAGACTGGTTTAAACATGCTGATGATAAAAGTTTAGAAAAATTTAAAAGGCATTTAGTTTTTATTCGACCAAATATAGTCATTATCTACGATGAGTTGGCAGCAAATAAGGCATCTACTTGGGACTGGCGAATTCATACACCAAATGAAATGCAATTAACCAAAACAGGTGCAAAAACAAAAAATAATAATGGTAAAGGTATCTTACGTTTGTTTACCAGTAAGCCCTATGTTTCAACTATTACCGATCAAGCTTTACATAAACCGTTTAATGTTGATGGACGACTAAACCGAGAAGGAAAAAATAAAGGGGAAACAGCGATTTATCATGATATAGGTTGGCATTACAATGCAAAGATTAAAAATACAAAAAATGCACGAGTATTAGCAATTATCGATGTATCAAGTAATAAACAAAAAACGGCTAAGGTTGAAGAACTACCTGACGGCACAATTCAAATAGATAGTGTAATCATTAAGGCTGAATTAAATGAAAATAAACCCGCAGCATTACAGGTAACTTTCAGTCATGGCGGAGTTCTCAAAGCAGGAAATCAACTCGCCACTTTAACAAATAATAAAAAAGTCCAAACAGCTGAAAAAATAAAGCTACACGGCAGATAATGAATTATTAATTGGGATTTAAAAATGAAAAACTATTATACAAAATACCTCAATAAACTAACGGTTATATCAGCAGTAACATTAGCTTTAATTGGATGCTCAAATAACGACAATAAAGCTAGCCAAGTCAGTCAAAGTAAGCAACTTGAACGGCCAAACATTTTATTTATTATGTCTGATGACCATGCTGAGAGGGCTATTAGCGCTTACGGACATGAATTAATTAAAACTCCGAATATTGATCGTATCGCCAATGAAGGTATGTTATTTAACAATGCATTTGTAACCAATTCGATTTGTGGCCCATCACGTGCAGTATTAATGACAGGTAAACACAGCCACATTAACGGCTTTAAAGACAATGGCCATGATACTATCTTTGACGGTAGCCAAATGACTTTTCCCAAATTACTACAAAAAGCTGGCTACGAAACGAGCGTTATAGGCAAATGGCACTTAGGTAGTGACCCCACTGGTTTTGATAATTGGCAAGTATTAGTTGGACAAGGAGAATACTATAGCCCGCAATTCAAGAGTAAATCAGGTATCAAGCAATATGACGGAGCTTATGTTTCAAATAAGATAACCGATATTGTGCTAGAGCAACTAGAGCAACGTGATAGATCTAAACCATTTGCCATGCTTTATCATCATAAAGCCCCGCACCGCAATTGGATGGCTGATGTCGATTTATTAGCAAAAGGTGGATTTCCAAAAAAGTATCCTTTGCCTAAAACCTTTAATGATACCTACCAAGGCAGGCCTGCCGCCAAACACCAAGATATGCGAATTAAAGATATGTATCTTGGTTGGGACATGAAACTTTGGCCAGGAGAATATGAAAAAGAAACCAGCACTGGTGGCTATCGTCATGCTGATAGCTTTGATCCTAAAAGAGCAAACAATAGATTCGAAGCTCATTATCACAGAATGACCAACGAACAAAAAGCTAAATGGGATGAATACTACAAAAACAATGCAAAAGATTATCAAGCAGTAAAAGATAACCCTGAAGCGTTAGCACAGTGGATGTATAACCGTTACTTACATGATTACCTTGCTACTGTTCGATCAGTTGATGATGGTATTGGCCGAGTGCTCGATTACCTTGACGAAAATGACTTAGCTGATAACACCATAGTAATTTATACCTCAGATCAAGGCTTTTATTTAGGAGAGCACGGTTGGTTTGATAAACGCTTTATGTATGAAGAGTCGATGAGTACCCCTTTGGTGATACGTTATCCTAATATGATAACAGCAGGTCAGGTAAATAGCAGGCTGGTCCAAAATTTAGACTTTGCACCGACATTTGTAGATTTAGCTGGCCTAGACGTACCTAAAGAAATGCAGGGCTTATCGTTAAAACCATTACTTGACGGCACGATTTCTCCTCTTAAAACGGCAGGCAATCAAGAGTGGCGTTCAAGTCTCTACTATCAATATTTTGAATACCCTATTCCTCATGCTGTAATGCCACACAATGGCGTTCGCACTGAAACTCATAAATTGATTCACTTTACCGCAGAAGGAAACGACTTTTGGGAGCTATATGATCTTGAAGCAGATCCTAGTGAATTGAAAAATCAATATGACAAACCAGGTTTTGAATCCGTTCAAGCTGAACTACATAGCCAACTAAAAAAGTTAAAAAAACAATATCAAGTAAGTAATTAAAAACATTTGGTAAACCGAAGTTTATTCGAGCTAAAGGGCTTAAGTTCCAAATATGGAATACAGCTTTATTTTCTTCGGTTATTGTGTCATTTATATAGCTAAAAATCTTACAGATAATTTCAAATAAATTTTTTATTGATAAACAGTCTGTGAAATCTGACTTAAAACAGAGAGAAAATGAATAACATGAAGAAGTTAATTGGGATAATTATAGTATCAATAGCTTGTCTTTCTGGCTGTGATAGCGTTACTGAAAACAAAGCCACTAAATCAAATAAAACCTTCAAACGGCCTAATATATTAATTCTAATGTCCGATAATCATTCTGATATTCATTTAGGAGCTTACGGTGACAAAGTAGTAAAGACGCCTAATATCGATAAGATAGCTAAAGAAGGTATAAAATTTAATAATGCTTTTGGCGCTTCACCATCATGTTCTCCTGCACGAGCTGCTATGTTAACAGGGCAAGACACATGGAGATTAGGTGACGCTGCAAACCTTTGGGGAGGTTTTCCGAAAGTTGCTGTTTACACCGATATTATGGAAAAAGCAGGCTACCATGTAGGCATCGAAGGCAAAGGTTGGGGTCCAGGAAAAGCTGAAGCAGATGGCTGGACAAGAAACCCTGGCGGTGAGCGATACGATTCCTTTGAAGAGTTTTATAACGAAATAGAAAAAGGTGCGCCTTGGATGTATTGGTATTCCAGCC
Organism: Thalassotalea sp. SU-HH00458; assembly: GCF_040362795.1. Classification (NCBI taxonomy): domain Bacteria; kingdom Pseudomonadati; phylum Pseudomonadota; class Gammaproteobacteria; order Alteromonadales; family Colwelliaceae; genus Thalassotalea; species Thalassotalea sp. SU-HH00458. The sequence goes on from NZ_BAABWW010000001.1 coordinate 522,588, forward strand.
GAGATCCCCATAGACCATTCAAGAGAAATGGTTGGCAAAAAGCTGGCATTGATTTAGATGCTATTGAGGTTCCATCATACCTACCTGATACTGAAGAAGTGCGTAAAGACATCGGTGATTACTATTATGAAATCCAGTCTTTCGATAGAGAAGTTGACTCTTACCTTTCTCTAATCGGTGAGATGGGACAATTAGAAAATACTATCGTTATTATTACCAGTGACAATGGTTGGCAAATGCCGCGTGGTTTAGCAAACCTTTATGATGCAGGTGTAAAAGTTCCCCTAATTATCTCTTGGCCTGATCATTTTAAAGGTAGTAGAGAAATTGACGACTTTGTCACACTAAATGATTTTGCGCCTACATTTTTAGAACTAGCAGGTATCGAAATTCCAGCAAGTATGAATGCAAAAAGTTTAGTTAATATTCTTCATTCAGAAGCTGAAGGTTTAATAGAGAAAGATCGTGATTTTGTCGTAACTGCAAGAGAAAGACATGCTTACGTTAGACAAGGTGGTGCTGGTTATCCAGGAAGAGCAATACGTACTAACGACTACTTGTTAATTAAAAATTATACCCCTGAGGCTTGGCCAGCAGGTCAGCCACCACTTTATGGTGATGTCGATGCGCATATGTTGCAATACCCCGCAGCGACGAAAATGTACATGTTGATGAATAAAGACGATGAAAAAGTTAAACCGCTATTCAATTTAGCTTTTGGAAAACGACCTGCTATCGAATTATTTGATTTGCAAAAAGATCCTGAACAAATGGTAAATGTAGCTGACGATCCAGCCTATGCAGAAGTAAAAGCAAGTTTAGAAACTAAATTAGTTAATCACCTCAAAGCCACTGGAGACCCTAGAGAAACAGGCGAAGGCTTTGATTGGGATGCATCTATATACTACATGGAAAAAGACAAACGTCCACGTCCAAGTCAGAAAGCTATAGAAGCACTCGGCTTAGAAGAAGAATACGACTACACATCTAACTAAGCCAATCAAAGCTACTATTCGGGCTGCTAACAAAAAGTTACTGCCCGAATAGCAAAAACTCAATGCTAACTCAATACTAATAACATGATGGGAAATGATTAATGAATCGTTTAAACCGAGTAATTGCAAACTTAATATTATTGATTGTTTCTTTGCCTATTTATGCCAAACAACCTAATGTTTTGTTGATCCTTGTTGATGATTTAAACGCTGATTTGGGAAGTTATGGCCACCCAACGATTCAAACCCCTAATATTGATGAATTAGCCAAGAACGGCCTACAGTTTAACAAAGCATTTGTACAAGCAACTGCCTGTGCCCCAAGTAGAACAAGCTTTTTAACGGGGTTATATCCACAACAAACCGGCATTACAGATAATGCGTCAGATTTTAGAGAGTTTATACCTAACGTAGTAACTCTTCCTGAACACTTCCGAAATAATGGCTATTGGAGTGCGAGAGTAGGTAAAGTATTTCATTATAAAGTACCTACTGACATAGGCACGAATGGGCATGACGACCTCCAATCTTGGGATGAAGTTGTTAACCCTACAGGCATAGATAGAGAAGTTGAACCTCAACTTAACATTATTAGTGATAATAAAATTGGTGCAACATTAAGCTGGTTAAGCGTTAAAAGTGAAGATAATGAACATACCGATGGCAAAATCACTCAAGCCGCTTTGTCCCTATTAAAAAAACAGAAAAATAAAAATGATAAGCCATTTTTCTTGAGCGTTGGTTATTTTCGACCACACACTCCTTACGTGGCTCCTGAAAAATATTTCGACTTATACCCTGTTGACACCATTTCACCTTACATTATGCCAGAAGGTGATCGTGAAGATATTCCTCTTGCCGCTCTAGCAGATCGAAAAAATCAATTATCACTAACAATGAAGCAACGTAAAGAAATTATTCAAGCCTACTATGCCTCTATTAGTTTTATCGATAATCAAGTAGGAGAGTTATTAGCAGGTATCAAGAAATTGGGGCTTGATAAGGACACTATCGTTGTCTTTATGTCTGATCACGGCTACTTATTAGGGCAACATAACTTATGGCAAAAAGGTGATCTTTTTGATGGTTCGGCTCATACACCATTAATCATATCGGTACCAGATCAGAAAACAAAAGGCCAACAAAGTAATGCCATAGTCGAGGCATTAGATCTTTATCCAACTTTAGTGGAGCTTGCAGGTTTACCATCACCAAAATATCTACAAGGAAAAAGTTTATTACCAATATTAAAGTCAACAAATACAAGTGTTAGGTCGAGTGCGTACACTACAATGCCTAGCAGAGCTTTCCAATATTATGATGAAATGAAGTACCTAGATGTAACTGGCCATAGTATTAGAACCAACAAATTCAGATACACTGAATGGGGTAATGGCGCTTTTGGTGTTGAACTATATGATCTTGAAAACGACCCTCAAGAAATAAATAACCTCTATCACAACCCTAAATACAAAACTAGTGTTATGAAATTAAAACGCTTACTAAATAAAAGAAAAGCTCATGCGGAGTTAGAAGCTATAGCATGGCAAGAGTAATTTGTTATTGCTCACTATTTCAATTATTTATTATATCGATAGCATGGGGAGCTGAAGATCAGCTTCCTATAAATTCACTAAAATATGAGCTATTAAAGTCTTACGACTTCTCCAACTCTGTTCAAATGGAAGATTGGGAGATAGAAGGTCCTGGTAGCTTCGCTATATCGAGTAGCCAAATGCTATTGGTTTCAGATTACCAACAACGATTAATTTCATTATTAAAGCCAGAACAAATATGGCAAGGTAATGGAACCCAAGAAACTTTATTTAGAGAAACGCTATTACCTTTAATAGCTGAAAATAACCCTGAGTATTTACAAAATTACATTAAAGGTACACCTATACGCTACGGCAATATAGTGCTATGGAATAAGCTTTCTTTACCCTCAAACTATGCCATTGAATATGATTTTCAAAGTGCTAGCCCATATCCTTTACACATGTTGTTATTTTCAGCAATGGGTATCAATGAACAAAGTATTTTTTCAACTAGACTACCTAAAAGAAATGGTATCGCTAATCAATACATGAATAGCGATTTGAGTAACTACCGCATATCTTATTTTTCAGGCAAGAGAGCCACAATAAATATGCGAAAATCACCTGGTAGACATTTAATTGCATCTATCCCAGAACTCCCCTCTCTCATTATGGGAGAAAAATATAAAATAAAGCTAATTAAATTTAATCAACATATCCACTTTTATATTAATGACGCATTGATTATTGATTATATAGATACAAACCCTTTGTTAGGTGGTCATTGGGGGTTTCGTTTAATGCTCTTTGCTAAATCTTATTATGACAATATAAAAATTTACTCTCTTAAAAATTAATTCAATAGTTTAGGATCAAATATCCATGTCAAAAAGAACCTCATTAAAAAGCTGGAAGCTATTAGAAAGTCATGCTCAAACAATAAAGTATTGTCATATCAAACAATTATTTGATGATAACCCCAATAGGTTTAAAGACTTTTCATTAAACTTAAATGAATTCTTGTTTGATTTTTCTAAAAACCTATTAAACGAACAAATACTAAAGGATTTATTTTCACTGGCCCGTGAATGTGAATTGGAAGGCTGGCGTGAAAAAATGTTTAAAGGTCATCGTATAAACACAACAGAAGACCGAAGTGTTTTACATGTGGCGCTGAGAGATCGAGCAAATGAAGCTATTTTTCTAGAAGGAGTAAACCTTACAAGTCAAATAAATACTGCCATTAATCAAATCAAAAAATTTAGTGATAAAGTAAGAACGGGTAACTGGAAAGGCTACTCAGGAAAACCAATAAAAGACATTGTTAACATTGGAGTCGGTGGTTCAAACTTGGGTCCTCAGATGGTTACAGAGGCCTTAAAACAATATAGTGATAATAAGCTCAACATTCACTATGTTTCAAATGTAGACGGCACTCAAATAGCTGATGTACTGACACCATTAGATCCATCACAAACGCTATTTATTGTTTCCAGTAAAACATTTAGCACTGTAGAAACCATGACCAACGCAAAAACGGCAATGAACTGGTTAACTTCAGCCTCTTTTAATCAAAGCGCTATTAGTAAACACTTTATTGCTGTTTCTAGTAATAAAAAAAATGCCTGTGAATTTGGTATTGAAGAAGAAAACATTTTTGATATGTGGGATTGGGTTGGAGGAAGGTTTTCATTATGGTCAGCAATTGGTTTACCCATAGCACTTGATTTAGGCTTTGAAAAGTTTATTGAGTTACTGCAAGGCGCACATGAAATGGATCTTCATTTTAGAAACTCCCCTTTAGAAGAAAATGCGCCTGTCATCATGGCGTTAATCAGTTTATGGAATTGCACGTTTCTTGGTTCTCAATCGCAGGCTATTTTACCTTATGATCAACCACTTCATAAACTAACTGCATATTTGCAACAAGCAGAAATGGAAAGTAATGGAAAATCAGTTAACTGGTTTGGAGAGGAAATCGACTACCCAACGGTTCCGTCAATTTGGGGCGAAATAGGCATTAATGGCCAACACGCTTTTTATCAATATTTACACCAAAGTAATAATATAGTTCCTGCGGATTTTATAGGTTCCGTTAAATCAGTCACTTCTGTTCAAGGCCATCATGATACGTTAATGGCCAATTTTTTTGCTCAAACAGAAGCACTAATGAATGGTGTAGATGAAAAACAAGTTCGTACTGACTTAATGGCGAAAGGAAGAACTAAAGAATATATTAATAAAGTTGCACCGCATAAAGTTCATAAAGGTAATCGACCTACAAACACCATATTACTAAACCAAATAACACCAAAATCGCTAGGTAGCTTAATTGCTCTGTATGAGCATAAAATATTCTGCCATGGAATATTTTTACAAATATGTTCATTTGATCAATGGGGAGTAGAGCTAGGTAAAGGTTTAGCAAATAATATCTTATCTGAAATAAAAGATGATAAACCTATTACGTCTCATGACAGTTCTACAAGAGAGTTAATTAATCACTATAAATTAGTGAGTAAACAGGGTTAATAATAGTGATGGTGATTACTATAAAGTATATTATTTATCCACAACCTTGATATAGATTCAAGGTTGTGAATTTTTCCAGCATTACTTTAATGAGCTAAAATGTAAACTTGGCTTGCTGCAAGTAAAAACGCACCTACACCATAGACATCTGTATCTTCTTTTCTAACTGTTCGAGGATCATAACCAGATGATTGAACATATGCTAAGCGACCATCGGCATAAATATTATTGGATAAATTACTCCATGCTTTTTCAACAACGGCTTGATACTTACTTTTTTCCAAAATTCCTTGGTTTACTCCCCACGCAAGGGCGTAAGTGAAAAAGCTCGAACCGCTATTATCTGGCATATCAAACAACTTAGGGTTTATTAAAGAAGGATGCCAACTACCATCAGGTTGTTGAATTTCAGCTAGCTTATTTGCCATTTCTTTGAATTTACCTATGTATTGAGCACGTTTATTATGCTCCTTTGGTAAAATTTCTAACATGCGAACTAAAGAAGAAATCGTCCAGCCATTCCCACGACTCCAAAATATTTTCTTATCATCAACATCTCTAGCGTTAAGAAATCGAGAGTCTCTATAAAGTAAACTTTCTTCCGAATCCCAAAACTTATTAAAAGAAGCCCAATACTCATATTCAGAAAATTCTAGATATTTAGCATCTTCTGTTGTTTTAGCCATGTGCGCCCAAACAGGAGCCCCCATAAATAAGGCATCAATCCATGTCCAGCGCTCTCTACATGTATTAAGCAATTCATGGCAGCTTTGCTCAGCTTCCTTATTTACTGTCGGCCAATTGGCGTAAATATAATCAAGACGTTCTTGTAGAGGAGTAAGATCTACACGTTGAGGATATAAATCATATAACTCAAGGTAAAGCTGACCAATAATATAATCATCTGCATCATATACTCTCCGTTCAACTTGCCAATTATATTGCTCAGCTTGGTTTAGAATAAAGTTCAAATATTTTTCATTACCTTTTATTTGTCCCCATTCAACCATACCTAATGACATAGTACCCATTAGCCAACCACCAAAACTATAACGATTCATTCCTTGAAAGTTTTTGAGAGGGCTATTTAAAAAGGTATTTTGATGACGAATTTGCCAATCAGCAACTAAGTTCGCATGTGCTAAGACACTTTCTTTGGAAAAGTTACGTTCAAAGGAGCTCATAGGTGCTGCTACATCGATGGTATATGGTAATAATCGAGGAGCTTTAAAAACTTGTTGAGTTCGTTCTTTTTCAAGTTTAACACTACACCCCGATAAAGCGACCCATACGGATGTGATCAAAATACATGATACCTTACTGATTTTTTTCATTACCTTGCCTTTAATATTTTAAGAGAACGGTTCGCTTAAGCTTTAAACTAAATAAATAGATACAAACCAATACACCTTTAATATCTGAATAGATTACCTAGTTCAATTGTTTATGTCTTTTGATAGAGTTTCAGTTCAAATATGGAATACACTATTAATTTTTATTAAGTTCAAACCAAAATGGCTCTCCATTTTCTTGCCAATTGCCAATGTGCTTCTCTAAAACATCCCCTTGCCACTCTTTTTTGTTATAAGGTAATGCTACTTTCACAGGAATATAAGCCTTTAGTTTTGCTACAACCTCTTTATTTTCTTCATATTTAACGACATTTATTTGTTCAAGAGGATCTTCTCGGTGGTTATATAATTCCTCACTACCATCACGATACCTGATATAGCGGTACTGATTTGAACGTACAGCAAAATTTTTGTATCGCCATGAAATCAAGACTGGATGATCCCACTCCTTTAAAGGATCAATTAATAAAGGAGTTAAATCCTGGCCATCATAACGTTCTTGCGGAGGTAAGTTGGTCAGAGAGACTAAGGTTGGATAGATATCTATTAAACTGACAGCAGCGGAAACTTTATGACCATTATTTTTGTTATTGGGTGTACTTATAATTAACGGAATTCGTGTTGCTTCTTCCCAAAGAGACATTTTTCGCCAATTCGTTTTTTCTCCTAAATTCTGACCGTGATCAGATGTTAAGATAACAATGGTATTATCATCTAAACCCGCTAATTTGAGTGATTCAAGAACTCTACCGACTTGCTCATCAATAAAAGCAATACTCGCTAAATACCCTTGTATCAACTCCTTCCAATTTCCTTTGAGCGATAAAACCGCACCATGATCACCACTTGGTATACTGCCCATAGTCATCGCTTTACCGTATAAGGGAATATCAGACATATCATCTACTTTAGGTAAATCAATTTTACTTAAAGGAAACATGTCAAAATACTTTTTAGGAACAGCAAAAGGAAGATGAGGCCTAAGAAAGCCTAATGCCATATAAAATGGCTGTTGTTTTGCGTATTTATTGGGTTTATTTTTGGCGTATTGAGTTAGTTGATTTATTCCCCATTCAGCAATTAACTCGTCAGGCATTTTACCATTTGGTAGTTTATCTCGAGAAACTACCCCAGCAGTTAAAGATGTACCCTTGTTAATATTAAGTTCTCGTTTTATCCGAGTGCCGTTATCAGGAAACGGGTAAAACTTATAACCTTTATAACCATCACCATTAACCAACATATCATCTGTTGGCAAAACCGTATCTAATGGCAAGTAACTATCGTATGTTTTGTCATCAAAGGCATCGCTATCATCAGTCACCCATCGATGATAAATTTTTCCAGCACCATATGTTTTGTAACCTTTCTCCCGAAACAACTCCGTTAAATGAGGCCTGTTTTTCACAACACTATGAGCATTTACTTGGTGATCACCATTAGTATAAAACCCAGATTTATGTGGTAGCACCCCTGACATTAAAGCAGCTCGAGAGGCGGCACAAACAGGTACAGCAGTATGTGCATTGGTAAAACTAACCCCTCTTTTGGCCAACTTATCAATATTAGGAGTTTTAGCTAATGGATGAACGTTTAAGTTTCCCACCCATGCATTTAAATCATCAATTGTGATTAGCAGAACATTCTTACTGCTTTCATTTGCTAGACTGCTAAATGATAACAATAATAAAATTAGTAATATTCTTCTCAATAACAGGCTGTTGTTTTTTGTAAATCCTAAGTGATACATCATTAAAAAATTGCCTATCTCACTTATTATTCAAATACTGCTTCAAAATCAGTTAAGTACTTATGCCATGTTTCTTGAGTTTGAATGTCTCCAGCCTTTTCCCAGCCGTAGCCAGAGTAATAAGTAACTTTTCCTTGTGTATTTGTTTTAGTAACAAGTAACGCATGACCTTTATCTTTTTGTCCTTCACTACTTACAATGACCATACTTTTTATATTTTCAGGAGCTATTATTACAGCAGTCCCTAAATATGAGTCATCCAATTTTTCCCAAACACTTAACCAACCAGCTTTATCATTCCAGTCTGAAACCCCCTTTTCATCATGGGTTGTTAAACCAACAGCAATGGGTAAATTAATTGCTACTTCATCATTCACATAAAAGGTGGATTCAGCTTTATATAACCGCTTACCTAATTCGATCGTTACTTTTTTAACTTCTTTGTACTTGTTATTATTAATCGTATTTTCATAGGTTAAAGCAAAAATAGTTTTACCTTTACTTTTCGACAAAATTTTCCATTGGGTAAAGGCTTCTAAAGCATGTCGTTCGTTGTTTATCCATAATGCGGTGCCTCCACAACCTGCCGATGAGCCTACATGATAGTTATCTAAACCTTCACCATTATCCTTATGATAGCTAATCTTTTGTTCGCTATGACGTTTATACCAAAGGTTTATTATTGGATAATCTACCCGCTTTAACCAGCAATCAACACCTGAGTTCTCAGCTCCTGATCTCGCCGCAGGACCATAAGCCCTAAACGCGATCAAATCATTTTCCCATGCGAAGTCATCTTTACGTTCCGGTATAAATCGCGCATAAGTAGATTTAGATTTAGATTTAGATTTAGATTTAGATTTAGATTTATCAAGAGTTGCTGATGATTTATCTTTCAGGGGTTCATTAATGCCATATGACTGTGTTGAGATCAAAGCCGAAGCCAATACAATTGTTTTAATTTGCTTTAACATCTTCTATTTCCTATTAATTCATCAACCCAAAAAGGCGAGGTAAATATTCACTAATTGCGGGAACAAAAGTTACTAGCATTAGTGCAACAAACATTGCAGTGTAAAGTGGCAACATAGGTTTAATAATTTTTTCAATGGAGGTGTTAGCCACCGAACACCCAACAAATAGAACGGCACCTACAGGGGGTGAACATAAACCAATAGATAAATTAAGTACCATCATGATACCGAAATGAATCGGAGACATGCCTAAGCTTTCAGCTATAGGTAAAAATATTGGTGTAAATATTAAGACCGCTGGGGTCATGTCCATGAAGGCACCAACAATAATTAATATCAAATTTATAATTAAAAGAATAATGATAGGGTTTTCACTGATGTGTAATAACGTACTACTAATAATTTCAGGTATATTTTCATATGACAGCATCCATGACATTGCAGATGAAGCAGCAATTAATAAAAGTACAATGGCCGAAATTTCTCCTGCTTTTAAACAAATCTCCATAACTTCACTTCGTTTGACTTGTTTATAAACCACCACAGCTAAAATAAATGAATAAAGAACGGCAACGGCTCCTGCTTCTGTTGCAGTAAATACACCACCAATTATTCCGCCAATCACGATAAAAATAAGCAATAAGCTAGGTAAAGCCGCAATAACTTTTTTAGCAACTATGCTTATTGGTAGTACTGGTTCACGAGCGGAACCATTTTTTATCGCATATAAGAAACATACCAATCCTAACGAAGCTGCGAGTAACAACCCAGGTAAATATCCCGCAATAAATAGTGCAGAAATAGATACACCACCACTGGCTATAGCATAAATAATTAATATATTGCTTGGTGGTATGATCATACCTGTGGTTGCTGAAGCTGCGGTTACTGCCGTTGCAAAGTTTCGGTCATAACCTTTCTTCTCCATTTCAGGGATCATAAAGCTCCCAATAGCACTTGTTGCAGCTACCGCAGATCCCGAAATTCCCCCAAAGAGCGTGCAAGATATGACGTTTACTAGGGCTAAGCCTCCCGGCAACATACCAATTAACGCCATTGCACACTCAATAAGACGTGTCGCAACACCTCCTCGTCCCATTAGCAAACCTGATAATACAAATAGAGGTATTGCTAATAATGCAAAGCTGTCTAAGCCACCAACCATGCGCTGTGAAATCGTTGTTGCCGCTGGAAGTAGATCAATACTAAATAGCATGGCTACTAATGTTGACATACCAATACAAAAACTAATTGGCACGTTAAGAATCAATAATAAAAAAAACATTAACAATAAGATTAAGCCACTAATTTCCATCATTAAACTCTCTTAGTTGTTAATTGAGATAACTGCTGAATAATGTTTTTCATTTTATCAATTGCAGTGAAACAAAAAACTAATCCACTAATAGGAAGAATGGTATATATATAAGCCATTTTCATACCCAAAACAGCTGACGTTTGAACCGGATTTAGAGTGATCGACACTAAATAGCCTCCTCCAAAAACCATGACGATTAAGGAAAAAATAAAGACGATAGAATGGCAAAAAATGTCTAGTCGCAATTTATTCGAAGGCGCTAACTTATTTGCCACTATATCGAGACTTAAATGACTATCTTTCTGATAACAGTAAGTGGCTCCTAAGCATCCCAACCAAATGAGTAAAAAACGCGATACCTCTTCTGAAAAAGCACTTGGCGATTGCAGCACATAACGAGAAAACACTTGCCATAAAACAGTTAAAACAATCGCCAGCATTAAGCCCGCTAATATTCTAGAAACAATTAGTGCTATTAGTTGCATTATCCTATTCATTGCACTTCCTCATTTTCTAAGCGTTTTATGCGAGTTAAGTATTCACCAACAACTGTACCTTTATATTCATCATGTAAACTAGAAACGGCATCCATAAATGGTTTTTTATCAGGGTATACAACATTGACTCCAAATTTTTTAACTTCAGCAAGTGCGTTATTTTCTGCCGCTAACCATAAACCTTTCTGGAACTCAACCGCATCATTCATCGCTAGAGACAACCATTGATTTTCTTCTGCTGATAACTGGCTAACGATATGCTTACTGGCAATAATCACATCTGGAATAGACGTATGTTCATTTAAGGTGTAGTTATTACAAATTTCATAATGGCGTGATGAATAAAAACTTGGAGGATTATTTTCTGCTCCATCGACTACCCCTTGTTGTAAGGCCGCATATAATTCTCCCCAACTTATAGGAGTTGCTGAACCACCAAAAGCATCTACCATATTGACTGCATTTCGGCTATTCATTACACGTATTTTTAATCCTGAAATATCTTCTGGTGAACTAATTGGCTTATCACAGATATAAAAACTGCGGCTTCCTGCATCAAAATAACCGAGCCCCGATATATTGGCTTCATTTAGGGATTGTAAAATATCATGACCAATATCACTTTCTAATACCTGCCAACGGTGATCGCGACTAGAGAAGACATAAGGTAACCCAAATAATCGCATATCATCGACAAATCCTTCTAATGTAGCAGCTGATACTTTTGTAATAGCTAAACTTCCTATTTGCAATAGCTCAACTAATTGTCTTTCTGAGCCTAATTGACCACTAGGATAGATTCTAAGTTTTAACTTCCCCTCTGAATACTGTTCAACTTTTTCTGCTAAGTGAACAAGCCCTTGGTGAACAACATGTTTTGTATCTAGTGTGTGTCCAACTCTAAGTACTTTTACATTACTTTTATAATCACACCCTGCAAGTGCCAAAATAAAAGCCGTCAATATAACTTTATAATTCATGATTATTATTTGGTATTTGTGTGTTACACACTATTAACCACCTCTGCTAGAAATCATATTGAAACTAAGGACAAATATCAGTTAACACCAATACCTATAATTCATAACAATTATCTACATCACCTTAATTCATTAGGAGCATATTTATCCATATCATCGTAATCTAGATTTTCACCCGCCATCCCCCAAATAAAGCTATAGTTCTGAGTGCCGCTACCAGAATGAATAGACCAAGGAGGTGAAATAACTGCTTGTTTATCATGTACCCAAAGATGACGAGTTTCAGTAGGCTCTCCCATAAAATGACATACCGCTTGAGATTCAGGGACTTCAAAATAAAAATAGACTTCATTACGTCTGTCATGTTGATGAGCTGGCATAGTATTCCAAACACTTCCTGGTTTAAGGCAAGTGATACCCATTTGTAATTGGCATGTTTTGACAACGGTATTAATCATTGTTTGATTAATATTCCGCTCATTTGACGTTTCTAAACTACCTAAATGCAAGACATTAGCTTCTGATACTGTAATTTTTTTATTCGGATATGTTTTATGAGCTGGTGCTGAATTTAAGTAAAAGTTAGCTGGATTTTCATGCTCTATACTTTCAAAAAATACTTCTTTAACACCTCTCCCTAGATATAAAGTATCTTTATATCCCATTTCATGCATTTCACCGTCAGCACGAACAATACCGTTACCACCAACATTGATAATGCCTATTTCACGATTATATAAAAAGATTTCGGCTTTTAGAGCATCTAACGTTTCTAGTTTTAGAGGTGTGTTAATTGGCACTGCCCCACCAACCATAAAACGTTCATAATGTGTGTAAATCCACACTACTTTTCCTGATTGCATTAGATTGCCTGCTAAAAACTCGTCACGCAGACTTTGAGTATCCATAGCCTTGACTTCTTTAGGACCTACTGCATAACGGTTTTCAAATACTGTATCTGTCATTTTCATTCCCCTTAATTATCGAGCTAACCAACCGCCATCAACAGCCAATGTATGGCCATTAACATAATCACTTGCTTGACTAGCTAAAAATACAGCTGCACCAACTAACTGCTCAGGCTCACCCCATGCCCCTGTAGGTATTCGTTTTTCTATATCTATACTTCTAACAGGATCATCTTGTAATGCTTGAGTGTTATCCGTTCTGAAATAACCCGGAGCAATTGCATTGACTTGAATATTTTGGCTCGCCCATTCATTAGCTAACGCTTTAGTTAAGCCTGTTATTGCGTGCTTACTCGCTGTATAAGCAGGTACGGTAATTCCACCTTGGTATGACAACATTGAAGCAATATTGATGATTTTTCCGCTACCTTGGGAAATCATAGATTTAGCTATTTCTTGACAAAGAATAAAGCTTGCATCTAAGTTAATTGCAAGTACGTTTCGCCATTCATCCATAGGGTAATCAACCGCTGCTGAACGAGCTATAGTGCCACCGGCATTAAGGAGAATATCCACATTACCTGTGTACTTTAGAGCTTCGATTGCTAAATTACGTACCGAATCCTCATTTGATAAATCAGCTGAGATTTCTATGCCAGGGTTTCCAATAAGTTCTAATTCCGACAATGTCTTTTGACAACCACCAACGGAAGAACTTGAGCAAATAACTTTAGCACCAGCCTTCGACAAACCTACAGCCATTGCTTGACCTAACCCCCGACTAGCTCCCGTAACGAGTGCCACTTTTCCTGAAAGTGAAAACATTTTTTCTAGCATTTATTCAAGTACCCAATTCTTTATTTTTTAATATGCTATCAACCACAATTTTCTTTAAAAAGAAAAGTTGTCAATTACTGATTGAAATCAAATGAAAAGTTCATATTTGAACTCCCAAAACATAACTATTCATTTATTAGGGTTAAATAATAAAAATATGTATAACTGTGAAAAATAATAAATATTCTAAAATTGTTGTTAAGACACAACGGCCATAAAAAAGGGCAACATTTCTGTTGCCCTTCTTACATTCAAAGTGAAATCAACTCACTGAAGCTTCTGTTTGGGAAAATATGGTTTTATTTTTGATAATAGGCTGTGCTTTTAGTCCAATAATAAATATATAAACTAATGGAAGTAACATAAACATCATTCCATATTGCAAACTGCTTACCTGAGCGATATTACCGACAATTAATGGGAAGAATGCGCCACCAACAATACCAGTGCACAGAATACCTGAAAACGCACCATGATGATCAGACAATGAGTTTAGTGCTAATGAGAAGATCACCGACCACATTACTGATAAAAAGAAGCCCACCATCGGAAATGCAATTAAACTCACTTCTTTACTGCCAAATAAAGCCGTTAATAAACAGATAACCGCAGCAACCGAAAAGCCCATTAATGCTAACTTACTATCGATTAACTTAAGAGTAGCTAAGCCTAAAATACAACCTAGCGTTAGTGCTCCCCAAAAATTTGAAATGGTATCGGCACCAACAGTTTTAGGATCAACATCATGATAAATGAAGAGAAATTGTGAAATCCAATTTGCAATACCTTGTTCTGCACCAACGTAACACATAATTCCAAAGAAAAAGAATAATACTGTTCGGTTTTTAAATAACTCAATATAGACTTCTAGTCCCTCAACTTTCTCTTCGTCCGACTTTATAACTTTAGGTAATTTTACAGTTGCCACAATCACCACCATTAACATCGAAATTACCGCAAAAACCCAATATAAAGAAACCCACTGTAAATTCGCAGGAACTAAATTTAGTAGCACATCTCTTAATGAGCTTGAAGATTCAGAAGGTACAACTAAATATGAATAAACTTGGGGACTCAAAAAGGAAGCTAAGCCAAAAAATAATTGTGCCAGTACAGAGTTAAATGCAAAATTTTCTTCTCCGCCAGCAGTTCTTAATAAAGGGTTAATAGCAACTTGTAGCATCGCCATCCCAACACCAATGGAAAATAAAGATAACATTGCTACAAGAAATGATGGGTTAATAGCAAAAACAAATGCGCCTATAGCTGACAATAAAAAGGCGGAAATAATAACGGGTTTCTCAGAATATTTTTCTACCAAAATTCCTGACGGAATAGACATTACACCGTATGCAACAAAAAACGCAAAAGGTAAAAAGCCTGCCAACCCAACACTAAGTTCGAAACTATGTATTATGTCTGGTATTAAAGGTCCTAAAATATTCGTTAAAAACGAAATAACAAAAAAGACTACCAAAACCAAAGCAACTACAATTAAATTAGTCATATTCAACCTTTTAATTTTTTTATTTTATCTAATATAACAAATCAATATCATTTAAAAATCCATATATGAACCCTTTCTAAAACAAGTTCAAAGATGTTCTGCACAACTAAATCAGGACACTTTTCTTAAGGAATTTTTTTCATACTCAACTGGTGATAGATCACCATTAGCCGTGTGAAGCCTTTCTAAATTGTAATAGCGCATATATGCCATCACATCATGTCTCATGTTTTCACGAGTTAGCTGCGGTACTTTCAACAACCAATCATGCTTTAAGCTGCCGAAGAACCTTTCAACTACAGCATTATCCCAACAAGCACCAACATCACCCATGCTAGCTCTGATACCATAATTGGTAAGCAGTTTGCGATAATGCCTGCTGGTATACTGTGAGCCTCTGTCTGAGTGGAATATTAAGCCTTTAGGCGGCTGACGTAAGTTATAAGTTTTAATCATCGCCTTGCTCACTAAGTCAGTGGTCATCCTTTTATCAATGTGCCAGCCAACGATACGGCGTGAATATAAGTCCATCACAATCGCCAAGTACATCCAGCCTTCACCTGTTTTTAGATAAGTCACATCGCCCGCCCAAACTTGATTAGCTGCTACAGGGTTAAAATTCTGATTAACCAAATTATCAGCAACTGCATCACTATGTTTGCGCTTAGTCGTTACTTTGTAGGCAATGCGTTGAGTCACATATAAACCAAGCTTAGCCATTAGCTTTTGGACGCTATATTCACTGACATGTAATCCCTCCTTACATAAACGTTTACGCAGCTCTCGATAACCCAAGCTATTTCGACTTTGCTTGAATATCGCTTTAGCTCTTCGGTATAAGTGAAGCTGCTCAGCAGTAATGACTTTCGCTGGTCGATTTAGCCATGCGTAATAAGCTGAGCGACTAACTTTCATTATCTTGCAAAGCTTCACAATAGGAAAATCTGGAGCTAGCTGTTTAATCGTTTGAAACGTTACTTCGTTTCCCTTAGCAGGAGGGAGCTGGCCTTTTTTAATATTTCTTTTTCCATCCTTAGCTCTTTAACTTCCTTACGTAGCTTCAATAATTCAGCTCGTTCATCGGCATTTAAAATTGCTCCAGATTGCTCTGCTTCAAACTTGGTTTTCCAGTTATAAAGTAATTTATCTGTGATACCTAAAGACGCAGCAGCTTTGGGGACTGAATAACCTTGTTCAGTTACCAATGCTACGGCTTCTTGTTTAAATTCTACTGTGTAACTTCTGTTTGTTCGTTTTGTCATTTAACACCTCAATAATTGGATTATATTCCATTATTAAAGTGTCCTGTTTGATTATTGCAGATCAAGATGACTCAAAACTTAACAATTGGCTTCAGCGGAATTTGCTGCTAGGTAATACTCTGTATTTTTAAGCTTCTTTGCGGCATCAGAATCAATAATCCACGTTACTTTGCTATGCATTTGCAAGCTTGATGCTGGGCAAAATGCACTCACAGCACCTTCAATTGAAGAAGCAACCGCTGAAGCTTTTTCTTTACCTGTTGCCAAAATAACTATTTCTTTTGCTTTGAGAATTGTACCGATTCCCATAGTAATAGCTTTATTACATTTTTGCTCCGTGTCCTTAATTAAGCTAGCGTTATCATTAATTGTGGAATTTGCCAAAGTTACAACCCTGGTTTTTGAAGAAAGACTAGAAGAGGGTTCATTAAAGCCGATATGCCCATTACTACCTAACCCTAAAAGTTGCAGATCAATTCCTCCACTATTTATAATTAACTGTTCATAATCAAAGCAAACTTGATCTAAAGAGCCACTTTCACCATTTGGTATATTCGTATTTTCTCTATTAACATCAATATGCCTAAAAAGATTATCTTCCATATAATAATGATAACTGTCTTCAGATTGATGACTTATGCCAATATATTCATCAAGGTTAAAAGTTATAACCTTTGAAAAGCTAATATCTGAACATTTAAATGTATTTATTATTTCCTGATACGTATTCAAGGGAGTTCTTCCTGTTGCTAAACCTAAAACTGATTCTGGAAAATTAATCACCTGATTACATATTTTCTCTGATGCTAACTTAGCTACTTCTGTAGGGCAATCACAAATAATCACTTTCATTTCATTGATTTCCTAACTAATAATTTGAATCTAGTTGGCAAAATGCATAATGAGAGGCTCCCAAAATACCAGCTTTATTTCCAAGAGAAGCTGCTACTACGTTTATATTGTTCTCATCCCTATGTGCTAAAAGTTTTATTAAACGAGAACGGATTTCATCTATATAAAAAGAACCTCCATCAGAAATACCGCCACCAATGACAATAAGTTCAGGATCAAAAATATGAATTAAGTTTGAAATACCTAAACTCATCCAACCTAAGTTCTCGTCAATAATCTCTTTTGCGATCGGATTTCCTGACTTATATTCATCAAACAAAAATTTTCCATTTATTTCTTTGGGAAAACGTGTACATTTAGCATGTAATTGTTTCGAAAATTTACTAACCATAGCTGAAGTTGAAGCAATAGATTCCCATGAAGGGAAAGAGGTGTTCCCATTTACCCCTTGAGTTAAAAACTGGACATTGCCAAATTCACCAGCGGCATAGCTAACACCACGGAAAATTTTCCCATCAAGTAAAATGGCACCACCTATACCTGTACCTATTGTGATGACAATGACATTTTTCTTTGATTTAGCATCACCAAAGGCTACTTCACCTAAAGCACTTAAGTTTGCATCATTATCAATAAATACAGGTAATTTAATTGTTGAAGCTAATTCACTCCCCAAATTAAACCCGTTCCAACCTGCCAAGTTATCAGCCAAGCCTTCTATAACGCCATTTGAACAATTAACTAATCCAGGAGACCCAAATCCAACACCTTTAACAATTAAATTATTTTGTTTTGCATATTCGAGACTCTCTTCCACACAAGAATATATAGAAGATAAAGTGTTTGCTTTTGAAATTAACCCATGTGAGTTTTTTATTTGACTAAAAAGCAATTCACCATTTTTTGTGGCTAAGCCATATTTAATTGCACTACCACCTAAATCAATTCCAAGGGTACAAATTTCTTGTGTCAGTGTATCACTATTAACTGATGCAACTTCATTCATAAACAACTGCCATTTTGTTATTACTCTGAAAAACTATCCTTTTTAATACGTAATAAAGCTTAGCATTTGAATAATTCCCACGGTTTCATATTAGGAACTTTTGTTGGATGAACAGGTAAATGAAGGTATTAATTTTTTGTTAAAGCCTAGAAATGAAAGCTTCAAGATATTTTAGAATTATTATATGTTTTATTGGGATTAGAGGTGTTTTTATTACTTATTAGCAAAATAGAGTTTAGTGGCATGCTCTTTAACAATAATAGCAATTTCAGGAATTTTATTTCGCGTAAAAACAGCTGAAGGAGCCGTTATGCCTATAGCTGCAACTGCATGACCATTATAATCAAATAAAGGAGCAGCAAGACACCTTACATTCATATCATATTCTTGATCATCTACAGAATATCCTCTATGAACTATTTTTTGAATTTCTTCTTTTAATGCATCTATAGTTGTTAACGTTTTAATTGTCTTTTTAACAAAACCGATTTCCTGTTCTACTTCGTCTAGTTTATCTTGAAGTAAATGAGCTAAAAATATTTTGCCACTACTTGAACAATGTAAATTAGCTTTAGTACCTGGCCTAGAAGCTACTCTAAAGGGGTTTAGACTGTCATGCACATCTAAAATTAATGAGTGATAGCCATTTGGAATACATATATGAGCAGTAAAGCCAGTAGCAGCCGAAAGCTCACTTAATATAGGAACCGAGTTTGTTTTTAATTTATTAGTTAAGTTAGCTTTTAATCCGCAATGAATTAACGAACTACCAAGGAAGTACTTATTATCTACTTTCGTTGAAATATCTTCATGACAAAGCGTCTTCATAATACGAAAAGCAGTTGTCTTAGGAATATCTAACTTGTCATGAATATCCGCAGAAGTTATCCCATCCTCTGATTCAGCTAACAAGTTCATTATCTGACAAGCGTTGACTAAATTTGGTATCAAGTAACTAGACATATTTTTTCCACAAATAAAATTAACTTAAGACAAGTAATTAATTACAAAAATGCCAATAATGCAGCACCCAAACTTATAGCATCTTCACCTAACTTTGCCTTCGTAATTTCAAGTTTTGAAGCAATAGCAGGTAGAGCAGTTTCACTTACACTGAGGTTTAATTTCGTTGTATAGTCTTTATCAATATCACTAAGAGGACTTGTAATAACTATTCTTTCAGGTCCTAAGAGATTTTCTATATTAGATAAACCTAAAGTTAAATGTTCAAGATGCCAATTCATTGTATCAATTGCTGCTTCATCACCATTTTTATATGCTTTTTCAAACATTTGCAGATCAACAGAATAGCTAGCCACTTCTAGTTTTTTACTGTAGTGATTTAAGAAGGCAGGAACAGAAACATAGGCTTCTAGGCACCCTTTAGCACCACATCCACAGGGAGCCCCACCTTTATGAATAATCATATGGCCTAATTCACCACTACGATTATGGTGGCTACTATATAACTCACCGTTAATTTTTAAAGCCCCACCAACACCATGATCAATATTCACAAAAATTACATTAGAAATTTCTGCAACATCCCCATATAAGTTTTCACACAACGCAAATGCAGTACAATCATTTTCAACATATATAGGAATTGGAAATTTAGCTTTTAAATACGCTTTGAGATCGACATCAATCAACGCAGGGATCTGCTCTTCAGCGCCGATAACAGTGCCGTTTTCAACCAGTGCTGGCACAGCTACACCAACTCCAATAATTTTATATTCAGGTGTTTCCAAAATGGGAGTCAAAATAGATTGAAGTAATTCTAAAAATTCAGTTGTGGACGTATTGGACAAGTATTTTTCTTCACCAAAATTAACCTTTCTCCCTGTTTCAGACATAATAATATATGAAATCTTATCAGTGCTGATTTTTATTCCGACAGAACAATTCATCAGGGTATTCCTTATTAATGGTAAATTGTATTTAAGATTATTTTTTATTTATACACATACTATGTCAGTGTGATCTTTTATTTATTGACAGTCAAATGCCTCTTCTCTAAAAGTTCAAATATGGAATTTTCTTATAAATACATATTTAAAATCGTATAAAAAGCATTAACAAGAGATTACTTTCTATTAAGAACTAAGCAAATTTTTTGTAGGTGTAAGGTTTCATATTTGAATCAAATAGAGAATAACGTTTGTTTAGTATTCTCTATTTTCTAAATATATAGCAGAATTCAATTAGGGCTTAAGACTTCTCCTCCCGAATAGACTCATTATAATATAAAGGTTGAATAACTTGAAAAAAGTAGCTTTCTTTGGTGAATGCATGATCGAATTAAACCAAGCACCAACACAATTCGATAGTAAACAGAAAATACTCTTATCATTTGCTGGCGATGTTTATAATTCCGCTACATATTTAAAACGATGCTTCAACAATATAGGTGCCTATTTAGTTACTGCACTAGGAAAAGATCAATACAGCTCATCAATGCGAGAGCAATTAAAAAGTGAAAATATTAATTGCGAATTTGTTTTCTCTTCTGATACTAAAATTCCTGGTTTATATTCCATTCATACTGATGAAGATGGAGAAAGAACCTTTCATTATTGGCGAAATGATTCAGCAGCCCGTTATATTATGGACTTTTTAAATACTGATATAATTGAGCAATTGAAAAAATTTGATATGTTTGTATTTTCTGGGATTTCTTTAGCAATTATTCCTCCTGCAAAACTCAACGATTTTTGGGAAATGCTTAATGAATTAAAAAAAGCAGAAGTTAAAATAGTTTTCGATTCAAATTATCGTTCAAAACTATGGAAGTCAAAGAAGGAAGCTATAAGCCAGTATGAATTAGCCTTTCAAACAACTGATATGTTACTACCAAGCATTGAAGATTTTGAATTATTATTCGAAATAGACAAGCCTGAACAAATAATACAACATTTAAAAAATTACAATATTGAAGAAATCGTAATTAAAAATGGGTCTGGTGATATTAATATTTTTTCTAACAAAACACGCCTTGATGTTCCAATATCACAAGTAGAGTATATTGTTGATACCACATCTGCTGGTGATTCATTTAATGGTAGCTATATTGGAAGTAGGTTATCAGAACTATCAACTGACGAGTCTGCAAAATTTGCATCTCAAATAGCAGGATTTGTAATTCAACACCCGGGAGCGATCGTGGATTCAAATAAACTTTATACATTTTTAGAATCATTAAATTAGTAATTCAATGGTTTTTATAACTATTTTTCGAGTTTGGCCTTTGCCACTTCGCGTCAAAGAATTAATCCAGTCCTTTATTTTAGAGAGGACAAAAGTACCCTTATCCTTATATTATATAAATTTACATTTTGAATAAATTTGTCCCTTTTAAAGCTTTATAAATAACAATCCAAGAAAACAGTTTTAAGCCCCCTTTAGCTCCTAATCAACATTCAAAATATCCTTTCATAAAAATAAATTCAACTTTTTATAAAAAAACCAACCTTTAACCATTTGTTTAACAAGGAATATTTAGCAATCTTGCAATAGAGCATTTTTTTACCCTCTAACGCGATATGGAATTTTTAATTAAGTGATACATTAACTCCATAGCAAGCCACAAAGCGGTTTTAGCACTCACTTGTGTTAAAAAGTGGCGTATTACGGAGTAAAAAAATGAACTTAATAATCACTAGAGAGCACATAGCAACACCTAAAAAAGCAAAAGTAGAAATAACCGAATATATTTCTTCATCAATATATACAGCATTAGAAGCAGGTATAAAGAAAAAACACATCACATTAGTAACAAACCAAGCAAATCTTTATAAAGATGCCTGTATAGCCCGATATCATCAAATCAAGCTTCAACTTGGCAATGAAAAACTAAGCCTTGGTAATAATGCACTAGAAAAATCTCTGTCTATTTTAAATTTAGCTACCCATGAAAAAGATATCGAACAAGAAAAAGTAAGAGCATTTAAAGCGTGTATTCATGCCATCACCAAAATGCCAATGGTGGCATTAGAGCAAGTCATTAAAGAGAGGTTGTTTAAGGATAGTGATAAATTTATTGTTGAGCTAAGACAGAAAATAAAAGATAAAAAAGAAGAGGTAATAAAGTCAATTAGCATCAGTCCTAATAATAAAAAAGTGACCTTTGTTAATGTTGATTATCGCGATGATTTAAATGACTTAGTCACAAAATCAGGGATCCACCTATTTATAGGGGATAGAGGCACAGGAAAGTCAGAGTTACTTAAAAGGCTTTTTGAAGAGGCACATATCGATAAGCGTTACCCCATTTATATGTCAGCTTCTCGCACCCTATCCCGCTCTCTTTTAGATAAAGATGATGTTAGACATTACGACTATGCTTATGCTGATTCATTTGCTCGCGGTGCGCTAGGCGTGATGCTAACTTTAATGCTGGATGATAAGTACCAAACGTTAAGACAAAAATCAGAAACGCTCATTATTGATGAATTAGAAGATGTCATAGATTTATCTACTGCAAAAATTGTTGGAGATGGCTCCTTGGCTGACAGAAAGCTATTGCTTAAGCGCATAGAAACGCAAATTTCACAAGCAAAGTCAGTTATCGCAGCAGATGCTTTTACTTGTGAGCACACCATTGATTGGCTTTTTGAGTTAGCACAAAAATCAGGTAAACGTATTTATGTCTACCCGCAAAAAAGCAAGTTCGCGAAGCCCAGCGTCAAAGTCATGCCTTATGGAGCAAACCTTGCTTTGAGCAGAAGGTTATCACTTAACAATACCAAATTTGGCTGCTTCTCTGATGCACAGCACAACGAAAAGAAATCAACCTTTAACGCTGAAATTAGCGCTATTAATGGCGTTGATCAAGATAATGACAAAGAGCAAGCATATGTTTCGAAACATATTCAAGTCGATGCTGCGTTTACTCAATCAAATAGCCACGGTGACACCGCTGAGCTATCTGCTTTAGCTGATAGTCACGATATTGTGTTTTATAACTCTGCGGCTAAAAATGGTGTAAGTATCTTAAATCCACAATATCAACATGTCTCCTTATTAAGTCACGGCACCATTGCACCCAATGATTTAGTGCAAGCAGATAGTCGATTTAGATATCGACAGGAAGTTTGGTTAAGCTTTAACAAGCCTGAGCGCAGACTTACCACCAACCCACTTAGCATTTTAATTAATATGATAAATGAGGATCATGGCGATGAGCTAACAGAAGACATGTTAAACAAACTAGTTAATGACGTGCACTTAAAGCGTATCGCTGCACGAATGGCATTTAAAAACAAAATGCGACAAAACTACGCCTTTACCGTACTTAGTATCTATGAACATTTGGGACACCAAGTGGAGTTTATCTATGATTCAAAATTACAACATGAAGGCCAAAAAAAGATAAAAAATGCATCAAAAGAAGATCAAAAACAGCGTCACTTTAATATTCTGTCAACAGATAAAATAGACGAGACTCAAGCGAAAGATATTCTCACCTTAGGAGAATACTCAAGCGAAGAAAGCAAACATAAATTACAAAACTATTACTTACGAAAATTCTATTGTGTCCCTGAAATTACACAAGAATTACTTGATTTTGACAATGATGGCCAATCACAATTTATTTTAAGTAAACTACTGCTGACTGAAACGCCCGATAAACACCTTAACATTTCACAACGATTTGAGAAAAAGCTACTTACCGCCTTTATTGATGTTGTTAAACTGCACGATAAAGATCATCGCTATTGTAATGCAGACTGCTCAGCGCTTCATCAATTGTTGCATCAGGGAACAATTACCGTTGGTCATCAAACCCGAGCCGCCAAAACAATATTTTTTGAAGTATTCAAAAATGCTAAATTGTCAGAAAAGTATATCACTTCGACCATTCGCAGTGTCTTTAACATAGAATTTAACTTTCCTGTAGAAAAAGCGCCGAAAAAACTGGGTAATAGAGCCTTTAAAGTTAATATGCCTGAAGATATGCACTATTGGTTTAACCACATTAAAAGCTGTCGTTTAGGTGAAAGTCACATTACAGATATAGCAGCATAAACTAGAGGAGTCTTTATGTTGCAGGTGTATACCTGCAACATAAATTACCATGATTACAAGTCATTAAAAGGGTAGTTTGCATAATGCACGCTTTACTTCAAACTCTCGTGCCATTTGCAAAATAGGCTGAGCATGTTGAAACAGCCAACGCTTAGTTTGATTTAAGTATTTTTTATCAATTGGATGTGATTGTGATTTAATTAATGAGGCCATAGACATGATTGAATCAGTATCACCTCCCCCTGCGCAATATAAACATTTACGAATACAGTCATTCCAATTTTTGCTTTCAAGCGCTAAGAAAATGGATACTGGCACTGTAATTTCAGCACTAGAGCTATATGTTAAATCAGTTTTTAATTGCTCATAATCGTAATACATTAAATAACCATACTCTTTTAACAAGTAGTTATATACGGTTTCTTTTTTGTATCCACTTCGCATAGCAAATACTGTATACGCCATCGCTTTTGCGCCATTTATACCTTCTTCTGAGTTATGAGTACAACGTGCTGATTTTGCCGCCAAGTCCAATATTTCAAAAAGCCCTAAATCCAGCATACCAATGATCCCAGCACGAGCTGCCGCACCATTGCCATAACTTTCATGACAGTAATCAACATCACCTTGCTCTAACCAAAACGAAGTACCTGGACCAAATTCGACATTTGAAAAATGTCGGCCCCATTTCAAATAACAGCGGGCAAAATCTACATCATGAATAAGGGCATCCGCTGTAGCTGCGAGCATCACGCTTTCATCAGTGATATGACTTTTTACGCTGGTTAACTTTAACAAGTTATATGTGCGCAGTGTTTTATGTTCATACTCACTGCCGATGTAATCACCTACCACGCCACCAATCATTTAACCCCCTTAAGCAAAACGTAAACATAAAAATTTATAAGCAACAAAAATGGAAAAATAAATAGTGCCGATTTTGCTCGTCAGCACATCCGCTAACAACATGGCAAAGCCATTACTCAAAAAATTAAGTTTATGAAAAATATACCAGTGAATATCCTCACTAAAGCCATCTAAGCCGATGTAAACGAATCCACCTAGAACTACTGCGCACATTAAATCTTCTGCCTGCATAAACCCTCCTTTGCTACCTTGGCAGCAATAGATGTTGAAATTTTTTTAGAATTTAAGAATTAATTAATGAAATGAACCGTAGTAATTTTCATACTCATCTAATGTCAGCTGAGTACCATCTGCTTTTTTCATGTTTTCATCAAAAGCGTACCTAAAAGAGTCTTTCGATGAATTGTTTAACATGTAGCTTGTATCAGCTTTGCGGTAATACCTAATATCTTCAAGCAAGCTAACCATACTTTCTTTCGGGTTGTATTCAGCAAGATATTTATACGCCAAACCATAATGCTCATAAGCTAATCCTGGGCTTGAAAAATAGGCATTTTCATCAACAATAGTTTTAACATGAACAGGTGTTTGACCATTGACACTTGTAGCTGTTTTTTGACCTGATAAATAAACGGCTTGCCCTTCTGAAAACCAACGGTCTAAAAGCCGCTCACTTTCATCAAGAGGATTGGCAATATTCTTTTGAATCATGTGAATAAGTTCATGAAGAACTAGCGCAGAATTAGTAGTACCGCCTGAGGATTTGGGGCCGATATTCATGCCCAATACTGTTGCTTCACCACCGTCCCCCATCCTTTCATCTAGGCAAACAATGATTTTTTTACTAACTATATAGTTTTCATAATTTGCAGGATAAAGCGCAAAAAATCCTGAGACTAATTCATCGTGTTTTTGGTCACTTAAACTATTCCAGTATGCTACATAGTAAGCGTACTTATCTTCATCACTCATTGTTTCCCAACCAACTGGATATACAAAATCAGAATCAACATCACCTGTACTATAATCAACACCATTAAGGCTATACCCAGATAAATAATTGATAATCGTATTTCTCGCTACAGAGCGGTCATATTTTGGACGATAAGCATCTAGATCAGACTTTGTAATGCCCATTTCTGAAAATGCACTACTTAAATTATTATCAACAAGCGTTGCTGCATTTTTGAAATCATCTTCACCATAATTTTGCAAACCAAAAACTAATACATTCTCTGACTCGAAATAATATCCATCAAGAGCACTTACACAGCTAGAAATATAAAATTCGGGGTAATGATAACCACTTGTGCTAGAGTGCTTAAAATCACCACTCACATATGATGAACTGTCAGGGTTTGCTCCTATCTTCCCTGTTTCAACACTAGAATCATCAGCAGAGCTACCGCAAGCAGTTAAAGCGAAAGCAATTACCGCAATAAATAATAACTTCAATTTATTCATCGACTTCTCCTAAATCATTCGTTTTATTAAATTCTTGCTCACGTAAAATAGTAACTTTGTAATCAAAAAAATTAGCTTGGCTACTATCTTGAAAGTAAATCGGCTTAACAGCCTGGCCCGACTTTTTACATACAAAAGTGATTTGCCAAACCAGGGTTATGCCTTTCATTCGGAAATACCCAAAATTCAAATAATCAAAATCGCTTTTGGGCTGCTGAAAGTTGTTTTGAATAAAAGCTTTTAATCGTTCTTCATTAATCTTGTAGTTTTTAAATTCGTCTCTAACTTTGCTATCAACTTCAAAAATTACATTAGAGTAATTAAGCTTAAAGTCTCTCTGATATGATTTGCCCATTAATAAAGAAGAAATAATTAAACGATTAGTCCAAACGGCAAGGTCGCGTTCTTTTTTTAAGTTAGACAATATCTATATCTCCAAAAACTTTTTCAGCTAGACGCTCACCACGTTCTCGTGCTTCTTTCATATCTAACCATTCAAAATATGCATACACGTCTACACGAAAAGCGCCTTGCGCCTGGTGAGATTCGGCCTCAATTTCGCAAATAACAAACCAAAATTCTTCAAGGTCTGTTGTAAAGTAACCTTCGTTTTCGCTTTCAGATTCCGCAGTAGCTAAAGCTGTATAAAAAGCTAGCTCTTCTATAAACCCCATTTGCTGTTTGGCACGCGAAGATATAAATATTTTTAACAGCTCAAATTCTCTTAACTGCTGACGTTTGTTTTCATCAGCTAACATGTGTCGTAGTTTTGTCTTATTCATTTTCAGAACTACCCTTTGTTGTTGAGCGGTAAATTACGCGTATCTACATCATTAATATTTAAAAAACGGTCGCAATCTTTCTCTTGGTGATCGTATGGTGTTCTTCCAAAATAAGATTGTCTATATAGATTTGGCACGGCGCGGTAGCGATAACATCCAATACGAATTGGGCAACTTTCGCCACGGCACATTGCAATATCAGGCATGACTTCTCCCTTCAAAAAATGATTGAATTCAAAAAGGTGCTGTATTAAATATTTCTAAAAGTGTTTAACAGCAGAAATGCTATAGAACTTATAGCCTTTAAACACTTGCATATAGTGCCTCTCGTTAGCTAAACCGATAAGCACTTCGTTTGTTGAGTTTTTAAAAAATATCGTCTTGTCTTTAAAGTAAAAATAGCCGCCTACGTGTCGGCGCGGATGGTCTTTTTCGCGTTCCCAGTTGTAAGATGCAATAGCATCAAGTAACTGACGTAAGCATCTATTATCACAAAGCCAGTTGGCTAGTACGCTGCAAATGGTTACTTTAAAAGTGCCTTGTTGATCTAATGTGATTAGTTCTTGAATGGATTTGTTGAGTTGTTTCTGTTGCTTGGTTTTGTAATTGCGATAACTATTTTCATCTTTATACATTCAACCTCCAGAACAAAACAGGATGCACACTATACATAAAATGTCAAGAATTGTCAATATGATTTTATTTTAGACATTGAAATCAAGCAGGTAATTTTGGATAATTACGAATTTAAGACATAAAAAAAGCCACCTAAGTGACTGATTTAAAAGATGGTGCCCGGAGAGAGACTCGAACTCTCACACCCGAAGGCGGGGGATTTTGACAGAACCTAAAACTTTCATTATAGAATGGACTATATCATCACCTCAATAGAGGGCTGGACGCTGTTTCACTTAGTCGTTACTTCTAAGCTAATTCCTGTTTTCTACGTATCGCTACGCTCAGGTAGTCTCTGAACCTTTCGTCTCTGACGACTTGGCTGCTGATTGGCATGCTACTTTTGTAGTTTAGCTTTCCAGCAATTCATCCAGTTTTTCTATCCACTGATCACTCAATGGTGGGACCCATATTTTTTTTCAGACTCTTGCGAGCTTCAGACGCTATTATCAATCCCCTGCGTCTACCAATTCCGCCATCCGGGCAATACTCTTTTTTTTGCTTTATACAAATCCTTGTATTTTCTTTATATCAATAAAGATATTCAGAATATTAGCAACTGCAAATTATACACAATTATAATATAAACAGCAACTAATAATATTAATACAAAACCTTTTTAAATCAACACCATGTAGAACAGAATCCATTAAACACGTTGATTTTTGAATCCGTCGTGTCTACCAATTCCACCACTCCGGCGACACAGTGACTACAAACATAGCGTTTGAAGAGGTTGGCATTATACGAGATATCTTTGCTTGTGCAATAGTTTTTCTCGGTAGCTTAACTATTTGCTGATAATTTATTCAATTTATTTTCTACTCGGTAGGCTTTTAAGAATAAATCAACCGCGGTATCAACATGTTGATGAATTTCTTCATCAGTAATTTTATTATTTGGGAGCAAGATCACTTTCAAATGTAAACGCCCTTTTACCATTTCAATTAACATTTGAGTGGCATAAGCAGGGTCGTCAATCGCTAGAATTTTCTTCTCGTTGAGCTGCATTAAATATTCGGTTAATGGTTGCATCCCTTTTAACGGCCCTTTTTCATAAATCAAGCTGCCCACTTCAGGGAGTTTTGGCACAACTTGGATCACTAAGCGAAACAATGACACCAAAGTGTCAGACACCATGCCTTTGACAAACCGAAAGCACATTTCTTTTAACGCTTCTTGATAGGCTAATTTGGTTGTTTTGATCGAGGCAATAGTTTGAGTTTGCAATGAAATTTGTTGATGAAGCACCGCCATCAGCAAACCTTGTTTATTGCCAAACTCATTATAAATTGACCGACGTGAGCCACCTGATTCGGTAATGATCATTTCCAACGAGGTTTCATCAAAGCCATGTTTTAAAAACAACTTTTGAGCGGCATCAAGAATTAATTTCCCACGCGGGCTAAGTTGTTGCTTTTCTAGTTTTTCACAACTGAGCATATTTTTATAACACTTTTCTAAGAATGAGTTGACTTCGGTACTACATAGTACCAAAATATACGGTACTAGGTAGTACCAATTTACTTTTTACCATAAAACACCTTAACTAAAGGTGAGTTTTTACCAATGGAATTAATATGCGTTATTTACTAATAATTTTAACTTCTTTCGTGCTAATAAGTTGTAGTGAGCAAGCAGTAACAACTGAAAAAGCTGTGAGGCCAATAGCTTGGATCAAAGTTGAAGAAACAAAATTACAGCAATTAAGAACCCTATCAGGAATTGTAGCCCCTGTAGAAGCAACCAGTTTAAGCTTTGAAGTGATGGGAAAAGTAGAATCTGTTGATGTAAAGCTCGGTGATCAAGTAGTCGAAGGTCAAGTGTTGGCACAGCTTAATCATCGCAGCTTTGAACTCGCGTTAAAATCGGCACAAGCACAACTTGATAAAGCAGAAACTGCCATGATTGAAGCGAAAAATAGCTTTACTCGCTATAGCCAATTAATTAAACAAGGCTTGGTTGCTCAGTCAGGATTCGATAATGCCAAAGCCAATTATGAATCGAGTAAAAGTGCTGTAGGGGTTGCACAAGCACAACTTGATATAGTGAAAAAAAACCTACAAGACAGTACGTTAAAAGCACCATATCAAGGTGTAATCACTAAACGATTAATTGAGCCTTCTCAGCAAATTTCGGCAGGCCAATCAGCGTTTCAAATTGAAGGTAAACACGGTTTAGAAGTAAACGTAATGGTGCCAGAAACTATAATAAGGGAATTACGACAAGACACTATTTTACCCGTCAGGTTTCCAGTATTAACCGAAACAACCATATTAGGTCGTATTTCAGAAATTGGTACTCGCGCAGAAACAGCCAATGCTTTTCCGGTAACCGTCGTGTTACAAGAAGAGAATCCATTATTAAGAGCAGGTATGACCGCGGAAGTCGATTTCACCTTTGAAGGAATAGGCCAAACTGGCTATCAAGGCGTCACCATCAGTGTGCCATTTTCTGCATTAAAAGCTGGCGTCAATCAAAAAAGTTATGTCTTTGTTTATGATCCAGAAAAACAAGTCGTTAACCAACGACAAGTGCAAACCGAGAACATCCTGAATAATATCGCTTTTCTTTCATCTGGGTTGCAAAATGGTGAAATCATTGCCACTGCAGGCGTTGCATTTTTACGCGACGGTCAAAAAGTAACGCTATTCGATAAAAACATTCAACGTTTTAATTAAAGGAAGGCCAATGAACATTACTCAAATAGCCTTTCAATATCGTAAAACGGTATTTTTAATTGTTGCGTTGTTACTCATAAACGGTGTTTTT
This sequence comes from Thalassotalea sp. SU-HH00458, assembly GCF_040362795.1. NCBI lineage: Bacteria > Pseudomonadati > Pseudomonadota > Gammaproteobacteria > Alteromonadales > Colwelliaceae > Thalassotalea > Thalassotalea sp. SU-HH00458. Next base: position 553,483 of record NZ_BAABWW010000001.1, read on the forward strand.
GCCTATTTCACTTTACCTGCGCAAGAAGACCCTACGATTACTATTCGAGAAGCGGTAATTTCAACGTCTTTTCCGGGGATGGCACCAGAGCGAGTTGAACAACTTATTACTAAAAAGCTCGAAGAAGAAGTACGTAAAATACCGCAAGTAAAAGAAATAAAATCGTTATCTACAACCGGCAGTTCAACTATTCATGTAAAAATTCATGACCGATATTTCAATCTTGATGATATTTGGCAAGATGTTAGAAATAAGGCGCAAGCAGCCCACTCTAACATGCCTTCAGGCACAGGCACCCCTTATGTAAATACTGAATTTGGTGATGTTTCTGTGGTAACGCTTGCGTTAACCGCCGACGGTTTTGATATGAGTGCTATGTACGATATTGCTCAGCATATTCGTGATACACTTTATGCGGTGGAAGGTACGAAAAAAATTGAAATTTTAGGTCATTTAGAAGAACGAATTTTTCTTGAAGCCTCTAATGCCACCTTATCTCAATTGGGCATTTCTCCACGAGCATTAATTAATGAATTGCAAAATCAAAATATTATTCGCTCGGGAGGAGAAATAGATACTGGCGCAAAAAGCTTTATTGTTGAGCCTTCGGGCAACTTTAACAGCGTTTCAGATATTGCCAATACTTATATTAATATTCCAAACACGGAAGATTTTATCGCGTTAAAAGACGTGGTTACCATTAAGCGTGACTACATTGACCCACCAAATAAAATTGCGTATTTCAATGGAAAACCGGCTATTTTCTTTGCCATTTCCATGTTGCCTCAATACAACATTTTAAAATATGCTCCTCGAGTAAAAACAAAATTTGAAGAAATTATCCAGTCATTACCTATAGGTTATCAACTCGATATTGCTACTTATCAGGCGGAGCAAGTCGAAAAAACGGTCCAAGGAGTTTCAATCAATGTTTTACAAACACTAGCCATTGTTTTGGTAGTGGTGGTGTTATTTTTAGGTGTGCGCACCGGTTTGATTGTTGGCGCTATTGTGCCATTTGTTATGTTAGCCACGCTTTCAATTATGCTATTTTTTGATATGAAATTAGAGCGAATGAGCCTAGCTACATTAATTATTTCATTGGGTTTGTTAGTAGATAATGGCATTGTCATCGCAGAAGATTTTAAACGTAGAATAGAAGATGGTATCAGCCGATATGACGCAATGTTACAAGGCTGTAAAGAGCTTGCCATACCGTTATTAAGCTCTTCTATTACAACTATTTTATTCTTTTTGCCACTTATGCTGGCTGAACATGTTGCCGGTGAATTTACTCGCTCAATTTCGCTAGTTATTCTCATTACCTTGATGACCAGCTGGATTCTAGCGCTTTGTGTAACCCCTATTCTTTGTTATTACTTTATTAAACCATCTGGCCAAACGGTAGAGAACAGCTCAACATTAGCAAAAATGTATTCGGGCTATGAAGCGTTTTTGCATTGGATTTTAAAACATAAAATTTTCTTTATAAGTGTCATATTGGTCACGTTTATTGCTTCAATAGGGGCAATGAAATTTGTCGCTAAACAATTTTTCCCTGAGTCTGATCGCACCCAAATTCTCATGTATATCGACTTACCAAACGGGACTTCTTCACGCGAAACTAATCGACAAATGCAGGAGATTTTCAAATGGCTTGATAACAAAGAAAAGTTTGCTTTTATCGAAAACTACTCAGGCTATGTTGGCTTTAATGGCCCACGTTTTGTGTTATCACTTAACCCAGAAGATCCAGCAAAAAATAAAGGATTCATAGTATTAAATGTAATTGAGGGAACAAACGTCGCTGAAAAAGTGATGGCGTTAGATACCCAGCTTGAAGCAACTTTTCCGAATGTTTCCGCCAGAGTGAAGAAAATGTTTTTAGGTCCTTCCGACGCTAAAACCATTAAAATACAAGTGAAAGGCCCCGATAAAAATGTCATTTATCATAAAGCACAACAAATTATGGATTTGCTTCATGAAATCCCTGACACCATTAATATTCGTAATGATTGGGAAAATTTAATTGTTAAAATTGACGTACAAGTGGACCAACACAGAGCCAAAAGAGCGGGCTTAACGTCAACAGAAATTGCTGATGCTTTACAAACCTACTTTTCTGGCGCTCAAATTACAGAATTTAGAGAAGAAGATGAGATCATTCCTATCGTGCTAAGAGCACAAGAAGCAGAACGTCACAACTTAGACCGATTACGTACGCTTAATGTTTATTCTGAAAAAACAGGCAAAGCGGTGCCATTGTTCCAAGTAGCAACGTTTGCGCCTGTAAATCAATTTTCAGTGATTTATCATGAAGATATGTTTAGAACCATTAGTGTAGAAGCCCGCAATAACAATATGGCTGCTGAAGATTTACAATTGATTATTGATGATAAAATTCAAGCTCTAGCAGCTGATTTACCGATTAATCATCACATTACTTATGGTGGTGCAATTAAAGAATCTAAAGCAGCACAAAAAGCATTAAGCGCAAGTATGCCTATGGTGATCGGTTTTATTTTAATCTTGCTGGTGGCGCAATTTAACTCGTTTAGAAAAGCCGCCATTATCACATTAACTATGCCGTTATCTTTTATTGGTGCCGTCATTGGCCTTCTAGTGATGCAAGCGCCTTTTGGTTTTATGGTTACCTTAGGCTTATATAGTTTGGCGGGGATTATTATCAACAACGCGATTGTGCTTATTGACCGCATCAAGATTGAAATTGACAGCGGTAAGACTCAGTACCAAGCATTGGTTGATGCCTGCTTAACACGATTACGCCCAATTGCCATGACAACAATAACCACTGTGATGGGCTTATTACCACTTATTTTAAATAAAGATCCGCTGTTTTACGGGATGGCAAACGCCATTGCTTTTGGCTTAGCTATTGGCACGATATTAACCTTAGCTGTTGTCCCTGTTTTATATGCGTCGTTTTATAAAATAGCAAAGTAAAATCACAAGAATGTTCAATAACAAATTAAAGCGCGGTAACAAGACGTTTATTCGCGCTTCTTTCAATAATTCACTCGTATTTTGAGCGGTATTTATCAGGAAAAACTTACTGAACCAACTGATAAGTCAACTTATAAAGCTAGGTGATTAATATTGCTGTATTATCGAGTTTTAATATCTTTTTTAATATGACCGTTTAGTATCAAAGTAACATTTTTAGTCTACGTATAGCTATGTATTCAATTTATCTAACGAACCAATAATCGATCAAATTATTTCGTTATATTGTTGTGCATTGAGCGAATAGTGAACAATTGCATAGCTAGATCACTCATTAAATATAACTCAATAGTCGATGAATAATACTATGACACTTTTAGCCTTATATTCTTAAGTAAAGTGCTGATGAAAATCCCCAAAACACTTGAAAAATGATGCTTTCCACTGAAACCACTTTTTCTTTTAACCGAGTCTGCTACACTAGCGAAAATTTTTGTTGAGCTTTTTATGTCTATTTTCGATTTTACCAGTTTTCCACGCGCGGGCTTTATTCGCCGTTTTGCATCTTGGGTTTATGACCTACTGCTCGCTATTGCCGTTTATATGGTTGCCGGTGCTATTGGCTTTCTTATTTTTGCGGTTTTTGCTTACTTTGGTTTAGTTGATATGAATGGCCATCAACATTTAATAGACGCGCAACGCTCCTCTTTGCTTTACAGTACCTTGATATATTCTTGGAATATTGGTTGGGTAAGTTATTTCTTTATTTTCTTTTGGGCAAAAAGTGGCCAAACCTTAGGGATGAAAGCCTGGCGTTTAAGAGTACAAAACCAAGATGGCACCTTAATCAGCAAAAGTACGGGACTAAAACGTTTGCTGCCAACTCTTCTTGGCTTAGGTAATTTATGGTTGTTTATCGATTGGAAAAATAAATTGAGTTTGCAGGATAAGTTAACAAATACCGAAGTTGTTTTACTGACACTAGAAGCTAACAGAGGGCGTTTGTAGCCCTCTACTTATATTTATTGTGTTTTTCTTTTCATGAAATATAGCGCGACACTAGTAAAAATAACACTAGGCATTAAAGCACCAAAAATGGCCGGAAGTTGATATACCAAGCTTAATGATCCTAATACTTGGTTGGTAATAAAAAAGAGTATACCGGTAGCTACACCCATCATAATTCGGGCACCCATTGATACCGAACGCAATGGACCAAAAATAAACGATAACGCGACTAAAATCATTACTGCTACTGTGATTGGTTGCACCACTTTTCGCCAAAAGGCTAACTGATATCGACTCGGGTCTTGATCGTTTTCTTTCAAATAATCTAAGTATTCAAGTAAATCCCTCACAGAAAGTGATTCAGGCTTCACCGTCACAACCCCTAACTTATCAGGCGTTAAAGACGACTGCCAAGTTGTGCTTGCTAAACTTTCACTTTTAATTTCACCATTGTTGATCTGCGTATCCACCACTGAAGACAATAACCAGGCATCATCATGATAAGTCGCGCTATCAGCAGCAAGCCAACTCGTTAATTTTAACTGGTCATTAAACCGGTATATTTGCACGCCTTTTAGTGAGCCAGTATCTTCAACTTCATTAATATGTACAAATAGATCACCATCTTTTGCCCACGTTCCACCAGAAGCTGAAATCAAACTACCACCTGAAATGGCTTGTGCTTTTACTTGTCTTGCTGATGACTCGCCAACAGGGGCAACCCATTCTCCTACCGTCATACTGATGACAATTAATATTGCCGCTGATTTCATTACCGACTTAATTATATCTAAACGTGATAATCCAGAGGCTTGCATCACAACAAGTTCGGAATTACTCGCCAGCATACCAATACCTATCAAACCACCAATTAAGGCAGCCATAGGAAAAAACATTTCTACATCACGCGGGATAAAATAAAGCACATATAAAGCAGCATGAGACAGATCATAACTTCCCCTGCCAACCGCTTTCATTTCCTCAACAAACTTAATAATGCCACTTAAACTTACAAATACAGCTAGCGTTAGAAACGTTGTTGACGCGATTATTCGGCCAATATAAAGGTCTAAAATTTTCACAGTTAAGCAGCTCCCTTACGCGGGAATTGCGGCAATTTTGCTTTTAACTTTAACCCAAAACTTCGCCCTTTCATTAACAAACTTGCACCTAAAAAGAGTGCGATAAAATGGACAGGCCATAAACCAATATGACTAGGTAACGACTCGCTTTCTAAGCCGCGTTTTACGGCGGTTAATAATAAAAAATAACTTAAAAAGAGCAATAAAGCGGGCAGCATTTTCGCAAATTTTCCTTGGCGAGGATTCACGACACTCAAGGGAACCGCAACAAAGGTTAAAATGATGCATGCCAACGGAAAAGCAACACGCCAATGAATTTCTGCTTTATATTCAGCCGGAGTTTCATTGAATAAATCGGCCGTCGGAATCGCTTTAAGTTTACGGCTCTTGTGCTCGACTTTTTGATCTTGAATTTGAATGTAATATTTACCAAAAGATACTTGGCGGAATTCTTCATTTTTTACGTCATTTTGATAACGCGTGCCTTTAGAAAGAATTAATTTTTGCGAGCCTGTCACATCTTCAATGACTTCACCCTTAGCGGCATATACTAAGCTCGAGTTAATAATATTTGTATGTTTTTTATCGTTATCAGGCAACTGCGCAACAAAGACTTTTCTTAAGCTATTATCTTCACGATTTTTATCATGAATAAACACCACTGCTTTTTCATTACCTGTGGTTTGAAAACGCCCAGCAATTAATGAACTTAAGCCAGAGTCTGCTGCTAATTGCTCTTTCACTTGATATTCATACTCTGCCGCCATCGGCGATAAATAAAGGGTAAAAAGCCCGGTAATAATTGCGGTTAAAAAGGCCAGTAACAACGTGACCCGCACCACATACCATTCACTCACACCACAAGCATGAAGAATCGACATTTCGTTATCGGCATATATTCGACCATATGCGAGCAGAATTCCTAAGAAAAAGCTTAATGGTAAAATCATGCCAGCCAGATCAGGAATTTTTAAGCCAATAAAGACCATGACCATTTGGCCAGGGATCCCGCCCTCAGAAGCGTCATCTAAAACACGAACAAACTTATTACTAATAAAGATGGTCATTAAAACGATAAATACGGCGAATTGCGTTTTAGCGACTTCTTTTAATAAATATCGAAAAATAATCACAAAGAGATCCTACAAAAACTTAGTTTTTTTCTGACATATAGACAATTTTTAAGTAAACTTGTCGTTTTCATAAGTAAAATAATTTAATCGCCTTAAGATAAAATTGCTGAGTCCGCCTATAATTATAGCCTTTAGCTTGATAAAATAGAAAGTCAGTTGATTAATTATTTGAAAAAGTATTACAGTAAGCTTATCTATTAAGTGTAGATTTAAGCAAGTTAAACTGCATTTTTTTTAGAAATCATTCAGTTTTACCTAAAAATTAGGAGAGCCCATGGAATTTAGTGTAAAAAGTGGCAGCCCAGAAAAGCAACGCAGTGCCTGTATAGTTGTTGGTGTATTTGAGCCGAGACGTTTATCAACAATAGCAGAGCAACTGGACGAGATCAGTGAAGGTTACATTAGTAATCTTTTACGTCGTGGTGATCTTGAAGGTAAATCAGGGCAAATGCTGTTATTACATCATGTACCTAATATTTTAAGTGAACGAGTTTTATTAGTAGGGTGTGGTAAAGAACGTGAATTAGACGAACGTCAATACCGTCAAATTATCAGTAAAACGATTAATACCTTAAATGAAACCGGCTCAATGGAAGCGGTTTGTTTTCTATCTGAACTACATGTTAAAGGTCGTGATAATTACTGGAAAGTACGTCAAGCCGTAGAAGCAACGCAAGATTGCTTATATAGTTTTGACAGTTTAAAAACGCGTAAAGAAGAGCCTCGTCGCCCGTTACGTAAAATTGTTTTTAATGTGCCTACTCGTCGTGAATTACCTTTAGGTGAACGTGCGATTGCTCACGGTCTTGCCATTTCAGAAGGTATTAATACCTGTAAAAATGTTGCAAACATGCCACCAAACATTTGTAATCCGGCGTATTTAGCCGAACAAGCTAAAATCCTTGAAAACGATTACGACAATGTTTCTACCGATATTGTTGATGAAAAACAAATGACAGAATTAGGTATGGGATCTTACCTTGCTGTGGGTCGTGGCTCAGTGAATGAATCCATGATGAGTGTTATCAAGTATAACGGTGCAAAAGATGATTCAAACCCGATTGTATTAGTAGGTAAAGGCTTAACCTTTGATAGTGGTGGTATTTCAATCAAACCTAGTGAAGCAATGGATGAAATGAAATACGATATGGGTGGAGCCGCCGGTGTTTTAGGTGCTATGCACGCACTGGCTGAGCTTAATTTGCCTATCAATGTTATTGGCGTATTAGCCGGTTGTGAAAATATGCCAAGTAGTAACGCCTACCGACCTGGTGATGTACTGACCACAATGTCAGGCCAAACTGTTGAAGTATTAAATACTGATGCAGAAGGTAGACTAGTGTTATGTGATGCCCTCACATACGTAGAGCGCTTTGAACCAGAATTAGTGGTAGATGTAGCAACTTTAACTGGTGCCTGTGTCGTCGCACTAGGTAAACATGCGACTGGTTTATTAAGTACTCATAATCCTCTAGCTCATGAATTATTAAATGCTTCTGAGCAAAGTGGTGATAGAGCTTGGCGCTTACCTTTATGGGAAGAGTATCAAGATCAATTAGAAAGCCCATTTGCTGACTTTACCAACTTAGGCGGTCGCGCAGCGGGTACAATAACGGCGGCTTGTTTCCTTAGTCGTTTTACTAAAAAATACCATTGGGCTCATCTTGATATTGCCGGTACTGCATGGCGCAGCGGCGGTAAAGATAAAGGTTCAACGGGTCGGCCTGTCAGCATGCTAACACAGTTTTTACTGAATCGTTCTGGCGCAGAACAAGGCGAATAATAGAGTTAACAATTATTAAATGATGAATACTCAGGTAATGTTCTATCTGTTAGAACACGATGAAAATGCAGCAGAACAAGCTAGCAGTAACCCAGATAAGCACTATTTATCTTTGTTACATAGCTGTTATCAAGCGGCGCATTTTTATCGTCAAAACCAACGTGTCTTCATTTTTTGTCAAGACCAAGACCAAGCTCATCAAGTTGATGAGCTATTATGGTCATTTGAACCTGACAGTTTTGTCCCACATAATTTAGTGAATGAAGGACAAAAAAACGGTGCGGCTGTTGAAATTAGTTGGCAAACACCAACCAATCGTCGTCCTGTTTTAATTAATTTAACGAGCTCAGTGCCAAACTTTGCTCATCAATTTTCACAAATCGTAGACTTTGTTCCAAGCGATGAACATTTAAAACAAAACGCACGTGAACGTTTTAAAGTATATCGCCAATTAGGCTTTCAGGTAGGTAATCAGCCTGCAAGCTCAAAACAAACAACGTCTTGATACATTTAAGAATAAAGTAGTTACCCTGATGGAAAAAACATTTAATCCCGCTGACATCGAACAATCACTCTACCAAAGTTGGGAAGAGCAAGGTTATTTTAGCCCAACAGGAACAGGTGATGGTTACTGTATTGCCATTCCACCGCCTAATGTCACGGGTAGTTTGCACATGGGGCACGCTTTTCAGCAAACGATAATGGACACCTTAATCCGTTATCAACGTATGCAAGGTAAAAATACACTATGGCAATCAGGCTGTGATCATGCAGGTATCGCAACACAAATGGTTGTTGAACGCAAAATAGCGGCTGAAGAAGAAAAAACTCGTCATGATTATGGCCGCGACGCCTTTATCGATAAAGTGTGGCAATGGAAAGAAGAGTCTGGCGGAACAATCGGCCAACAAATGCGCCGTTTAGGTAATTCAATTGATTGGTCACGTGAACGGTTTACCATGGATGACGGCATGTCAGAAGCCGTTCAAGAAGTATTTGTTCGATTATTTGAAGATGACCTGATTTACCGTGGTAAACGCTTAGTGAATTGGGATCCTAAATTTCATACGGCAATTTCAGATCTTGAAGTAGAAAACAAAGATAAAAAAGGCCACATGTGGCACTTACGTTATCCATTAGCAAATGGCGAAAAAACCGCAGAAGGTAAAGACTACTTAATTGTGGCAACCACTCGACCTGAAACCATGTTAGGTGATACGGGTGTAGCGGTTAATCCTAAAGATGAGCGCTATAAAGACTTAATTGGCAAACATGTTCAATTACCTTTAGTGAATCGTCTTATCCCTATTATCGGTGATGATCATGCCGATATGGAGAAAGGCACAGGTTGTGTAAAAATTACCCCTGCCCATGACTTTAACGATAACGAAGTCGGTAAACGCCATAATTTACCACTCATTAATATTTTAGATAAAAATGCCGCAATTTTAGCAAGTGCAGAAATATATCAAAACAACGGCGAACCAAGTGACGTATATAGTACTGAACTTCCTGCTGAATTTGCTGGTTTAGACCGTTTTGTTGCTCGAAAAGCCATCGTAGAAAAATTTGACGCGTTAGGCTTGTTAGAAAGCGTAAAAGATCACGACCTAGTTGCGCCTTACGGCGATCGTTCTGGGGTAATTATCGAGCCACTGTTAACCGACCAATGGTATGTACGTGCAGCACCACTTGCTGAGCCAGCGGTTGCAGCTGTTGAAAATGGCGACATTGAATTTGTACCTAAACAATATGAAAACATGTACAACGCTTGGATGCGTGATATTCAAGATTGGTGTATTTCTCGACAACTATGGTGGGGACACAGAATCCCAGCATGGTATGACGAGAGCGGCAACGTATACGTTGGTCGTAGCGAAGCAGAAGTGCGTAGCAACAATAACTTAGCCGATAATATCGTGCTTAAACAAGATGATGATGTTTTAGATACATGGTTTTCATCCGCGTTATGGACTTTTTCAACCTTAGGCTGGCCAAATAATGTTGAAGACTTAAAGAAATTCCACTCAACCGATGTTCTGGTAACAGGTTTTGATATTATCTTTTTCTGGGTTGCTCGCATGATCATGATGACCATGCACTTCATTAAAGACGAAAATGGCAAGCCGCAAGTTCCATTTAAAAAAGTGTATGTAACAGGCCTTATTCGCGATGAAAATGGCGATAAAATGAGTAAATCTAAAGGCAATGTGGTTGACCCACTAGACATGATTGACGGTATTTCTTTAGACGACTTATTAGAGAAACGAACTGGCAACATGATGCAACCTCAGCTTGCCAAGAAAATTACCAAGTTAACGAAAAAAGAATACCCAGATGGCATTGAAGCACATGGTACCGATGCCTTACGTTTCACGTTAACCTCTGTTGCTTCCACGGGTCGTGATATCAGCTGGGACATGAAACGCTTAGACGGATATAGAAACTTCTGTAATAAATTATGGAATGCCAGTCGTTACGTATTAATGAATACTGAAGAACATGATTGTGGATTAACGAATTCAAACCTTGAGTTTTCTCTTGCCGACCGTTGGATCAAAGCCCAATTACAGCAAACCATTAAAACCGTGCATGAAGCCTTTGATTCATTTAGATTTGATCTTGCTTCTCAAGCATTATACGAATTCACTTGGAATCAATTTTGTGACTGGTATTTAGAATTAACGAAACCTGTTTTATTTAAAGGTAGCGAAGCACAACAACGTGGTACTCGCCAAACCTTAGTGGAAACATTGGAAACCCTATTGCGTTTAATGCACCCGATTATGCCATTTATCACCGAAACAATTTGGCAACGTGTTGTACCATTAACTAAGTTTGAAAAGTGTGGTGACACCATCATGCTACAAAGCTTTCCGCAATATGACGAAACCGTTGTTGATAATCAAGCGAGTGAAGATTTAGAGTGGGTAAAACAGTTTATTGTTGCTATTCGTAACATACGTGGTGAGATGGATATTGCACCAAGTAAACCATTGCCGGTATTACTTAAAAATGTGAATGCCAACGACCAACGCCGCTTAACCGAAAATGAGCAGTTTTTATCTGCACTGGCTAAGCTTGAATCAATCCAAGTATTAAGTGACAGTGAAGAAGGGCCTGCTTCAGCAACAGCTGTTGTCGGCGATTTATCGTTATTAATTCCAATGGCTGGTTTAATTGATAAAGAAGCTGAACTTGCCCGTTTAACTAAAGCGATTGAAAAAATAGAGAAAGACTCTCAAAAAGTGCGTGGCAAGTTAAGTAATGAAAACTTTGTTGCTAAAGCACCGGCTACGGTAATCGAAAAAGAGAAAGCAAAGCTTGCTGATGCGGAATCAACCCTGACAAAAATGCGTGAGCAAAAAGCTCAAATAGCGGCGCTTTAATCATTCTCAGACTTAAAATAAAAGCCGGTAAATATACTGGCTTTTATTTTGTCATAAAAAAGTCAAGTAAATTTCACATTTTTTCAAGATCTTGTTGAACTATTGTGTTAGCATGTTGTCGCGTTGAGTTTTTGCGTTTCGGGAGAAGGAAAGATTAATCCATTTTTAAATAAATAGATTAATTACCTAGACGCTTTAGAATTGTGTTATTGGAAACCTTTCTCTGTCTGTACTTTAGGTAGAGGGCATTTACTCCGTATCTGGCTAAATAATTAGCTTTTTTTAATATCTAACCTGCGAGAAATGTTGGTATGTCTGAGACAGTAACTGGTAAAGTAAAATTTTTTAATGAATCTAAAGGCTTCGGTTTTATCGAGCAAGAAAATGGCCCTGACGTGTTTGTTCACTTCAGCGCTATCTCTGGAGACGGCTTCCGTACTTTGACTGATGGTCAAGCGGTATCTTTCTCAGTTAAGCAAGGCCAAAAAGGTCCTGAAGCTGAAAACGTTGTAGCATCTTAAGCTAAACGATTGAAATTTATAAAACGGAGCAATTTATTGCTCCGTTTTTTTATGCTTGTTATTAATCACTTAGCTAAATTTCCCTTTTTATCGAAAAAATCACGGATTAAAATTCGCATAAAATACGTTATTGACTAAAATTTAATCACTCACATGAAGTGAGGTTTATTAACTAAAAGGATTTAGTCATGAAAACTTTAAATCAAATAGTCTTACTATTCGCGTTAGCCATCTCCTATTATTCACACGCAAGTATTATTTTTATCAATGAAATTCACTACGATAATATTGGTACTGATCAACATGAATTTTTTGAATTAATGGCTGAGGCGGGCACTGATCTAACAGGTTGGCAGGTGGAGTTGTACAATGGTAGTAATGGCTCAACTTATAGCAATACCATACATTTATCCGGCGTTATTTCAGACACCAATAATGGTTTTGGCTTTGCCTCGTTTTCACCTAGTAATATTCAAAATGGTGCTCCAGATGGGCTAGCGCTGATTGATAATTTAGGACAAGTCAGACAATTTTTATCTTATGAGGGCACTATAACCGCCACTTCTGGTACTGCAGCAGGGTTAACCAGTACGGATATTGGCATAAGTGAAAGTGGCAGTTCTACACCAAGCCATTTTTCATTACAACTGACAGGCACAGGCAATACTTATCAAGATTTTATCTGGCAAGCCATGGCACACACTTCCGGAGCCATTAATAGCCAACAAACCATAAAATCTAAGCTAAATGTCACCGTTTTAGAGCCTTCAACGGTCCCGTTATTACTTTTTGCCTTATTACTCTTGGTTTTATTTAAACACAACAGACACGACCTATTTAACCCCTTAGATAGTGAATGTCCAAGCTAACTTGAATAGGTTTGCTTCATGCAAATTGAGGTACTTATTTATTGAAGTTGCTTGGTAACGAGTTCTGTAATTAACTGGCAATGATCAGCTCTATCATTCAATGCTGGAATATAGTGATACTCTTTGCCACCGGCTTCAATAAACACCGCTTTATTTTCGTGAACAAGCTCTTCAAGAGTTTCAAGACAATCAGCACTAAAGGCAGGGCTGACAATTGCAACACTTTGACAGCCCTCTTTTGCTAAGTTTTCCAACGTGGCATCTGTGTATGGCTGAAGCCATTCGGCTTTACCAAATCTAGACTGAAAAGTCATGATGTATTCATCACTGGTTAAACCAAGTTCTTCAACTAACAGCCGAGTCGTTTTATGACAAAAGCAATAATATGGATCGCCCTTTTCCAAAAAGTATTTCGGCATACCATGATAAGAAAGCACTAATTTTTCAGGTTTACCTTTTGCTTGAAAATGTTCCTGAATACTATTGGCCAATGCCTTAATATATAACGGGTGATCATAATAACCACTAATAAAATGTAAAGATGGGATCCAACGCCATTTCTTGATTTCATTAACAACTGCATCAAATGTTGACCCCGTTGTTGGCCCGGCATACTGCGGGTACAAAGGGAGTACAACAATATTCTCTATTCCTTGTTGTTGAAAGTTATTTAATGCCTCAGATATTGCAGGCTTTCCATAGCGCATCGCTAAATCTACAACCACATCTTCGTTTGTAGCATGTAAACTCTTGGCAACGTTTGATTTGATTTGTTCACTGATCACCATTAAAGGTGAGCCTGCATCCGTCCATATGCTCTGATATAGTTTTGCCGATTTTTTTGGCCGCACTCTCAAAATTATGCCGTGTAAAATAATCATCCATAACAATCGTGGAATTTCTACTACACGTGGGTCAGATAAAAACTCTCTAAGGTATGTTCTTAAGGCCGCAGCCGTTGGAGCACTAGGCGTACCTAAGTTTGTTAACAGTACCGCTGTTTTTTTCTTTTGGTCATTGTTGCGATTATCATGAATCGACTTATCTCGACCTAAGTAACGGGATTTCAATAAACTTCCTTATATCATCACTAATAAAATTTTCAATTATCAATACTTCAGTTATTCAACGAGACGATCAATCACTAATTCAATAACGTCTGTTGTATCTACACGAACACCGGTTTTTTCAGCTTTATAATCACCCGGCTTAATGCCAACACCACCATTATTAGAGATAATGGCATAAACATTGACCTGCTCTGCATCACTTAATTTTGCCGCTGGTGTCATCGCACGTTGATCATTTAACACGACATCTAATGGCAAATCGCTGGCTTGTACCTTAATTGCAGCTAATGGCATTCGACCACCTTCACTAGGAATAGCATAAATGAATACTACCTTATCTTCACCAGCATTCAGTTGCGTTAGTATTTCTTCACTGATGCTGACATGTAAAGAAAGTTGAGGACCAGCAAGACTGGCGTTATCAGCCACCATACCACCCGTTAATGCTAATCGGTTTTTTGCTTCAACAATTGCACTTTTTAATGCGTCACTATTCACACTAGGTCTATTGTCATTGACAACCGTTTGCCAATAATCAATCGCCTGTTGATAGTTCTTATTGATAAAGTTATTCATGCCCAACAAAATATTAGTTGAGGGGTCTTTTGCATCTAACGACAATGCTTTATCAATATAATATTGCACTTCTTCCGTTATTTTTTGTGCATTTTTGTAATAACTCGCCTGTGCTTTAGCGCCAAATAAATCGGCTTGTTCACCATCAATCCCAATGACTTTATCAAATGCAGTTAAAGCTTCATCAAACTCACCGATACCAACTAAGGCTTGACCTAAACTATACCAAGCATCAGAATTATTTGGTTGTTGCTCTGTCGCTTTCTTTAACTTTTGAATTTCAACAATCAATTGTTGTTGTTCATCAAGTGTTTGATGACTACCATTTTCTTTTGGTGTATTTGCGATAAGCTCCATCGAGCCTCTTTCGCTGTAAAGGGCAACACTAAAAATAATAATAAATAACGATATAGTTGCTGGCCAGACAATTGAAAGCGAAGATTTTTTGTCGATTGACTGATTGGCTTCATTAGCATTATCTTGAATATCTTGTAATAAACTTTGCTCAAGCTCAGCGACTAAATATTCATAACTTTCTTTATCTAAACTACCTTGTTGAAAGTCTTTCTCAATTTCAGCTTTATGTTCATGATATAAACGCACATTGGTTTCATCACGAAAACTATTGTCAATTTTCACATTCTGACGATTTTGATTTAAATAATGTGCCCAAACAATAATGAGCAACAAGAGGATAAAGGCAACAACAAGTACAAGAAGTTCTAACATAAATTATTTATCTTTTAAAATTTGAGCTAATTTATTTTTTTGCTCTTTGGAGAGAGTAACCGTTTCTTTTTTAATTGGTTTTTTACGTAATATTTGAACAACAACAATCACGCCAATCAGCAACAAAAACGCGGGGCCAAACCAGAGAATATAGGTCAAGCTAGAAACTTTAGGACGATATAAAACAAATTCGCCATACCGTTTCACCATAAAATCAACAATTTCACCGTCAGACTTTCCTTGCTCGAGTAACTGATATACTTCACGTCGTAAATCAGCAGCAATTGGAGAGTTTGAATCGGCTAAATTTTGATTTTGACATTTAGGACATCGTAACTCTTTCACTAAAGATTTATATCTAATTTCAGTCACTTCATCATGAAAAACATAGGTATCTGTTTCCCACGCTGTGGTAGTAAAAGCGACTGTAAAAAGTAAAGTAAAAATAAGATATTTCACTAAGATGTTTCTCCCTTTAATTCGTTTTCAAGCGTGATAATTAAAGGTAAGAATTTCTCTTGCCACACTTTGCCATCGATAGGCCCGACATGCTTCATTCTGATAATGCCTTTATGATCTATAACAAAGGTTTCTGGTGCTGCAGTTACGCCTAATTCAATACCCAACTTGCCAAGTGGATCAAAAATAGAAAACTGGTAAGGGTCTTGATAATCTTTTAGCCATTGTCTGGCATCATCGCGATCATCTTTATAATTCAAGCCATATAAAGCGACACGGCCACTTTGGGCAATATCGACTAGGTATGGGTGTTCATACTTACAGTAAACACACCACGTTCCCCAAACATTTAATAGCTTTATGTCTCCAACTAAATCCTTCTCGGTGAGCATTACCTTTGGTTTTAACAATTGCGTGAGAACAAACTCAGGCATTTTTTGTCCAACCAAAGCCGAAGGCAGTGCTTGCGGATTTAAAGCTAAGCCACGATACAAGATGATCCCGAGTGAAATAAATAAAATTAAAGGTATAAAACGGATTATTTTATTCATCTATGAAACTCCTTCGGTCGCAGTGTTTGCTGAGGAAGCTGATACATTAAGCTTAGACTCTGATTTGGCTGTTTTTCGTCGACGGTAACGTTTATCTAACATCGCAAATAAGCCACCAAGTCCCATAAAGATGGCACCTAACCAAATCCACCTAACGAAAGGTTTATAATGAACACGTATCGCCCAAGCGCCATCTTCAAGTGGATCACCGAGTGCAACATAGACATCTCTAAATAAGCCAGGATCAATTCCTGCTTCTGTCATCCCCATAGTTTGTACTAAGTAAGTGCGACGCTCAGGTTTTAACAAAGCAACAAAATCCCCCGCTTGATGGATTTCAATTTGTCCTTGATCAGCACTGTAATTAGGTCCTTTTACCGGCTTAATCCCCTTAAAGGTAACGTCGTAACCTGAGACATTAATGGAGTCGTTAACAAACATTTTAACACTAAGTTCTTTTTCATAACTTGAAACCATAGTGACTCCGACAATCGTAATAGCAATGCCCATATGAGCAATAGTCATTCCCCATTGACTTAAGGTGACTTTACTAAATGCGTATTGACCTTGTTTAGATTTTGCCTGATTTCTTAAATCTTTAACGACAACAAGCGAAACCCAAAGGGCAAGCATAATACCAAAGCTAGCTAATAAATTAAGTTCGCCGTCATATAGAAATGGGAAAATGAAACCTATCACAATACTGATTATTGATGGTTTAGCAATTTGTTTGCGTAGCTCGCCTTTTTTCGCTTTTTTCCAACGGATCAGTGGACCAATTCCCATTATGATAAATAACAAACTCATAATAGGTACAAATACCGCATTAAAATAAGGAGGGCCTACCGAAATTTTTCCTAAAGCAAAGGCATCAACAATTAAAGGGTAAATGGTGCCTAATAACACAGTGACACAAGCAACCACTAAAATAATATTACAGAGCAATAATGCTGTTTCTCTTGAATACAGTGAAAAGCGACTAAAGCTAGCGACATTCGAGGCCCTAAAGGCAAACAAAGTGAAAGAACCACCAACGGCAATTGCCAGTAGTAATAAGATGAACGCACCTCGTGTCGGATCAGAAGCAAATGAATGTACTGAAGTTATAACTCCCGAGCGCACTAAAAATGTCCCTAATAAACTTAAACTAAAAGCAAAAATGGCTAATAATACGGTCCAGTTTCTAAACGTGCCTCGCTTTTCTGTTACTGCTAATGAATGAATTAATGCGGTACCAACTAACCAAGGCATAAAAGATGCATTTTCTACCGGATCCCAAAACCACCAACCGCCCCAGCCTAATTCGTAATATGCCCACCAGCTACCTAAAGCAATACCGAGTGTTAAAAATATCCAAGCGGCAATGACCCAAGGTCTAGCCCAGCGAGCCCAAGCAGCATCTAACTTCCCTACCATTAAGGCGGCAATCGCAAAAGCAAAGCTGACGGCAAATCCTACATAACCAAAATACAACATGGGTGGGTGAATAATTAATCCAACATCTTGTAATAAAGGGTTTAAATCCCGCCCTTCTGCTGGCACCACTGGCCATAATCGATCAAATGGATTTGAGGTTAGTAAGGTGAATAACATAAACCCAACGGCTACCATTCCTAATACGGCTAATACTCTTGCAATAAAAGCTTCGTCCATTCCTTTACTATATTTAGCAACCGCCATTGTCCAAGCCGTTAACGCGAAAACCCACAATAACAAAGAGCCTTCATGTCCCCCCCACACCGCACTTATTTTAAAATAATAAGGCAACAATGAATTAGAGTGGCTGGCAATATACTTGACAGAAAAATCGTCGATAACAAACGAGTAAGCTAAAATAATTAAACTAATCGAGGTGAAAGCAAACATGCCAAATGTTAAAGGTTTAGCGTAACTGGTCAATTTAGCTTGGCCAGTATAAACGCCAATAAGCGGAAAAACGCTCAAACAAATTGCAAATGCCAAACCTATGATTAAGGCAAAGTGGCCTAGCTCAGGAATCATATAAATCTCCGAATGTTATCGGTACTGATCACGTATGAAGGTGATCGTCAGTATCAAAATACGTCTTGAGGGATTTATTCTCAAGTCGATAAAAATTTGCAGCAATGTTAGCACTGTTTATAGGTAAACTTCATCAAAGAGTGACATCTTATTACAAAATTACTACTTGAAACGCTCAAAGTGGTATCAGTGCAGTAATGGTATGATAAATTCATTATCTATAGTAGGATCTAGATCAAGCCATTTAAATTATTTTTCTCTAAAATGATTCAAATTAAAGTTAACATAACGCCATTAGATCAGATCATTATTTAAATAAATGCCAACACACTCACCTTCATTACTTAACGCTCATCAATTAACGTGCATACGCGAAGAACGTATTCTATTTGAACACCTTAATTTAACCATAAATGCTGGTGATATTATTCAAGTTGAAGGACCGAATGGCGCAGGAAAAACAAGCTTGCTCAGAATTCTCGCCGGACTTTCTCAACCTTATGAAGGTCAAGTATTTTTCAATGATATGGCAATTGGTGATGAACGTGAAATTTACAATCAAAACTTACTTTATATTGGACATTTAGCCGGAATTAAAGGCGAAATGACTGCACAAGAAAACCTTGAATTTTCTTTGAGTTTAAGTGGTTTAGATCTATTAACGGCCGAAAAAACATTAGATCAAGTTGATTTACTTGGTTTTGAAGATGCACTTGCAGCTCACTTAAGCGCAGGCCAACATCGACGAATCGCTTTAGCAAAATTATGGCAAAGTAAAGCGCCTGTTTGGATATTAGATGAGCCGTTTACTGCAATTGATAAAAATGGTGTAAAAAAACTCGAAGAATTAATGGTTAATCACGCCCAAAATGGCGGTTGTGTTATTTTAACGACGCATCAAGACTTATCGATTGACCAAAATTTATATAAAAAAGTCACGTTAGAATATCGTTTCTTTTAAATGAAATACCGAAGAAAAAAATGAATAAACGCAATGACATCGCCATCGAAATAAAAGCCGCTATTTCCTATAAAGAGGTTTTTATGCTGATTTTTAAACGTGATTTAACTATTGCTTTTCGTCATAAAGACGACATTTTGAACCCGTTACTCTTTTTTATTATCGTTATTACTTTATTTCCTTTAGGAATAGGACCAGAATCGAATACATTAGCTAAGATAGCCCCCGGTATTATTTGGGTGGCAGCATTATTATCTACTCTATTATCACTGGATCGATTGTTTAAATCAGACTTTCTTGATGGCTCATTAGAACAAATGCTACTCAGTCCCCATCCTTTATTTATCATTGTGCTAGGCAAAGTTATTGCCCACTGGTGTTTAACAGGCTTACCGATTATTTTTATTGCTCCTTTGCTCGGTTTATTGCTGCATTTAGACGAAAACAGTTATTCAGCTTTAATGTTAACCTTATTGTTAGGAACACCGATTCTTAGTTTTTTAGGTGCTATTGGTGTTGCGCTTACTGTAGGCATTAAAAAAGGCGGCGTTTTACTGAGTTTATTAGTACTCCCTCTTTATATTCCAGTATTAATATTTGCGACCAGTGCTATTGATACTGCGGCAATGAGCTTACCCTATAGCGGACAGCTTGCTATAATTGGCGCACTATTAATAGGTTCTATAACATTATCCCCTTTTGCGGTTAGCGCCGCACTAAAAGTGAGTACCAACTAATGTGGAAATGGCTTCATCCTTATGCTAACCCAGAAGTGTCTTATCACTTCGCCGGACGATTAATTCCGTGGTTTTCTAAATTAACGTTTATTTTGCTTTTTATCGGTTTGAGTTGGGCACTTTTATTTGTCCCTGCGGATTATCAGCAAGGTAACAGTTTTCGCATCTTTTATTTACATGTACCTGCAGCCATTCTTTCCATGAGTATTTATGTCGCAATGGCAATAGCAGCATTATCAAGCCTTGTTTGGCAAATTAAATTAGCCGATGCTTCTGCGGCGGCCATGGCCCCAGTTGGTGCTGTATTTACCGCCATTGCGCTAATCACTGGCGCTGCTTGGGGCCGTCCTACTTGGGGCACATGGTGGATCTGGGATGCCCGCTTAACATCAGAGCTTATTTTATTATTTTTATATTTAGGTGTCATAGCCCTGCACAATGCTTTTGAAGATAAAACACTCTCAGGCAAAGCTGCGGGAATTTTAGCGCTGGTTGGGGTAGTCAACATCCCTATTATTAAATATTCAGTAGAATGGTGGAATACCTTACATCAAGGTTCAACGGTTTCGAAATTAGGCGCACCTTCTATGTCTTCAAGTATGTATTGGCCATTTTTGGTATGCTTTATTGGTTTTATCTGCTTTGTAACCTGGATTATATGTCTTCGTTTTCGAAATGAGATTTTAGCTCGAAACGCGATGCGAGCTTGGGTACGTGATCTTGTCAGTAAAACGGAGGGTAAATAATGCAGTTTTCGAGTTTCGCTGATTTTATAGCTATGGGCGGCCATGGTTTTTATGTGTGGTTATCTTATGGGATAAGCATTACGTTATTAATATTATTAGTATTTTTAAGCATCAAAAAGAATAAAGATATCATTAACCAGATACAGCGTCGTCAACAAAGAGAAGCTAAATTCAAACAAGCAGCACAACGTCAAAAAGATAATTTTTCTCAAGAGGTAAGTCATGAATCCACGCCGTAAAAAACGCTTAACTATCGTTTTATCTTTGTTAATCGGAATAAGTATTATCAGTGGTTTAGTTTTATATGCCTTGAGCCAAAACATCGACTTATTCTACACACCTCACGAAGTGGTACACGGGAAAGATGATACAGGAATTAAACCTAAGGTAGGTCAACGAATAAGAGTGGGTGGATTAGTCGTTGTCGGTAGCGTAAAACGCGACGCCGATAATTTAAAAGTACAGTTTGACCTAACCAATAAAGGCGAAGTCATCACCATAAAATATGATGGCATACTGCCCGATTTATTCAGAGAAGGTCAAGGCATAATCGCAAACGGTAAGTTAAGCCAATCACGTGTACTTGAAGCAAGTGAAGTATTAGCAAAACACGATGAAAACTATATGCCGAAAGAGATTGCTGATTCCTTAGGTGAAGGTCACGAAGCGCCAAAATATACCAAAGAGCAATTAAAACCAACAGGATGATAGCGCTGACTTATTAACAAAGCGTTGAAATAGAAAAGCCCTTAATCAAAGTTAAGGGCTTTTATTTTTTAATACTTGACGTCGTTGGTGATAAATTCTGCTAAGCAATTTTATCAGTTGGTAAAATACGCTCTCCAAGCTTATTAATAATTTCAACATCGCCATTACAAACTGCAACAATCGTTTTATCTTTTTTTAAATTTTCAGGAATAATGACTCTTCCTGTCACTGATTTTTCAAATGTGCATACCTGATGTTTCAATTCTAAAGCTGTGTCACAATAATAAATGATAGTGACTAGCTCAACTTCATTACGACTCATAAATAACCCTACTGCTTATCTTATAAAGCCTCAAACTATGTGGTACTTATTGGCTTATAATTATAAATGGTTTACTTCTGTCCTAAAGTTATTGCTAATTTCATTCCATCTTAAACTCAAGCGATACTACTACACTAGGTTTGACTCTGAAACTGCTAACTACTTTTCTAAGTGATTTTGTGACTTGGTTTTCGCACTGTGCAGATAAAAAAAACCCTGAGTACAAGACTCAGGGCGATCAAATACGATCTTTTTTAACGCACCCTCAACTAGTGAGTTCGGATATCCTTAAGGATAAATGCTTTTCTGGAAATAAAGTTTTAGGCTTTCTTTCTTAATTTATGACCTTTTAAGGCATAGAAAATGATAAATAAATAACTTGGCAGCATGAGCGCATAGGCCCCTTGTGCCCCCAATCCTGCAACATTTCCTAATCCTATTAGTAGTGGACCTAACGCTCCACCGGCAATCCCCATAATAAGTAACCCTGAAGCTGTCCCGGTTAATCGACCTAAGCCACTTAACGCTAGAGGCCAAATAGCAGGCCACACCATAGCGTTGGCAAAACCTAATAAAGCAATACACAACAAAGGTTCTGGTAATTCAGGGCCACCAAATGGGACGAGTAAAAGATTCGAAATTAAAAATGAATCATTGCTACCAAAGACAACCGCGGCAACAGTCACAATACCCGCGATACCCGACATCACTAAGGCATTTTGTTGTGACATATATTTAGGGATAAGGGCGATACCAATGGCATAACCTATCAACATACAGGCCATGGTATACGAGGTCATCATTGAGAAGTCAGCAACACCAATTGCTAATGCGTATGAGCCAATAGTATCTGCCGCTATTACTTCTACAGCAACATATAAAGCAATACCAATAACACCAAGTACTAAGTGTGGATGTTTTAGCGCTTCTCTGACTTCACCTTTAGCATTCGGGTTTTCATCTTCAAAAACTAAATCAGGCAAAGGTGAGAATTTTGCAAAAGCGGCAAAAATAAAGATCAGCGATGATACGGCGATATAAGGTAAAACAAGACTATCGGCCATAGTATCTTTTTGCGCTTGGCTTAAAGATGCCCCTTCACCAGCAACTGCGGCAACAGTAACCATGGCAAAAATAATAGGAACAATAACGCCAGCAAACTTATTCAACAAGCCCATAATACAAACACGCACCGCCGCTGAATCTTCTGATCCCATTTTAACTACATAAGGATTAACGGCTGTCTGTAAAATTGTTTGTCCAACGCCAATCAGCAACTGGGCAAATAAAAATATTTCAATCATTTGGAGTTTAGCCGCAGGAATGTACAATAATGCAGAACTCGCCATTACCCCACAACCAATCGCCATACCATTTTTGTAGCCTACCTTTTTGATCAACATAGCTGATGGTATTCCCGCTATGGTAACCGCAATATAAAAAGATGAAATAATAAACGAGGCCTGAATGGGCGACAGCTCAAGCATTTGTTGTAAAAATGGCGTAATAGCCCCATTGAGCCAAGTTATACAACCCAATATAAAAAACATTGAGCCGGCCAGCGTCATTGGTAACAAAATGCTCGGTTTCTCTTGTGACATTGTCATATCCATAGTTTCCTCAAATTTAATCTTTTTATTATAGTTATTTACTTTGTATAAACTCTTTGTCCACCAATCCATGTCGACTCAACACCCAACTGATCATTTAATATAACAAAATCAGCTTGCGCTCCAACCGATAGATTACCCCGAATAGCTCCTTGATTGATATAATCAGCAGGATATTGACTAGCCATTCTAATGGCTTCGTCTAATACAATCCCAATACCTAAATGCGTATTTTTAACCGCTGTCGCCATATCTAAAGCAGCACCTGCTAATTCACCTGTGGTTGAGGTTAAACGTCCATCATTTAAATATACCGTACGATCAAAAAATGAAAATTCAGTTTGATCGGTACCAATGGTTGACATAGCATCGGTGACTAAAAACACTTTTCCTTGAGGTTTAGTTTTTAGTGCCAATTTTGCCGTTGTATAATCAACATGATGACCATCGATAATCATGCCACAACTCGCTTGATCATTTAATAACGCACAGCCAGTTACGCCAGGCGCCCGACTTTCAATTGGAGACATAGCATTAAACAAATGCGTATAACCGTCTGCCCCCACATCCATCGCCGCTTGAGCTGTTTTAAAGTCAGCATTGGTATGCCCTAAACACACCTTGATACCTAACGATACCATTCGATGAATATCATCTGTTGAAACCGTTTCAGGTGCTAAAGTTACTAAGATTTGACCTATGTCTTTGCGCTCAAGTATTTGCCATTCTGCTTCAGAAATTGTCCGAATGTATTCTTGAACGTGTGTGCCTTTTTTCGCAACCGATAAATGAGGTCCTTCAAAATGAATACCTAAAATCCCCGGAACGGCTTCTTTGATAGCTAATGCCATGGCATCAGCAGCCTGAGCCATAACCTCAACTTTATCGGTGATCAGTGTTGGTAACATGCCTGTGGTACCAAACTGTGAATGGGCGGTGATGATGGTTTTTAAATTGTCTAATGAGGGAGAATCATTAAACAGTACACCACCACCACCATTAACTTGTAAATCTATAAATCCCGGTGCAATCATGCCTTGAACAACCACATCTACAGAGGTGGTATCGTCATCAATTGATAGCACTTTTCCACCTTCAATAGTTAACACTTGATGCTCGTAAAATTGCTGGCCATCAAATATTTTATCTGCATGAATGCGTAAACGAGTCATTATAAAGTCCGCGTCACTTTTTTAAGGCCTTTTGGCTCATCAGGGTTAAACCCTCTTGAAACTGAAACTTCAGCTACGTCCAAATAAAAACGTTGTAATACCACTAATGGTGCTAAACGAGGATGTACACTGAGATCTGTTTGACGTAAATGAACTAAATCAGCACCACGTTCCGTCATTTCATTTATTTGTTCTTGATGCGACTGAGCACTTTCATCGTTAACTTCACAATTTAATATCGCTAGCCCTTGCTCAACTAAAGTGACCGGGCCATGTAAAAATTCAGCACTACTAAATGCTTCTGCGTGAATAGAACTTACTTCTTTAAGTTTCAATGCCATTTCTTTGGTGATGGCATAACCTAAACCACGACCAAGCACGACCATATTTTTAACACCGTCAATGGATTGTGAAGTTAATTGCGGCGCTGAATCAATAATGGTTTGCATAGCAGACGGTAATGTATCTAATGCTGAGATAAGCTCGTTATTTTCAGTCCAGTATGCCGTAAGTTGCAATAAGGCTGACAAAGTAGCTAAATAACTTTTAGTCGCAGCAACGGAGATTTCTGCCCCGGCTTTCAGAGGTAAAACTTCATCAACAATATCTTTCAACGGTGAGGTTTCATCATTGACTAATGCAACACAATAGGCCCCTGCTTTTTTTGCCATCTCTGCTTGCGCGATAATATCTGGGCTACGACCCGACTGTGAGATAACAATCACTAATGCTTGTTCTAACTTAAGTTGTTTACCATAAACGCTCGAAACAGATGGAGCTGCGGCAAACGTTGGAATACCCGCTTCAATTTCAATTAAATATTTACCAAAAACACCGGCATGATCCGAAGAGCCACGGCCAATAATCATTACCATTTTCGGAGCAATTTCACGTAATTTAACACCAATTTTTTCTGCTAATGCTTTATTCGCTAATAATTGGCCTTCAACCACAGATGGTGCTTGTTTAGCCTCTTGTTCCATAATTGTTTGTGTCATGTTCAAACCTTTGTTAATTTTTTAATCTTGTAACGATTGATTGATTCAACCATTAATCTACGGATTTACAACAATGCGAGTTGTTGTTGTGCATATATCACTGAGCCAACTTCTGGAGGACATAAAGGCTCTGCTAATTTATTTTTCACATCTTGATCTAACCAAGGCAAAATTCGAGGAGTTAACCCCCCTATTAAGGAGATTCTCGGCGGATTTTGTTTCTCAAGTTGACGAGCAATACCACTGATATAGCCAGCACCTTCTTTTACTATTTCAAGGGCAACTTCATCACCTTCCTCAGCGGCATCAAATACCAAATTGGCCATTTTTGCATAAAAGGCTGCAGGCTTACCGGCAATAGTTTCAACCATTTCTAAGCCATCGCTCACTTTTAATAACGCCAATAATTTTTGATTGATCAACGAGCCAGCTTTTAAGCCATCTAAAGACATCAACACATGATTCGCCGCCTGAAAACCAAACCACGCACCGCTACCTTTATCACCATGAGGGAAGCCATGACCGCCTAATGTGTAGGGGTGACCATTCACATATGAAAACCCACAAGAGCCAGTACCTGTGATCATCACTGCGCCGTCTTGACCATTATGCGCGCCTAAACACGCAATCAATAAATCTGTGGCTAAAAACATTTGCTTAAAGGGATGTTGCCAATTTGACATTTGCTCGAATAAAGCCGGTAAATTAACTCCCGCTAAACCGACCCCTGCAACAATATCTTTAAGTTCAATCGCTTTTAATCCCGCATCTTTAATCGCTAATTCTGCCGATTCAGTAATTGAATTTATCGCTTGCTCATAGCCATGAAGCGGATTTGCAGGTCCAGAAATGCCTGTGCCTAAAATATTATTGCTAGCATCAACGAGTATGGCTTTGCACTTACTACCACCACCATCAATACCTAAAAAGAATTCTTTGTTGTCACTGCTACTAAGCATGTTGACCTCATGTCTACTACATTTATCTACAAGTCATTTGATAAAAATCAAAACTTAAAATTTTTAACTGCTTTCATACTAACCACAAATGACAGCGTTGTCATTTGTTTTTTCATAAAAATCACATTTTTTTTTAAATTTACCGTACATAAAAATTTAACAGATTGATTTTTAACGTAAATCATTAAAAATCAATCTGTGATTAATCATCAATTTAGTTGTATTTAACCACAACCGTTCGGCCTTTTCTTGCTTGATCAACCGTCATAGTTCTAGTTTTCACCTCAGTGTTAACTTTCACCGGTTTGATATATCGTTGCCAATCTTTACCTTGTTCTTGATATTCGATCGCTAAACCAGGAAAAGCAGAATTGGCAGAAAACAATCCATTTTCAATTTTAGCACCGACAGTCGGCAAGCGATATTTCACGTCGGCAACATCTAACTTTGGAAATTCTTTTTGTCCCAAGGCATTAGCAAATAATTGCCATTGTTTATCTCGTTCAGTTTGCATTGCTTGAGTAAACACGTCGCTGTCTTGACTATATTTATACCCAATATAATTATAAGGTACAGCCCATGACGCTTTATGCCACGCACGCTCAGCAAGTGCGATAACTCGAGGGAATATTTTATATTCAGCGATATTATCGGTGCGAACATTTTCGCTCCATAACTGCCCTTGTATTCCCAAAAAGCTTCGACCTTGTTCAAGAGGTTGGTGAATTATTTTCCCCTGTTCATCGGTTTGTACCGTATCGTCTGAAATATAAGGTTGATCTTGACGATCTAACCAAAATTCAGCATGAGCCGGTAAGTTTTGCGGCATAAACTGAAAAACTTTTTCAGTGTTAGTTCGACGAGAGGCCCAGTAATAGCCATGTTCTTTCGGATCAGCTTCGTATGGAAAATCAAAGTAAGTAACGTCAGGAATAGACAAAACTACTTGCCAATTTCTATTCGCTAGTTTGTTGACTTTCGTGTGACCACCCCAAGGTAAATGTTCCCATGCATTCGCTTGAACTACCGCAGGCATATTTTCTTTATTGGTATGATCTAGGCCATCACTCCATGCTGCAGGCTCTATCCCCATGTCAGATATCATATTAGAAACACGTTCAACAAAATAAGCACCAAGTTGCGACATTTTTGTCACGCCATAGTCATTATTGACAATAAACGCTTTACAAACATCAGACTCCAACCACGCACCGGCGGTTTCATCAGCACCAATATGATATCGAGTTAACGGCTGTCCTGCGTCAGCATGAATTTTTTGTACTTCTGTCATGACTTTTTTGATAAAACGATATGACGATTCTTGACAGGCATTAATGGTATTGTCGTTATAAAATTGTACCGATGAATACTTAGTGGTGTCATTGGGATCGTGTAATAAATATTGCTCCGCTTTTTCCTTATCTTCCAGTTGGCTGTATTTAGTATAACGCGCGGCCATTGCTTTAATTGCGGCGCGAGAATGGCCTGGCATATCTAATGAAGGTAATACTTGAATATGTCTTGCCGTAGCCGCTTGTAAAATTTCGGTATAATCAGCGACGGAATAAAAGCCATTCACTGAAGAATTACTATCAACACCAGCACCTAATTGCGGCATTAAGCACGATTGTTCATCTAGATCTAAACAACGTTTACTGCTCAGTTGAGTTAATTCAGGTAGGCCAGGAATTTCAAGACGCCAGCCTTCGTCTTCTCCCATATGTAAATGCAATTTATTCAATTTATATGCCGCCATTTGATCAAGCAGCTTTAAGATAAAAGCTTTACTGCGAAAGTTGCGGGCCGTATCAATGAGCAGGCCTCGAAATTCGTATAATGGTTCATCCTCAACATGAAGATAAGGCACCGTCTTTTTCGCTAATGACACTAAGCTAGCAAGTGATTGTAAGCCATTAAATACACCATTATTGTCAACCCCGACGATAGTGATACCCGTTGAATCAATATCAGCAGTATAACTGCCAATCATTTTCGTTTTATCTACTTCTATACTGAGCTTTAGGTTTGCGCCTTTTGCATGTTGACTTATGCCAAACATTGCTAAACGTTCAATAGCCGCTATTACTAATGATTTATCGGTATTACCAAAATCAATATTGATCCCCTCGGATAAGTCGAGTAGTCCGTTATTTTCTGAATATTTCACAACTTTAGGTGTGGGAATAATGACCTTACTGACATCTAGTAATGTATCACCTAAGGCACTATTTCGCTGATAAAAACCAACACTGTCTAACCAAGGTGTTTTATCGTCTTTCGTCCGTTTAAAATGGTGTTGATAATCGGTATAGTCGTTTACATAAGGTACATATTCTAATTGAGTATCAGGATCAATTTTTGCTCGTGTGCTGTCAATTACTCTGGCTGTTAAATTTTCGCCGCTTATAATATAATTTGGCATAATGTCAGACTCAGCAAGTGACCAAAAGCTTGCCCGAAAGACAATGGTTTTACTTTCCCCTTTAATAAATCCTTTAAATTTTTCCGTTGGCGTTATGGTATGTAAATCACCGTTGAGATGAGTGAAGGTAAATTCTTCGCTATCAAAATTATGCAATGGCGCGATTTGACTAATATAGATTTGCCAGTCAGTTGCTAATATGGTTTTTTGTGGCGTTAGTGTAATACTTGCTTCAAAACATAAGCCATCTGTTTTTGTTTTGTCACACTTCTCGGGAACCGCATTACTTATTAACGAAAAAGATACATCTAATTGTTGCGCTAATGCATCTAAATCAGATTGTCGTACCTTATGAAGCACCTGGTCATCGGATTTTGACTGCGCTGAAGTAACCGGTGTGTGAGGTGCTTTTTCGCAGCCGATAATAAACACACCGACAGAAAAGAGAATACTTAGCAGTTTTTTATTCATATAAACGACTCTTAATTTTAAATGAAGACAATAAATTAATGTAAACATCACCTATTTTGACAGCGCTGTCAAAACTTTCTTTACTTAGTTTATAAAAATATAGTAATTTACTGAGTAGTTTTACAGTAATTACACAGATAAAAATTACCTCTTATTAATCAATTTTATATCTTTATTGATGGGTTAATAAATAATCAATCTTGATACTATGCAATGTTTCGTCTTATTAGTTGTTATATTAAGGCTGCTATAGCTGTAACCATCTGAATTTAATAAAAAGAGAAAAAAATCATGTCAGAAGCAATTAACAAAATAGTAATTGTTGGTGGTGGTACCGCCGGATGGATGAGCGCCGCAAGTCTCGGAAAATTTTTAGCCGATAAAAATGCGGATGTCACTATCATTGAATCTACGGCGATGGGCACAGTCGGGGTTGGTGAAGCAACTATCCCAAATATTGTTAGCTATAACAAAAATTTAGGGCTTGATGAAGTTGAGTTAATTAAAGCAACTCAAGCCACTTTCAAGTTAGGGATTCAATTTGAAGATTGGCATAAAGTTGGCGAGCAATTTTTTCATCCTTTTTCCGATTACGGCATGCCAGTCAATAACATTGATTTTCATCATTATATTAATCGAGCCAATAAAGAAGGCTTAAACCTCGATATTAATGATTATTGTTTTCCGTCGGTTCTGGCAAAAAAAGGTAAATTTGCTCAACCACATCCAAACCCGCCAACGCCTTTGGCTGACTACCAATATGCTTTTCATTTTGATGCCGGTTTATATGCTAACTTTCTAAAATCCTTCGCAATTAATTTGGGAGTTAAACACCTAGATGCCCTGATCAATAAAGTTAATATAGATGAAAAAACCGGTTTTATATCTTCTGTAACATTAGAATCAGGAGAAATCATTGAAGGTGATTTATTCATAGATTGTTCTGGTTTTAAAGGGTTATTAATTGAAGAAGCATTAAAAACAGTTTACGAAGATTGGAGTCAATGGTTAATTTGTGACAGCGCATTAGCCTTACAAACTGAACTCGTCGGTGAGCCTGCACCATATACACGTTCCATTGCCAAACCATATGGATGGCAATGGCGAATTCCATTACAGCACAGAATGGGCAATGGATATATTTTCGCTAGCCAATACCAATCGGATGAAGATGCAGAAAAAGAATTGCGCTCAACAATAGAAGGTAATGCGATTAACAAGGTTCGAAAATTCAAGTTTCAACCCGGCCGTCGTAAACAAGTATGGAATAAAAACTGTGTCGCAATTGGCCTTTCTTCTGGTTTTTTAGAGCCTCTTGAATCGACAAGTATTTCGCTAATTCAATCAGCAATCGACAAGCTACTAACTTTCTTCCCTGATAAGTCTTTTAATCAGCACGACATTAACGAAGTAAATCGCTTACACAATGAAGAATTAGAACATATCAGAGATTTTCTTATACTCCATTACAAAGCGACCGCTCGGGAAGATACTCCGTTTTGGCAACACTGTAAGGATATGGAAATTCCAGATTCATTAGCGCATAAAATAGCGCTTTTCGAAAGCCGCGGCCATATTATTATTCGTGAAAATGAGTCATTTGAAAAAGCCAGTTGGTTAACTATGTACAATGCATTTGGCATTAAACCCTTACGTTTTGATGAACGCGTGAACACAGTACCACTCAATATTTTAGCGACGAACTTATCCCAAATGAAACAATCCATTGACAATGCCGCTCAACAAGTCAATTCTCATCAAACTTTTATCGATATGCACTGTAAAGCCAGTATGACATCAGTAAAATAACAGGAAAATGACATTTGATAAGATAAGCAAAAAGGCGCCCAAGCGCCTTTTTTTAAGTTGACATCAAACCGCTTCTCTTACATTTTCGGTGCAGCACAATATTGTTTTAAAAACTCGTCATGACTGGGTTGTTTATCGGCAATATCGATTAAACCTTGCTTACCTTTGTCTAGAATAGCTTTTAGCTTTTGATAATCCCAGGTGTCCATGGTGGGATTATAGTGATCAGGTTCGACTTTCATACCATTAAATACAGCGTACCAACTCGTAGGTTGAAATAGCTCTTCTGCACCAGGGATGAGCCCGCCAGAAGCCTTAAAAAAGTCTAGCTTTTTCTGTAATGTTGCAGGAATTTCCATATTTTTACACCAACGCCAAAACTCAGAATCTTCACGTTGTGTAGTACAATAATGCAGCACAAGAAAATCTCGAATTTCTTCGTAATCAACTCTAACACGACGGTTATACTCATTGATTAAAACTTCATCACACTGCTTGGTTGGAAACATACGAATAAAATAAGCAATTGTTTTAGAGACCAAGTGAATAGCCGTCGACTCTAACGGTTCAATAAAGCCTTGCGCTAAGCCAAGTGACAAACAATTTTTATTCCATGGTTTATTTCGTAAACCGGTGGTAAATGGAATCACCCTTGGTGATGTAATAGGCTCACCCTTTATATTTGCTAAGAGCGTGTTTATTGCTTGTTCGTCTGTGATGTATTTATCACAAAACACATAACCGTTGCCGGTACGATGTTGTAGCGGAATACGCCACATCCAACCCGCTTCTTTGGCTGCAGAAACCGTATAGGGGTTGGTGTCACCGACATTGTTAGTTTGAACCGTTACCGCTCGATTACAAGGTAAGTATTTATCCCAACTTTCATACCCGGATTGTAACGTTTGTTCAATTAACAGCCCCCGAAATCCAGAGCAATCGATGAAAAAATCTCCTGAAATCGATTGACCTGACGCTAAGAAAACCGACTCAATCTCCCCATTTTTCGTTTGTATAACTTGTTCAACTTTTCCTTCAGTGCGAATGACCCCTAACTTTTCAGCATAGTTGCGTAAATACTTACCAGCTAACCCTGAATCAAGGTGTAACGCATAAAACGCTCGCTCTAATGGCGTATTTTTAGCGGCAAAAGGTAAAAAGAACTTTCCTTTTTCAGCAAGTACAGATTCTGGAGAATGCGCCATTAAGGGGGTTTTATCTCCTTCAGCTTTAGATTTTAACCAGCACTGAAAAAAATCATAGCCGTCAATACTTTTACCAACCGTACCAAACGGATGAAAGTACTTTTCACCTATGGTGTGCCAATCTTCAAATTGAATGCCTAATTTAAAACTTGCTTGAGTTTCTTTAATAAAATCTATTAAATCAATACCTAAGCTATTTAATATAGAAATCAAAGGCGGAATAGTGGCCTCGCCAACGCCAATAATGCCAATATCGTCAGACTCGACCAGCTCAATTGTTAAATCGGTATTTTTAAAAATATTACTGATGGTTGCTGCTGCAATCCAACCGGCAGTGCCGCCGCCGACAATGACTATTTTTTCAATGGGTTCTTGAGTTGTTTTCATAATTTGAATACCGCAATTACTTTTTATGGATAAAATGACAGTGTGCTTTTAAAAAATCACCATGCGTTGGCGCAGCATCGACAGAATGTTTCACCCTATCTTTCATGTATTGTAAATTCTTTTGTAAATAAGCCAATTCCATCGCATCCGCTCGTTTATCATAACTATCAGGGTAGATTTTAAAACCGTCAAAAATTGCTAACCAACTGTCTTTACCAAAAATCTCCCAAGGGTATTGCAAAACATCCCCACGAGATTGATACGCGGCTAATTTTTCGGCTAACTTTTCGGGTAGCTCCATATTACGGCAAAATTCCCATAATGGAGCATCAGTTCGTTGATTTGCTTTATAATGAAGAATGATAAAGTCGCGCACTCTTTCATATTCTAAAATGGTAACTTCATTAAATTTATCAATAGTTTGTTGATTATATTGAGGTTGTTCAAAAGACAATATAATTTTTTCAATGGCCGTTTCGACCAACGCGATACTGGTGCTTTCTAGCGGCTCTAAAAATCCTGAAGATAAACCAACTGCAATACAGTTTTTATTCCACGCTTGCTTCACTCTGCCAGGAGTGAATGAAAACTTACGGGGAGTATGAAGTGGCTTACCTTCAAGGTTCGTTAATAAACATGCTTCTGCCGATTCATCATCAATAAACTGGCTTGAATACACTAATCCATTTCCCATGCGATGTTGTAAAGGTATTTTCCATTGCCAACCTGCCTCATGCGCCTGAGAAACCGTTCTTGCAAGCGGCTCTCCCACTGTTTCACTTTGTACAGCAACGGCTCGATCGCACACGAGCCACTGACTCCAGTCTTCAAATTCAACATTTAACGCTTTTTTTGTTAATAAGCTTCTAAAGCCTGTGCAATCGATGAAAAGCTCACCTTCAATGCTAGTATTGTCTTCAAAAATTAAAGATGAAATACTGCCATCATCAAGTAATTTAACGCTCGCGATCTTATTATCAACAATGTTAACACCGTGATTAAGTGAGTATTCTCGCATTAAGTCAGCAAATAATGTCGCGTCAAAATGAAGTGCCCAATCAAAAATTTCTAATTGGCTTTCAGGTTTTTCAGAAGGCAGAGTAAATCGACTTTCTTGAGCTAAT
Organism: Thalassotalea sp. SU-HH00458; assembly: GCF_040362795.1. Taxonomy (NCBI): domain Bacteria; kingdom Pseudomonadati; phylum Pseudomonadota; class Gammaproteobacteria; order Alteromonadales; family Colwelliaceae; genus Thalassotalea; species Thalassotalea sp. SU-HH00458. The sequence goes on from NZ_BAABWW010000001.1 coordinate 587,249, forward strand.
TGTACTCCTAATGAGTAATCAGCCAATGCTGAGTTACCACCACTCACCTTGTCTTTCATCCAATAATGATGAAAGGGTACTTCTTGCGTTCCTTGACCATAAATACCAAAAGGATGAATAAATGATGTGCCTTTTTTATACCAATCTTTAAATTCGATACCGAGTTTGCATGTAGCTGCCGTTGCTTTTATCACATCGAGATCGGTTAAGCCCAATTTACTATAAAAGCGACGTAATGTAGGAATGGTTGCTTCTCCAACTCCTATTGTGCCAATTTGTGATGATTCAACTAAGGTAATTTCAACGGGCATATCTTTAAAGTGTTGACTAAGTGCTGCTGCAGTCATCCAGCCTGATGTACCACCACCGGCAATTACAATTGATTTTATTTGTCTGTTTTTATTATTCATCACTTTTACCTTAACACTCCATTATTATTGCCATGAAATACCGAACAATGATCCAATAAATTATGGAAAAATACTACTTTATCTCAGTAGGTCATTTTACTATATAGTGTCACTGCACCTTTTTCATGTTTAACAAAGCATATCATATTGCTAAAAAATTCTTACCGCGTATTAAAGCGTTATCATATTGATTATTAATTTAAATGTTTTATTAAAAACAAAGCTTCCAGTATTTTTTACCTTGCTGTTTAAACGATTTATTCAATGGATATTTATAAAAAAACCGCCACATTGAATGCGGCGGTTTTTAACGATACTCGTTATACTTTATGTCATTCTAACGAATTAGAACGTTACACGAGCACCCACTGTCCAACGAGCTTCATATACGTTTTGAAATGCTTTTTGCTTTTCAAAGCCGATATAAGTTTGTTGATACTCTTCGGTAATATTTGAACCGTTCACGTAAAAACTTACTGTTTCGCTAAAGTTATACGAAGCATTGAAGTCAAGTTGTGAGTAATCATCTTGATAAAGTGATTGGTTACCTGTACCTGCGCTACCTGCTGTATGTAAGCGAGGGCTACGAGAGTTCCATGCTAAACGCGTTGAGAAGGTATCGTTTTCATACCATACAACAGCATTGTATGTATCTTTTGACATGCCACCAAACGGTAAATCATCGCCGTGTACGTCTTTAGCTTCTTGTGAGCTATCAGCATATGTGTAGTTTAAGTCGAAACCTACGTTAGCAAAAACGCTGTCTTCACCTAAGAAATCACTTAAAGCAACTTTACCGCCGACTTCGTAACCTGATACATCACCACCAACACCTTGAGTTGTTGCATTGAATGGATGAGGACCACGACGGATACCATCTGAATCAGGCTCATCAACCATGATGATAGTGCCTTCAGTAAAGCTTTCAATATCAATGCCGTAAGTTGAGATAAAGAACATTGATGCATCGCCAGCATACCACTCAGCAGAAAGTGAGTAGTTTTCTGAACGCCATGGGTCTAACTCAGGGTTACCGTTAAGCGTACCGTTTTGTACACGCATACAGCCACATTCGTCGTTAAATACTGAACCAACAACTTTACCAGCGCCCCATTGAGCTAAGTTCAATGCTTGCATATTTTCAGAATAAGCAGCACGTAAAACTACGTCATCTGTAACTTGGTAAGCTAAATTCATTGATAATAATTCATCAGTAAAGCTACGCTCTGTTACAACATCACCAATATCTGGACCTAAGCCTGAATGAGGTAAGTTAGGACCAACAAGGTTTTGTTTCACAAATAAATCAGTTTGAATCACTTTAAGGCCAACGTTACCGCTTAATGCTTCGTATTCAAAGTTAACTTGAGTGAAATAAGAAATTTCATCTAAACCAACATTATAGGTAGCGCCACCATTTTCTGTACGAGCAACATTACCAAACGTATCTTTATGGAATTGCTCAGGGTCACGGAAGTTACTTGGGTCAATAACCCAAATGCCTGGGATACCTTGAACATTACCAAAATCTGTCTGCCAAGAAACCGTTGTGTATTGATCAAGCGCTGTAGGCGCTAATAACGTGTAAGGTGTCCACACGCCATCTACGTACTCACCTGTACCTTCTTGTTCATAACAAGGTGTGCCTTCAGCTGCGCCGTTGTAGTTTTGGTCAACTGCTTTCCATTGTGCGATATCACAACCGTTACCGAAATCAGACGTGTAAGTAAATTGGTCATGATCAACTTTACGTTGGCTAAAACGAACACCAAAATCAACGCTTGTGATGAAGTCATGATCATCTAACGCATAATTCCACTTAGTGCTGAAAGTCGATAATTCACCAACATCATCTGTGTTACCTTCTGAAGAGAAAGCACCAATGTGGTATGAATCAAGATCAGCCATGTAATCAGCAACAGACATCATGCCTTTACCGCCCATAACTTGTTGGTCGAAACCACCAAACACAGGGAATTCACCAGAAGCATCATGCGTTAAGAAGAAGTCGCTATCTTGAATACCAGTAGAGTATTGAGCGTTACAACCACCTTCAGAGCCAATGATCTCTTCGCCGTTGGTACAGTATTGTGCAGGGTTAAGACCACCAGGTCCTAATACTAAAGCACCACTGTCGATACTCATGATATCACCTTCACCATATGCATGACGCATTTTAGCGGTTGCACGAGCGTGAGTTGCACGGACAGTACCTGTTAAGTTACCGCCATTATCAAAGTCTAATTGTAAGTTGAAATTTTGAGACTTCTCTTCGTTTACGTTCGCTTGAGTGAATGTTTGTAAACGGTATGGACGCATCTTAAATGCATCAACAGCTTGCCAAGGATTACCAGCAGCATCAGTGAAAGTATCGCCTGTTGCATGAGTAGCAAAACCGTATTGAGCAAATGTTTGCCAGCGGTTGTTATTGTTAAAACCAGAACGTGCATTAAAACGATCTTGTTGGGTGTAGAAGTAATCAGCCGTTAAAACAAATCCTTCGCCTAAATCAGCTTGAAGTGAAAGTTGTAATGCATCACGTTCACGCTCTTCTGTTTTGTTAAAGGCTGTAAAACCATGAGGAACGATGTTATATACATCACCACCTTCTGCCGGCTCACTCCATGTGTGGTTGTTGTTCGTCCAACCTAAACCACCATTTTCTGACGTATCGTTATGACCATTGTAATCAGATGCTAAAGTCGCTTCTTGAGTAACCGCAGAAATTAATACACCGATTTTGCCATTATTATATGCTGCTAAACCATGTAATGTTGGATCTGTTTCTTTAGTAATAGAACCGCGAGTCGCTTCAACACCACCAGCGAATGTCCAACCTTCATCCATATCAAATGGACGACGAGTTTTAAGATCAATAGAACCGGCAATACCTTGTGCAGTATTTGAAGCAGTTGCTGATTTATAGACATCAACACCACCAAATAATTGTGCAGGTAAGTCACCTAAATCAGCACCAGAACTATCGATGGTTGTTGCTGACAAGAATGTTTCACCGTTCATGGTTGTGTCTACTTGAGGTAGACCACGAATTTGTACCGGTCCACCTTCACCAGCAACACGTTCAATTTGCACACCAGAAATACGTTGCAGTGAATCAGTAATAGTAACATCAGGTAATTTACCAATATCTTCAGCAGCTATACCGTCTACTTGAGAATCAGCAAAACGTTTACCGTTGATACTTGCTTTCGTTGAACCACGGATACCCGTTACTTCAATAACTTCAATTTCTTTTTCAGCGCCTTCAGCTGCCATTGCTAATGGTGTAGCACCACCTGCAATGATCATAGCGATAGAGCTTGCTAATACGCCTTTTTTAAATGTTTTAGATGACATCGACTTTCCCTTACACACGTTTTTATAAATATGTTAATTATTTTCATGGAACCTTAATTAACGACAGCGCTGTCTTTTTGGTTCATGACAGCGTTGTCATAGGTTAGATAAAACCATACACAAAAAATCTATCCATGGCTATACTTGATCTCAATATATTCTAAATTTTTCTGTAAGTTACTATTTATTAATGACTTTATTTTTAATAAAAAATCATTCATCGCGAAAAGAAACCATTGTTTTTATATTAATTTGTTAAATATTAGGATAAAAACCACATTTTAGTGAATAAAAATACAATTACAGGCATAAAAAAAGGAATGTTGATTAAACATTCCTTTTAAAATAATAACGATAAGGTTATTTATTTTTAGCTTGTTTATAAAAGTTAATTAAGTTTTCAGTTGAACAATCATGCTTATCGGAAATGCTTTCACCCTCTAATTCTACTTGAATACTTGCCGCTAACCCTTTACCTAACTCAACCCCCCACTGATCGAATGAACATATCTGTAAAATAATTCCTTGTACAAAAATCTTATGCTCATAAGCCGCGATCAGGCTACCTAAGGTTTCAGGATCGATACGTTTCAACAAGATAGTATTGGTTGGTCGATTGCCTTTATGAACTTTATGCGGTGCTACTTTATCAATATATTCAGGTGTACGGCCTTTCGCCTTTAAATCTGCACGCACTTGCTCTTCATTTACACCCGTCATTAATGCTTGTGTTTGTGCAAAAAAGTTAGACATTAATGTTTCATGATGGCCTTGCACCGGTGTCACACTTTCCACTGAGCCAATAAAATCAGCAGGAACGACATTGTTACTTTGATGCAGATATTGATAAAAAGCGTGTTGGCCATTAATCCCTAACTCCCCCCAAATTGACGGTACCGTTGCATAATCAACTTCTTCGCCATCCCATGAAACTGATTTACCATTACTTTCCATTTCGGCTTGTTGTAAATAAGCCGCCAGCATATGTAATGTTTGATCGTATGGAAGAATCGCTTGTGATTTAGAGCCTAAAAAGGTGGTATTCCAAACACTTAACAATGCCATTACCACAGGTAGGTTTTGTTCCAGCGGCGCATTAACAAAGTGTTGATCCATCTCATCAGCCCCGGCTAATAATGCTTTGAATTTATCAAAACCTAAATCCAAGGCAATCGCCAAACCGATGGCAGACCATAGAGAAAAACGTCCGCCAACCCAGTCCCACATACCAAATATATTTTCTTCTTCGATACCAAATGACATGGCATTTTCTTTATTGGCTGTCACCGCAACAAAGTGCTTGCCAACCGCTCTCTCATCAAATGAAGAAGCCGTTAACCACTTTATCGCTGTTTTTGCATTAGTCATGGTTTCAGTTGTCGTAAATGTTTTACTCGAGACAATAAACAGAACTTTTTCAGGATCTAATGGGCGCAATATTTCAACGATTTGAGCACCATCTACATTGGAAACATAATGAACATTGACACTGTGATCACTATAATGTTTTAACGCTTCTGTGACCATTTGAGGACCAAGATTTGAACCACCGACACCAATGTTTACAATGTCTGTGATACGTTTTCCTGAATACCCCTTCCATTTACCTTCTCTAACGCGATTGACAAAACCTTCCATTTTTGTCAATTGAGCTTGCACGCTTTCGGTGACGTTATCGCCATCGACAATGAGAGGTTCTGTGCTATTACGACGTAAAGCAGTATGTAATACAGCTCGGTCTTCGGTTTTATTGATTTTTTCGCCCGCGAACATTTTAGTACGCCATTCAACCACTTCGCATTCATTTGCTAACTCAAATAACGTTGACATGGTTTCACTATCAATTAAGTTTTTAGAGTAATCTAAAAGCATTTTTGGCAACTCAATTGAAAATTTATTAAAGCGATCTTTATCTTGCTCAAATAAATCGTTCATATGTTGAGATTTTTTGTTTAATGCCAATTGGCTTAATTTTTTCCAACTAGTTAAAGATTGGCGACTTGACATAACTCTTCCTAATGCATAGTTTATTATCTGATGAGGTAACCATATTTAAAAATGACAGCGCTGTCAAACCATAAATATGATCAAAGGCTATTTAGTACTTTAACATGTAAGTTAAGTGAAGCTTATGATAAAAGCTTGCTGCTTATTCAATAAAGCAATATTCTACCCATCTCAGTAAAATACTATCAAAATAACAATTATAATTTAAGGCTGTATGGATAGATGAAAGCAACAATTAACGACGTAGCCAAACAAGCGGGTGTTTCTATTAAAACAGTTTCTCGTGTGATGAACAACGAGCCTTCTGTTCGCCAACCTACCCGTGAAAAAGTGATGGAAGCCGTTAATGAATTAAATTATAAACCTAATTTAGCCGCAAGAAATCTTGCTGGTACTAAAGCTTATAGTATTGCCTTTATTTATGATAACCCAAATGCATATTACGTTATTGATATGCAAAACGGTATTTTGTCTGCGTGTAAACAGCAAGGATTTGAATTACTTATTCATCCGTGTAATTCAAATTCTGAAGGCATTGTTGATGAAATAACCAATATGGTAAAACATTCAAGAATCGCTGGTTTAGTCTTAACGCCGCCCCTTTCTGAAATGCCGGAATTTGTTAAACATCTTTTATCATTAGAAATAGATGTCGTTCGGATCATGTCTGGTGACATTGCCCCTGACGACCTTACCCCTTGTATTATGGTGAATGATCACCAAGCATCTATGCGTATCACTCAGCATTTAATTGATTTAGGCCATACCGATATTGGCTTTTTAGCCGGACAATCAGAACATATGTCAACGGTTGAACGATTAAGAGGCTATAAACAAGCGCTAGAAGAAAATGGGATAAAAATCGATCCGCGCTTAATCATCGATGGCGAATATTCGTTTGAATCTGGCGTAAACGGAGCAAAACAATTAATGGCAGGAGACGTACGACCAACTGCGATTTTTTCTTGTAACGATGAAATAGCTGCGGGGGCTTTATTTGCTTCTAGATTAATGGGAATTCCTGTGCCAGAGCAATTATCAATAACAGGATTTGAGAACAGCCCATTCTCTCGACAAACTTGGCCTCGTTTAACCACGGCGAACCAACCTAACCCGAAAATTGCTGAAGGTGCTGCCAACTTATTAATAGCAAAAGCAAGAAAACAAGCAGCTTCGAATATTATCACAGAATATACCCCGCAACTCGTGGTGCGTGACTCCACGAGTCAAATCAATCAATAAATCTATTAATTAAAGGGTATAAAAAAAGTGAAGGTAAACTTCACTTTTTATAGCCGATTCAAGTGTCCGAAAAATTAAAGATTATCAGGATCGTAACCCTGTTTAATTTTCTCAATACGTTCTTGATGCCTATGGTGCGCTTTTAAAGCAGCAACAGCAAAAGCACCGACAATTGCCACTATCGGGATTAATAGAGATAATGTTTCAGCTTTCAATAATTGCTCTAACCACTCCATGATAAACTCCTTTTTTACTTGATATTATTATTCTTCAAAGTAGGTTCCCCATCCATCATAATCAACTTTGCATTGTTTCGCCAACTCAAACATTGATTTCGTTTCATCTTTTAAAATATCTTCATCAAGTGGTTGCTCTGTGATGATATCAAACGCGAAAACTTTGGAGCCATCTTCGAGTTCTGCTTCTTCGGGCTCTTCAATTTCAAAGCCCATTTTAAAAGCAGATACTGCTGCTTTTTCTAATTGCTCAAAATCAGCAGATGAAAAATGATGCTCAATGGTATGGTGAGCCTCTTCATTACTGCCATCTTCAAGTAAAGCAGAAACAAGTGATTCTGTGTGCTCAAACCATTGTTGTAACGATTCATCTATCATTGTTCAGCCTCTTTATTTAAACGCTCAAATTGAGCTATCATTTTATCTCGGGTACTATTTGCAACGATCCGAATATTATCTTTTGTAATACCTTCTAATGAAATAGGTTCCATATATTCGATAATAATTTTACCATTATCCCAGCGGTTAAGGTCCACTTTGTTATGCATATTACTGACACAAATAGGTATTACAGGTACATTCGCTTGCATAGCCGTTCTAAACGCCCCTGTTTTAAAAGATAAGATACCTTTACCGTTACTGCGAGTGCCTTCCGGGAATAACCATACTGAAAGATTCTTTTCTCTGATTTTTTTAGCTGTTAATGCAATGGTATTCATTGCCTTATTAGTATTTTTACGATCGATTAAAATATTACCAGTTAACCAATACATTTGGCCGAAAAAAGGGATCCATTTTAAACTTTTTTTACCAACACTGACCGTATTTGGCAAGACAGCATTGGCTGCAGTAAAAATGTCATAACTATTTTGATGATTACAGATATAGACTGCCGGAGAAATTTTTCTCACAGAATCAGGTACACGCACTTCAACGTCTAATCCAAATATTTTCGTCACTTTCCCTAAGACTTTTGCCGTAATATAAACATTATTGGGATGAAAGGGTCTTAACAAACAATAAAGACAAGAAAATATACAAATAATGACTAAGGCAGTAGTCATTAAAATGATACGAATTAAAGCTAACAACTTACCATCCTACTTTTTTAAAGAAACGCGAGTATACACTAATCTTTCTGAGAAGATCGAATTTTCAATTAACCGACTCCTAAGCGCTACCGGTTTAAGGTCAAATAATAATATTCATCAGTGAGCCAATCATTGTTACCATGAAGTGATTGTTCCTACCAAGATAACACTCAAAAAATACAAATTAAAAACAGCGACTTATAAATTTTCAATTAAACAAGCTTATTTTTTTCCATTCAAGGTCTATAGTTACATTATCGCTGTGGTTAAAATAATCATCTACCCTTAGCGAATAACTGCCAGCGAGTCATCATTAAAAATAATAACGAACACGTACGCTTATAATAACGAACTGACCTGTGGAAAATAAAAGGAAAGACTAAATGAAAAAGTTGTTATGCTTTGTCATTATGCTTATTGGCTTTAACAGTTACGCCTTTACTGAGGTTGAGTTGACGAAACAATTTACTGATGACAAAAGTAAAAAGTTTTCTAATCAATGGGGCTTAGATGCCCTCGATATTCCGAAATACCTCAGTAACAATAGCGCAGAGTCATTGGGGTTAATTCTTCCAGAACAATCAAATGTAAACTTACATAGCAATACATATACTCACGTAAATAATGATCGGCTAACAAGCAATAATTCATCAAGTCTGTATCGACTGTCTTCGGTCAAAAGCACCGCCCAAAGCACTCCGATCAGTAGTGTTAATTTTGCTTACAGTAAAGGACGATTTAGTGCTGAAACTGGGGTGATATCAAATTCTAATAACTTGTTATCCAGCGGCAAAGTTTACCTTCAAGGTGCTTATAGTTTGTATGACAATCATCGATTAAATGTTTCATTGACGGCAAAAGTAGAAGCATTAGATGAAAGCAATGTCCAAAGCTATTTCGGCACAGATATATTTTCAAGTAATGTTTCTATTTTTGAAGAGTTACACGCAACCAATACAACGCTGGGCATAGTGAGTACTTATTCTATTAATAAACGATGGAAAGTATTGGGTATGTTAAGTTCAACAACGCTTGATGACAAAATAGAAAACAGCCCATTAGTTGAAGATAACAATCTGCATATGGCATTAATTGGTACCAGCTACGCTTTTTAAGCATCTGATAAATGCAGATTAAATATGCTGGATAAAAAAACGCTCAACCATATAAGTTGAGCGTTTTTTCATTAGCTAATACAAATGTTAATCTACTTGACTCATTCTATTAGAATAAATCATCTGGGATATTAAACAACGGTTCAGCACCAGCATTAATAGCTGCCATTAACGATAATCTGCGAGGTAATAATTTTGCAAAATAATATCTTGCAGTATGCAATTTACTTTGATGGAAAGCTTCATCTTCACTTACTTTGGCTAATGATACTTCCGCCATTTTTGCCCAAACAAGTGCCATTGCGGTATACCCAAAGATATGGAGAAAATCATTAGCAGAAGTCCCTAATTCTTCAATGTTATTAGAGGCAGCCGATAAAATATTTGACGTTGTTTTTTGTAGGTCATCTACCGCTACTTTAAGGGGAGCGATAAATTCTTGCATATTTTCAGCCGTCGTTTCACTAATAAACGCATTCGCATCATCGATGAAAATTTGCATAAATTCGCCTTTACTCCCTGCAATTTTTCGAGCTAATAAATCCATTGCTTGTATACCGTTTGTGCCTTCGTATATTTGTGCAATGCGAACATCACGAACTAACTGCTCTTGTCCCCATTCACGAATAAATCCATGACCGCCAAAGACTTGTTGACCTGCAACAGTATTCTCTAGTCCAAGATCGGTAAAAAAGGCTTTAGCCAATGGCGTCATCAAAGCAGTTAACTTCTCCGCTTTACTTTGAGCGTCTCCTTCACCATAGGTCGCAATATCTAACTGCATTGCGATATATAAAGAGAGTGCACGCGAACCTTCATTTAAGGCCTTCATATTTAATAACATACGACGAACATCGCCGTGAACCATAATAGAGTCGGCTGATTTATCTGGTGACTTTACGCCTGAAAGAGAACGACTTTGGACACGGTCTTTGGCGTATTCAAGGGCATTTTGATAAGAGCGTTCACCGGCTCCTAAACCTTGAATACCAACCCCGATACGTTCAAAGTTCATCATAGTAAACATACAGGCTAAACCTTTATTTACTTCTCCGACTAAATAACCTTTTGCATCATCAAAATTCATTACACAAGTTGCTGAAGCATGAATCCCCATTTTGTGTTCAATTGAACCACAAGATACATGATTTGCTGTGCCTATGGTTTCATCATCATTGACTAAAAATTTAGGTACTACAAAAAGTGATATTCCTTTTGGTCCTGCTGGTGCGTCTGGTAACTTAGCTAAAACTAAATGAATAATATTTTCAGTTAAATCATGTTCACCCGCGGTAATAAAAATTTTATTACCGGTGATGTGGTAACTACCATCTGCTTGAGGAACCGCTTTTGTTCGGATCATGCCTAAATCTGTACCTGCATGTGACTCTGTTAAACACATAGTGGCTGACCATTCACCACTATACATTCGAGTTAAGTAGCGTTGTTTAATTTCTTCGCTAGCATGTTTTGCTAAAGACAAGCCGGCACCGGCGGTTAAACCAGGATATAATGAAAATGAAATATCCGCAGAACAAAGCATTTCTTCATGTAAGGAAGTGATCACTTTAGGCATGCCCATGCCGCCATAATTAACGTCACCACCTAATGCTGTCCAGCCACCTTCAGCATAAGTTTGAAAAGCAGCTTGATAGCCCGGTGCGGTAGTGACATTACCATTGTCAAAACTCACACCAATTTCATCACCTTCTCTCGATAAAGGAGCGATCACCTGTTCAGCAATTTTGGCACATTCTAATAGAATCGCTTCAGAGGTATCACGATCAACATGCTCAGCTAGATTCGGTAAAGTTGCCCACAATTGATCGTTTTTGAAAACGTCATATAGCAGGTAATTCATATCTTTTATTGGTGCTTGGTAATCAGCCATGTGGTTAACCCTTAAAATTCAAACGTACATTTCAAACAATCGTTTGAATATAGCGTAATTTCAGTAAATGTAAAGTCTTTCACAGTAAAATCCTTGTCCTTCACTGTCAGGTTGCATAAAGTAGCTAATTATTCGATATTGCAACGCATAACGCTTATTATTCAAATGATGATTAAAAAGACTGGTTTTCTTTCTTATATTATAGAAGCGCTAAAAGCATTCTGTTTTATTTTTATGCCATTTTTCTTCAGTGTTTATACTGTTGCAGAGCAAACTCACTTTTCCAAAAAATTAATCGACGCTAACTATCATTTCAGTTATCAATTTCGAGATTATAAGGGTGAGACACAAGCGATCAGCTTTTCACTTCCTCAACAAAAAATATTTGATCGTTATCGGTCATTTTCAATTTATCAACCTAAGCTCGCTCATGAATATGTGAATAAGTCATTAAAAAAGCATTTTAATAAAACACCCATTCAAGGTGTTCAAGTGACATTTAAAGAGGCATACGATAATTTTCAAGCTGAGATAAAAAGTAATAATCCGCAATTACTGCAAGACACTTCAGAAAAAATAGCCCAACTTGAACAAACGTTTACTCAAGAGTACCTAGCCAAAAAATATTATCATCAATTTATAACACCAAACCAAACAATAGCCATTAAACCTGATCACGGCAGAATAGCGTTAGAATCCGTAAAGGATTTAAAATCTCTTAAAGAAATTATTCTAGAAAAATCAAATGTTAAAAATATTCGAATCGTATCAAATTATGTTTTAAATTTTGTCCAAAGTATTCCTTATTCAACATTGGAATCAAGGATCACATCCTCGGGAGCAGGCTTTAGTCCACCACTAAAATTATTATGGGAAAATCAAGGTGATTGCGACAGTAAAGTCACATTAACGGCTTCCCTTTTACGGGTATTAATGCCAAGGATAAAGTTAGCATTGATATATATTGAAAATCATGCTTTTATTGGCATAAAAGTCGCTCCACAAGATGATGATATTACCGTGGAACATCAAGGGATTACTTATGTGCTGGCAGAGCCTACAGGCCCTGCGGTGCTTGCGCTAGGAAAAATAGCGCCAGACTCAGAACAAGCCATTTACAATGGACATTATACGTTAGAAACATTTCACGATATTGTGCGCACACAACAATCAGCACAAGAGCAATCAATTGATGAAGTTGATGAAGATGAGTTTTTAAAACAATAGAGAGCTTTGTGAATAACTAGCTCTCTACCTTTGTTTTTCAAGCAGTACCATTAAAGCTTTAACTTTCTCGCTCGAAATTTTTTGCCTTTTAACTTGCCATTAGTGAGCGTTTTCACGGCTAAATCGGCAACGTTTTTATTCACAGCAACGTAAGCAGCAATAGCGGAAATTTGAATTTTGCCAATTTGCTCACCACTAATGGCTTTATTTCCGGTCAGTGCACCTAAAATATCGCCAGGACGTAATTTTTGTTTTTTACCCCCATCAATATGCAAGGTCACCATTTTAGCTTTGTTAATCGACGAATTTTCAACAACTAAGTCAGATAAGTCTTCTGGAGAAATTGAAATATTTAAATACTCTTCAAGTTTTATCACTTTATGAGCTTCTTTATGGCTGATCAAGGTACACGCCATCCCTTTATCACCAGCACGACCAGTACGCCCAATTCGATGTACATGTATTTCAGGGTCGTGTGCTAGTTGATAATTAATTACCATATCTAAATTATCAACATCTAAACCACGTGCAGCAACATCCGTTGCCACTAAAACATGAACACTTTTATTAGCAAAACAGATCAGGGTTTGATCTCTATCGCGTTGTTCTAAATCACCATTTAGCGCAGCACAGCTAAATCCACGCTCTTGTAAAGCCATGGCCAACGCTTGTGTTTCCACTTTGGTATTACAAAAAACCACCGCTGATTCAGGTTGATTAACCATCAATAACTTTTCTACGCCAGCAATTCTATCTTCGTCATTATCAACCTGATAAAAATGTTGGCTAATTGACGAATGGTCATGCTTAGACTCTACCTTCACCATCAATGGCTCAGTCATAATATGTTCAGTAATTGGTTTGATCTGCTTTGGGAACGTTGCACTAAACAATAAGTTTTGGCGTTTAGCTGGGCAAAGTGAAAAAATAAGCTCTAATGCATCTTGAAAGCCCATTTCTAACATTCTATCTGCTTCGTCTAACACTAGAGTCTTTAACTCATCTAAATTTAATCGACCTTTTCGTAAATGATCTTCAATACGTCCAGGCGTACCAACAATAATATGTGCGCCATGCTCTAAAGATCCAATTTGAGGCCCTGTTGGTGTACCGCCACACAAAGTAAGTACTTTTATATTGTGAATAGCACGAGCCAGTTTTCTAATTTCCTTAGCAACTTGATCGGCTAACTCTCTGGTTGGACATAACACCATAGCTTGCACACGAAAACGTTTTACATTTAAGTGATGCAATAAACCTAAACCAAATGCAGCCGTTTTACCTGAGCCAGTTTTACCTTGAGCAATAACATCTTTACCGGCAATAATAGCTGGTAAACTTTGTGCCTGAATAGGAGTCATTTGCTGATAACCAAGAGAAGCGAGGTTATCGATCAATTCAGGTGTTAGGTTAGTGTTGGAAAAATCAAGATCGGTCAAAATAATGGTCTGTTAAATATAAATGAGGGGGTAAGTATAGCAAGGACTCGCTTACAAGGAACCAGAATTCTCTTTGCCTCATTTAAATCAGCCAAAGTGAAGTAAAAATAATAGCGCTTTTAAGCCAAATAATTATTCATTTCATGCGAAGGCATTGGTTTATAAAAATAATAACCTTGACCATAAACACAATCCATTTGTGTCAATAACTCGGCATCCGCAAGGTTTTCAATGCCTTCACCCACGGTAGCCATTTGTAAATTCGTTGCCAGATCAACAATCGTCTTAATAATTGCCTGATGATTATTATGCTCATGAACATTGTTAATAAAGGAGCGGTCAATTTTCAATACATCAATCGGAAAACGATGAAGATAACTTAAGCTTGAATATCCTGTACCAAAATCATCAAGTAAGATTCTTACCCCCATTTTCTTTAATGCCATCATATTATCTAACACAATATCGCTATTTTCTAATAACGCTCTTTCTGTTAGCTCTATTCTTAAATGACGGGCATTCAGCCCTACTCGTTTAATAATAGTCGCAATATCTTTGGCTAAATTTGGACTAAAGAAATGTTCACAAAATAAGTTACAACTGACGTACAAATCGTCTCGGTCAAACTCAACATGCCAATTTTTTAGTTGTCGACAAGACTTTTCTAAAATCTGGAAATCAATATCGAGGACAAGTTTAGTTTCTTCTGCAAGAGGAATAAAATCATTAGGATAAACAAAACCACGTTTGTCACTTTTCCAACGTGCTAACGCTTCAAAACCAACAATTTCATGATCACTTAATCGCACTATCGGTTGAAAGAATGGCACAAACTCTTTTTCTTGAATCGCTTCACGAATATCAGCTTCCAGTAATAAAGCATTTTGTACTTTTTTATGCATACTGGAATCAAATACTTCATAACGACCTTTACCCATGTCTTTTGCATGATACATCGCGGTATCTGCGTCTCGAAGCATAATTTCAGCACTTTCATAACGATCATCATTAAATAACACGCCGATACTTGTGCCAATAAATACCGGTTGTTCAAGAATGATAAAAGGCGCTGACAATATTTCGGTAATACGTTGCGCAACATCATAGGCTTCTTGCGGGGTATCTAAATCTTCAATTAAAATAACAAATTCATCTCCGCCCAAACGAGCTACGGTATCTTTATTTCTAACGATAACAGAGAGTTCTTTGGCAATTTTTTTTAATAAGATATCTCCGGCATGATGCCCTAAACTATCGTTAACCACTTTGAAACGATCTAAGTCTAAAAAAAGTACTGCAAATTTAAAATCTGGACGGCGTTTATGGCAAGCAATTGCATGATTCAATAAATCGAGAAAAACCGTGCGATTAGGTAAACCCGTTAAGCTGTCGTGAGAGGCAGTATACTTAAGCTGCTCCTCCATTTGTTTCCGCTGTTTTATTTCATCTTCAAGTTCCGCCGTTCTCAATTTAACTTGCTGCTCTAGTAGCTCTTGGGTTTTACGCTCAAATTGTGCAAGCTCACGGCGTTTAATCGCCGTCGAAACATGTTGCGAGACAAAATTTAACAGTTCAGCATCTTGCTCAGTGTAAATAACATTGGTCTGGTAACTTTGAATAACCATGGCACCAATCACTTCGCTCGATTGCATTAAAGGGACACCCAACCATGACTTGGTTTTTCCATCCGGTTTATTCGTTTTCCCTTGTTCGCTTAAAGCCACCATATCATCATGATTGAGAAGAATTGTTTTCCCTTTTTGGATAACCAGTTCAGTATAGCCTTTAGAAAACTTTCTCGGTTCAAATTTGCCACGAATATCATCTGAACCTTCATCTTGCTCGGAATAATACACAAAAGATAAGAGATCTTTCGTTTTGTTATATTTGGCAATATAAAAGTTTTCGGCGTTAATCAATTGACCAACAATATTATGCACCATGTCATAAAATTTATTGATATCGATACTCGAGTCATTGGTTAACTCTGAAATTCGAAATAACGACTCTTGTAATAACTCTGATTTTTCTCGCTCACGGATCTGGCTCATCAACTCTTTAGTTCTAGCATCAACCGCTTTTTGCAAACGTTCTCTATCATGTAAACGTTCCATGGCTGCAACGATATGTTGTCCTGTAAACGTTAACATATCGAGGTCATTTTCTTGATAGCGAGTTGAATCGGTATAACTTTGTACGGCCATCACCCCAATAACAATACCACCGCTCATTAAAGGAACGCCAAGCCAATCAGTCCCCACGGTTCCCATATCTTTAATTTTGCCTTGCTCTTGGAGTTCATTGGCAACTTTTGGCGTTGCTAGTAAAGGTTCACCTGTTTCAATAACATGACAGGTCATTGAGCCTTTTAGATCATCAAAATCAACACAACCAGGAGGGGTACTATCTTTTTCGTCAACATGATAAACAAATTCTAAAGTAGAAAAAACTTGATCATATAGCACGATATAAAAGTTTTTTGCATTCATAATGGATGCAATAGCTTGGTGAACTTGACGGTAGAAAGTGTTGAGGTTAGCACATTCATTTGATAACTGATTAAGGGTAAATAAAGCCGTATAACGCTCTTCTAATTTACGATATTTTTTCAACAAAAGAATAGACTCTTTCGCTAAGTCACCATCTTCTTTTGATAATGAATTCATATAATTAGTTATTTCTTCCGCCATACTTTCACTTATAAACCTTTATGATAGTCAATGCATAATGACTGG
Organism: Thalassotalea sp. SU-HH00458; assembly: GCF_040362795.1. Classification (NCBI taxonomy): domain Bacteria; kingdom Pseudomonadati; phylum Pseudomonadota; class Gammaproteobacteria; order Alteromonadales; family Colwelliaceae; genus Thalassotalea; species Thalassotalea sp. SU-HH00458. The sequence continues at coordinate 603,999 of NZ_BAABWW010000001.1, forward strand.
AAATTAGATAAATTTCCAGCGTAACCTAGCCTTTATAACAACGATTTAACATTTATTGTTTAATGCCGGTTTTTTTTATTTCTTCGATATTTTTTTTATTACCACAAATACCTTGTTGGTGCTCATCGCGATAATACCTTATATCAATACAATCTTGTTGATACCGTCTTTCTAACTCGGTTCGAATTAAAGGTTTTCCCTTGGCTTGGGTAATTTTTCGTTGTAATAACTGACATTCTTGAATTTGCTCAGACGCCAACGTGACATCTTCACAGGCATTTTCTTGTGTAGCACAAGCGGATAAAACACTGACAGCAGTTACTGCAAAAATAGCCGAAATTTTCATATAAATAAGTTCAATTAATTAAAGATAAGTGATTTGATTATAGCGAGCGATTGCCTTTCTCGATAGTATTTAGGTAAACTCTATTTATTTGACCATTTAGACAAGATTTACATTATACTAGTAAACTATCACATAGACATATGAAGGAAAGGCTCATGAAGGTTCAAGTTGTTGACTATACTTCTGCAGATGCAGGACAACGCTTTGTTGAAAGCTTACGAGAAACTGGATTTGGTGTACTCACCAATCATCCTATACAACAAACATTAGTCGAGTCGATTTATCACGATTGGTATGAATTTTTTTGCCAAGAAGATAAACATAACTATGCATTTGATCCAGAAAAGCAAGATGGTTACTTTGCACCTGAAATTTCTGAAACAGCAAAAGGCCATAAACAAAAAGATATTAAAGAATATTTTCATATCTATCCTTGGGGCCGTGTTCCAGAATCATTAAAAAAAGATATTACTGATTACTATCAAAAAGCCTCAGATTTAGCGGCCGAATTACTCGATTGGGTTGAAAAATATAGTCCCGCTGATGTTGCTAAGAATTATTCTGAGCCATTATCAAATATGATTAAAGACACGCCTAATACTTTATTAAGAGTACTTCATTATCCACCACTAACGGGTGATGAAGAAGAAGGAGCTATTAGAGCAGCAGCTCACGAAGATATTAATTTATTAACTATATTACCAGCCGCAAATGAGCCTGGACTACAAGTACAAGAAAAAGATGGCACTTGGATAGACGTACCGGCGGATTTTGGTCACCTCATTATTAATATTGGCGATATGCTCCAAGAAGCTTCAGGAGGATATTTTCCTTCGACCAGCCATAGAGTGATTAATCCAACCGGAGAGAATGCCAAAAAATCACGTATTTCTTTACCGTTATTTTTGCACCCGAGAGACGAAGTGGTTTTATCCGAGCGACATACCCAAGAAAGTTATTTGCTTGAGCGTTTAAAAGAGCTAGGCGTTAAATAATGCAAAATATATCGGGCTATAACTAACATTTATTTATAGCCCAACCACACTTTATTCGATAACGTTCATTTATCGATAACTCCCGCTATTAACGCTTTTTACCCTATTATAGTTTAGAAAAATTTCATATATTTGAATCACTTTGATACGCGAGTAAAATTTCCAGATATTTTTAATGATCACAACTATGATTAACGTTAACATAGCGGCCTTTTTTTGGCGGTAAACTTTTCCTATGTATACAGCCTAAGTTGACAGAGTATTTTTTGGAGTTATATATGTCGTTTCACCCAGGACAACGTTGGATCAGTGATGGAGAATCAGATCAAGGATTAGGCACAGTAACGAGTGTTGAAAATAGATTTGTCACCGTTATGTTCACCGCAACCGGCGACATTCGAAAATACGCAAGTGATAATGCTCCGTTAACACGAGTTATTTTCAACCAAGGGGACATAATCCCAAGCCATGAAGGCTGGCAACTTGAAGTAAGCGCAGTAACCGAAAAGTCAGGACTTATCACTTATCTTGGCACACGCAAAGATACCGGTGAAGAAACTGAATTAAAAGAAGTGATGATAGATCACTTTATCAAGTTTAATAAGCCGCATGACCGTTTATTAAATGGGCAAGTTGATCGACTAGACTGGTTCCGTTTGCGCAAAGATTGTCTGCATCACCAATGCACGCAACAACAATCGACCTTAACCGGCTTAACGGGTGGTCGCGTTAGCCTAATTCCACATCAATTATACATAGCCGAAGAAGTGGGCAGTCGTTTTGCTCCACGTGTTTTATTAGCCGATGAAGTAGGTTTAGGGAAAACGATCGAAGCCGGTTTAATCATACATCAACAGCTTGTCACTGGCCGTGCCCAACGAATTTTAATTATTGTGCCTGAATCTTTGATGCATCAATGGCTCGTAGAAATGTTACGTCGTTTTAACTTACGCTTTAGTATTTTTGATGAAAGTCGCTGTCAAGAAATAGCCAATTCGGCCGATGAAGGCGAAGAAGTTAACCCGTTCAGTTCAGAGCAATTAGTACTGGTAAACTTAAGTTTTATCACGGATAACCCACAATGGTATGAATCGCTAATCGCCGAAGATTGGGATTTAATGGTTGTCGATGAAGCGCATCACTTGAATTGGCAAGTAGATAACGCCAGTACTGAATATTTATGTGTAGAACAATTAGCACAGACAATTCCAGGCGTATTGCTGTTAACCGCAACCCCAGATCAACTAGGTCATGAAAGTCACTTTGCACGTTTACGCTTATTAGACCCAGACCGATTTTTTGATTACGACACTTTTATTGAAGAAGAGCAGCATTACACAGAAGTTGCTGATGCTGCAAATGCCTTGGTCGCGAAAGAAGCACTAACACAGCCGCAGATTGAAACGCTCCAACACTTATTAAAAGAAAGTGATATCAGTGAACAACTTACCCAGATCAATCAAGCCCACAATGAAGTAGCTCAAGATACAGTTCGACAATCTGTATTAAATCAATTACTTGATCGCCACGGTACCGGCCGTATTTTATTTAGAAATAGCCGTAATACCATCAAAGGTTTCCCAGAAAGAAAACTAAATGCGGCGCCACTCGCTTTACCTGAACAGTATCAAGACAAAATTGAAGACTTTTTACTGAGCGATAATATCGAGCAACTGAAATCCAATAAACAAACGAAATACATCGCGACTCCTGAAATGCTATACGGCTTAGATGGCCTTGAAAATTGGTACGATTTTGACCCCCGTGTCGATTTTTTGATTGAACTGCTGAATACTTTAAATAAAGAAAAAGTACTCGTTATTTGTGCCCATGCCCAAACAGCTATTGAGTTAGAAACAGCTTTACGCGTGAAAGAAGGCATAAGAGCAGCTGTATTCCATGAAGGCTTAAGCATTTTTGAACGTGATCGCGCGGCGGCCTATTTTGCTCAAGATGAAGATAGCGCACAAGTCTTGTTATGTTCAGAAATAGGAAGTGAAGGGCGTAATTTTCAATTTGCTCATCATCTGGTGTTATTTGATTTACCAAGCAACCCTGATCTGTTAGAACAGCGTATTGGTCGACTCGATCGTATCGGACAAACACAAACCATACAATTGCATGTACCTTACTTTGAACATTCTGCACAGAGCATTTTATTTCAATGGTATCAACATGGATTAAATGCCTTTGAACACACTTGTATAACTGGCCGTGCGGTTTATGAATCGTTTTCTGAACAATTAACACAATTAACCTTATCGGCATCTGCAGATGAAAAAGACATTGCTTCATTTATCACATTAAGTCATGAAAAGCATTTATCGTTGAAAGCCGATCTGGAGTCTGGTCGAGATAAATTATTAGAATTAAACTCTTCTGGGCAAGGTAAAGCAGAGCAGCTAGTGGAACGGATTATTAAACAAGATAGTCAAATTCACTTACCACAATTTATGTTTCAAGTGCTTGATGTTTTTGGTATCGCACAAGATGATAAATCAGACAATGCTATAGCCTTACAACCAACAGAGCATATGCTTACTGGCAATTTTCCGTGCTTACCTGATGATGGCACGACCATTACTTTCCACCGAGATACCGCCTTAGCGTGTGAAGATTATCATTTACTGACATGGGATCACCCTATGGTGACCGGCGCGATGGATTTAGTGTTGTCGGATGAAATAGGCAATGCCAGTATTGGTTTATTAAAAAATCCAGCATTACCAGCAGGCACCTTCTTTTTAGAGTGTATTTTTACTATAGAAGCAATTGCTCCTAGTGAATTACAATTGAATCGCTATTTACCCGTGACGCCAATTCGCGTATTAGTCGATAAAAATGGCAATGACTTAGCTGATAAAGTCAGTGAAGCCATTTTAGATCAACAACTGAGTCCAGTTAAAAAACAAGTCTCGTTACAGTTAGTAAAAGCGTTAAAAGATCAAGTTGCTCCACTAGTTGCGAAAGCAGAAAAGCATGCCGAGCAACAAGTTGCGGCGATACAGGCCAGAGCCCAAACAAGTATGCAAGATAAGCTTGAACAAGAATATTCTCGACTTACCGCGTTAAAGGCAATTAATCCAAGTGTTCGCCAAGAAGAAATAGACTATATTAAAGTTCAGCAAAGTGAATTAACCAATTATATTCATAAAGCACAGTTAAAGTTTGAAGCGATTCGTTTGGTGGTTGTCAGTAACTAGTAACTGACAACCCAGCTTATTCAATTAATATAATAAGAGAGTAGAGATTGGCCGCAAATCCTGATTTTATTTATCGCCCACCGATGACGCCTTATCTTGATATAGTTTATCAAGATGACGATATAGTGGTGTTAAATAAACCAAGCGGCCTACTTACGGTTCCTGGCCGTTTAGCTGAACATAAAGATTGCTTACAAAATCGTGTCCAAACAATATTACCAACCGCCACAATCGTTCACCGTTTAGATATGGCAACTTCCGGTATTATTTTAATGGCATTAAATAAACCGGCACATGTTGAGATCAGTCGTCAATTTGAAAAACGTCAGACCCAAAAGTCATATATCGCTCGAGTATACGGTAAAGTAGAAAACCAAACAGGCTCAGTCGATCAACCGTTAATTTGTGATTGGCCGAATCGCCCAAAACAAAAAGTTGATCATCAACACGGTAAAAAATCTCTAACCCATTATCGGGTTTTATCGTATCAAGAAAATTCAACCTTAGTTGAGTTAACCCCTGTAACGGGTCGTTCTCATCAATTGCGAGTACATATGCTGTCTTTAGGTCATCCGATTTTAGGTGATCGACTTTATGCCCATGATAAGGCGCTTACTATTAGTCCAAGGTTACAACTTCACGCACAGTGGTTAACAATAACGCATCCTGTGACAAAGCAATCCATTACCTTTAACGCCACTTGCCCATTCAATTGATTTTCTTACAAATAGTTTTTAAAACTACCCCTAAAAACCATTTGATTCTATCGACTAAAGATAATCTAATGGAGAAAATGGCAAAATGGCCGATATAAATTTCAATATGTTTAATAATTTTTATAGGACAGTTGTGACTCGTCATTCATTACGGTTAATCACAGTAATTTTTGTCTGCTTTTTATTGGCGATGACTAATCTTGCCGCTGCCGTGCAAGCAGAAAATAACGACAATAAAACCGCCGAACAAACAACACAACCAGAAGAAACAAAACAAGACAAGCAAGAAGAAGCTTCAACAAGCGAAACGGAAGATGAAACAGCATCAGCCACTAAAAAAGCGCTAAGAAGTAATATTGATATCAGCGCTCCTATTGATACCTTTATCAATAAAAAAAATGATCTTGAACATTACTTACCTGCTGAAATTATTCAACCAATGTTGGTGGGGCCAAATGACCATATTACTTTGGTAAACACCAATAATGCGATCAGCAATAAAGGCGTGATGATTTTATTACCTGATTGGCAACAAACCGCCGCGAGTCCAAAAGCATTAAATGCTTTAAGAAATAATTTACCGGATCAAGGTTGGACTACTATCAGTATTTTACCCCCCAACAAGCCTAACAATTATCCATCGCAGGCAATCAGTCAAACAGCTAGAGAAGAAGACAACAACAAGATTCTCACAGAATATCAGCAGCAACTTGCTAACCTAGTATCCGCCGTGATGACAAAGGCAAAAAGTTATCCCGGAATTATCGTTATTGTCGCCGAGGGACACCACGCTGCGTTATTGCTCAATATTTATCAAGAAGAATTAGCTGAACAGCCAACAGCATTAATTATGTTAAGTGCACATTTAAATGATACCCAAACGAATGTTAGCTCAGCTAAAAGCTTATCCTTATTAGAACTACCTGTACTGGATTTATACCTAAAAGCTGATAACCACTTAGTTGACAGCAGCCTAAAATTAAGAAAAAAATTCGTCAACCAAGAATTAAAGTCTAATTTTAGACAAATGAAAATTTACAATACCCGTACCGGCTATTACCCTTCAATGCCACTAATTAAAGCGATTAACGGCTGGCTAAAATCAATTGGCTGGTAAGTTTAACCCTGTATAAAAAAGCGTTTATTTAAATAAACGCTTTAGGTAATGAGTCTTGATTGGAAATGACGTTTTCAGAACAATGTGAAAATTAATTAAGATCAGAATCAACCCAATATTTTGTCCCTTGTAAAGTGGCTTGTAACGCTAATCCATTCTCGGTCATTTGATAAATTGACACGCCGTTTACCACAGTGACAGCTTTACTGCCTTCTGCGCCTTTTTTACCTGATTTTGCAGCAACATCCGCTTGACCTGAAAAATCCCAGCCGTATTCAATAAAGTCATTTAAGGCATCGCGAGTATGGAAAATAAACACGGCACTAAAGTCTTTTACTCCAAAGCCTATTCCAATGCCTGCAGAGCCCATATTCATATATGTATTCTTACCTGATTGATTATCATGTACGACTCCACTACCGCCTCCAGCAGAAAAAAAGACTAAATTAACACCAATATTTGAAAACACAGCATAACCTTTTGCCTCCGCTATTTTTTCTTTTACGCTCGGCTCTTCTTGATAAAGTTTAGCTAATACGTCTTTACTCATATCAAGCACTTCTTGTCGATCAGCTTGTTTATCCGCGAGTACATTCAACGATATCAATGCGCAGATCATAACTATTAAATATTTTTTCATTAAACTTTCCTTACGTGAAATAAACTCTAATATTCAAAATACAACTTCAACTGCTCAGTAAAAACACCTGAGGCCCTGTTCAATAATTTATAAGTTTAGTTGAATATCGTTAACTTCCTTTCTTGATTTCAGTAACCATTTCATAAGCGGCTTGAATATCCTGTGTTTTTTGTTTAGCAACATCCATCATTTCTGGCGGTAACCCCTTCGCAACTAATTTATCTGGGTGATGTTGTGCCATCAATTTACGATAAGCTTTTTTGATTTCTTGACTTGTACTAGATTTATTCACCCCTAATAACTTATAAGCATTATCTAACTGTTGTGTCGTAGCAGGACCTTTAGCACTTTGTTGATGAAAATTAGCGCCAGCGATGATCATCTCTAATAATTGGTCTAACTGATGAACTGAAAAGCCTAAAATTTTGGCGATACGGTGTAACGCTTCTCGCTCAGCGATATCTAAATCACCATCGGCAAACGCTACTTGGATTTGGATCTCAAGAAAAAGTAACAATAAATCTTGTCGATTAAAACAACTACGTTTGAACTTTTTTAATTGTTCATCAAGTGGAAAACCCGCCATTTTCCCTTCTCGAAAAGCATCTTGCGCTTGTTGTTTCATTTCGCTATTTAAGCCCAGCTTATCCATATAAGCGCTAGCAAAAGCAATTTCATGTTGTGTTACTTGGCCGTTAGCCTTAGCAACAAACCCCATGGCCGCAAAAGTGCTATAAAAGAAATTCGCCTGACGAGTTTCGTCGGTTTGTTTGGCGAGTCCGTCAAAGTCAAAGCCACTGCCTTGATCAAAACGATGTCCTAACCATAATCCTAACAGAGCACCAAAAATATTTTTACTCAACATAAAGCCAAATAAAAAACCAAATACTTTACCCCAAATCCTCATTTATCCCTTGCCCTGTATGTGTTTATTAAGTTGTTGCAATCGTTCTGGCGTACCAACATCTGTCCATAAGCCAGACAATTTTTCTCCGCTAATTTGCTGTTTTTCCATGGCCGCTTTTAAAATGGGTGCTAATGGCATTACTTTATTTTCGAGATAAGCCTGAAAAAGTGACGGTCGATATAAGCCAATGCCACTAAAGGTAAAGCAGTGTTGCTGTAATGCTGTTTCTCCTTCCATTTCAGCTTGCTGCTTACTCTGTAACACGCCATCTTTTAAAAAAAAGTCGCCGGACAAATTATGTGCAGGATTATCTACCAACCATAAGTGCGCTTGTTGTTGTTCTGTTAACTTGGGTAATTGCGAGAAATCATAATCGATATATATATCGCCATTGACCACTAAAAAAGGTTCGTTTTTCTCTGCTAACTTCGGCAAAGCTTTGATAATGCCACCAGCTGTTTCTAACGCACCATCCTTCTCCCAGCTGTACTGAATATTCACCCCAAATTTTTCACCGTTTTGCAAATAATCAACAATACATTCTCCAAGCCATGCGAGGTTAATGACGATATCGCTGACACCAATATTTGCTAATTTCTTGATGTGATATTCAATCAATGGAATACCCGCAACCTTGAGTAAGGGTTTAGGAAGATGATCGGTTAAAGGTCGCATTCTTTCGCCACGACCCGCGGCTAAAATCATTGCTTTCATACTGCTGCTTCCGCCATTTTTTGAGATAACTTAGGCATGACCGTATTGGTCACTAATGATTCAAGAAAATAACACTCTGGATATTGTGCACTAATATCAACAATATATGACAAGGTTAACGGGATATCACTCAAATAGCCGGGCTTGCCATCACGATGATATAGACGTGCGAAAATACCGCTAGCTTTTATATGACGTTGTAATCCCATCAAATCAAACCACTGTTGCCATTGTTGCGCATTAATATGTTGCAACGAAAACTGCGATGACATTTTACCAACAAAATAATCCAATAAAGGCATGACTTGTTCTCGAGGCCACTTCACATAACAATCACGCAATAATGAAACAACGTCATACGTAATAGGGCCAATTACCGCGTCTTGAAAATCAATAACCGCTAATTCATTGTCGACCAGCATTAAGTTTCGACTATGAAAGTCTCTATGCATCACCACTTGCGGTTGTTCCAGTGCATTGCTAATAAGAAAGTCAAAACAGGTTTGTAATTGTGTTTCTTGTTCGTGCGTCAGTTGAATATCTAAATGTTTATGGAGTAACCATTTTGAAAATATATCCAATTCTAATTGGACAAATGCCTTATCATAAACAGGTAAATTCTGTTGAGATATGGATGCGATTTTTGGCAATAACAATATTGCTTGCTGATAGTATTTAGCCATATTGTCTAACGTTAACACGGTTGACAATTCGCAATTGCCCAAATCACTTAAACACATAAAACCTTGCTGTTCATCACAAGCAAGTACTTCTGGTACCTTAACTCCTACTTGTGTTAATTGCTTTTGTACAGATAAAAACGCGGAGTTATTACATTTATCAACAGGAGAGTCTACCGCAATAAACGACTGTTCATCTTTCTGAAAACGAAAATAGCGTCGAAATCCCGCGTCACCATTCATCGAAGTTAATACGCACTTCTCTAGTAAAAAAAAGTCCATTAACCACTGCGTTAATTGCTTTTGCCTTAAATTTTCCAAAAATACCACCTATCACTATCTATAGCAGCCAATATAACCAATTCGCATGACAAAGAAAATTGCTATATTATTAATGCGTTTAACGTTAAAATATCTTCTGATACGCAAAATGCGTAAAAATGAATTTCACTTATCGGATTTTTAATGCCTTTTTCCCGCACATTGCTATTATTTTTTATTGGCACCCTGATAACAAATACCGTTTCTGCTCAAGCTGAAAATGTTCTAAATAACAGTGCGATTAGCTGTCCTATTCCTGTGCATCCGCCAATCGGTACATTGGATAATAATTTTGACCTCAATGCTCTAAATATTTTATCAAAATCATCGATGATCAAAAAAAATCAAGTGGCGAAATTTTCAGGAGGAGTAACATTATTCAATCAAGCTCATACCATTAAAGCGGATGATATAGAAATAAATCGTGAAAATGCTTTAATTAATGCACAAGGCAATATTCATTTCCAAAACCAAGGCGTTGATATTTTTGCTTCTCAATTAAGTGCCAGTAAAGCAATGCAAGCCACCTTATTATCAAACTCGTCTTACCAACTTGCGGGAAATCCTGGCCACGGAAGTGCTGCAGAAATATCGGTAAATACTGATGGTACTCTGTCTTTAATTGATTCGAGTTTTACAACTTGTTACGGCGAAACACCCGATTGGCAAATGAAGGCCAGTGAAATTAATATTTCGGTGAGTGAAAACTACGGTGAAGCCTATAACGCTCGCTTTAAAGTCTTTGATATTCCAGTACTTTACATTCCTTATTTTACTTTCCCTGTTAATAATGAAAGAAAATCAGGCTTTTTATACCCTAAAATTAGCACCACGAAACGTTCAGGGCTTGAGATCGAAATTCCTTATTATTGGAATATTGCGCCAAATGTAGATGCCACTATCACCCCTAGATACATGTCAAAACGTGGTACTCAGTTACTGACAGAACTTCGTTATTTGTCAGGACTGCAAAACGGCTCCTTCAATATTGAATACCTAAATAAAGATGACGAATTAAAAGCGAATAATGACCCACGATATCTAGCAAGATTTCAACATACCGGTACTTTTTCTGACAACTATCGCGCCTATGTCGATTACACAACCATTAGTGATGACAACTATTTAGTCGATATTAAAAGTAATCAATATAACTCCAATGATGCTTACCTTTATCAAGTGGGCGAACTCGCTTTTTTTGAAAAAAATTGGCAAGCTAAAATTCAACTGCAAGATTTTGAAATACTTGGTGAACATAAAACCAGTTATAGAACGGTTCCACACATTGAATTAAATAGTTTTCAGCCTCTACCCTTTTTAAATGGGCAGTTCGACCTTTATTCAGAAATGACTCGTTTCACTACTTCTAATAGAGATTTACCTGAAGCAGAGCGATATCACTTTGAAGCAGGGGCGATTTTTCCAATATCTAGCCCCGCATGGTTCTTAAATTCAGAGTTTAAATTATTACAAACGAATTACCGTCAAAGCAGGTTATCCTCAACCAGCAAGTTACAAGAAAGTGTCAACCGAACGATCCCAAAAGTGCGTTTTCATGGTGGCGTTAACTTTGATCGTGACATGCCTTTATTTGAACAAAACTACACACAAACCTTAGAGCCACAAATTCAATACCTTTACGTTCCAGATAAAGATCAATCGATGATTGGCGTTTATGATACTGCGACATTACAAGATGATTTTAGTGGCTTATTTAGAGATAAACGTTTTAGCGGAATAGATCGTATCGCGAAAGCGAATCAATATTCATGGGGGGTAACAAGCCGAATTTTAGACCCGTCAAGTATTGAATTGTTTCGTATGAGTGTCGGGCGAATCGTCTATTTAAATAACAGTAATATTGCTGTTGATGCCGAACAAGGTATCGCAGCCGATGAATCAGCGCTAGCGAGTGAAGTATTTATTCAATTAAGTCGAAATTGGCAGTTTAGTGGTGATATTCAATATAACACCAAAGATAACATTACCAATAAAAGCCAAACTAGCTTAGATTACTTATTTACAAATAATCACTCAATACAATTGAACCATAGATACAGTCGTAGTGTCTCAGGTACTAAGTTAGAGCAAGCATCCCTTTTGGCAAACTTTACGATAAATAAAGATTGGCAATTTGTTGGACGTATCGCTCAAGACTTACAAAATAAGCGTAGCCTTGAAACCTATGCAGGATTTCAATATGAAAGTTGTTGTTGGGCGATACGTTTTGCGTATCATCGCCATATCAACTCGAATATCGATGAAGAAGACTTTATTAATGAAAACCGCGATGAATTCGATAGTGGATTTATGGTACAGTTTATCATTAAAGGATTAGGTGGTAGTCAACAACCAATAAATACCGATGAAATGTTCAACGAAAGTATTTTTGGCTATAAACGCCCCTATTTTCTCAACAATTAGATGAAGAAATCAAAATTACATGAAAACCTTATTTAAAATTTTTACCTTAACGATTGCAACCTTAAGTGTTAGTTCATTAAGCTTAGCAAAAGAAGTTGAACTAGATCGTGTTGCTGTCATCGTTAATACCGGTGTGGTACTTGAATCTGAAGTTACTGAATTAATTGATAACATTAAACAGCAAGCAGAAAAAAACAACCAAACTTTACCCCGCGATAAAGCTTTACGTGTTCAAGTTATTGATAAACTCATTGATGATACATTGGTATTAGAAATAGGTAATCGAATGGGGGTTCAGGTAAGTGATGCCCAGCTTGACGAAACAATAAGCAATATGGCGAGAGAAAATAACTTAACCCTGGAACAATTTCGCCAAGCCATTGTAAAAGACAATATCGATTACGAAAAATATCGAGAAAATGTTCGTAAAGAATTAATTTCAGGTGAAGTTCGCCGCAGCAGCGTTCGTCGTCGTATTTACATTTCACCGCAAGAAATTGCCAACTTACTTTCAGTCATGAAAGAACAAACCAATAGCGATGTTGAATATCGTTTAGGTCATATCTTAATAGAATTTCCACCTGAGCCAAACCAAGAAGACATGAATGCTGCAAAAGTGCGCGCTGAAAAAGTTATCGCATTATTAAATGACGGTAGTGATTTTGCTCGTATCGCCATCGCATCTTCTGGTGGTGCTAAAGCCCTTGAAGGGGGAGATTTAGGCTGGAAAAACATCAACGAAATGCCCACTCTATTCTCAGAGATTATCGAAGGAAAAGATAAGGGCACGGTATTAGGTCCAATTAGAACAGGGCTAGGATACAGCATTGTTAAAGTTGTCGACATTCGCGGCCGTCAAGTCGTTGAAATTGAAGAAGTAAACGCACGTCATATCTTAATTACGCCATCTATTATTTTAAGTGAAGCGAAAGCAGAAGAAACATTAAAAGGCTTAAGAGAACAAATTATCTCAGGAGAAGCTGACTTTGCAGATTTAGCAAAAGAGTATTCTGACGGTCCAACATCCGTTAAAGGTGGAGAGCTAGGTTGGGCCGATCCAAGATCTTACGACCCAGCTTTTTCATCAGCGCTTGCGGCACTCAATGTTGATGAAGTCAGTCAACCGTTCCGTTCATCCTTTGGTTGGCACATTGCTGAATTAACTGGCCGTCGTACATTAGATGCCACCAAACAAATGAATGAAAATAAAGCACATCAACTGTTATATCAACGTAAATTTGGCATGGAAAGCGCGCGTTGGATCAAAGAATTACGCGATGAAGCATACATCGAAATTTTAGCACAGGACTCAGAATAATGGTGAGACGAATAGCAGTCACACCGGGGGAACCAGCGGGTATTGGTCCAGATCTTATTATTGAGATGGCCCAAAAAGACTGGCCAGAACAAATTATTGTCGTGGCTTCAGAACAGCTGCTAAGAGATAGAGCAAAAGCACTCAATGTCGAATTAAATTTTATTATTTATGATGAATCACTTGCAGCAACGCCACATCAAGCAAATACGTTGACGATATTACCAATTGAGTTGGATGCACCTTGTATTATTGGTGAACTCGATTCTGCAAACGGACATTATGTTGTTGAAACATTACGTATTGCCTGTGAAAAAAATATCAATGGTGATTTTGATGCTGTCGTGACAGGACCGGTTCATAAGGGGCTTATTAACAAAGCAGGTATCGCATTTAGTGGCCATACAGAATACTTTGCCCATCAAGCAAATTGTAGCGATGTGGTAATGATGTTAGCAACAGAAGGATTACGTGTTGCCTTAGTCACTACACATATTCCTCTGCAATATGTCTCAAAAGCAATTACCGTTGAGCGACTAAAAAAAGTCACCCAAATTCTGCACCATGATTTAGTCACAAAATTTGGTATTGCCGCACCTAAAATTTATGTATGCGGAATTAATCCCCATGCTGGAGAAGATGGTCATTTAGGCCGAGAAGAAATTGAAGTCATGAATCCGGCGTTGGATGAATTACGTGCTGAAGGAATTAATGCCATTGGTCCTTTACCTGCCGATACCATCTTTCAAGAAAAATATTTATCACAAGCCGATGCCATTTTAAGCATGTATCACGACCAAGGCTTACCTGTATTAAAATATAAAGGTTTTGGCAAGTCAGTAAACATCACTTTAGGCTTACCTTTTATTCGTACATCAGTTGATCACGGTACAGCCGTTGAGTTAGCAGGAACAGGACAAGCGGATGCTGGCAGTTTTTATCAGGCGATAAATACAGCAATAACATTAGCGAACAATCAAGCTTAATATACACACTAAGTGATCACACGATACGAACACTTAGTGTAATTTAGAGAAAATAATGAGCAAAAACTCACATTTAGGTCACCAAGCTAAAAAAAGATTTGGGCAAAACTTTCTTCACAATGACGCTATTATCAGTCAAATTGTTGATGCTATTAATCCCGAGCCCAACGAAAACTTAATAGAGATTGGCCCTGGTTTAGGCGCACTAACTGAGCCAGTGATCGAGCGTGCAGGTGATATCTCTGTTGTAGAACTCGATCGCGATTTAGCGCACCGTTTACGTCATCATCCTTTTTTAGCCAAACATTTAACCATTTACGAACAAGATGCCTTAAAGTTTGATTTTGCTAGTTTAGCAACCGATGACAAACCATTAAGAATTTTCGGTAATTTACCCTATAATATTTCAACACCGCTTATTTTTCATTTACTGTCTTTTAAAGATAAAGTAAAAGATATGCATTTTATGCTGCAAAAAGAAGTTGTCGAGCGCATGGCTTCGGGACATAACTGTAAAGCTTTTGGTCGATTATCTATCATGACCCAATATCAATGCCAAGTAATGCCAGTGATGGAAATTGGCCCTGAAGCTTTTATGCCACCACCGAAAGTTGATTCTGCCATTGTTCGATTGATTCCGCATAAAACGATTAAAAATCCTGTTAAAGATTTAAAAGCGCTCAATCATGTTTGTTTAACTGCTTTTAATCAACGGAGAAAAACTATCAGAAATAGCTTCAAAAAACTGATACCTGTTGAACAGTTAATTGCGTTAGATCTTGACCCAACTTTACGCCCGGAAAATTTAGCATTAGATGACTATATTAAACTGGCAAATTATATTACCGATAACCCGGTAACGGACAAACCTATTAGTACTTAATATGACTGATTTTTTATCTTCTCTAATAGAACAAAACCCAGTTCCTAGTGAAAACTCGAACGTAAAGGTTTCAATTGAAACCAATTATATTCCTGAGCATTCAAATGAACTTGAAAAACGCTACGTGTTTAGCTACACCATTACCATAACAAACAATACTGAAGAGAGTGTTAAACTACTGACACGATATTGGCTAATCACAGATGCTAATAAAGATACGTCTACGGTTGCTGGAGAAGGCGTTATTGGAAAGCAACCGGTAATTCCGCCATCTAAATCATTTGTTTATACGAGCGGTTGTGTATTAAAAACTCCGGTAGGCACTATGCAAGGGCATTATCAAATGCTTACCGAGCACAATAAAAATATCCAAGTTGAAATACCAGTTTTTCGTTTAGCTTTACCAAATATACTCAATTAATTATGGCGATTTATTTTGTTGGTGATATTCAAGGATGTTACAGCGAATTAAAAGCATTGCTAAAGCAAGTGAATTTCGCTGCAAAACACGACCAATTATGGGTCGCAGGAGATATGGTTGCGCGCGGTCCAGACTCCTATAAAACAATGAAATATTTAATGTCGCTAGGTGATAGCGTCAAAGCCGTATTAGGGAATCATGATCTCCACCTATTAGCCATCCATGCTGGCATAAAAAAAGCTAAAAAATCTGACCACCTCGATACCTTATTATCAGCACCTGATGTTAAAGAAATCATTAATTGGATAGCACAACAACCATTATTAAGAAAATTACCCGGTGAAGATGTGTATATGTCACATGCAGGCCTACCACCTCAATGGACAATTCCCCAAGCAATAGCAGCGGCAAAAGTTGCTGAAAAAAATATTCAATCAGCTGAGCGTGAAAAGTGGTTAAGTCGAATGTATGGCGAAAAACCAAATGATTGGCAGAAAGCAGAAACAAAAACAGAAAAGTTTAGGTACACAATCAACGGTCTAACGCGTATGAGATACTGTTATCTCAATGGAAAATTAGACTTTCATTGTAAAACAGCCCCGGAAGATGCTGCAAAAAACTTAAAACCTTGGTTTCTTTTAACAAAAAATCAGCTTAAAAAGAGTCACTGGATCTTCGGTCATTGGGCCGCGTTAATGGGAAAAATTAATGTCAAAGGCCTATATGCATTAGACACTGGCTGCGTTTGGGGTGGGCATCTCACGCTTTTACGTTGGCATGATAAAGCCTTATTTATTGAAGGTTCACATAAAAAACTTGCGATAAAGCAATAACTAAAGATGAAAATCATATAAAGATTGGTATACTAATCTTTCAGGGGAGTATTATTTTTATTATCATACGTTTCGAAAACGAATAATAAGGACATATTTCACTAAAATCCTAACTATATACAATTGGTGACGTAAATGAACTTAACTGTTGCAATGAAAATAATTGGTGGCTTCGCCATTATTTCGCTTTTACTGATAATTACGAGTGTTATTTCACTAAGTAATTTAAATAATATTAATGACGCTACCTCAACACAAAGCGAATTGGCTATTCCAACATTAAGTGGTAGTACAGAATTAGCCAACGAATTAATTCAAATTGGCAACTTAACACTTAGAGCTTATTATCAAACCGAACTTGCTCCTTTATCAGGCAACCTAGCAAGTTATAATGAATTAAATACAAGCTTTTCAAATCACCTGAAAAAATTAAAAGTCATTGTCAAAAATGAACAAAGTCTATTAAGCAACTTAAATAAAGTCGACAGTGTTTATTCAACATTACAAAGTGACATTGATGCGGTCTTTGCCAGTAGAAAAACGAGTATCGAACAACGCACTTTATTAATTGATAATGTTGACTTATTAGAAGAAAAAGCGGATGACACAACAACGCTGATGCTTGATTTAGCGGATCATGATTTAGCGGATACCAAATTACGAAGAGCTGTTGAGTTAGGTGAACAACTGGAAACTTATCTTAATGCGATTGTTTCATCAGCATTAGAGTATCGCGGCCTGATTAATCCACAATCAGCTGAAATCGTCGAAAAAGAAATCAATAACTCTTTTAATGATGTCAATCGCGTTATTGCTGAAATTATTGCGGAATTAAACTCAAACAATGCTGATGACATCGCAGATGACGTTAACTCTTCTATTGCAAGCCTTTCAAGATTACTAACTAGTAGTGACAGTATTTTTAATCAGAAATCAACACAGCTTAGTGCCTTAGCTTCAGCAACAGAAAATCTTGCAGCTGCAGAAAAAGACACCAAAAGTGTGAATGCAATATTAGCTAAACAAGTAGAACTGGCTAATTTAACGACAAAATCATCAAGCACTTTAGTGGCAGATTCTGTCAGTGACGGTAATACATTAACAGTTACGCTGATGGTTATCTCAATAGGTTTAGCGGTAGTTATTGCGTATTTCACCTTGATCAGTATTACCCGTCCGTTAACTCGTGTTAACGAGATGTTGAACATTGTCTCTTCAGGTGACTTATCAAGAAAACTTGATGAAAGCGGTAAAGATGAATTCGCGCTTCTTTCTAAAAATTGTAATTTATTAATCGACAGCTTACGAAACTTGATTAATGGCATTGTCAGTCGTTCAACACAGCTAGCTACCGCTGCAGAAGAAACCTCAGCCGTTACCGCACAAAGTACCACAGCGATTGAAGAACAACGAACCCAAGTAGAACAAGCGGCATCGGCTACTACTGAAATGAGTAGCACTTCACAAAGTGTCCTTTCAAGTGCCAATGATGCCCTAGGTGAAATCAAACAGGCTGATGACGAAGCAGAACGTGTAAAAGGTATCTCAGATAGAAACCGTAAAACCATTGAATTGTTGGCTAATGAAGTGGAAGACGCGTCACAAGTGATTAATAAACTTCAACAAGACAGTGCCTCAATTGGCGGTATTCTTGACGTTATTCGTGGTATCGCAGAACAAACTAACTTGCTAGCACTAAACGCGGCAATTGAAGCAGCACGTGCTGGTGAACAAGGTCGTGGTTTCGCGGTTGTTGCCGATGAAGTTAGAACTTTAGCTAGTCGCACACAAGAGTCAACTCAAGAAATTCAAAACATGATCGAAGTATTACAAACAGGTGCTGAGAAAGCAGTAACTGTAATGGATACCGGTAAAAAACAAGCGGCTGATTGTGTTATTCAAAGTGAAGAGGCAGATAAAGCGCTGGAAACCATTACTCATGCGGTCCATGAAGCGTTTGATAGAAGTTCTACCATCGCGACAGCTGCAGAAGAACAAAGTACCGTAGCGCATGAAATTAGTGAAAACTTAGAATCGATTGTAGCGATTGCTGAACAAACTACTGCTGGCTCTAAACAAACCGCTGAATCAAGTAGTGAAGTAGCTAGACTTGCTGAAGAGCTACAACTGTCTGTTCAAGAATTTAAACTATAAGTTTAACTAAGATACCGCTTTTCGCGGTTGAAAAACAAAAATAACAAAGGCTAGTATTGAATCAATACTAGCCTTTTATTTATCGGTGATATTTGGTTAACTTTGTTCAGATAACCAAGCACTGAAGCTATCAATAGCGGCTAAATTTAGCGCTTCTAATTCTTTAGTGTAGGTTTTTTTTACGTCCCACGCGTCTGTTGACTTCTCAATCGCGACCAATTTCGCATGCACTGAAGTTAATCCAACACTTCCGGTTGCGCCTTTCATTTTATGACAAGACTCTTGCCATAAAGATTGTGAACATGCAATCATCGCCTCGTTAATGTCTTTTAAATACACCACAGATTGTTGAATATATAAATCTAACATCTGTTGTACGATGTCCCTACCAAGGTTCTCAACATACCCTGCAAGTAAATCGGTATCTAACCCATTAATATTGTTCACTAATTTATTCCCTATTTTATTATTAGATCTATTGTAACAACTCATCGAAAAAAGTCATTATTGATTTAATAATAACCGAATTGCTTGTAGGATTAAATAAACAAGATTTCATGTTCCTCTCCCGCCATTTATATTGCTTTTATTGGCAATTTCCTTCAAAATAGCCGCCTTTTATCGGGTATGTCAAAAATCTCGCTTTAGGGATTATTTAACAATACCACCTTAATCTTATTATTATGACTGAAGTTAGAGAGACCTAGCCCTTTACATAATACGACACTTCGGAGAAACCATGTCTACATCAATGCCTGATATTGCTAACCATACCACTGCCCAAACTGAAGGGACATTGGACTGGGTTGGTATGAGTAATATAGAAATGCCTATTATGCTCGCTTCAAAAGGCGAATCTCCTCGCATGGTTTCAGCTTTTGTTGACGCTTTTGTTAATTTAAATGATCCTCAGGCGAAAGGTATTCATATGTCTCGCCTATATCTATTACTCGATGATCTTTCAAACAACAACGAATTGAATTATCAAACGTTAGTTAGCTTGCTTAACGGTTTTATTAGTAGTCATCAAGAATTAAGTGATAATGCAAAAGTTGTTTTTAATTGTGACTTCCACCTACGACGCAAGTCACTCATTAGTGGTAAACAAGGTTGGAAAGCTTATCCTATTACTATCACGGGTTTATTAAACCAAGGCAAATTATCCATAGAGCTTGCTGTCGATGTAAGATATTCGTCTACCTGTCCATGTTCAGCGGCATTGGCGAGACAATTGATCCAAAAAGCATTTAAAGAAAAATTCAGCCAAGAAGACATCAACCTTGAAGACGTCCATCAATGGCTTGGTACAACTGATGGCGTAGTTGCCACACCACATAGCCAACGTTCAGTCGCTGAAGTTAAAGTTAAATTAAACGCTGCTACCACAGAATTTCCGATCACCGATATTGTTGATTTGGTAGAAAATGCTTTAAAAACACCGGTTCAAGCCGCGGTTAAACGAGAAGACGAGCAAGAGTTTGCTCGACTCAACGGACAAAATTTAATGTTTTGTGAAGATGCTGCCCGTCGACTACAGCATGCCATGAACTTAACCACTAGTTTTGATGATTTCTGGCTTAAAATAAATCATTTAGAATCATTACATGCCCATGATGCGGTCAGTGTCACAACAAAAGGCGTAGTTGGTGGTTACCAGCCATAAGCTATCCTGTTTATAAACTCCTTAAAAAAACCAGTGTCACACTGGTTTTTTTATACCTCAAACGCCCTCTTGTCTTTAATGCGTCTTGTATAGACAAGATGAATAAAATATGAATAAAAAACATTTAACTTCTAAGCACTTCATTCTCAAAGAAAAACTGTAATAAAATTTCATTTTATCGAAAAATAACCTACAAAAGATTATACGATTGATCTTATTCGAGATAACACATTGCACATTCTCAGTTAAAAGAAGCTAATACCCCTTTAAAAACATATTGTTACCAAGATGTAAAAAAATTACGAGCAAAAACTCTATTTTTATTGACCTTTGCCCAATAAATGTTTAATGTTAGCGGTTCCCCTTGGGCACAAAACAGAGTATTTATGCATTTTTTACATAACTTTATTCTTTTCTTAACTCTGTCACCAAGCCGGTATTTTTATTAGGAGAGAAAACATGCAGCTTTATGATCACAGCAAACAAAAAGATAACTGTGGATTTGGTTTAATCGCGCACCAACAAGGCGAGACAAGTCATAAGCTCATTAAAACAGCTATTCATGCTTTAGACCGTATGCAACATCGAGGCGGTATTGCTGCTGATGGTAAAACAGGTGATGGCTGTGGTTTATTGATGCAAAAACCCGATTCGTTTTTTCGCGCAGTTGCCGAAGAGAATAATTGGAAACTCGGTAAAAAATACGCAGTTGGTATGGTCTTTCTTAATCCAGATCCTATTCAGGCTGCTAAAACTAAAGAAATTCTAGAAGAAGAATTAACCCGAGAAACGTTAACAATTGTTGGTTGGCGCGTTGTTCCTACCAATACTTCAATGTTGGGTAAGATCGCTGCAGGCAACTTACCCACGATCGAGCAAGTTTTTGTCGATGCTCCTCCTGGTTGGAGAAACCGAGATTTAGAACGTCGATTATACATGGCACGACGTCGTGCTGAAAAACGCATCCAAGATGAACGTTTTTATGTAGCAAGTCTTTCTTGTTTAGTAACTATCTACAAAGGCTTAATGATGCCTGTAGATTTACCAAATTTTTATTTGGATCTTGCCGATATTCGAATGCAAACGGCTATTTGTGTTTTTCATCAACGATTCTCTACCAATACGTCTCCGCAATGGCATTTAGCACAACCATTCCGCTACTTAGCTCATAATGGTGAAATAAATACTATAAAAGGTAATCGTCAATGGAGTCGAGCGAGAACTCATCGTTTCCATTCGCCTTTATTACCTGATTTGCGAGATGCCGCCCCCTTTGTCAATGAAAGTGGTTCAGATTCCTCATCATTAGATAATATGCTGGAATTGTTCCTTGCTGGTGGTATGGATTTATACCGTGGTATGCGTTTATTAATGCCACCTGCGTGGCAAAACAGCCCATTGATGGATGATGATCTAAAAGCATTTTACGAATTTAACTCAATGCATATGGAGCCATGGGATGGGCCAGCAGGTGTTGTAGTAACCAATGGTCGTCACGTTGCTTGTAATCTTGATAGAAACGGCTTACGCCCTGCTCGTTATGTGATTACCCGTGATGGTTTTATCACTCTAGCCTCTGAAGTCGGTATTTGGGATTACGGCGAAGATGAAGTGGTTGAAAAAGGCCGCGTAGGACCTGGCGAGATGCTTGCTATAGATACTTATACCGGTAAAGTATTCGCTTCGAATGATATTGATAATGACTTAAAAGAAAGACACCCTTATCGTGAATGGTTAAATAAAAACATCAGTCATCTGGTGCCATTTAGTGAGCTTGATGCAGAACAAATTGGTCAGCGAGTTTTTAGTGATATAGAAATGTCGCAATACCATAAAATGTTTAATTACAGTTATGAAGAAATTCAACAAGTGGTTAAAACCCTTGCTGAGAATGGCCAAGAAGCAACAGGTTCGATGGGTGATGATACCCCTATGGCTGTTCTGTCTAGTCAGCCAAGAACCTTATTTGATTATTTCCGTCAACAGTTTGCCCAAGTGACTAATCCACCAATCGATCCATTACGCGAACGTTACGTGATGTCGTTAGGTACCTGTATTGGTCGAGAGCATAATGTTTTCAATGAAACAACCAGCCATGCCGATCGTGTTTTATTTGAATCACCGATCTTAATGTACACTGGCTTAAAGCAATTACGTGAGCTTGATCCTAAGCATTATCGCAGCAACACCATTGCGCTAAATTATGCACATGAAGAAGGATTAGAAGTCGCCATCAAACGTATTTGTGATGAAGCGGAAGATCTTGTCTGCAATCAAGACACGGTAATTTTAATTTTATCTGACCGTCAAATTCAAAAAGACATGTTACCTATACCTGCTGCGATGGCTGTAGGGGCGGTACAAAAACGTTTAGTCGATAAACAACTTCGTTGTGATTCAAATATTATTGTTGAAACAGCCGCTGCTCGTGATTCACACCAGTTTGCGGTATTACTTGGTTTAGGCGCTACCGCGGTTTATCCATACCTTGCGTTTGAAACGATTGAACAGTTGGTCGATCAAGCACAAATCGATTTACCGGCACGTCAAGCGGTGACCAATTATCGTGATGGTATTAACAAAGGTTTGTTAAAAATACTGTCTAAAATGGGTATTTCAACGATTGCAAGTTATCGTTGTGCGGGCTTATTTGAAGTTATCGGCTTAAACCAAAATATCATGCAATTATGTTTCCCTGATCTGCCAAGTAGAATTCAAGGAGCAGACTTTGAAGATATCGAACAAGACAATATTAATCTTGCACGTAAAGCCTTTTTAGCACACCAAAAAATGAGCCATGGTGGTATTCTTAAGTATGTTCACGGTGGTGAATATCATGCTTATAATCCAAATGTGGTGAATTATTTGCAAGACGCAGTTCGCAGTGGTGAATATGATAAATACCGCAAATTTGCCGATGAAGTCAATAATCGCCCGCCAGCAGCCTTGCGTGATTTACTTGCTTTTAAAGAAGACACCAAGTCAATCAGTATCGACCAAGTTGAAGCTGATAGCGAAATGTTTAAACGCTTTGACAGTGCGGCAATGTCAATTGGCGCGCTTAGCCCAGAAGCACATGAAGCATTAGCGATTGCCATGAACCGTTTAGGAGGTTATTCAAACTCTGGTGAAGGTGGCGAAGATGAGCGTCGTTTTGGTACAGTGAAAAACTCGCGGATCAAACAAATTGCTTCAGGCCGATTTGGCGTGACACCGCATTACTTAGTTAATGCCGATGTTTTACAAATTAAAGTTGCCCAAGGGGCAAAACCTGGTGAAGGTGGTCAATTACCTGGTGATAAAGTATCACCATTAATTGCCAAGTTACGTTTTTCAGTACCGGGCGTGACGTTAATTTCACCTCCGCCGCATCATGATATTTATTCTATTGAAGATTTAGCACAGTTGATTTTTGATTTAAAACAAGTCAATCCAACAGCCGTTATTTCGGTGAAGTTAGTGTCAGGTCCAGGCGTAGGAACTATCGCTTCAGGTGTTGCCAAAGCATACGCTGATTTTATTACTATTTCAGGTTATGACGGTGGTACTGCTGCAAGTCCATTAACTTCGGTTAAATATGCGGGTTGTCCTTGGGAACTTGGTTTAGCTGAAGCCCATCAATCTCTTGTAACAAACGGCTTACGTCATAAAGTGAGATTACAAGTTGATGGTGGTTTAAAAACAGGCTTAGATATTGTTAAAGCAGCAATCCTCGGCGCAGAAAGCTTTGGTTTTGGTACCGCCCCAATGGTGACATTAGGTTGTAAATTCCTCCGTATTTGTCATTTAAATAATTGTGCTACAGGTGTAGCAACACAAGATGAAGTGTTACGTGAGCAATTTTTTAAAGGCTTACCTGATCAAGTAATGAATTATTTTAAATTCATTGCGCATGACGTGCGTGAAATCTTAGCGCAATTGGGTGTTGAAAGTTTAGAAGCAATCATAGGTCGAACAGATTTATTAGTGCCGCTTAAAGGGATCACAGCCAAACAGCAAAAATTAGATTTAACGCCTATTATTGCGCCAGTTGTTGCTGGTGATAATACAGCTTTACATCAAACGGAAGAAAATACGCCATTTGATAAAGGCGCTTTGAATCAAGAAATACTGGCTGCCACATCTGAAGCGGTTGCCCATAGTACTGGTGGTGAGTATAGATTTTCAATTCAGAATACCGATCGCTCTGTAGGGGCATCGCTTTCAGGAGAAATTGCTCGTCAACACGGTGATCAAGGCATGTCTGCAACACCAATCAAGCTATCGCTTACAGGTACAGCAGGTCAAAGTTTTGGTGTTTGGAACGCTGGAGGGTTAGAAATGACCTTAATTGGCGATGCAAACGATTACGTTGGTAAAGGCATGACAGGTGGTAAGTTAACCATTAAGCCTCCAAAAGGTGTCGAATATGCCAGCGAAAAAACCATGATCATGGGTAATACTTGTTTATACGGTTCGACTGGCGGAAAGTTATTTGGTTGTGGCCGTGCAGGTGAACGCTTTGCTGTTCGTAATTCAGGATGTCATGCTGTTATTGAAGGCACTGGCGATCATGCTTGTGAATATATGACCGGCGGTATTGTTACCATTCTTGGTCAAGTTGGGGTTAACTTTGGTGCTGGCATGACCGGTGGCTTTGCTTATGTTTTAGATGAGAACAATGATTTAGATATCCGTTTAAATCATGAATCTATTGAAACATTACCGATAGAAGATTTAACCATTCATCAAGAACATTTACGTGGCATTATCAGTCAACACCATGAAGAAACGGGCAGTCTACATGCTCATAAAATTTTAAATAATTTCGATGCTTATGCGCCATTATTTAGATTAGTAAAACCAAAAGCTACCGACGTAAAAACGTTATTAGGTCACCGTAGCCGTTCATCTGCAGAACTTCGCGTTCAAGCGCAATGATATAAGAACGCGAATTGAGGAAGAAACAGAATGAGTAAAAATGTTTATCAATTTATCGATGTAAAAAGAATCGATCCGCCGAAAAAGGCGATAGAACAACGTAAAATTGACTTCGTTGAAATTTATCAACCGTTAAGTACAGATCAAAGTGCGGGTCAAGCGGATCGTTGTTTAGATTGTGGTAACCCGTATTGTGAATGGAAGTGTCCGGTTCATAATTACATTCCACAATGGTTAGAATTAGTCACTGAAGGTAAGATTTTTGAAGCGGCAGACTTATGTCACTCAACCAATAGCTTACCTGAAATGTGTGGTCGAGTTTGCCCACAAGACAGATTATGTGAATCAGCCTGTACGCTTAATGAAGACTTTGGTGCCGTCACTATAGGTAATATTGAAAAATATATTACGGATACCGCATTCGCTCAAGGTTGGAAACCTGACTTATCAGATGTGGTGAAAACAGGTAAACGCGTGGCCGTGATTGGCGCAGGTCCTGCTGGTCTAGCTTGTGCTGATGTTTTAACTCGACACGGTGTTGACGCTGTCGTGTATGACAAACATGCACAAATAGGTGGCTTACTGACCTTTGGAATTCCGTCCTTTAAACTTGAAAAAGACGTTATTCAAACCCGCCGCGAAATTTTTGAAGGCATGGGCATAGAGTTTCGCTTAAACACCAACGTAGGTGTTGATATTAGTTTTGATGAATTAAGCAACGAATACGATGCAGTATTTCTTGCGTTAGGTACCTACACTGATATGACCGGTGGCTTTGAACATGAAGGCGCGGCAGGTGTTTATAATGCGTTAGACTTTTTGATCGGCAATACGCAGAACTTGATGAAAATTACCGAAAATGCCAAACCATACGTTAACTTTAGCGGTAAAAAAGTGATTGTATTGGGTGGTGGTGATACCGCGATGGATTGTGTGCGAACTTCTGTTCGTCAAGGCGCCACAGATGTTACTTGTGCGTATCGTCGTGATGAAGCCAACATGCCAGGCTCACCAAGAGAAGTACAAAATGCAAAAGAAGAAGGCGTAAATTTCCAATTCAATTTACAACCTCTTGATATTGCGGTGGATAAAAATGGTAAAGCTTGTGGTGTTAAATTTGTTAAAACTCAATTAGGTGCTGCTGATGCTAATGGACGTCGAAGTCCTGAACCAATTGAAGGCAGTGAATTTATTATGGAAGCCGATGCAGTGGTTATTGCCTTTGGTTTCTTACCTAGCCCGCCACAATGGATGAAAGATGCCGGCGTTGAACTTGATTCACGTGGCCGTGTAATCGCCGTTGAAAACAGTAATTTTGCACTTCAAACCAGTAAAGAAAATATTTTTGCTGGGGGTGATATGGTGCTAGGTTCAGACCTAGTTGTTACCGCCGTTGATCAAGGTCGTAAAGCTGCATTAGGTATTTTAGATTACGTATTAAGTTAACGGGTCGCCATTGTATTGATAAAAGAGCAGCTTCGGCTGCTTTTTTTTGGAAAATGTAACAAGATATCTAACAGCAATTAATTTCACTAAATTTCAACTATATTAACTATATCAAGTAAGTATTTTTGTCGTGAAATTATACCAAGCATAACCAAGGGGTAAAAATCGAGTATGTTTAGATACGCACTCAACCTGATAAAATATATAAGTTTTTTATGCTTTACTCTTTCGTCTGAGGCTAAAGAAGTCAAAGTTGTCACCGAATACCTTGCCCCCTACCAAGTCAATAATGCTGATAATAGTTTAGGAGGGTTATCCACAGAAATAGTGCAAGCCATTTTTAAACAAGCGAATAAAACCCCAAACATTATTGCTTTACCTTGGGCAAGAGCTTATGAAACGGCGAGTTCAGAAAAAAATGTCATGATTTACTCTATTGCTCAAACGAAAGAACGTCTGGAGCGCTTTCATTGGATAGGGAGTTTAATCAATGAAAAGCTGTATTTTTGGGGATTAAAAAGCCAATTCCCTGAAGCAATTGATGATCTCAACCAGCTAAAAAAGTTTATTGTAGCATCCGCACGTCATTCAAATGTCGCCCACTATTTAAAGAGAAATAATTTTAAGCATAACTATAAACTTGTCAACGAAGATCAAAACATATTAATGCTGTTCAAAGGCCGCGCTGAGCTAATAATTGCGACTGAATTAACCCTGAAACATAATGCTAAAAAGCTTAATTTATCGTTTGATAAGCTGATGAAAATCAAAGAGTTTACTGATTTAAATAGCGACTTAAATTTAGCCATGAATTTACAATCGGATCCAAAGTTAGTGGCTGAATTTCAACGTGCATACACTGAAATTAAAGCTCAAGGGGTTATTGATGCTATTTATAAAAAGTGGGGCATTACGACGCAATAAAACACGCAGGACTTCAATTAAAAAACCGTCCCAAAGCGAACAGCCTGAGACGGTTTTTATCAAAGTTCATTCAGGTTTTGTGAAAACTACACCATATCATCAAACGGATTATGTTTAGGTAAGGCGATTTTATGGTAAAAGCCTGACATAGCAATATTATCCGCAGTAATATCGAGATCTTCATCTGATAATACCCCATCACCAAATTTATAAATAATATCAAATTGTGCGTTATCGGCTTTTTCTTGGTAAGCTAACTGAGCTTTTTCGACCAAGACTAAACTTGCTTGATAACGTTGCATCGCAGACTCTCCATGACGTTTTGCCATCATTGAAAGTGTCACGTTAGGTGAAAGAATTGTTGCTGTGGCATTATTACCGCCGAAGCCTTTTGAATTGATAAACGCAACGTCCATTTCCTGACAATGCCAGTGATCGGTCGCAATATTTAAGCGTTCGCTATAAACATCGTCAGCTACTTTATCAATAGTAGTAATACCCGGCATAATATTATGTGAGAACACACCTAATGCCATGGCAACTTGGTCGCCACTGGCTGGACCGATAGTATGACCAACATAAGCTTTGGGTGCTGCTACGGGCCAGTTATTTATGTCAAAACTTTGCGCAAGTCGATCATAAATTAATGACTCTGTGACTCTATTTTGTGGTGTACTTGAACCATGTGCCAAAATAAAACTACGATTTTGCACTGAGTCTTTCCCAACAATACTCGCGGCTAATGCAACTGACTTTGCCATAGTAATATAGTTACCAGGACCGGGGGCGGTGATCGATTTTTTAATGCCGTCTGCATTGGTATAAACATCAGCCACTGAGCCTAGAACCTTACATCCCAACTCAACTGTTAACGCATCATCCATTATGACAATAAATTGTGCGGCTTCACCGATAGTAAATCCACAATTATCGCCAAAAGGACGACTGGTTTTACGGTGATTCGCACTACCTTCAGTAATACCGTCTAGCTTTTTCAAGCCTTCTTCATTGGCTAAAGCGCTCATATTGCCGAACCCTTCAATCACTTCAGGCGTAATGGCACAGTCATTACTGCCAACAATGGCAACACGAATTCGTCCAGCTTGAATGTCTTGTACTGCAGCTTTAAGGTTGTATAAAAACGTTGCACAAGCACCCGTTGAAGTAAATGTACTACCAACACTTCCTGTTACATATGCATTGATAAAATCCGTCGACATGGTGTTTAAGCCAAGCGCCAAATTTTTCGTAGAAACACGTTCGCCGCGCATCCGGTTTTGCATCATACCGCCAAGCCCTTCACTCTGTACTTGACCGAACACTGAAGCTGAATATGTACCAACTTCATCAGGGCTAATTTTACTGGCAATATCATCCCAACTGTATCCTGTAGAATGAATAGCATCGGCTGCGCCAAATATAGTGGCTTGTAAACCTCTTGGTTGGTAACGGCTGTTATAAAGGACAGCCGGTTCAAAACCGGTAGGAAATTGACCCGCAGCTTTAATCGGGTTATCACGCGTTGAGTCATGTTTAGCTTCAAATTCACCGGCTATTTCAACACGGACTCTTTTATTATCAAGTTCAGTTATCTTCCATGAACGAGGCAAAGGAGTAGGTAAATCACGCGCTTTAGTTTCAAATGTAATCGCATCATCAGCCTGCCCCATAGTCATCTTTTGCTGCCAAGGCGTTGCATCAGGATCAAAATGATTTTTTTCAATTTTACGGATCAAAGTACCATTTAGGATTTGTTCACCAAATAGCGACTCAACTTGGTTAGCTTCAACAACCGCACCATTTTTATCGAGCAACTTACCATCTTCAAACTTAAGGATATTCATTAAGGTCGCTAAGCCAACAAATGTTTCTTGGCGTGCTTCAGCATTTAGCTTATCAATAACAATTCGGCGAAAGCCTTGGTGAAATGAGGTTCGACCTGCAGCGTTTATACCGCCCATGCCAACAATAATAGGTAAAGCTGTCATTCATATTTCTCTTTATGCAAAACTATCAAACGTAATGTTGACTAGTGTAGAAATATTTCCGGACAATTTATGGTTATTTAAAGCCAAAATTTATGGCAAAATAGCCAAACATGCGTTTATTCATAAAAAACTAGCCAATGAAACGTCCAAAAATCAATATAGCGCTCATTTTATATGACGGTATGTTAGCAACTAGCGTCAGTTTACCCGTCGAAATGTTACGTGCGGGGGAAGCGATAGGCAGACAAGCCAATAAAAAAGCACCGCGTTTATCGATTCAAATGGTCGCCGAAAATGAACAACCGGTTGTCACTCGAGCATTAATAAAGCTTTTACCTGATTCAAGTGTACAAAAGGCTCGTAAGCCTGATTACGCGATCATTCCAAGTTTATGGCGAAATCCCCGCCCTTCAATACAAAAACAGCCACAATTAATCCAGTGGTTGAAAAACATATGGAATGACGGTTCGACATTAATTGGTGGTGGTACTGGCGTTTGCTTTATGGCTGAGTCAGGTTTGCTTGATCACCACCCTGCGACAACCCATTGGCATTATGTTGAACAATTTAAACGGGATTACCCTAAGGTATTGTTAAAACCAGACTTTTTTATTACTCAATCTGATCGTATATATTGTGCAGCTAGCTTAAATGCTCTAGCCGATATTATCGTTCACATTATTTTTCAAATTTATGGGAAAACCGCAGCACAACACGTTGAACGTAATTTTTCTCATGAAATTAGAAAACCTTATGAAGAGCAACGATATTTAGAAGGAGCCGTAGATAAACATTCTGATGAGTTAATTATTCAGATACAGTTTTGGATGCAAACAAACCTTAACTCTTCCTTATCTTTAAAAGATGTGGCGGAACAATTTGGGATCAGTCAACGTACTTTTACCCGTCGTTTCAAAAATGCAATAGGAATAAGTGCGATCAACTATTGGCAACAATTGAAAGTTGAAGCCGCCAAAGAATTATTAGCCTCAAGTAACTTATCTATTCAAGAAATTTCATATCAAGTAGGGTATCAAGATCAAAGTCATTTTACTAAACTGTTCAAAAAATCGTTAAGTACAACACCAAAAGACTATCGTTTAATGGTTAAAAAGAAATTATTTTCACAATAAAATAATTATAATGGCAATTCACAAGCAATAGACAAGCAATAGACAAGCAATAGACAAGTTTTTTGTGCTGTTAAGTGAAGTTGTGCCAAGTAGAACGTGTTTTATGAGGGTAGCGGCATTCACCAAAGCCAAAAAAAACACTGATCATTATAACCAGTGTTTATTCTTTGCTTTAAATAAATGGGAATTTATTAAGCGGCTTTTAATTTACGCGATAATAAACCAACGACGCCTAGAGCAAAAATAGCTAATGATGATGGCTCTGGAACTTGTGTAGTAATAGCGATTGGCGGCTCACCTTCTGAAGGAGCAGCAATAGTCCAGTCTGAAGCGTAAAAAGTGCTACCTGAATGAGTATCTTTAACGCGTTGATATACAAATTGATCATCATCAACAACATCAGCTAAAGGTCCACCTACAAAAGTTGCCCCAACAGGCACGTTAATGTTTTGAATAGCAGTAATAAAATCAATTAAAACACCCGAAGCATTATAAAGAGCGATAGAAAATGCAGTTCCGTCATTAATTGGGATATTAAATAGAACGTTTACATCATGGCTTGCCTCTTCACCGACAACAAGAATATCGCCTGGTGCAAGTAACAATGCACTATTAAAGATAAACACATCAGAATCATTTTCATAAAAGTTTATGCTGTAATCTTGTAAATCAATTGCAGCACCGCCGGTATTAACTAATTCAATATAATCTTCATCACCAAGATTAACTTCATTGATGATCAAGCCTGCGTTGGCGGTTTGTATAAATGTCGCTAGGATAACTAACGCAGAGAAAAAAAGTGATTTCATGTTCTTCCTTAAGTTGTTTAAAAATAATCACTTACGCCTAAGCAATAATCAAACCAACAAAAAATAACGTTAATTATCAACAAGTTACATGAATCAAATTAATAAAGACACTATATGTGTAAAAAAACACGACACAATCTTTGCGCTAAATCACTAAAATAGTTAAGAAAATAATTATTACGGACAAAATTCTTCTTGTAAAAAACTAATCAGTCGCACAACCGATTGGTTAGCAATACTATAATATATAGTTTGCGATTCGCGGCGAGTTTTCACCAGTGAATCATTTCTTAACCGTGCTAAATGCTGAGATAAACTTGACTGGCTTAAATCTATAAATTGATTCAGTTCACTCACTGACAGTTCTTTTTCGCCAAGATAACAGAGAATTAATAGTCTATTTTCATTACTCATCGCTTTCAGTAATTCCGCGGCTTGACCAGCATTACTTCTCAATTCAGCGATATCAACTTGCTTTGCTTGATTCATTTTTCTATACCTTATAAAACTATTCATTGATATTACATTAGATTATGCTAATATAAAAGTATATTAACAAAATCTAATATACAAAGGATGCCACTTTGCATTATTCTCAGCTTTTACAATTTGCATTAAATAAGCCGAAAACCATCTACGCGATAGTAATCACTATGGTGCTAATTAGCTTAGCAATGATCCCTCAGCTCACCATAGATACTGATCCTGAAAATATGTTAAGTAGTCAAAACTCTGAACGCGTTTTTCACAATAATATTAAAAAAACCTTCAACATGCCTGACATGATAGTGGTGGGTATAGTGAGTGAAAATAGCATTTACCAACCAAAAACGCTGGCTATTTTACAACAGTTATCCGATAAAATTTTACAAATTGAAGGGGTGATCACACAAGATCTATTATCACTTAGTGTGGTGGATAATATTACTCAAGAAAAAAATGGTGGCATTCGGTTTGAATATCTCATGCAACAAGCGCCTAAAGACTTAGCGGGTAGTGAAAAAATTGCTGAGGCAGTCAAGCGTTTACCTTTACTTGCAAACACCTTAGTGTCTGGAGACGATAAAGCCGCCGCCATCTATGTTCCAATTACCGCGAAAGATTTAAGTTATTCGATCGCGGAACAAATCAGAGAAATTAATCAAACCTTTACCCATCATGATTTAACTTTTCACATTACTGGACTACCGATTGCTGAAGATCAGTTTGGCTACGAAATGTTTGTCCAAATGGGTATAGCAGCCCCACTGGCAGGCTTAGCTATTTTTGTTTTACTATGGTATTTCTTTCGAAACTTTCCATTAATCATTGCACCAATGGCCGTAGCAATGGCGACGGTAATTATTATCATGGGTGCATTAATAGGCCTTGGATTTACTGTACATATTATGACCTCGATGATCGCCATCTTTTTAATGCCGATTGCCGTTGTCGATTCCGTACATATTTTGTCGGAGTTTTCGGATCGTTATAAAGAAGGTGATGACACCAAACAAGTCATTAAAAAAGTAATGTCGCACTTGTTCACTCCGATGTTATTTACTTCCATTACCTCAGCCGTTGGTTTTTATTCTCTTTTATTAACCCCTATCCCACCCGTGAAAATCTTCGGTGCCTTCATTGGCACAGGCATTTTATTAGCCTTTTTATTAACGGTAATTTATTTACCGGTTTATCTGTCGAGATTAAGCCCGAAGTCTTTAGCAAATTTACAGCTTGCGGTCGCTAAAATGGAAGAAAAAGGCCGTTTATCGAATAGTCTTTTATGGCTTGGCAACTTAGCAACGAAAAAAGCCAAAGCCATTATCTTTTCTTTTATTGTGATATTTATCTTCAGCCTTGTCGGTATCAATAAAATCATTATCAACGATAATCCGGTTAACTGGTTTAAAGCCGATCATGAAATTCGTATTGCCGATAAAGTCCTTAATGAACATTTCGCCGGGACATACGATGCATGGTTAGTGTTTAGCCAGCCTCAAAAAGACGTGCAACAAGCAGAACTAACATTCATGCAGTTGATTGCAGATGCGAATCAACAAGGAATCGATTTATCAACAATTCAAGAGCACTTAGCACAATGGAAGTCCTCAACAGATAAAGGCATATTTAGCCAAGAATTATTAATAAAATTAGATGATTTAGCCTTTAGTGTTGCGATGGAACACCAAGCAGCTATCGATAAATTATATCAATTTGCTGATCAACAATTTGCCCAGCAAAAATTATTTATTCAACCTGAGATGTTAAATTGGCTTGCCGACTTACAAACGGCACTAAACAATACGGCATTAGTAGGTAAAACAAATGGTTTGAGCGATATCGTACGTACGGTAAACCGAGAACTACACTCAGGAAACGCGCTTGATTTTGTTATTCCTAAAACCAGTAATGGCGTCGCTCAAACGTTATTACAATATCAATCTTCTCATCGACCAAATGATCTGTGGCATTTTGTCAGTCAAGATTATCAACAATCTTTAATTTGGCTACAAATGACCAGTGGTGATAATCAACATACTACGGCGGTTGTTGAATGGGTTAATCAATATGTACAACAAAATCCACCGCCAATTGACGTTGAAATGAATTGGGCAGGAAAGTCGTATCTGAATATTGTCTGGCAAGATGCCATGGTAAACGGCATGCTCAACAGTTTACTTTCTTCCTTTGTGATTGTCTTTTTAATGATGGCACTGTTATTTCGCTCGATAAAATATGGCGTGTTAGCCATGCTACCTCTCACTTTAACCATTAGTTTAATTTACGGTTTAATCGGTTGGTTAGGAAAAGCCTATGATATGCCTATCGCGGTACTTTCAGCATTAACATTAGGACTTTCAATTGATTTTGCTATTCACTTTTTACAACGGGTTCGTGAATTAGAAAAACAAACCAACAGTTTAACCAAAGCATTGCTATTAATGTTTGAAGAGCCTAGTAGAGCTATTTCAAGAAATGCCATCGTCATCGCTATCGGTTTTACTCCGTTATTACTCTCACCGTTAATGCCCTATATTACGGTGGGATTTTTCTTAGCAAGTATCATGATAGTTTCCGCATTAGTGACATTGCTGCTATTGCCAGCCTTACTAAGTCTTTTTTCAAAGGATCAGACGACTAACAACCAAGCTTAAGTTTATGAATGACTCATGAAAATAAAACAGGATAAATGATGTTACATTTTTTAAAGAAAACACAATTGATTACATTAAGTTTTTTATCTTTGATAACCGCAGCAAATGCAACTGTGAATGTTGAAAGCATTATCAAAAAAAGTAACTTAGCGTCTTATTACGCCGGTGAAGACGGCAGCGCACAGGCAAGAATGATCATCGTCGATGCCAATGGAAATAAGCAAATGCGTCAATTTACAATTTTGCGTAAAGACCAGGAAGATTTAGGCGATCAAGATATGTTGGTGTTTTTCTCTCGACCAACTGATGTTCAAGGAACCGTTTTTCGAGTCACCAAAAAAGTACAAGCAGATGATGACCGCTGGTTATATTTACCGGCACTTGATCTCGTTAAACGCATTTCTGCCGGAGATAAACGTACCTCATTTGTTGGCGCTCACTTTTATTATGAAGATGTTTCAGGTCGTAATCCCGCAGAAGATAATTATTCTTTAATAAGCAGCGACGAAGAATCGTACATCATGAAAGCCGTACCTAAAGACCCATCAAGTGTAGAGTATGCTTATTATCACATCATCATTGATAAAAATACTTATTTACCAATGAAAGCGAGCTACTTTAATGAGCAGCAAGAAATCATCCGCGAAATGCAGGTGCTAGCGGTGCAAAATATAGACGGTTTCCCCACGGTTGTTCATGCAAAAATGACACAATTAAGTGATGGTAGCTTCACCGAAATGCAATTTAGGAATGTGAAATATAATGTTGGATTGCCCGACAATATTTTTTCTGAACGCAGCCTAAGAACTCCACCAAAAGCATGGTTAAGATAGTGAAGAAATTGGCCCTTATTCAAACTTTATTACTGCTAGGTTTATCATTAACGAGCAGCCAAATAATTGCCCAAACAAAGGCAGTGCAACAAGCTGTCACTGAATCTTCAGATGAAAAAGCCAGCCAAGAAATATCAACATTGTCGGCTGATGACTGGCAAGATGAATGGGCAGATGATTGGCAAGAAACGACTCAATTATCACCGTGGAAATTCAGTTACTTTGTTGAAGTAGCTTACGGTAAATTTATGCAAAATAATATCGTTGAGTCTAATGCTTCATTGAGCGAATTAAGAGGGCGTATCAATCTTGATTATAGTCACGCGTTTTTCGAATTAACCGCTAAAGGTGATTTTCTCTACGACGACGTATTAGAGCAAACTGATTTTAATACCCGAGAATTAAACATCGCCTTTAGTCCATTAAAAAACCTTGACGTAAAACTTGGTAGGCAAGTACTTACTTGGGGCACTGGCGACTACCTTTTTCTCAACGATTTATTTAAGAAAGACTGGCAATCCTTTTTTTCTGGTCGTGATGATGAATATTTAAAGTCGGCGTCAGACAGTATTCGAATGACTAGCTATTGGGGAGATTTCACCGTTGATCTGGCATGGACTCCAGAGTTTACTCCTGATAATTACCTTACCGGAGAACGTTTCTCATTTTATTCGTCTTTGATGAAAACGAATATTGCGCCTGATGAAAACTTTAGGGTTGAGCAAACACAAGACTCACAATGGTCGGCTCGGGTAGCAACAAGTATTCAAGGCGTTGAATATGCCCTGTATGGCTACAAAGGTTTTTGGACGACACCACTTGGCATGAATCAACAAGGTATGGCTTATTTTCCGAAGATGAATGCTTGGGGAGCGAGTGCTTTAACCCCACTAAGTACTGGAATTTTTAAAATGGAATTTTCTGCCTATAACAGTCTTGAAGACAGACAAGGGAACCAAGCAGCGATTCCAAATAGCCAAATAAGAGCGTTAATCGGCTATGAGCAAGAAGTGATTAAAAACTTATCGGTTGGTTTGCAATATTACCTTGAAAAGACCCAACACTATAATGCTTATACACAATCCGCATTATTTACCGATGAAGTCGTTGACGAATATCGACAACTAGCCACCGTTAGATTGCGTTATACCACTATGCAACAAAAATTAATTTATTCATTATTTGCTTTCTATTCTCCAACAGACCAAGACAGTTATTTAAAACCCGCTATTCATTATCGATACAACGATAATTATAGCTTTAGTGCAGGGGCAAATATTTTCTCAGGAAATCAAGATTTTACCTTTTTTGGTCAACACCAGGCAAATACCAATGTTTGGTTAAGAGGACGATTTAGTTTTTAATTTTATTCAACAACTATAGGTATTAACCATGAAAACAAATATTTCATTAGAAACCGCCATCATTCGTTTTGCAGGATTTATGGTGCTATTGTCCGTAGCTTTAACCTATTGGTTACACCCTAACTTTATGTGGTTTACGGTATTTATTGGTGCCAATTTATTTCAGTCTTCATTTACCGGTTTTTGTCCCGCTGCAACTGTTTTGCAAAAGTTTGGCTTTCAAAGCTCCTCCAATTGCTCAGACAAGTAAAGTCATAGAAAAGCCAGAAATCCCTTGTCTTTACTTGTCACCATCGCTTAGGTACGGCAAACTAGAGCTCTACTAATATTTATCGATTAATTGATTAAAAATAGAGATTAAAATGAGCGAAATGTTGATTGCACAAAACCAAATTAGCCAAATGTTAACCATGCAAGATGCGATGAATGCAAGAGTCAGTGAAACATGGCGTGACAATGGTTATGAATGGTATAGAGCAATATGGGTTGAATGTGCTGAAATGCTTGATCATCATGGTTGGAAATGGTGGAAACATCAAGAAATCGACGTCGCTCAAGTACAATTAGAACTGGTGGATATATTCCACTTTGGATTAAGCTTACGATTAATGACCGGCGCTACTGTAAGTGATATTACTTCACAGCTTGCTCATGAACTAACTCAGCAAAGTGATGAAACAGATTTTAAGATTGCCCTTGAAAATTTAGCATCCGCTGCTGTTACCAATAAAGCTTTTGATGCCATTGCGCTAGCAGACTGTATGCGCTTGATGAATATGGATCTTGATGAATTATTTCGTCAATACGTCGGCAAAAACACTTTAAATTTCTTCCGCCAAGATCACGGATATAAAGAAGGGACATATATCAAAATTTGGCATGGCGAAGAAGATAATGAAGTATTAGCTAAATTAGTGAACGAGTTAGATGCTAGTGCCACTGACTTTCAACAACAACTTTATTCTGCGCTAGAAGCTAAATACCCTAGTTAACGACGGATTCTAAGCTTTAAAAGTGCGCTTAGGAACAAACTAGGCGCATTTTTACCCTGTATTGCTTAAGCCACCAATCACATCGTTTGAATAATCTAAAGCAAAAACTATCACGTTTTATAGGCCAATAAGTTGACTGATCCCAGGTTTAAGTTGGGTAAGGCCTGCTTGTATACCCCGTTCTAACGCTTGTTGCGCTGATACACCTTCACACCAAAATGCATGTAGAGTAATTAATGCGCCTACTCTGTTACCTGTTGCACAATGAATTAACGTCGGTTTATTAAACGATAAGATATTATCAAGCCGTTCAGCTGCGTCTTTGGTAAACGAGTGGATATTAGTCAATGGAATAGCATGATAGTCACTCTCCATTTCACGTAAAACATTCCATTCATCGAAGTGGTTAACTTCGTTTTCCCCTCTCAAATTAACAACATGTTTTACACCTATTCTATCGAGCAATAGCAGATCTTCAATTGTCGGTTGGCCACCAACGATCAGGGTTTTAGTTGGTACTAGTACATTATCCATCTGAATGTTATTGATTATTTCAGCAGTAAACATTGCATACTCACTATTATTTTTTCAAGGTAGTTAAATTTTTACGACCATATATTTAAGCATTCTATCGTTTAAATGTTACATTAGTCAAAACTAATTTAGAAAAACCTAATATTTAAAGCACTTCGATAATTTATCAATGTATAGCGTCAAATTAACAGAAGAATGAGTGATTAAATAAAACACGAAGAGATTAAATGGCTCACCCCGATTTCCTGCATAGATCTGTTTTGTAAATTATTTTATCTGTATGGCACATTCCGTGCTTATTCCATAGTAATTATATAAACGTCAAAATTTTGAATTATCGGAGATGACTATGGAACTTATACTTTTCGCCATGATCAGCCTAATTGTTATTGTTGCTTTATTAGCGAGTCGCTTAAATGATAATAGCTTCCCTTTTCCTTTTGAAAAAAAGCAGGTGGTCTTTACCGCGGCGGAGAAAAATTTTCAGAATTTAGTTGAGCAAGCTTTAGGGCCAAAATATCGCATCATTAATCGCGTTAAATTATCTGATATGGTTACGATTCGAAATGGCGTCTCGTCTAAAGCAGGACAAACCGCAACCCATAATGCTGACAATAAATATTTAGATTTTGTTATTTGTGAACGTGACACAATGAAATTACTAGCCGCCATTGATTTAGTCGATACCCAAGGTAAAGGCTACAAAGTTAAAAAGGATTGGTTTGTAAGTGGCGCTTTAGAAGCTGCCACCATTCCTCACTTACGTATTAAAGTAAAAAGTAACTACAGTCTTGATGAAATAAGAGCCTGTATAAACAGTCGTTTACTCGGTAATACGGCTCCTGCCCCTAAAGTTAAAGGGCGTGTTATACCTGCACCTTTAGTTAAAGCACGCAAAAAAGTAGATAATGAACAACCAGCTACAGGCGTTATTACCTCTGCAGCCGCAGTTGCTCAAGCAAACTTAAACCGACAAATACCCGCTCCTCAACAAGCAGCATTGCCTCATTAACAAAATTTACGGTAACTCAAAGGTTGATCATCAACGCCTTTGAGTTACCCCCGCGTTTACTCATTCCGAACAAAAATTTCAACTAGATGGATAAATGTCGGCTTGGATCAATCAAGGGATTCTCCTCTTTCCTAGATTCAGGTTATAATCTCTTTTATCTAACGACTTAATTTTGAAGAAGAATCATGAAAGCAGGCATTATCGGTGCAATGGAGCCAGAAGTTGCAATTTTAAAAGCACAATTAGTAGATGCAACAACCAAACAACTCGGCGGTTATACATTTTATCAAGGACAATTAGCGGGCAATGACGTCGTGATTGTTCAATCAGGTATTGGAAAAGTTGCTGCTGCTTTAGCAACCGCTTTTTTAATTCATGAATTTAACCCTGATTATGTGGTAAATACTGGCTCTGCCGGTGGGTTTGAACAATCGTTGAAAGTTGGAGATATCGTGATCAGCTCTGAAGTCAGATATCACGATGTTGATGTAACGGCGTTTGGTTATGAGATAGGTCAACTGCCTGCTAACCCTGCTGCGTATATACCTCATCCAATGTTAGTCGAGGCCGCAAAATCGGGTATTGCACAATTAAATAACATTCAAACACTGATTGGTTTAATCACCACTGGCGATACTTTTATGACTAAAGATGATGACATTGCCAAAGCTCGAAAAAACTTCCCAACCATGGCAGCGGTTGAAATGGAAGGCGCGGCCATTGCCCAAACTTGTCATCAATTAAACACGCCATTTGTCGTGATTCGTTCGATGTCAGATATAGCAGGCAAAGAATCACCCACGTCATTTGAAGCTTACTTAGAAACGGCTTCGGTAAATTCATCACAGTTAGTGCTGAATATGTTAACTAGTTTACAAGATAAGACCTTGTCTTAATCTTTGAGTCTTGCATGATTGAAGTTTATGACACCTTACCTCAAATTGCGCAATATATTCTTGTGTTATTTGGGGTGGTGTTTTGTAAACTTTTATTCAATATAATATCCCCTTCATTGACTCAACAATCAGCATTTAGTTTTTATCGCTTTTATTGTCAGCAACTTGCCGAAAAAGTCAATAAAGATAAAAACAGTGATTCGCAACGAAACATTGCGGGTTTTATTGCCACCGTGATCACCATAACGCCTTTAATTGTTATTGTTTGGTTATTTGAGGAATTTATTGCTGTGCCAGTAATTTGGCAAGCGTTGCTTTTATTTACTACATTGGGAAGTTTTAACTTAAATAACCTAGGTAAAACCGTAGCCACTCAACTTAACGCACAAGATAAATACCAAGCAAAACAAACTTTATCACCTTGGCTGTCACGTGATGCCGAGCAATTATCACCTATTGGTATCAGTAAAGCTTGCATTGAAATGCTGCTTTTGAGAAAAATACAACAACAATTTGCCATCGGCTTTTTCTTTATATTTATAGGACCATTAGCGGCATTAAGCTTTCGTTTACTGCTAGAAACGCACTACAGTTGGAACTTAAAACATCATCAGTTTCGATTTTTTGGTCGCTTTATCGCTAAAATAACCAACTTATTACAATGGCTACCCAGCAGATTGTTTTTCTTGTTATTGATTTTAACTTCGATGAATCAAAATAGTTTATTATTTTGGCGACTTGTTAAACGATCATTTTTCACTAATAACAACAGTATTGTCATCGCATATTTAGCTTATATATTGGGAATAAAACTAGGCGGTGTTGCTATGTATAGTAAAAATAAGCTTCGCCGAGAGTCGTTCAATGATCAAGGACAACAACCACAAGCAAAAGATATTATCGCCACGATAAAACAGCTTAATTTGGTGATGACCTTAGCCATAGGAATATTAATTTCAATCGTCATTGTTATTGCTATACTCGTAAAACAATCAACTTAAACATGTTTAAGGTTAATACTAATGAAACTGCAACTCACTTTTATTCTGCTCGTTTGTTTTTCTCTATTTAGTCATGCTAATAAGATCAGTAACATCTCACAGCAACAATTACTCAGTTTACAACATGCTGCAAAAGCGCCAGAATTTATCGTCCTTGATGTGCGCAGTAAGGAAGAATTTAACGCGGGTCATATAAAAGGCGCTTTGAATATAAGCCATGACTCTATAGAACAGCATTTAGATAAATTATCGGGTTACCAAGATAAAACAGTGGTAGTGCATTGTCGCTCAGGCAGAAGGGCTGAAATTGCTGAAGCAACATTGCAAGCAAACGGTTTTACTCAACTAAAACATTTAACCGGCGATTATAAAGCGTGGGAAAGTGCTGACTTGCCTTTAGTAAAAGAATAAAAATGTTTGAATTATTGCGCTGGTTAGATTTATTTGGCGTGATCGTATTCGCTCTTTCTGGCGCATTAATGGCTGGCCGATATAAACTTGACCCGTTTGGTGTTGTTGTTTTGTCGGCTGTCACTGCGGTTGGTGGCGGTACAATACGCGATGTTATTTTAGATACCACCGTTTTTTGGGTGGCCGATCCTATTTACTTATTCGTTATCTTAATGACGGCCATATTAACGATATTAATCATACGTCGACCCAAACGAATTCCTAAACGATTTTTATTGATTGCTGATGCTTTTGGCTTAGCATTATTTGCCGTTTTAGGAACACAAAAATCCTTAGACTTAGGCGCACCAATACCGGTCGCTATAGTTATGGGAACCATTACAGGTGTTGCAGGAGGAATGATCAGAGACGTGCTCTGTAATGTGATACCTATGATTTTAAGACAAGAAATTTATGCTTTAGCAGCAATGCTAGGTGGCTGTTTATTTGTGGTTTTTCATACGTTTGGTTTATCTGAAAATGTCTCAACGATTTGTGCGATTGTTGGTGCCTTAAAATTAAGATTAGCGGCAATTTATTGGCAAGTATCGTTACCAGCTTTTCATATTTCAGAAAAAGAACAGTAACAAAGAACGAGTCGAATAGAAGAAGTAGGCAGCTAAAAGCGACACAGAAAAATTAGGCTTCAATTCCCCAACCATCGTTATAACCATTAAATTTAGCGGCGATTTGTTCAAGTTGAGCTTCTTGTGCAACAATAGCATCGTAATCAGGTAACATATTAATGGTACAATCTAAGTCCCAAACATTAGGAATTTCATCAGGATGAATACTTAATTGCATATCTGGCGCTTTCTCTTTTAACAATTGAGCCATGGCTTCTGCTTGTTCTTTTTGCTCAAACAATTGAAAAAAGACAACTGGGTGGACAATCGTTAAATCAACACCTGCTGCCTGCATTTCTGTTAAAACTTGGCCTGTATCATCGTTTGGAAAAGTCATAAAAAATTACCTTATTAAATTCAGCGCCATTATAAACATCAAAATCAAAGTATGATAGTTAAGACGTTAATTACTTCCTGCAAGTGTGCAAAAATTATCAACACATACGGCTTTATTTACATCACTATGATGTTCACAATGACCAATGACGGTTTTGTCTCGCTTTGCTTTTTTTAATTGTGAAGCCCCAATGACATTGACCGCAACCTGACAGCTCAAATCAACAAAATCAATCTCAAC
This sequence comes from Thalassotalea sp. SU-HH00458, assembly GCF_040362795.1. Taxonomy (NCBI): domain Bacteria; kingdom Pseudomonadati; phylum Pseudomonadota; class Gammaproteobacteria; order Alteromonadales; family Colwelliaceae; genus Thalassotalea; species Thalassotalea sp. SU-HH00458. The sequence goes on from NZ_BAABWW010000001.1 coordinate 646,959, forward strand.
AACTCGACATTGCTCATTCGAAACACAAGTGAGGTTTTGCGCAACTATCGCTAAATTAACCGATTTTTTTGGCTCATCATTTACAGTGTTAAGCGTTACAATTTCAGTAGCAGCAATGCTTGAATGATTATTTTCTTGTTGTTGCTTTTTTATTTCAAGCTGACGATTATATGCTTCATGCTGCTTTTCATTTTCATGCAGTAATACCCCAAAGCCGAAAAGAATAATAAAAAAAATCGACAAAACTAACAATGCGATATATAGCCATTTCATCATTTCAATATCCCTTTTAGCGACTATAGTAACGCTAATGGTACGGTTTTCATCATAATACGAATGGCATGTTGAATTTTATCTTGTACTTCTTGACTATTATCTTTCGGTCTAATTTTTAGTGGATAAACACTACGCCAAACGGACCGTTTGTCTTGCTGATCAACAATATCGAGCACTAAACTACCTGGTGACAATTGCCATGACTTTCTATCTTGAACCGCTAAACCTGAGTGTAAGCACGGATCGCAATATTTCACTCCTTGGTTATATTTGTTCAAGCCTTGCTTATCTTGTATTAAATGATAGCCAATAATGACATCCGCTTTATCATTAGTCTGATAAAGCAAACCTTTGCTGTCAAAGCTTCGTTCAATTGCAGTTTCAATGTTATTTCGTGTTGCGTAACTGATGTTTTGAGACTCGCCAAACTCTGAATTTCGAGAATAAGTACTATAAGATTGAATATCAGAAAAGTTAAAGTTACTTTTAAATTTAGCCGTCGCTGGAGGCTGACTTGAACAGCCAAAAAGTATCAAAACACTTATAGCAAGGGCCAAAGGTATTTGTTTTATCATAAAGAGTTAGCAAACCTAGTAACATTGATGCTATTTAGCCTACCTTAGCCACTAAATAATTCAACCATTTCAGTATGAGATAAAAGGGCACTTACATTAATACCGATAAATCAATGTCTTGAAAGCTTAATACCTTACCTCCGTATGCTTTGGCAAATTGTTGGGCATCTCGCTGTTTACTAAAGCTTGCGAGGGTTTTCCCCATTGCTCCTGTTTTTTCAGAGCCCGCGACAAACCAAGCGGTTTTAGCGTCGATAAAATAATTATCATTAGGCGAATCCCACGGAGATTTACTCATATCATGTACATATAAAGTAGTGACATTACGCTTATTCTCCGGATCAAGATAAAAGCTAAACATATCGCGGGTTGAGCAAAATTTATGTACTTTTTTTCCTTGTTCTGCGGTCACTCCTTTGCGAAATAACTCTCCTTTTGGCCCAGCAAAGTGGGCAATTAACATCCCGCATAAATGACATTCATCGGCGGATTCTATCGCTGCAGCTTGATGAATAGTCTGATGGCCATCTTCATGCTTAGAACAAGCGGTCAACAATGTCACAACAAGCAAACAGCTCATTAATTTTGATAATGATTTCATAGTTTTCATTCTTTCTAACTTAAGATTAAAGTGTTTTTTTCATAAAAATAAAATTAGCACCCGCTAGAGGTAACATCACCCAAGCAAAGAGCACGAAAAATAATTGCCCTTGAGTTAAACTCGACTTAATAGCTATGGCTAGCACGCCATTTACATCACTACTGTCAAGGCCCGCTAAATTGACTAATCTGAAAATATCGGATGGACTAAACATCATAATTTGCGTTAATCCTTGCTGACTAACCCCCTGCTCTACTCCCACAAGTAATGCTAACAAGGCAAGGTCAAACACGAGAGCAAAGAAAAACCAAATCAGTAAGGCAATACCTGCCGCTTTAGATTTTTCATTTACCGTTAAACTGATAACATAAGCTATGGCAGTAAAGCTTAAGCCAAGTAAAACGGCACTAGCAATAAAGGTACTGAATAAACGAACTACTTCAAGATCCTTCACTTGTAGGTATAAAATCAGTGCTGAAGCACCAAAACCTAACAAAGTAGCTAAGGCTATAATGCCACCTTGTCCGATAAATTTACCGAGCAATAATTGCGTTTTACTCAGCGGATAAGTTAATAATAAAAGTAAGGTGCCGCTTTCCTGCTCACCAACAAAGCTGTCATAACTTAATAACAAGGCAATTAATGGGATCAAAAAAACGGCTAAACTTGCCAAGCTCGCAATAGTGGTAGACAGTGAAGTCACCCCTACTTCTCCCGATGCAACGCCGCCAAAATACGTTAAACCTATCGATAAAACGGCAAAAACAATGGTAATTGAAATGAGCCAACGGTTTCGTAAACCATCAAAAAATTCTTTCCCTGCAACGGCTAATATCTGATTCATACTAAGCTCCTGTGCTTAAATTTTTGACTTTACTATCGCTTTTATTTTGCTGTAAATAATATTGGTAAACCTGTTCTAAGTTGGCTTTATCCACATCAATATCATCAATAGTTTCAAACGCTAACAAGTAACGTAACATCGCGACTTTATCTTGCTCTGGTACCATTAATACTGAATCGCTGTCACCACTTTCTAGGAATTTCAGTAAATGTGCGTCTTGTCGAAGAGCGCCATTTAATCCATGAGGTGTTATTTTTATTGGTAAATTCGCTTGTCGACGTAATTCAGCTAATGTGCCAATCGCTAACATATTTCCTGACGAGAGTATCATTGCTCTATCAATATGTTGTTCAACTCCCGGTAAAACATGAGAGCATAAAATAACGCTTGAACCTTGGCTCTTTAATTGATCAACTGTTCGATAAAAATCGGCAGTTGCAATGGGATCTAATCCGACAGTCGGTTCATCAAGCAATAATAATTTAGGTTTACCAATAAATGCTTGAGCTAACCCTAAGCGTTGTCTCATACCTTTTGAAAAGGTTTTAACCGGCTTTTTCATCGCATGGACAACACCGACTTGCTCTAATAATTCAATCGCATGCTGCTTCGCCGGTTTAGGATAAAAACCTTTTAATCGAGCAAAATAAGTTAACACTTCTAAGCCGGTTAAATGCTCATAAAAACTGACGTTTTCAGGTAAGTAGCCAATTTGTTCACGCATGTGCCATGCGGCTTTAGAGTCAGGTGCAACTCCCATGACATTGACTTCACCATGACTTGGCGAAATAACCCCTAAGATCAATTTCATCATTGTGGTTTTACCTGCACCATTGTGACCAAACAGACCTAACACTTCACCTTGATTCAATTGCATATCAATCGAATTCAACGCGGTTAATTTTGCATATTGCTTGCCTACATTTGATAGGCTAATGATTGGAGAAGTTGACATTAATGCACGTCCTTAACATTGAGTTGTACAAGGCTTAATTCAATGTTTGAATTTTCTGCAGATTGGCTTGCATGAGGCGATTTCATCAGCGGGAAGCTATCTTTGACCCCTGATGGTTTTAAAATAGGAAATTGCCTTTGTACCCACCGTAAAATGATCACAGCAGGACTATCCATTAGTATCTTCATTTCTGGATATTGCCACACTAGTTTATCGATACCATCATTAGGCTCAAAAACGACATCACCTATTTTATCGTTATTCATATCCCACCCTAAGTAGTTACTCCAATAGTTACCAACCCCCTCTTGGCTCCATTCTTGGTTTTTATTGGAAACATATTTCACTTGTGTTGGGTTATCGATAAAACTATTGGCATACACTTTTGTATGTTCAGATCCTGCAGTTAAATGTATACCGATTTCCGTTGTATCTATCACATTGCCATAAATCGAGTTATAGGCAGAATTATAAACAAACAAGCCTTTGCCATCTCGGCCTAATACTTTGTTTTCTGGTTTAGTCCAAACATTTTTAATGTAATTATTACTAATGGTTGATGACGTAATAAAGTTCATTAAAAAACCATAATCTTCACTATCAAGCGTGCTATTACCATCAACAATTAAATTTCGAGAACTCATTAAGGCATAACCAGCTCTCGTGTTATAGGCCAAATTGTTAAGCACTTTGTTACTGTGTGAATACATATAATGAATACCGTAACGTAAATCGTGCAGGGTGTTATTTTCCAACACATTGTCTTGGCTGGAAATAATATATAGGCCATCTCGCGTGTGAAAAACTTCGTTATCTCTCACCTCAACATTTTTAACAATAGAAAGTTGAATCCCATTACCTCGATCTGCTGAACGTAAGGCTAAATTCCCTTCAATTGTATTATTAATTACATGAATTGATTCCCCTTTTTGTAACCAAATACCAAAACCATCGCCTTTAAGGTAATTGTTTTGGATCACCAGATGACTGGCTTTTTCATCAGAATATATGCCGGAATGTTGTTCGGTTAAATCACTGCCCCAATTTTCAATGGTTAAATTTTCAATCGAGATATGAGAATTTTTCAGCAATATCGCGTGACCATCTCCTTGGGCATCTATAATCGCTTTTTGCTGATCGTCAGGGGTAGTTGTTAAATGAATAGCCCGATAAATAACAAAATTTCCTCGATATCGACCGGCAGACAATATCAGGGTGTCACCATCATTGGCGTTATCAATCATCTCCTGTAAGTTATCACTTGGTAACACCATGACTTCACTTGCGTAAGCTTGATTAATTGATATTGGCATACCACTAAACAGCGCAATAATCAGGAGGAGTTGGGCATATTTACATATCATAAATTTACAGCTCTTCTATCACGTAGAAAAAGCATAACACCGATTAAATGTTATGCTTTTGATCTCAGTTAATAAACGTGCTGTTTTTAGGTTTCAACAAACATTCTTCCACGCATTTCCATATGTAATGCATGACAAAACCAATTACAGTAATACCATTGAACGCCGGGTTTATTGGCGGTAAAGGTAATTGACGCAGTTGCTTGCGGACCAATCTCCATCTGAACACCATGATTTGTCATACAGAAACCATGAGTTACATCTTCAACTTGATCCAGATTAGTAACAATAACAGTGACTTCATTGCCTAATTTCACATTGAATGACTCCATACCGTAGGTAGGAGCAATGGAAGTCATGTATACACGAACTTTATTACCATCACGGATCACTTTGTTTTCGGTATACACATCGACACCATCACGTTTTGCTTGAGCGATGGTTTCGGCGAACATCACATCATCTCTTGGCCAGATTTTCAGCGGTTTCATTTTACTGCGATGAACAATCATACAATCATGCGGTTCGGCATAGGTAGGTCCATCATGCACTAACTTCATTTCATCACCTGAAATATCAATTAACTGATCATTTTCCGGACGTAATGGACCAACAGGTAAAAATCTGTCTTTAGAGAACTTACATAAGGCGATTAACCATTTACCATCAGCATCTCGCGTTTCACCGGCCGAAGTATGGTTATGACCTGGTTGATAATGTACATCGAGTTTTTGACGAATATAATTCACTTTTTTACCGTTATGGGCATCAATAGCATCTTGCACATTCCATTTGGCAATTTGGCTATCAAGGAATAACGTGGTATATGCATTACCTTTATTATCAAACGCGGTATGAAGAGGACCTAAACCTAACTCAGGCTCAGCAACAATGGTATCACGAGGTTTGATGCTATTTGAAAATAAGGCATCTAATTTGTTAATAGCGATCACCGATACTGTCGGTGATAGTTTACCATTCGCAACAAAATATTCGCCATTTGGCGAGGTATTCATACCATGTGGAGATTTAGGGACAGGAATATAACGGGTTAATTCAGAGCCCTTGGTTCCATCAAGTACAGGCACATTATTACCATTATAGGTTTTAAATTTACCGGCTTTTAGCGCCGCTTCACAGCGTGCAAGGCTAAATACAACAACATGGTCACGCTCAGACGAGATCATATCTCCTAAATTCATGCCCATTTCTGAATTATAACAAGTAGAAGCGAAATATTTTCCATCGTAATCAGCGTCAGTATTATCTAAATTACCGTCCACCATGACTTGGAAAGCGATTTCCATTTTCTCAGCATCAATGACGTTAAATAACGAACGATACGTGCTGACATCTTTCATGCCGCCTTTTCCGTCATTATTCATCGGAATTTCGAATTCACCGTTACAAATTACGTATTTGGTATAAGGCACTTTTTGTACCCGTAATCCGTGTATTGCTTGTACATTAGGAATGGTGATCATTTTGTCACATTTCATAATGTCACAACGAATACGAGCTACCCGAGAATTAGCTTTATCATTGATGAAAACATATTTACCATTATATCGGCCATCCGTCATACTCATATGTGGGTGATGCGAATCCCCTGCATGTAAGTGCGCACTATCACCTTTAATTCGTTTACTTTCATCGGTTAATCCCCAACCAGTAGCACTATCGGTATTAAATACCGGAATACGCATTAACTCACGCATAGATGGCACGCCCATTATTCGTACTTCACCTGAGTGACCACCACTCCAAAAACCGTAATATTCATCTAAATCACCTGGGCCAACATGTGGACTATTCGCCGCTTCACTTCTTTGCGCTTGTGCCATAGATGAAAACATAGCAGCGGTCATAGGAGCAGCAATAGCGCCAGCACCAATTAAAGCTGTTTTACCAAAAAATTTACGTCTATCTTCACTTTCTAGCTCAACATTATTTGAGCTTTTATCTTCATTACTCATACTCTTCCCCAGTTATTTTATCTATAAAATTTTTAACGTAAGTCACTTAAGCGACATTGACAGTTTCTATTTCGTTTTCTTTAAAGCGGTTCTTTTTACGTGCTAATTTTTTCAATGGAGGACATTTTTCTTCATTAAAGTAAGTGACTTGGCAATCCAAACAGTAATGACATTCACGCATATTAATTTCGCCATCAGGATGAATAGCTTGAATTTCACATTCTTTGGCGCATGTTTTACAAGGTTGACCGCATTCTGGTCGACGACGTAGCCAACTAAATAATCGAACACTATTACTGGTCGATAACGCCGCCCCTAATGGACATAAATACCGACAGAAAAATTTACGATTAAATATATTGATGATAAGTAAAGCTGATGCGTATAAAACAAACGGCCATTCACGATCAAATTTCAATAAGAAAGTCGTTTTAAACGGTTCTATTTCGGCGAATTGTTCAGCCAACGCCAATGACTCCATTGATAACCCGAACAAGCCAAGCAGAATTAAATATTTAATGGCCCATAAACGTTCGTGCACAGCCCAAGGCAATTCAAATTGTGGAATTTTTATATAACGCGCAAAAATATTTAACAATTCTTGCAAAGCGCCAAATGGACACAACCATCCACAATAAACAGCACGTCCCCATAAAATCATGGTTACTGCTGCGGCACACCATAAGATAAAAATAATAGGGTCGAGTAAGAACAAGTCCCATGAAAAGTCCGTCATAAAGGCTTGTAAGAAGGTAAAGACATTTACAACAGATAATTGTCCGCCCCAAGACCAACCGATAAAAACAACAGTGACAATAAGAAACGCATGTCTAAAGTTATGCATAAAGGTAGGATGTCGAACCAAAATATCCTGAAAAAACAAACTCATCACGACAATAGAAAGCAAGATCACTAAAATGATCACCTCAGTATTTTTTTCTTGCCATACTTGCTGAGTCAGGGTTAATTCTGGTTCTGGTATTATAACGGCTGGGCGATCAACATAATGATCTAAGGTATGATAATCCCCCTTAAAACTGGTGAATAAGCTATCGACCGCGCCTAATTGACGTCTGACGAGTAATTCAAGCTGCCAATCTACACCGGGGTTAAACTCATGTTGAGCTCGGACAATGAATAACGACATCTCTTTGAAAAGCGGCGCACCTTCAAGATAAAGGTCAGTAACACGATTGTGATCCAAGTCACGAAAAGCAAAAGCATCACCATTTTGCAAAATTTGAATACGATCGAAAATCCCACCTCGAACATAGCCAGAGCCTTTAAAAGAATAACCATTGCCTAATAAAATAATGGCGTGTTCGTTTGGCTTTAAACTGCTCATAAGCCATTGATATTCAGCATCCCCTAACAAGTTTCGTCCAACCGTTGGAATATTGGCTTGCGCAAAATAGATATCAGCAAACATATCTTCTTTTTGATCGGCATTGGCTTTATCAATATGTTCAGCCGCTGTACCGACAAAAGCTTCATCAACCATTTTTCTATTCAAGGTTAATCGTCGAATAGAGCCATCACCAATAAGCGTTTGCCATGAAGACTCTTGGTAAACATCAGGGTAAATGGTTGACATAGGTTGGATAATTTCTTGGCTAGCACTAATAATCCCCAGCGAACGCGCCACTTTAGTGGCCGATTTGGTAATCGCCACATTCATTACCATGACAGTTACGGTAGCACCTGATAAACCATCAATATGAATGATATTTTCTTGCTGGTTGTTACCACCAACTTTTAAGCGATCACTCACTGATAAACCATCATATTGCTCTGCAAAGGCATGTAACTTACTCTCAGGAATACCAGCAAGAATAATAGGTTCATGGTGCTCAAGTACTTTAGCGCCGAGGTAAACCCCTTGGGGGTTGATGGCAACTAACATATTTACTGGTTCACCTGAATAGGCAGGAATTTTGGCAATATCATTGGTTTCAAAAGCATAACCAATAATTTCACTGTCTTGATAGATAGTCCAAACTAAGGGGTCGCCAGTTTTCTCACTAATATGGGTTAAATTTGGAAATATTTCATGGATCAGTGGAATAGGATCTTTAGGAGGGCTAACGAATAAGGCGTTGGCAGACATACTAGTGCACAACAAAGCAGCCGCAAGCAGAAAAATATAAACAACACATTGTAGATTTCTTTGAATATTAATCATGAACTCTTACTACGTAGCACTGCAGTTGAAGCATCAACTGCGACAATATGTCGCACATAATACGTAAGCGTCGTGATGAGAGGTTGATCTAGATCATGATCTAAATGTTGTTTGAAAGTGGATGTGAAAAAATCTGATTTAGATCAATATAACGGGAAAATTTGAGTTTGAGAGATGAATTTAAGAGATTGATTACCGAACAAAAACAGAGGGGGTTGTGTTAATTTCACCGTCCATTTCAATAGTTGCCACATTATCATCAACCGTCATAAAGGCGACGTTTCCAGCGGAAGAGCAACGAATATATGACAATTCATATCCATATTTAGTTAAACTACTTGCAGCGAATTTTTGTGCTAAGGTCAAGTTAGACCATAATTCATCGAAGTTGTTTTGGCTCGATCGTCTTTCTATTAACGGATCCCTGAGACTATTTTGTGCCATCAAAAATTACTCTTAAAAAATGCATACTCGAAATATAAGCATTTTATATTCCAGTTTTACTATCATTATACACTTCAACAAGTTAAATCCTGTTTACTCTTGTGATCAGTTTTTACTGTAAAAATTTTAGACGTATCGCTTAAAACTATCAATAACAATTAGTCAAAAAAAAACCAATTTTTACAATTGGCTTTTTTCGGTTAACACTTTAATTATTAAACGGTTAGCTTAATAACTCTGACACAATAAATTAACTTACTGTCACTTTAGAAAATTTCCGCTTCCCTACTTGATAAACCGCCGTTGTACCTGCTGCGATAACCACTTTATTGTCTGCTATTTTCTCGCCATCAATTTTAGCGGCACCTTGTTTAATCATGCGCATAGCTTCAGAAGTACTGGCCACTAAACCAGCTTCTTTTAATAAATTGGCAATGGCTATTTCACCATTGTCTACCGTTAGTGTTACCTCAGGCATTTCATCAGGCATCGCGCCTTTTTGAAATCGATTAATAAATTCTTGATGAGCCGCTTGAGCAGCATCCTCATCATGAAAACGAGCAATTAACTCTTTGGCTAAATCAATTTTAACATCACGGGGATTAGCGCCGTTAGCAATATTTGTTTGGTATGCTTCAATTTCTTCGATCGGTTTAAAACTTAATAATTCATAGTATCGCCACATTAAATCATCAGAAATAGACATAATTTTGCCAAACATTTCAGTTGGGCTGTCGGTGATCCCTATGTAGTTATTTAATGATTTTGACATTTTTTGAACGCCATCAAGACCTTCTAACAAAGGCATCATTAACACTGTTTGAGGACGCTGACCTTCTGACTTTTGTAACTCTCTGCCCATCAATAAATTAAACTTTTGGTCCGTGCCCCCTAATTCAACATCTGATTCTAGCGCCACAGAATCCCAACCTTGAACAAGCGGGTACATAAATTCATGAATAGCAATAGACTGTCCGCCAGCATATCGCTTTTTAAAATCATCACGTTCCATCATGCGAGCAACCGTTTGGCGAGAGGCTAATTTTAACATGCCGGCTGCACCAAGTTTTTCCATCCAAGTAGAATTAAATTCAACACGGGTTTTCGCAGGATCTAAAATTTTAAACACTTGTTCTTTATAGGTTTCAGCGTTTGCCAAAACATCTTCTTGCGTTAAAGGCTTACGAGTGACATTTTTACCTGTTGGGTCACCAATCATACCGGTAAAGTCACCAATCAAAAAAATGACTTCATGACCTAATTGTTGAAATTGACGCAGTTTATTAATTAATACTGTATGACCTAAATGGAGATCAGGTGCTGTTGGATCAAAGCCAGCCTTTATTTTAAGTGGCTTGCCTTGCTTTAATTTTTCTAATAACTCATCTTCCAGCAAAATTTCTTCGGCACCGCGTTTTATTTCTGCAAACGCTAGGCTGACATCTGACATCAATTTAACTCCAATAACAGGGATAATTTAAACAATAATTGACGAATTCTACTGTAAATTCATAGCCTGTGAAACGTCAAAGATTGTTTCATTGCATATTATTTTGTTATAGTAAACGACAGATGTCGTATTAAAGCTTGTCGTACAGGTAGTAACCTCTTGAATAATTTAAAAAAATTATATATACAATTACCCAAACAGCACAGAATTTTTATCTCTGTTGTCAGTATATTATTACTCCTGCTTATTATATTCCCCTCAGAAAAAGCAACGGCTAGCCGTCAATCGGAACAACCTTCGCTTAAAGTCGGTCAACGATATGAGTTATCGGTTCCTGAACAATCAGAAATCGAAAGCGCAATTTCGACTCAAGTAGAGCAAGCTCAGCCAGATGAAATAAAGCTTGAGCAACCTCAACTTACTTGGCAAACGGCGAAGGTGAAAAGTGGTGATTCTTTAGCAAAAATATTTAAACGACTAGGATATAACGCCCGTACTACCCATGATGTAAGTCGAGCAAAAGGCGAAGATAGTCATTTATTAAAAAAATTAAATGTCGGAGACACTCTACGTATAGGTAAAGATTCAACAGGAAAGCTTAGCGCGTTAGAATATCCGCTTTCAAAAACCGACACGTTATTTGTTAACTTAGTTGAGGGCCAATACCACTCCTTTAAAGAATCAAAATCCGTAGAGATCAGAGAGAGTATTGCTCATGGCGTGATCAAGTCTAACTTTTGGAATGCCGGTATTGCGGCGGGGTTAGACGATGGACAAATTATTAATTTAGCGAATATTTTCGGTTGGGATATCGATTTTGCTTTAGATATTCGTAAAGGTGATAGTTTTCATGTGGTGTATGAAAATAAGTATGTTGATGGCGAATTTATTGGTAACGGTAAAATTTTAGCCGCAGAGTTTATTAACCAAGACGACCCCTTTCAAGCCATTCGCTTTACTGACGGTGAATACTATAGTCCTGATGGCAAAAGCATGCGTAAAGCTTTTTTACGTGCACCAGTTAATTTCAAATACATTAGCTCTAATTTTAAACCTAAACGCTTTCATCCAATTCAAAAACGTTGGAAAGCGCACCGCGGCACAGATTATCGGGCGAATAAAGGCACGCCAGTAGTAGCAGCAGGTAACGGTAAAGTGACCCATTCAACCTATAATAAATACAATGGAAATTACGTATTTATCCAACATGGTAATGGTATCGTGACTAAATACCTGCATTTTTCAAAACGTGCGGTTAAAAAAGGCCAACGTGTTAAACAAGGACAAGTTATAGGTTATGTAGGCTCAACGGGTATGTCACAAGCGCCTCATTTACATTATGAGTTTTTGTTAAATGGCGTTCATAGAAATCCACGTACTGTTAAATTACCCGATGCAAAGCCAATAGATAAAAAATATCGTCAAGCTTTTGCTGCGATTGCTGAACGTCGCTTAACAGAGCTATCTGGTTCTAGAATCGCATTAACGACCTTGAACCCCCCAAAAAATGGTCATCAACAAGCACCATAATGGCAAATAATAACTACTATATTGGTGTAATGTCCGGCACTAGCGCAGATGGAGTAGACATTGCACTAGTAGATTTTTCTTCGGGTAACGTACAATTAAAAGCCCATTGGTATCAGGCGTATAATGATCAACTGCACCAGAAAATCACCGCCTTATATGACTCAGGCGACAATGAAATTGATCGAATGGGTAACTTAAGTGTTGAATTGGCTCATTATTTTTCTCATGCTATCCATCATTTATTAACACAAGAAAAACTGACCGCTAAGGATATTGTCGCCATAGGTTGTCACGGGCAAACCGTACGCCATCGTCCTGTAATCGATAACACCAATAAGTATCCATTTACACTGCAAATTGGTTGTCATCAAACACTAGCTTGTTTAACGAATATTAAGGTCATTGGTGATTTTCGTACAAAAGATGTCGCCCTAGGTGGACAAGGAGCCCCACTTGTTCCTGCTTTTCACCAGTATTTATTTGCCGACCAACAACAAGATACCTTTATTGTAAATATGGGGGGCATTGCCAATATTACTTTTTTGCCCCGCGATAAAAACCGGTCAATTATCGGATTTGATACAGGTCCGGCAAACGCATTACTCGATGCATGGTGTTATAAACATACCCAACAGCGATATGATGAAAACGGCCAATGGGCGGCCCAAGGTAACATCAATCAGGCATTACTCGCTAAGCTTTTATCCGATCAATATTTTTCATTAACTGCGCCGAAAAGTACCGGACGAGAATATTTTAATCTCAATTGGCTTGCGCCATATTTAACCGACTTTTCATTAGATCCTGTTGATGTTCAAGCGACATTAAGTGCTTTAACTGCAAATTCTATCGCGCAAGAAATCAATAAATTATCCCCGAAGAGTTTCGTATATTTATGCGGTGGAGGAATTGCAAATGAGCATTGTTATAAGCTGATAAAACATCAACTTACTGAACATTGTATAAAATCTATTAATTCATTAAACCTGAATAATAACGCGTTTGAGGCCATTGCTTTTGCATGGCTCGCTTTCGCATATGAAAAAAAGATCTATGGAAATATACCAACCGTGACGGGGGCTAGCAGAAAAACGATTCTTGGTACTAAGTTTTATCCGTAACCCCCTCTAGATTTCAAAATGTTTTTCCCTATAATGAATTCCTCGCTGTATAAAGCACACACAACTTGAACAGATTTTGAACTATTTACAAAAATAAATATCTAATAAGTTGTGCTGTATGTATTTGCATAATTAGGAGGAACTATGGAGTTTAATGATATTCATATCGGCATGAAATGCGGTAGTGTGAAAGGCAGTGGTACCGTTACATGGATTGATGGTTCAACCAAAACAATTTACATCGCCAACACTGCCGACAATAACAGCTTTGAAGTAGACTTTGATGATATAATCGAAGATCCGCAAGCACACAATCGTGAAGATACATATTACTAATTTTTATCTATCGAATAACTTACCCTAGTATTTATAATTAATAGAACCTCTTTATATAAAGAGGTTTTTTTATACCCATTATTCAAAATAACTAAATCATATAACTTAATATTGCTCATCCAGTAAAAAAAATATGTTAAGTTATTCTATCATTTTCTTAACTATATTCGATTATGCAAAATAATAGCTTTGTCCTTTCACTCCTCTTTATTTCAGCAACCACCCTAGCAAATATTGAACATACTACCGATTGGATGCCAGATCACAGTTTTACACAAGGTGTTGAAGGTCCAGCGGTCGATAAAAACGGGACTTTATTTGCCGTGAATTTCGCTAAAGAAGGCACCATTGGCAAAGTTACCCAAAGCAATAAAGGCGAAATATATTTAACCTTACCGAATGGCTCTATTGGCAACGGCATTCGTTTTGATCAAAAAGGCAATATGTATATCGCTGATTATGTTAACCATAATGTCTTGATAGTTGAGCCTAACACTATAAACGTAAAGGTATTTTCGCATAATAAACAAATGAACCAGCCCAATGATATCGCGATTATGGATAATGGAATTTTATTTGCGAGTGACCCTAACTGGTCAAATAATACTGGAAATTTATGGCGCATTAATGCTGATGGCACTAATACATTATTAGAAGCGAATATGGGCACGACAAATGGGGTTGAAGTGAGTCCAGATAATAAAACACTTTATGTGAATGAAAGTGTGCAACGCAATATTTGGCGGTATTCTCTCGATGAAAAAGGCAATATTCAAAATAAAGCCCTTTTTTATAAATTTAAAGATCATGGTTTGGATGGCATGCGTACCGATAATGCGGGTAATTTATACGTAGCGCGATATGGTGCAGGTGTTGTTGCAGTACTGTCACCCCAAGGTGAGCTTATTAAAACTATACCGTTAACAGGAAAGCACCCAACCAATGTTGCATTTGGTGGTACAGACGGTAAACAGCTTTTCATTACGATGCAAAAGCGTGGCGCAATAGAAACCTATTACAATCATATTGCCGGTCGAAACTATCGATAAGTTTAATTTCGTATTTGCAATCCATAAAAACCAGCGTTAATGCTGGTTTTTTATATTTAAGTGAGGCTATTTAATTAATTACATGCTCTAGTCGATTATTAATAGAGCCTATTGTTCTTGTCTTTTCGAACGACTATTGTTTAATTCGATATAAACGAAATACCCCTTTTTGAAGCGTTGTGCCTTTATAAGTAGAGTACATATAGCCTTCAAGCACCGCATTATGTTTATGAATTAATAATTTATTAGCAAAAGTCAGATGGTCTGTTTCAATTTCGATAAGGCTCCCCACTTTACTGACATTCGCGGGAGTAAAAGATGCTTTATTAGTAAAACTTTCGCCATTCACGAATCGAACAAAGTGTGAAGTTTTATCAGGGTGTGCTTCAAAACTTAACAGCTCTGGTTTTCCATCGATATTTAATACTCCTATCCAAAACCCATAAAACTCATTTTGGCGAATAGACGTTAGCGACTCGAGTCTATCTTTATACATATGAACGAATTCACGAACAGTCGATTGTTTTTGCTGCTTATCAAGTTGGTATGTTTGTGTAAATATAGCTTGGCCATTATGATCTGTGCTCATATCCATGACTTGTAACGCATTATCTAAGTGGGGAGTCATGATTAAACGTGTGTTTTCGTTGGGATTATGCTCGTTAACTATATTAATAACACATGCTGTAATATCGCAATTTATATCATGATCAGAAAAGGCTCTGAATTTTACTTTTCTAAAGGCACTGGCGATCTTCAAAGTAAACATTCTATGCTGACCATTAGCGTTAAACTCAATCAGTTTATACGAAAAGTCTGACTCGCTAATCCCTTCAAATAAACCAGCCTTCAATTTTAATGGTTCAATTGACCATGCATCGTTGCTAAAGAAAATGACAGCGACGAAAAAAATACTAACTCTTATAAAATTAAACATTAAAATTTTCATCCTGGTAAAAACACGCAAGCTATATTTACATATTGGTATACCTATATAAAGGTAAGTAACTGTTTTAAATATTATTGTACAGGAGAAAATCAAAAAGCCGCTTAATAGCGGCTTTCTAGAATACTCTTCAACATTTAATATTTTGTCTTGAATCAGAACGGAATATCGTCATCAAAATCAATCGTTGGCTCTTGAGGGTTTACCTTAGGGGCTTGTTGCTGATTTTGCTGTCCTTGATTAAAACCACCTTGTTGCTGCCCTTGTTGTGCATAGCCACCACTTTGTTGCTGTGGTGCTTGTTGTTGATAGCCTTGCTGTTGTGGTGCTTTATAAACAGGTTGTTGAGCTGGTTTTTGTTGCGCTTGATTAGCAAACCCACCTTGTTGTTGACCCTGTGCGGCAAAGCCACCAGTTTGAGGTGCATTTTGACCAGTGAAACCACCGGCTTGTTGTCCGCCGCCTTGGCCGCGAGAGTCAAGCATTTGCATTTCATTGGCAACAATTTCGGTAGTGTATTGATCAGCACCTTGCTGATTTTGCCACTTACGCGTTTGTAAACGCCCTTCTAAATAAACTTTAGAGCCTTTTTTCAAATACTCGCCAGCAATTTCAGCTAAACGTTGATAAATAACAATACGATGCCATTCAGTTTTCTCTTTTTGCTCACCGGTTTGCTTATCTTTCCAAGTTTCAGAAGTTGCTACAGTAAAGTTTGCAACAGCACTGCCATTTGGCATAAAACGCACTTCAGGATCTTGCCCTAAGTTTCCAACAATAATTACTTTATTTACGCCGCGGCTTGCCATTAATTCCTCTCCAGCCTTTGTTTTTCAAAGGTTATATCTATTAAACGAAAGTAAAACTCTACTAAAAACTAACCCTACTTTTTACAAAGTAGTACTATACAAAAGAGATATTTGAGTAGAGTATTTTATGTCGGTAATATACTCGTTAATCCAAAGTTTTGCACGTTTAATTCTGTTATTTTTGTCGCAAAGTTGATGGCTAATTTATCAATAAATGAGCCTATCGGTTTAGAAAGTTACCTTGAATGAAATATTGCCCAAGTTTTCAATAACTCAGAATAAAACACCAGCATGCATCACACATACTTTTATCGTAGTCCAACAAAATAACGGGTCAATTAATTGATTTAAAGGTAGCAAACACAGCTTCCATTTGTTTTTGTAATTCGTAACTAGTTTTATGTGGCATTAAAGGGTGTTCAAGTAGCTGCTGTTGAATCGCATCTCCAACAGCTTGCGCTTCATAATTAAACCCTAAACTACGTCTTTTATCATCAAAATAATCGATTTGTTCATCATGGACAAATAAAGCACATTGCTTAGCGTGCCAAAAGTTAGGTATAGCTATATAGCCCACATCACCAATAATGTAAGCGGTGTTTGGTAATTGACAAGTAAAGGAGCTTGCTAGGGTTAGTTTGACATCGCCAGAATCAGCTAATATAACGATATCATCTTCAACTCCTGTTGCAGCAATATGCGACTTCACCATTAAATTTTCGAGCGGATAGTCGTTAAAATACTTTGATAACGCAATTGGATAAATGCCCATATCGAGCAAGCATCCACCAGCAAGTTCCGCATTATATAATCGAGACTCGCGATCAAAAGGCATGAAATAGCCAAAGTCTGCCTTAATATGTTTAAGTGTGCCAATTCGCCCTTCGTCAAACCATTTTTTCGCTTTTTTAATGGCAGGTAAAAAATATGTCCACATAGCCTCCATTAAAAACAAACCTTTTGACTGTGCTAAATCAGTCAACTGCTGGCATTCTTCACTACTAATCGTGATAGGTTTTTCACATAACACTGACTTCCCCGCAAGTAAGGCGTCTTTAGCATTTTGAAAATGAAAATTATGAGGAGTAGCAACATAAATTACATCGATATCCGCATCATCAAATAACGATTGATAACCTTGGTACGCTTTTTTAATTCCATGTTTATTAGCGAATGTTTTCGCGTCATCTAGTTTTCTTGCTGCCACAGAAACAAGCTCACCATTATCAACAAAGCGCATATCTTGACAAAATTCTTGCGCGATTCGACCGGTACTAACAATTCCCCAGCGTAACTTATTACTCACTCTTTACTCCTTTGTATGTATTAGTATTATTAACGTAAGCAAGCGATTGTTTTTCTATAATCCTTAACTATCAACCAACAGACTTTACGAGTTAGGTTTTAAATATTCGGCCATTTTACTCGCGATTTCTTCAGGAATTTTTTGTGCTTTTTGTTGCTGATAATCAAAGTGAACCATTACTGCCGTGCCTGAAGATTTCACTTCGCCGTCTTGCCAAAGCTCTTGATAAACATCAAATGAAGAAGAGCCTATCCTACCAATATAAGTACGCACTTCTATGGCTTTACCATAATACATTTGACCATGAAAACTCACCTCAATTTTCGCTAATATAAGTCGCCATTCAGATAAATTTAATGTAGGTGTGAACCATCTAAATACTTCATCCCTAGCACCTTCGAACCACACAGGCACCATCGTATTATTAATATGACCTAAGGCATCAGTATCGCTAAACCTAGGGTTAAATTTTTCTAAAAAATAGTTATTTGACATTAAAACATGCTCGCTTTATTTGGTTCTACAAATTAATTCTGTTGTAGTGTATTCTGTTGTGCAGACAAATAATAATAAAAATACTTATGACAGATTTTATTGAAATATACCCAGAGACTTTATCAACAACGTTTTGCCAAGAATTTATCCGCTCGTTTGAACAAAGTCCTTATAAAAATGAAGGACGCACAGGTGGTGGTGTAGATACGAGTAAGAAGTTAAGCCAAGATATTTATCTCAATCAACATCATGAATTTCAAGAACAGCTCTCGCATATAACTCAGGCATGTACTGGTAAAGTTATGGAATATATGAGCAAGTATTTTTTTAGTCTTATCGGCTCTATTTCATTAGTTATGGAACATCCAAAAACGAAGCAACCAGTACAACTTACTGAAGAAAATTTTGAGGAAGTGGGTAAGCCAAATATTTTAAATTTAATTAAATATTTATTTCGGTTAGCACCAATTAATGCGCAAAAATATCAACAAAATGCGGGGAATTATAAGTATTGGCATTCAGAAATATTTCCGCAACAAGGTCATAATGATGCATTACACCGCACTTTGCTGATCTTACTTTATTTAAATGATGTCGAAGAAGGGGGCGAAACTGACTTTTACTATCAAAAGAAAAGCATTAAACCCAAAGCTGGAAGTATGATTATTGCCCCTTGCGGATTTACTCACACTCATCGAGGGAATATCCCATTATCATCAGATAAATATGTCCTGACTTCTTGGGTTTTATATAATCCTGCAGAGCGAATTTATACGCCGACAAAGTAAAGTTGTTGAAAATAATTACTCGCTCAATTATAAAAATCGTTTTAGTAAACGATCGACTTTAGACATCGATAAACGCGCTAATAATTTGCGCGGTTTTAGGGGGTAATCACGTTGTGAATCAATTTGCTTATAACTTGTAATATCACGCGTATGTTGACAAATACTCGCGAGTTCTTGCTGAAAACCCGCCAATAATTGTTGAGTAGGATCTTGTAATAATAAGCCATTTTCGAGATCTAAACCCCATGCTCTTGGGTTTAAATTACTACCGGTAAGTAGGTGTTTCGTTTCATCAACAACCAGTCCCTTTAAATGATAGCTGTTGCTTTCATCTTGCCAAAGCTTAAAAACTAACTGACCTGAATTAACAAATTTTTGCCAGCGCTTAAGGAACTTTCGTAAAATCTGTTCATAAATATAAGGAATAATTCCAATTAAACTAAACCTTTCTGGATCCGCGATATAAAAGTCACTGGCGGTTTTATCGCCAACAATGACAGTGATTTTGACTCCGCGTTTCAGTGCAAGAGTTAACTGCTTAGTTACGGCTCTAGGTAGGTTGAAATAAGGAGTAAATAAAACAATAGACTCAGTACTGTCTTTTATTAACTGACAAACCTGATGGTTAAGCTGATTACGACGGATGCCACAACCCGCAAAGGGCGTGATTTGGATAGCGCTTGTTTTGTTCACTTCAGCAAACTGATAATCAGCACGTTTAACAATTGCCCTCGTTTTTTTACTTTGTATTTTCTTTTGTTTTTTCGTGATCGGTATTGTATCGGTCAAACGTATTGCCACACCTGATTCGATAAAATTAATCACTAAATATTGGCAAAAACAATTGGCTAACGCCGTTGAACTAATAAGATAATAACGATCTAAACGGTAATTATTGTGCTGATGTAAATAAACATTATTAATGCTCGCACCGCTGTAAAGTAGCATATCGTCAATGACAATGCCTTTTAAGTGCAACACGCCCAGTAATTCTTTAGGCTTAACGGCGATACCATAAAAATTAATGTTTACTTGATGCTTTTGCGCAAATTCAGCATACATAGCACGATTGCCCAATTGCGTTTTTTGGCCAATTAATCCACGTTGCGCACGGTGAGCGTCTACAAAAATGCAAATATCTAACGTAGGTGTTTGTACTTTAGCACGATACAAAGCGGTCAATATTTCTCGGCCAGCTTCATCGTCTTGTAAATAGAGTGCCGTAATATAAATACGTGTTTTTGCTTGTTTTATATGATCTAAAAATATTTCTTTATAGGCAGTTGGCGACAGCAAAACATCGACATCTTGCTGCTCAATACCAATTGACGGTAGTTTCATTTGATTTTTTCTTCATTAACTCAACCCGTTGATTTTATTTTTTTAAGGTGAACTGTTCAAGCTGATTTGATAAATGATCGGCTAATTTTGATAAGCTTTGCCCAGCTTCAGCAGCTTTATTTGCAGATTGCATCACTTCATCTGCACCGTTAGCGATATTTTTAGTATTTTCATTAATTCCTAATACATCCCCTCTCTGCTTAGAGACTGCCGCTGATATTTCTATGGTCGCATTAACAATATCACCAACATTATTGGTAACTTCGATAAAAGTATTTTGAACTTGCTCCGTTTTTTCTACACCTAGCTCTGATTTTTCAACGCCTGACTTCATAGCTAAAACAGAATCACTTGCCCCTTTTTGTAATTGTTCAATAATTCGTTGTATTTCAGCAGTAGAATCTTGAGTTCTACTTGCTAAAGTTCTAACCTCGTCAGCAACAACGGCAAAACCTCGTCCTTGCTCTCCTGCTCTAGCAGCTTCAATGGCCGCATTTAACGCTAATAAGTTTGTTTGATCTGCTATCTCACGGATCACATTAACAAAACCTGCAATTTCACTACTATGTTCTGCTAAATGATTAATAACCGATGCGGAAGTATTAACTTCTTTTGAAATATCATGAATGGTTTCTCCTGTATCTCTTACAACAGTTTTTCCTTTCATGACATTGTCATTAGCTAACTCTGTTAATTGTTGAGCTCCATCGGTATTTTCAGAGATAACGCGAGCTGAATCGCTAACTTGGCTAATAGCAGCGGCAACTCGGTGAGTTTCTTGTTGCTGCTCTGAAATACTTCTTTGCATATTACCGGTTAGTTGATAAATATCATTTGCAGCACTTCTTAGCTCGATGACATCCCCTTCAAATGAATGTAATAACTTCTGAATTTTTTCTTGCATATGAATAAAACTTCGCGCGATATCTCCCAATTCGTCTTTTGAATTAACTACTAGCGTTTCTGTAAAATCACCATTTCCAAGCTTCTCTGTCGCTAAGTTTATTAATTCAACATTGCTTCTTAATGACTGATAAATAGCTAACAATAAATAACAACTCAACATAATAACTAAGAAAATAACAACAGATAAAATCCACATGACAGTGGAACTTTTTTGTCTTAGTTCATTTATTCGAGTAATGAAATACTTATTAGTTTGTTGCTTCAAAGCCTTTACGGAATCTAACTGCTGTGAAGCTAACGTTTTAGCCTTTGATAGTGAAAGTAAAATAGTATCAGGTTCAATTACTTGATCGTTAATAACTGATTGGTAAGTTGTAATATCCCCTATAATTTCTCTAGAGTTTTGTACATATTTATCTAAACCTTCGGTTGAAGCGCGACTTAATTGTTCAATCGTTTTCTCAAATTTTGCTGTAAGCTCACTTAAGCGATTATTTAAAGCAACAACTAATGTATATGACTCTGCACTAAATCCTTGCTGTATGATCTGAGAAACTAAATCGTTATAACGACTACTATATTCTATTAATGCGGGTAAATGCTGTTCTGCTGCTTCTATTAGATAAAAAGCGACCACATCACTTTCTCGGGTTAAACCACTTAATGCAGCAATGTTTTCTCGAAGAGATAATGTTTGACTATAAAACTCATTATATAAAGTGAAGTTATCGTCCGTAAAATTATTTTGATTTTCTTCCCAAAAGCTTACTAACTCATTGGTTTGATTATTAAGTGATAAAAATTCTTCATTTGCTAATATATTGTCTTTTAATCGCTTAAGTTCATCAGTGATTTCTGATGAACTATTTATATCTTGTCGTATATTTGCAAGATTGACTTCTAATGAAAGCACTTTTTCAATTTGCTCAAATCCTGTTATTTCGTGCTCATATTGCTCTAATAAAGTTAATTGATCACCGACTATCCAACTAAAGCAAGCCAATAAAGGTAAATAAAACATTAACGATAGTAAGATGAATTTAGCTTTAAATCTTAAAGAGTTAGATAAAGAGATCGCGGGTTTTAAAATAATAGTCATAATTACTCTTATAGTTTTGTGGCACAAAGATAGCTGACCACTTCATTAAGACTAAAATTTCAAAAAAATTATAAGTTTTTAAATATATGAAAATAAAACCATAGATTAAATCGTCATCGCTAACTCTGCCGCTTGACGGATCGCTCTTTTAGCGTCTAATTCTGCCGCAACATTAGCCCCACCAATCAAATGAGTTGTAACGTCAGCATCTAATAAACTTTGATATAACGAACGCTCTGGCTCTTGACCGGCACAAATAATAACATCATCAACCGGCAATACCTGTGCTTTGCCATCAATTTCAATGTGTAAGCCTTGATCATCAATTGCCTTATACGTAACACCTGCCATCATATTTACACCATTTTTCTGTAATGTTGCGCGATGAACCCAACCCGATGTTTTACCTAAGCCGGCACCTACTTTAGTCGTTTTACGCTGTAAAAGATAAATTTCTTTTTGCGTTTTTTCATGCTCAGGTTGCGCCAGTAAAGCACCATTTTCAGTATAGTTTTTATCAACGCCCCAACTTTTTAACCAAGCATCTTTATCTGTGGTTAACGACTTTCCTTCAGCCAAATAACAAGCGACATCAAAACCGATTCCTCCCGCGCCAATGATCGCAACTTTATCGCCAACCGCCTCTTTATCTTTTAATACTTGTAAGTAAGTCTTCACTTTTGGATGCTCGAAACCTGGAATATTAAGTTTTCTTGGAGAAATCCCCGTGGCTAAAATCACTTCATCAAAGCCTGCTTCAATTAATGACTCTGCACTTTTTTCAGCGTTAAATTCAACGGTAACGTTATGCTTTTTAAGTTGTACATCAAAATATCGAATCGTTTCATAAAACTCTTCTTTACCAGGTATTTGTTTAGCGACATTAAATTGCCCACCTAATGCTTCTGACTTATCAAAAAGCGTGACATGATGACCTTTTTTTGCAGCATAAACACTAAACGCCATACCAGCTGGACCTGCACCTACCACGGCTAACTTTTTACTAACGGTTGATTTTTCAATAACAAGTTCCGTTTCATAACACGCTTGTGGATTCACTAAACAAGAAGCTCTTTTTTGTTTAAAAACATGATCTAAACAAGCTTGATTACATCCAATACAAGTATTGATTTCTTCACTTTTATTTTCTATTGCCTTTTGTATAAAGTTTTCATCAGCGAGAAAAGGTCTCGCCATTGAAACCATATCAGCATGACCATCCGCTAATACTTGTTCGGCAACTTCTGGGGTATTTATTCTGTTCGTTGTTACCAAAGGTATTGATACTTCTTTTTTCATTCGCTCAGTGATCCAAGTAAAAGCAGCTCTAGGAACCGACGTTACTATGGTTGGTACGCGGGCTTCATGCCAACCTATACCTGTATTTATAATCGTTGCGCCAGCTGCTTCAATGGCTTTAGCCATAGTTACCACATCTTGCCAACTATTACCGCCTTCAACCAAATCCAGCATAGATAGTCTAAAAATAATGATAAACTCTTTACCCACTTTTGCTCGTACTGCTTTGACGATTTCACAAGCCAGTCGCATCCTGTTTTCAATTGAACCGCCCCATTCGTCCGTGCGTTTATTGACGCGAACACAACTAAACTGGTTAATTAAATACCCTTCTGAGCCCATGATTTCGACGCCATCATAATTAGCTTTTGCCGCTAAACTTGCTGAATGAGCAAAGTCTTTGATAGTGCTTTTTATTTGTCTTACAGACATTTCACTGGGGGTAAAAGGGTTGATTGGCGATTTAACTTTACTCGATGATAAGCTAAAGGGGTGATACGAATATCGACCTGCGTGCAATAACTGTAAGCATATTTTGGTTGGGTATTTATGCACCGCTTCGGTCACTTGTTTGTGTTTCCCAACCTGCCAAAAATAACTTAATTGGCAACCAAAAGGGGATAATCTACCTCGAGCATTTGGGCTGATCCCTCCAGTGACAATTAAGCCGACCCCACCTTTGGCACGAGCTTCATAAAAAGCAGCTAGCTTTTTAAAACCACCTTTTTCTTCTTCTAAACCTGTGTGCATTGAGCCCATTAAGCTACGATTAGCTAATGAAGTGAAACCTAAATCTAACGGTTCAAGTAAGTGAGGAAAAGATGATGTTGTTGTCATATTCAGCTTCTTAATGATTATCGTAAAACAAGCGTAATGGTTTTAAGTTGACGCTAGTCAGTTTGTTATAAATTAGTCTTTCAATCATTAAAACTCAAGCTTTATTTTGACACCTGTCAGATTAGCTGAGAGATTTTCTTATAAACGACTTAATTATGAACATGTTACACTGAAAAAAAATCTTGCTTTATTTAGTATGAAATTAGCACTTATTAATAACATCATTCGTTATTTAAACGACGAACTGCAACTTTTATTGTCAGCGGCCAATAATGCTCATCAAGCGGCGATTGACGATCAATCTATTGCCGAAACGCAATACGATACTTTAGCAATTGAAGCCGGTTATTTAGCGGAAGGGCAATCTAGAAGAGTTGAATCGTTGAAACAAGCAATAATTTCTTTCGAGCAGTTATTTGAAATATTGAAACAACGGCCAGCACCACACACTTCTATTAAACTAGGCTCAATTGTCCAACTTGCTCAAGAGCAAACCATAGGACAATATTTATTCATTGCACCAGCGGCTGCGGGTTATCGTTGCGAAGTAGCGGGTAAGAAATTTACGGTGATCACCCCTGAGTCGCCAATGGGACAATCGCTGATAAATCAACGATTATACGACGAAGTATCAATCACATTAGGTAATACCATACACATTGATGAAATCACGCATTTATCTTGATTGTCTTAACGAATATTAAATCGAGTTTATCTTATAGGAGTTTGATTTAATAATGTTTTAATCTCTTGAAAATCCACCATTTTATCATCAAGCTTTACATATGCCACCGCTTCGCTGTGCACTAACGTAGCTTCTAGTACTCCAGGTAAATTGATGAGTTTTTCAGCAACAATATCAGCTTGTTCTTCAGTTGCTATTGACGTTGTAAAACTATAACTTTTAGACTTTTTAAGCGGTTTCATACCGGTCGCCGCAATAAACCACAATAATCCTAAACAAGACATCACGAGAAATATCATTTGTTCACCAAATTGGCTTGCTATGGCACCACCGAGAACACCACCTGTAAAAGCGCCCATAAATTGACTACTGGAATATATTCCCATCACACTCCCTTTAACTCCTGCAGGCGCTAAACGAGATAACAACGAAGGCATAGTTGCTTCTAAATAATTAAAAGCGGTGAAAAATAACATCACTAAAACAATAAGCGAGCTTAATGAATTATCCATCAACCAAAATAACATCAAGGCTAAAGAAAAAAGTAATACCGCCGAGGAAAACATTTGTTTTTCTTTTTGTTTTTTGATCGCTAAAATCATAAACGGCACCATTAAAAAGAAAGACCCCAATAATGTTGGTAAATATAATTGCCAATGATTTTCTAGCGCTAAACCCGCTGCTACGAATTGTTTTGGCAAAGTAACAAAGCAAGCTGTTAGTGCCATATGTAGAGTAAAAACCCCAATGTTTAAACGAATTAATTGTCGATCGCGGATCAGCTTACCTATTTGATTAGGCAAGGCAACATTATCACCTTTTGGCGCTTTATTGACTGAAAACGGCACCATAAATTGAATCATTATCATAGCGCCAATCGTTAATGCACCAGTAAACCAAAACAAACCACTTAAGCCAAATGCTTGCGCGACTACAGGGCCTATGATCATCGCTAATGTGAACGATAAGCCGATAAACATACCAATCGTTGCCATCACTTTGGGGCGCTGCTCTTCCCGGCTTAAGTCAGCCGCCAAGGCTAAAACAGCAGACGCAATTGCCCCCATACCTTGTAACGCTCGACCGGCTACAACACCGTATATAGTTTCAGACATTGCCGCCACGACACTGCCTAATAAGAAAATGAGTAAACCTGCTAAAATAATGGGTTTACGACCATACTTATCCGATAAAATCCCCATAGGAATTTGCAACATCGCCTGAGTTAATCCGTAAGCACCTATCGCTAAACCGATCCAAATGGGGTTATACCCCACTAACTCTTGTCCATAAATAGCAAATACCGGCAAGATCATAAACAAACCTAACATCCTCAAACCAAAAACGATGGCGAGTGAAAATGCCGCTTTTTTCTCAATGCTATTTAGTGCTGAATTGCTCATGGCGGGTGATCATAAACCTTTAACTATCAAAATAAATCCGCGCTAGTTTAACACGACAATTGAATGAACAAAAACAGAGATTAATAGATGAAAATCGTCGAGAAATTGTGCGATAATATGCGGCTGCGATTTTAAGTGGATAAATTATGAGACAGATCGAAGTTAGGGGTGCCAGAACCCATAACCTAAAAAACATTAGTTTAGATATTCCTCGAGACAAATTAATTGTTATTACCGGCCTCTCAGGCTCTGGAAAGTCATCTTTGGCATTTGATACCTTATATGCAGAAGGACAGCGCAGATATGTTGAATCGCTTTCTGCTTATGCTCGTCAATTTTTATCGCTAATGGAAAAACCTGACGTTGATCATATTGAAGGCTTATCTCCAGCAATTTCTATTGAACAAAAATCGACGTCTCATAACCCGCGTTCAACGGTTGGAACCATTACTGAGATTTATGATTATTTACGACTTTTATACGCACGTGTAGGTGAGCCTCGTTGTCCTACTCATCATCAACCGTTAGCTGCACAAACTGTCTCGCAAATGGTTGATAAAGTTTTAGCGCTCGAAGAAGGCACTAAAGTCATGGTGTTAGCACCGGTGGTATTAAATCGTAAAGGTGAGCATGTAAAATTACTCGATAACTTAGCCGCACAGGGCTATATCCGTGCTCGTATTGATGGCGATGTATGTGATTTATCTGATCCACCAACTTTAGATCTTCATAAAAAGCACACCATAGAAGTTGTCGTTGATCGTTTAAAAGTCCGTGAAGATATCCAATTACGACTTTCTGAATCATTCGAAACAGCTTTAAGCCTAACAGCCGGCTCTGCCAAAGTTGCTTTTATGGATGAACCTGACCGCGAAGAGCTATTATTTTCAGCGAATTTTGCTTGCCCACACTGTGGTTACAGTATGCAAGAATTAGAACCGCGTTTATTTTCTTTTAATAACCCTGCTGGTGCTTGTCAAACCTGTGATGGCTTAGGAAATCAGCAGTTTTTTGACCCTGCACGAGTCATTGCCAATCCTGAATTAAGCTTATCAGGTGGCGCAATTCGAGGCTGGGATAAACGTAATTTTTACTATTTTCAAATGCTTCAAGCCCTTGCTGATCATTATGACTTTAAAGTGGATCAACCGTTTAATCAGTTAGATAAAAAACATCAAGATTTAATCTTACGTGGTAGCGGCAAACAAGAAATTGAATTTAAATACATGAACGATCGTGGCGATATTGTCATTCGCAAGCATCCGTTTGAAGGTATTTTAAATAATATGGATAGACGCTTCAAAGAAACAGAATCAAACGCTGTTCGAGATGAGTTGTCAAAGTACTTAAATAGTCAACATTGTCCCGATTGTGATGGTAGCCGTTTACGGCTTGAAGCACGAAATGTATTTATCAATGATACCCCTTTACCTGTAGTCGCAGAACTTGCTATCGCTGATGCATTAGCTTTTTTTGAAGGCTTAAATTTAACGGGTCAAAAAGCTCAAATTGCAGAAAAAATCCTCAAGGAAATTTGTGACCGTCTAGGGTTTTTAGTCAATGTAGGATTAAATTACCTCAACATGTCACGCGCAGCAGGTACTTTATCAGGTGGTGAAGCACAACGCATTCGTTTAGCCAGTCAAATTGGTGCGGGTTTAGTCGGGGTAATGTACGTACTCGATGAACCATCCATTGGTTTACATCAACGTGACAATGAACGTTTACTCAAAACCTTGATCCATCTCCGTGATCTTGGCAATACTGTCATTGTTGTAGAGCATGACGAAGACGCCATTCGTGCTGCTGATTATGTCATCGATATTGGTCCTGGTGCCGGAGTTCATGGTGGCGAAATCATTGCTCAGGGTAAAGTTGATGATATTTTAAAATGTGAGCACTCACTGACAGGAAAATACCTTTCAGGTAGAGAAGGTATAGATATACCAAAAGTAAGAACTCCATTTGATAAAAATAATGTAGTGAAATTATTTGGTGCCACAGGGAATAACTTAAAGAATGTTGATCTAACCATTCCAAACGGCTTGATGACTTGTATCACAGGTGTTTCTGGCTCAGGAAAATCAACCTTGATCAATGATACTTTGTATAAGCTTGCTCACATTGAATTAAATGGTGCAACCACCCAAGAACCTGCTCCTCATCAATCAATTGAAGGCTTAGAGTTACTCGATAAAGTTATCGATATTGATCAAAGCCCAATAGGTAGAACACCGCGTTCAAACCCCGCTACTTACACCGGAATATTTACTAATATTCGTGATATTTTTGCTGGTACACAAGAAGCACGATCTCGTGGTTATAAGCCAGGCCGCTTTAGTTTTAATGTAAAAGGCGGACGATGTGAAGCTTGTCAAGGTGATGGTTTAATCAAAGTAGAAATGCACTTTCTACCTGATGTTTATGTACCTTGCGATGTTTGTAAAAGTCAGCGTTATAATCGAGAAACATTAGAGGTGAAATATAAAGGCAAAAATATTCACGAAGTGCTCGATATGACCATTGAAGACGGTTTAGAATTTTTTTCAGCCATTCCAGCTGTTAAACGTAAGTTGCAAACCTTGATGGATGTGGGTTTAAGTTATATTAAGCTTGGACAATCAGCTACAACCCTATCTGGTGGTGAAGCACAAAGAGTTAAGCTTTCTAAAGAACTTTCGAAACGCGATACGGGGAAAACCCTCTATATTCTTGATGAACCAACTACGGGCTTACATTTTCATGATATCAAGCAACTACTTCAAGTCATTCATCGTTTGCGTGATCATGGAAATACTATCGTAGTGATTGAACATAATTTAGATGTAATTAAAACGGCAGATTGGATCGTTGATCTTGGCCCTGAAGGTGGCTCTGGTGGTGGTGAAATATTAGCGACAGGTACGCCTGAGCAAATCGCGCAACATAAAACCTCACATACCGCAAGATTCTTAAAGCCAATGTTAGAAAACTAACTCACACTTTACCCTGTAGATAATTGGCTTTGCAATTTAAAACGGACACTGGGTTGTCCGTTTTTTATTACCTTAATTTTCAGAGACAGTTTTTAATGGGTCACTGAGAAAATGTTGGGCAAATTTTTCTAATGATGGATGACTAGGATCAGAAAAATGAGCAACGTTTAATACTTTGCCTTTAGGTGAGATAAATACCAGCCCTGGCGTTCCTATTATTCCATATTTATTCGCAATATCATCACCATCAAGTACCGTATCGAACTGATAACCGTGATTCCGCCAGTAAATTGCAGGTTGCCAATCTTCTTTAATATTTACGCCAATCACTTTTAATCCTTGAGATTGATACTTTTCATGGAGCTCAGCAATGCCAGGTAATAGCTTTTTGCAATATGGACACCATGTAGCCCAAAAGACTAAAAGTACTGGCTGACCTTGATATTCTGATAAGGTGACAGGTTTTCCCGTAATAGACATTAATGTCCAATCTTCACTTTCGTAGCGTTCCGATACTTCAATATTTTGATTGTTTTTACTAATAGAAACAGCATTTGCTATTGAGTTATTAATAAAAGTCATCGTCAATATTAAGCTAAGCCATAGACTATTCGACAAATTTCTCTGCTTAAAGCATTTCATATCACTGTCCTGATACATGTATGATGTTGGTTATTGAATATATCGGACCTGATTTTGTTAATATTTCTTTCTTATTTTAAGAATGTCTTTGAAACAATCGCTAGCCACTCATCACTGCTTAAGGTTAATATATTTATCTCGCTAACCTTTTATATTTGTGTGAAAATTTGAAAAATATTAACTTCCAAAACGCTTTAATCTATCTTCTCGCTTTTTCAAGTGGCTTTAGTATTATGGGCATCGAGTTGTTAGGTGGACGTATTCTAGCGCCATTTTTTGGCAGTAGCGTTCATATTTGGGGCAGTATTATCACTGTATTCATGCTTAGCCTTTCATTCGGTTATTTAATTGGTGGGAAACTTTCCACTAAAAATGCTTCCTTAACCCGATATGGCTTAATTTTTCTTTTCGCAGGCGTCACTGTATTACCAATTGTTTTATGGTCAGGTCCTATGATGGAATTCATCTTTCTCAATATTGAAGACAGTCGCTATGGCTCTCTTACCGCATCAATGGCATTGTTTTTTATTCCTACCATTATTTTGGGAATGATCTCTCCTTATTCAGTACGTTTACTGGTAACCGATAAAGAAAGAAGTGGCCAAGTAGCGGGCGTTTTATATTTCGTTTCCACCTTAGGAAGTGCATTAGGTACCATCATTACTTCTTTTTATTTCGTCTTATTTTTTGAAGTAAATGCCATTATATTAACCTTCAGTTTAGCATTGATGATTTTTGGTATTATCGCGATAACTTTTGACAAATATTCAAGCAAACCCGTTAACGATTTGGCAGGAGCTGTACATGAATAAACTATTATTAATTTGCTTATTATTTAGTGTATCGGGTATATCCTTCGCAAACGTTATTCATAAGGAACGTTCGCTTTATCGTAATATTATTGTCGAAGATAATTACAACTTACGTTGCTTAAAGTTTAATGTAAAAACAAGTAAAACTAACCAAAGTTGCTTATATAAAAACAACCCTAACAAATTAGTTTTCAATTACACTAAGTTGTTATTTTCTAGTTTATTATTACTGGATAATCCGCCTGAAAACATCTTAATTGTTGGTTTAGGTGGTGGCACTATGTCTAATACGCTGCACCAGCTGTATCCGAACGCTAAGATTGAAAATATTGAAATCGACCCAGCAGTGATCAAAGTTGCACGTCAATATTTCAGTTTTTTTGAAAATGACAATATTACCAGCAAGGTACAAGACGGCCGTATATTCGTAAAACGAGCCGCTTTAAAAAAACAAAAGTATGACTGGATTATTTTAGACGCTTTTAATGGCGATTATATCCCTGAGCATTTAATGACCAAAGAATTTCTTCAGGAAACAAAAACATTACTATCTGAAAATGGTGTTTTATCTGCTAATACATTCTCAGTTAGTGAGTTATATGCCCACGAATCCGCAACCTATAAAGCAGTATTTGGTGATTTTTTTAATGTCAGAAATAGAAAAAATAGTAATCGAATTATTTTAACTGCTAACAGTGCCTTGCCATCAGGCGAAGTAATTGTGGAAAGAGTTAAAAAATTAGCAAAGCAGTTATCAACCTTTGGGGTCGACATCGCCCAAATATCTAGCAATATGACCTCAACATCTGAAGAACAAGATTGGTCTGATGATACAAAGGTGTTAACTGATCAATATTCACCTGCTAACCTACTTAATCAGTAATGAAACTTAACCCTGCATTATAGCTATTCAGGGATATTTTAGTTTTTAGTTTTTAAGGTTAACCGAGTTTTAGCACTCGGTTTTTTTACCTTTTTATTATGCAAAATTACTTTGCCGTTTCTGGCTGTACTTTTATTATTTGGCGGTTCAACAGACAGTTGGCTTTCGGAGCTATTTTCAACGCTTTTCGCAGTTTTAGTTGATGTCGCCACCGCACGATTGATCTCATTCATCTCTTGAGCAGTTAAATCTCGCCATTCACCAGGTTTTAATTTTCCCAGTTCGACAGACATTATCCGAGAGCGTTTTAATTTCTTTACCTCATAATCTAAATACTCACACATACGTCTTATTTGGCGGTTCAAACCTTGAGTTAAAATAATTCTAAAAACAAATTTACTTTGTGGCTTTACGATACAAGGCTTAGTAATGGTGCCGAGAATTGGTACACCGCGTGACATACGTTGCACAAAGCGTTCACTGATAGGTTTATCAACAGTAACAATATACTCTTTATCATGAGCATTCTCAGCCCTTAAAATTTTATTGACTATATCTCCGTCACTCGTTAAGAAAATAAGACCTTCAGAAGGTTTATCTAAACGACCTATAGGAAAGATACGTTCTTTGTGACCAATAGCGTCAATGATATTGCCTTTTACATGTTTTTCTGTCGTACAAGTAATACCGATAGGTTTGTGATAAGCAATATAAACACGATCAGATTTATTCGCAGGCATAGCCCCAATTTTTTTACCATCAACAGATACGCTATCACCTGGGTATACTTTAGTACCAAGCTCAGGGATCAAACCGTTTATTTTAACTCGGCCTTCCTCTATTAATTTGTCAGCCCCTCTTCTGGAACAATAACCTGATTCACTGATAAATTTATTGAGTCGTTTACTTGTATCTGTCACAAATATTCCAACGTAGT
The DNA here is from genome assembly GCF_040362795.1 of Thalassotalea sp. SU-HH00458. Lineage (NCBI taxonomy): Bacteria > Pseudomonadati > Pseudomonadota > Gammaproteobacteria > Alteromonadales > Colwelliaceae > Thalassotalea > Thalassotalea sp. SU-HH00458. The sequence continues at coordinate 679,825 of NZ_BAABWW010000001.1, forward strand.
CATTTTATTCATTCCTTTATTTTAACCGATATATCTTTTCATGTATTGATTAAATCTAAATTTGAACCTAGTTAGAACAAGTATTACTTTTGGAAAAGCCAACGGTTAGAGTGATTTTTTGGCTAAAAATTTGCTGGTATAAAAGCCTAGCAATATCCTACTCTCATCTAATGACAAGCACACTCAGATACTTTTTATCAGTGGCATCACAATTTACTTACATGAAAGGCCGAATGTTTCGAAAGCAGGGATACTTATAGAACTAGCTGTTCAGCGTTTCAAGCACAGAAACAGGCTTTCCGTCCCAGAAATATGATCACTATGCTGTAGGCAACAAGAGGTCTCTTTCGTGTCGAGCGTGTATTTCACACTGACATATCTTTATATCTTGATAGAAATAACACCGCATGCGGGTAATCAAAAGACACGCACAAAAAAAGGCTATCCGTTAGGATAGCCTTTTCTCTT